>JACKAN010000016.1 GCA_020635055.1 Pseudobdellovibrionaceae bacterium
TGACACGAGTTTTTCCAATTGAATTCTCTCAGCAGGAGTATATTTCTCCCAGAGGGATTGACTTAACAAACCTTTTTTGATTTTTTTTCGAGAATTCTATGCATTAGTTTAAAGAATAAATTTCTACAAATGCTTTTTTATCTCCTTTAGAAATACTTTCTGAATCTATCTGACAAAAACCATTAATTGATTTTTTAAGTTTATATTTTTTACCATAAGAAAACTTGCCATTTTCTTTCACATGGAAATCCAATTGAGATGGAAATCCATCTTTGTAAGTTGCTTCAAAATTGTATTTTTATTCATTTATTTCAATTTCAAATTTCAAATTTCACAACAGAATCAGCTTTATTTTTAACATTCTCATAGTTTAAAACTGTAATTCTACTGTCTTTGCGATCAGGTTCAAATTTACCTTTTTATAGTTGTGCTTCATCTAAGAGTTTTGGATATTGTATAAAAGAGTTTGAATATTCATTTAGAAAATATAAATAACAACCTTCCCATTTATTGTCTTGTAATAGAATAGAATGTAAAACTATAAGTAGTTTGATATTCATTTTTTTTATTTTACTTTAAATATTTTTTTTCAAACAAGTCTTATATAGAATCTATATCCATGCTGCTTACTCCTTCAAGGTGAGTTAATCACCCTAGTATAGGTTAAGCAGTTACACAATTTAGATTACAGGCTCAAAATCATCTACAATTATTTATTGCTCAAATCTTGAAATGATTCCTTAATACTTAATTACCACCATAATCAATATTAACACACCTACAGTTGGTACTAACAACATAGTAGCTTCCGTTCTGACATTGCAATAAAGTGCTGTTCCCAGAACAGCTATTGCCAGTTCCTTCATAATAAGGACACGATTTTATGTTTAAAGCATAACCATCAATTTCAGCACCAAGATTTGTGACTTCCACTCCAGCTTTCCTCTGCATAAGAGCTTCTGGAACTAAATTTCTAAAGTCATAAGTATTTTTTGTTGTATCAAACTGCGGACCAAATTTTCCTGAATTACAATTTCTTCGTTCTGGATTAACTATCAATTGAGCCCGTCGACTGGTTAGAATATTTCCTTCTGAGTCTTCCACAGTGGCGTAGTAAGATCCAGCATCTGTGGCTGTTGCACTGGCTTTTGAAAAAAAGGTGGAAGAATTATCTAACTGAATTGTGTTTCCCGTTGGAGTGATCTTGTACCATTTGTAAACTAGGGGCATTTTTCCAACGGCTACAAACTTAAATGCAAAAGGCAAATTAATTTCCACTTGCTGATCTAAAGGTTCATTGATTTTACTAAAGTAACTAGTCGATCCACCTGGGCTATTATACTTAATATTATTACTCGAACGCGTTTCGCTTCCTGAACTTGAATTTGGCCTTGTACCCTCTACAAAACCACCTGCACTACCTGTACCAGAACTACTGCCATTAGAGCTACCACCACCGCCCTGAGTGTTAGATATGGGTGTCCCACCATTGGATCTAGAATTATTATTTTCTTGATTTCCATTGTTTTGACTTCCGTTGGAATTAGAATCCTGTTGTTCATTGCCTACTGTTGAAGAAGCACTGTTCTGAGATTTACAGTCTTCACTCTCGCCCTTACACTCTACAGATGAAGGGTTAAATGGATTGCTATCACAGCCCAAAGAAAGAAAGCTTAAAATTATAGAAATTAGGAAAGCGTATTTCAATATATACCTCTAATTATATATGTAGCAAAATGGGGGCCTATCTATAGAGAATTTATCGGTATTTTATTGCTTGAACTCAATGATTTGCCTATTAGTTCAACGTATTATAATGATACATTTAAATTGATAAAATAAAAATGCAGAATCAAAGAGGTAAGTAAATTGAAAGTTTTGGTGGTCAAATTTGGGGGCAGTTGCTTAGCCACTCCAGAAAAAATAAAAAAACGAGCTGAACTAATTAAATCTTATCGCGACCAAGGCCAATCAGTTATTGTTGTTGTGAGCGCTATGGGACATCAAACCAACGAATTAGTTAAACTGGCTTATCAGGTTTCCCCAACCCCACATCGCCGAGAATTAGACATGTTGTTAACTACCGGTGAACGCATTTCGATGGCATTAGTGAGTATGGTTTTAAATGATTTAGGATGTCCCGCCATTAGTTTTACTGGCAGTCAGGCCGGAATTTTTACCGAAGAAGAACATAACAACGCCAAAATCAAAGAGCTTAAACCCATTCGTGTTGAAGAGGAATTAAAAAAAGGCAAAGTAGTTATCGTTGCTGGTTTTCAAGGCGTGAATCCACAAAGCAAAGAAATTACTACTCTCGGACGTGGAGGTTCAGATACAACAGCCCTGGCTTTTGCCAAATATTTTCATGGAAACTGTTATATTTTTAAAGATGTTTTGGGTGTTTGCAATGCTGATCCCTTGATTTTTAATAGAGCCAAAACCTTTAGCCATTTGTCTCATGAACAATTGATTGAGTTGTGTCGCTCTGGATCTCGAATCTTACATTTAAGAGCTGCAGAGTTGGCTAAAGAGTGGCAAGTCAGCTTTCAAGTTGTTTCTGCTGATCAACCTTCTATTTACACTAAAATATCTCAACTCCCCAACACCCATTTTAAAGCCATTACCCAAGCTAATAATGTTACCTTAATTAATGCTGCCATAGATTTTGCGTTGATTAAAAGTACAAGGCTCAGTGCTCCTCAGGTTTTTAATTATGAAAACAAGATTTACTTTTGGGGAGACTTAGAAATTATTAAACCTATCCATATGCGGTTGCAAGAACAGGGTATAGGCTTTTTAAAAGGTTTAAGCTTTTATATGAAAGCAAACGATCCATCGACCATTGTATCGGATTTTTTGCACTGAGGAGGAATCTAAAAAAATGAAATTATTAAAAACTTAAAACATAGATTTTCTTTAATAAAATGAAATGGCTAGTTGATTCTATTTTGTATCCTCAACCACCCAAATCTTGATTACAAATGCATTGACCAAAAAGTTTAATATATTTTTCATTGCTACATTGATAAACTAAAGTTCCAGAGCAATTCTGATAAAAGCTAGTGATAAGACTACAATTAATTTCTAAAGTGTGTGTGCTTTTTGTCGCATTTACATTAGCGCTCAAATGTCTGTAACCCGCTGGCATCCTACTTTCGTGAACTAGTTGTTCAAAATCATAACCATTGGAGGGTCCATAACTTCCACCAGGGCATGGCTTGTTAGAAGGTCGAACTTTTAATTCAACTGTTTTACTGGTTAACATATTGCCATCGGCATCGGTAACTGTAGCAAAATATTTGCCTTGGTCATTTGTGGAAGCTGCCACTTTTGCAAAAACCGTGGAATCTGTTCCTACAACTTTCCTACCTGCAGTGCTTTCTTTGTACCAAATATACTTTAAAGGAAACCTTCCAATAGCCACAAATTGCAGGGCGAAGGGTTTTCCCTCATGTGTAAAAACAGGTTCGGGTTCGGTCATTTTAGAAAAATAATAAAACCCACTGCCATCATAATCACTATAAGCTAAAGTTCTATTTTTAGAGTCATTAGTAGACCCTTGATCTAAGGCACCGCCAGCTGTTGCAATTCCCCCAGCAGGACCACTATTAAATCGACTCGCTGAACTACCACTGTTTCCGCCTGAAAAACCAAAACTTCCTCCAGTTGATGACCCATTGCTGTTCTTGTCTGGATCTTTATTAGTGATTGGATCGTATTGAATATAATTAATTGAAGAAGGGTCATGTTCGGAGTCGGAATAATTATTTTGATCTTCATTACCTATTAGTTGATCAAAGTCTTCTCCACAGGCATTTAAAAAATAAGCTACCATAAAGCCCGAAAGAGACCAATAAATGGCTTTTCTAATAGAAATAGTTAATTTTAATTTTTTTCTCTTCATATGAATACTCAATTTCCACCAGCCTCAAACTGCTCGCAGTCACAAGAATTTTCAATCATTTTAAATTTACCATTTTGACATTGATATTTTACATGACCTAAAAGTCTACCATTACACCAAAAGTAAAAACCTTTGGTAACAGCAAAATTGCAAGTCATAATATGAAATTCAGAATCACTGGTAGGACTTATTTTTTGAATGGCATAACTTTCTCTAGGACCTAAATATGGTTTATCATATAGAAAGTTCCAATCCAGCTGACCACTTCTATCCATTTTATATCTAGGAGCATACTCACCGGAATCACAAGCATTTCTTCCTGCGACAACATGCAGTTTAGCTTCGCGGCTTTTTATCTTATTGCCTTTACCATCGGTAACGACGACATAGTAAATACCTTGATGTGAAAAATTAGCATTGAATTCATAAAAAACAGGTTGGTTTGTACCTATCTTTACATCAGAACCAGAAGTTTTTTTATACCACTCATATTTTAAAGGGTAGGCTCCAGAAACAACAAACTGTAAAGAGAAAAGAGTTTCTGTTTCTACAACTTTATCCACAAGTTGATCAACGATAATAAAATTCTCAGTATAAATATTCTGCTCTTCATTATTACTATTTGAGTTGCTTTCTCCAGTATTACCGCTGGTATTGAGCCCAAATCCCCCCGTTTGCGTGGATGCTCCATTAGAAGAAGTGCTATTAGAAGTTGTACCAGCACCGGAACCCATACCGATGGCTGTGGGTGCACGGTTATTTGAATCAACGCCGGAAGAGCTGGAGCCCGTTGAGCCAGAAGAACTTGAACTCCCAGAGTTAGAACCTATGGCATTAGTATTATTATTTGAAATACTACTGGAATTCCCCTCTGCAGAGCTAGTTACATTCTTACTCTTATCACAATTACCATCTTTACAAGGGTCATTAAAAGAGTCAGCACATGCTGTTAATAGCAAGAGCATAGTTGTTGAAATGCTAAGCATTTTTAAAAATTTGAAGAGTTCTATCTGCATTATTTTGATTCCCATCCCCATATATATTAACAAAGCAAAGTGGGTACCACTTGTATTGCTAATTATCGGATTTTCCGAGAATTTACTTAGACATATGTCACTAATGTAGACGTCTCAAATCGATGCACTTGCACAACACACTTGCACATGCATGCGACTTGCGCTTGCATGGCTAAAATCTTCTCTTGAAGTGCTACGAAAAAAAGCTAAACAATGTTCTACTGGACATGGCATTACCCGCTAGAAACCTTGCCAAACTCAGCTTACAATGATAGCTAGCGTTCCATATATATACGAACTTTAAGAGAGGAGTTATAGAAATGAATCAATCGCCTGAAGCAAAAAAAGCATGGGAAACTATACCAAAAAATATCAGATTGAAGCTCCTCAATAATGTTTGGTGTACTAATTGCTCAGATATGAATGGTGTAGGTAATGCAACAATGAGTGTAGATAAAGGAAATCTCGTTATCAGAGGAAGCTGTACTTCTTGTGGTGGAGATGTAGTACGACTTGTTGAAGGAGAAAACCTTATCGAAAAACCATCTAAAAAACTATCATCTAGTATAGAGACTGATTATGTTCAACCAGATATCTCAAAACTTGCAAAATTCCGAGATGGCACTAAAGCCGAAATGCAAATCAAAAACTTAGAAAACTTAAACCTTAAAAGCTTTGGTTACTGGAATCCAAAAGATGAATTTTATTTAAATGAAGAAGGCGCAGAACTATCTTATCCTTATGACAAAATACTAGATTTTGGAAAACGCCCAGCATGGGAGATAGAGAATATTCTTCCAGATAATAACTCTGAAGAATTTGACTGCCCAATTGGTATTGGCATAGATATACTAGAGTCAGGTGATTGGACTGGAGCTATACGCCACATGAAAGGGCTAATAAAGAAGGATGGGAGATGCTTGGATGCGTACGCGCATCTGGGTAACTGGTACTTTGAGTATGGTGAGCCTCATGAACTGAATACTGCAAAGAATTTTTATAAAACTGGAGTCGCAATTGGACTTAAATCAATTGGAAACAAAATCAATGATGTATTTCCCTGGGGATTAATAGATAATCGCCCTTTCTTCCGTTGCCTTAATGGTTTAGGGCTGTGTTTTTATAGACAAAGGAATCCCACCGATGCCTTATCAATATTTACAAAGATGATATGGCTAAACCCTAACGATAATCAGGGCGCAAGAATGTTAATAGATAACATAATCGACGGCTTGTCCTGGGAGCAAATTCAGGCACAAGAAGAAAACGAACTACAGTACTAATAACGGTAATATATTAGGTAATAATGTCAACTTTTGTGCAACAAGAGAAACTTACAGGAGTTGTGGAGAGAGTCACCTTTCATAGTGTTGAAACGGGATGGTCCGTTCTTAAAGTTACGCCTTTTAATGATCCCGCCAAGCTAGTGACAGTTTTAATTCATCAGGCTAAGGTATTTGCCGGAGCCAGCATGGAGTTTCATGGCAATTGGACTGTTCACCAAAAATTTGGCGATCAGTTTAAGGCGATTAAAGTTATTGAACGAAAACCTGCGTCTGCTGCTGCATTAGAAAAATATCTAGGGTCTGGTCTCATTAAGGGTGTTGGGCCAAAGACCGCTAAAAAAATAGTTAAGTATTTCGGTGATAGAACACTCGAAGTCTTTGAAGACTCTATTCATGAGCTTCTTGGAGTTCCAAGTATTGCTGAAAAAAAATTATCTATAATTAAGTCATCTTGGGAGGAGCATAAGTCTATCCGAAATGTTATGATGTTCTTACAATCACATGGAGTTAGTACACTTTTTGCTGTAAAAATATTTAAAAAGTATGGAGATAAAGCCATTGAGCTTGTTTCTGAAAACCCTTACTGCTTAGCAAAAGACATTTATGGTATTGGGTTTTTCTCTGCCGATCGAATAGCACTTAGTATGGGCTTTAAAAAGGATGGTGAAGAGCGAGTTCAGGCCGGCATAAAGCATATTCTTGCAAGTAGCCGTGATGAAGGTCACTGTTACTTAATAAAAGATCAGATTCTTAAAGGCACACTAGAGCTGTTAGAGTTACAAGAAGAGGGACTGATCACCCATTCTCTAGAATCTCTTCTGGTTGCAAATGAAATAATGAAACGCTGTTTACTTAAAGACGATGATATTGTTGACTGTTTCTACTCAAAAACTCTGTACTGGGATGAAGATTACGTTGTTAAGAAAATACAACAAATTATCAAAAAGCCAATTTTAATTGATGTGAATAGAACTGAGAATTGGATAAAAAGGTATTGCGACAAATTTGATATTTCATTAAGTGATGAACAAGGAAAAAGTATAATAAACATTGTACAGAATTCTTTTTCTATCCTAACTGGTGGTCCTGGCTGTGGTAAAACTACAACCACAAAGGTACTTGTTAAGCTTCTACAAGCTATGAATAAAAAAATAGTTTTAGCTGCTCCAACAGGAAGAGCCGCACAAAGAATGACGGAAGTTATTGGAAAAGAAGCAAAAACTATTCACCGACTTCTAGAATGGGAGCCCCAGAAGGGTGGTTTTAAAAAAGGAGAAGAAGAGCCTCTTAAAGCCAATTTTCTAATCGTAGACGAATGCTCAATGCTTGATATCAGTTTGGCAGCTTCACTACTAAAAGCGACTTCAGATGACTGCCAAATACTCTTTATTGGTGATCCGGACCAACTTCCTTCTGTAGGTGCAGGAGCTGTTCTCCATGATTTGTTATTGTGTCCAACGGTTCCTCATTTCAGGCTCACTAAGGTTTTCAGACAAGCTCAAGAATCATTAATTATTAAATATGCCCATCAAATAAATAAAGGAGCCATACCTAGAATAACATCTCCGTTAGCTGAGCCTAATGTTTGGAATAAACCCGTTGATTGTATATTTATAGACTCAGAAGAGGCTACCCAGGAACAGTTAAAATTTATCAGTCGTGCAAAAAAAGTAATTTCACAGACTTTAGAGGATGGGCAATCACATTACTTACAAACTGGGGAAAACCTCACTGGTCAGATGAATAAAATAGATGGAGAAATTCAAATTGAAGAACTTTTTATACCAAAAGTTGAGGATAGTGAAAATATTAATGCCCCAATATTTACAATTCCTGAAAAATTCAAACATGTAAACTTAGAGCAGTTAGCGAAAACTTCAACCCAAATTGATAATCTAAAAGAAGTTTTAAAACAAATCCACCCTTGGTCTTCTCTTAACTATGGGCTCACCGCCTCTGATTCTATACTTAGATTGTACACCCATTCAATAAAGAAGAAATTAGGTAAAAAATGTGAGATTCAAATCCTTACGCCTCAAGTCCGAGGAAGCCTGGGTACAGTCATCCTAAATAATTTAATCCAAGAAAAAGTAAATCCTATTAAAGAGGGCAATATACAAATCAAAATTGGTGACCGAATGTTTCGAGTCAAGGATAGAGTCATTCAAACAAGAAATAATTATGATCTTAACGTTTTCAATGGTGATATCGGAACAATTGTAAAAATTGATCCAGAAGACTATAGTTCCGAAGTTAGTTTTGGCGGTCAAAATAGAATAGTAATTTATAAGAAGGAAGATTTAACAGAATTAAATTTAGCTTATGCTATTACCATTCATAAATCTCAGGGTAGTGAGTTTGAAGCAGTAATAATTCCCGTATCTACACAACACTTTAAAATGCTATTTAGAAATCTTATTTATACTGGTTTGACTAGAGCCAAGAAACTAGTGGTATTTGTTGGTAGCCGTAAGGCCTTGGCCTTGGAAATTAAAAGTATAGACAATCGCAAGAGGCAAACAGCAGTTGAGTATCTTCTATCTAAAAATTAGGTCCACCAGCAGACTTCAAAAGGGACGGCATTGGTCTTTTATTTGCAACTATGAATTGCTATGAGATTTATCTACAAATTAGCTGTTATTACAGTTCTTATTCTTAATACATTTACATCCTTTGGTGACAAATTTGAAGCCCACTAAAAAAAAGTAAGCCTAACGTATGCACTGAAGGATGGGCAAAATTTCATTTTTGTTTGTTAGCTTACATATGGCAGTAGAAAATGTCAAATTGCCTTACTATGTAAAGGCTGCTGCTTTAACAAAAATTTTAGCCTCTGAACGAGACATCTTCGAGGCCTACAGCACCAGATAATGGACAGAACAGCGAACAGAAATACTTCTATGAACATTCGTGAGGCTTTTTTTTAGCAAGGGCGTTTCTTCTAAAATTGTTGATGCCACTTTGGTGAACTCTGCCCTATCTGCTTTCAGTGGGAGAATATTACAAAACAATAATTTTTGTTATTAATATGCTAGATGCACAATTCCAAATGCTAGCTAAAAAAATAAGAAATCACTTTTCTTTTTAGATTCAGATTCAGAACTTGTGGAGCAATCACTAGATGAAATCTACAATTGCAGTATAAATAATTTAAGATTGTACATTGAAGAGTTACCACCCAAAAGTGCTGCAAAAATATTGAAGTCACATTTTTATCAGGCCGCTGAGCTTTATCGCATGGGTGAGGAAAGCTTATCAGGATCGGACAATGAAATAGAATCTGTTCTTCTAAGAAATGAAGCTTGGTTTAAAAAACTAAACGCACTTCACTTGCAAGGTTTTTTTGCCGTTTTTGGGTTCAAACATTTGGGTTACGCTCACCCAAGAGGTTTATTATCCCTGTTTGAAAAGAACGGTTATAAGGTGACTCGCATAGATTCAGGACAAAAGTTTAAAGACTTAAACATGTGAAATTAATATTAAACGAAGATAATTATATAAAACTCTACTTTAGTGTTATTTAACATATTTAAACCAGTATATTAGATTTATTCTAATATACTGGTCTTGTTTTAAACAATAGTCTCCAGTATATTAGATTTATTCTAATATACTGGAGACTATTTGAATAAAAGTGAACTCAGAGAAATAATAGACAAAGAGATCTTTAGCTATCAAAGTCTATGTGTAGCTTTGAGCGATTATAGGGCGCCCTTACAAAAAATAAATGAGCTCTTAAAGAAAAAAATAATAATTAGAGTAAAGAAAGGTCTTTATGTTTTTGCTCCTGACAAAATAGCTGCATATAACCCCTATACACTGGCCAACTTAATTTATGGTCCCTCTTATATTTCTTTTGAATCTGCCCTATCCCTATGGGGGATAATTCCAGAGAGGGTCGAGGAAATGCAAAGTGTAACGTCTAAACGAAATAAAAAATTCAATACACCTTTGGGTCAGTTCCATTATCGTTACTTAAATATTTCCAAATACACACAAGGAATCATTTTGCTTAATCAAAAAAATGGAGAAAAATTTTTGATTGCAACCGCTGAAAAAGCCATGATCGACTATATGACATTAACTTTAGATTCTGAAAAAAGTAAATTTTCATTCACAGATGTTATTAATGATTTGAGAATCGATGAACAAAGACTGTGTGAATTAGTTAAAATACAAAGATTAAGAAAAATTCTAAAATTTTATAGTCACCCTTTGTGTCAAGATTTTTTAATATATATAGAAAAACAAGAGGAAAACAATGGATGAAGTCATTCTTAGTATGCTTGAGGAATACCAGTGTAAAACTAAAATAGAATACCAAAATGCACTAAGAGAAATTGTTCAAGAGATTGCTCTTTTGGGACTTTGGCGATCTAAGTTCTATGAGTATGCAGCTTTTTATGGTGGTACTGCTTTAAGAATTTTATATGGACTCAATCGTTTTTCTGAAGACTTAGATTTTTCATTGTTAAAAAAAAATTTGAGATTTAATTTAGAACCACATCTGAAAGCCATTGAAGAAGAATTAAATTCTTTTGGATTTGATATCATAACAAACAAAAAGTTCAAAAAAAACGAATCACAGATTAAAAGTGCCATAATTAAGGGAGAAACAATTACTCAGTTTTTAAATGCCAGTGTTCCAACTAATATTATCAATCAAGTACAGGGCAATGAACAATTAAAAATAAAAATTGAAATCGACGTAAACCCTCCCTTAAATTTTGATGTAAATATGAAAAATTTATTAAAACCCATACCCTTTCAAGTAAAAACTATGACCTTAGAAAGTTTGTTTGCAGGAAAGCTCCATGCCGTTCTTGCACGGAAATGGAAAACTCGTGTTAAGGGTAGAGATTTCTATGATTTGTTGTGGTACATCGGAAAAGGTGTCCAACCCAATTTAAAACATTTAAGAGAACGCTTAATACAGAGTGAGGATTGGCCTAAAAACAAGAATTTTACAAAAGATGATTTGCAAAAATTGTTAATTATAAAAATTAATCAAATAAACTTTGATGAGGCAATAAAAGATGTATCGCCTTTTTTAAAAGCCAGAGAACAGGCCACCTTAAGCTTATGGAACAAAGAATACTTTTTAACTTGCGTAGCTTCCTCCAGATTTTGAATAAAAATTTAACCGGGAACCTTCACGATTTTTGGTATGGGATTTGAAATGCTTGAAAGATATATCAAGGAGTCATAATGATAAGGTTCATAACCATAGCTCTAACTGTCAACATTCTGGCCACTAGTGAGCCTATTTGGGCAACGAGTGTAGAATCATTTACATGTGGAACAGCCCTTTCAGCTGACTATGAATCTGCTTCAATTGAGCCATCCGACAAGCTTATGAAAGAACATGTCGGAAAGACCGCTGACATGTCGAATTTTGAAGTTCAATTTGCTTCGGCTAAGGGTAACTACCCTTTTCCAATAAACCCCTATAAGCGAAAGGTAGAGCTGTATAATAAGCAAAAGACACAAGGTTTGTCTCCATATGAGGAAGGTGAAGTAAGAGGTCTTTTTGTTTACTCCAATAACCCCAGAGCTGCTGTACTTCTACAAAAAGAATATTTGTCAACTCTAGGGATGGCTTCCATGTCTCCAGCAGAGGAAGAAGAGTTACGCTTAATTAGAGTCGAAGATTACAAAAGAGAAAAAGAAAGGGAATTGCATCATGCTGAATCAGTCACAGTAAAACATACTCTGTCATCTAACAGGGTAACTATAAACGAGTTTTCTGTTATTTACGAAGCTGCTTTAAAACTCCGAGCTGTTGGAGCTTGGAACAAAACACCTAGAAAATTTCTTTTAGATTGGCTGGAGTCTGTGCCAGATAATGTGATTATTATTCCCCAAAAGGCAATTCAGGGTCGATTCTCTGCAGATATTTATGAGTTAGAAAATTATTTCTTGAGCCTTGCAGAACTACCCAAGACAGTCACAAATGCCACGCCCAAAGGAGCTTTATCGGTGATGGAGAGCATTCGGTGCCTTCGAGACAGGATTCGTACAAAAAAATTCTTAATTGGACTGTCCGAAGCAATAGATATAATAAAGATGAAAGGTTTATCTAAAATAGAAGTATTGGATGCTGGCTCAGGTGCAATACCAATATTAGCAATATTTGCCGCGCTACTCTCAAAAAAAGTTCATGTAACAGCAATTGAACTTAACCCCACATCTTTTTTAATATCGAAGAAGCTTGTCGAGGCCTTAGGCCTAGATAGGCAAATTCAAATTATAAATGAAGATGCTACTAAATTTAAGTCCGCCAAGGAATTTGACTTGATTGTCTCCGAAACAATGCACTCTGGTTTGACTGCAGAGCCAATTGTGCAAATTTTTTCAAATGTTATCAAGTACCTTAAAGTAGACGGCATTGTTCTGCCATCAAAAATAACTATTTATTCAAGCTTGTTTCCTGCATTAAATTATATTAGATCGGCTTCTTATATTCAGATTTATGGTCAACCGCATGTTTACTTTGAACCTCAGTGGAAAGAGGTTGTTAGCTATCGACCTGGAGATGACTTACAAAACATTTCTTTTTCTTATGCATCTTCTGATTTTAACTCAGATGACCTTCATCTTTTATTTGTGACAACTGAGGTCAGAATTGGTTCCCAAGTCTTAAGACCATTTGAATCACTTATTACAAATCCACAGTTGATTAGAGATTCTGAGGGCAACGAGACAGCATTTAGTTTTTCTGACTTAGGCAGTCAGAGATATTGCAGAATGTTGTGGATTTGAAAAAGAAAATATAGCGGCATAACCTAAGGTTTCACTAAAAACCGCTCATTAAATGAGCAAAAGGAGAGCCGCTATGCTAAAAATAGTAACCGAAAAATCCGAATCAATCAACTTAGATGATGTAGTTAAAGAAGGGGCCAAAAAGATGCTCCAACAAGCTTTACAGCTGGAAGTTGAGGAGTATATTAATAATCATCAAAGCCTTATTGATGATTCTGGGCACCGATTAGTAGTAAAAAATGGAAGCAGCAAGTCTAGGAAAATCACTACAGCTGCTGGTGCTATTGAAATCAAGACCCCTAGAGTAAATGACAAACGTGATGGCTTTAAGTTTTCCTCTAATTTATTACCAGCTTATATAAGACGGTCCCCCAAAATAGAGAGTTTAATTCCCGCACTTTACTTATCAGGTGTTTCAACAAATAAATTTGATAAAATATTAAAGGATCATTTTTCTCAAGGCCTTTCAGCAGGAAGTATTAGTAAATTAAAAAGACGCTGGGAGGAGGAGTATCAGGTATGGAAAAAAAGTAAAATCACAGATGAGTTTGTTTACCTCTGGGCTGATGGGGTCAATGTATCTATTCGAATCGGAGAAGACAAGCGTTTAAACTTGTTGGTAATCATGGGTGTAACTCAAGATGGTGAAAAGAAATTATTAGCTGTAGAAGCCGGTTACAGGGAGTCTAAGGAGTCCTGGTTAGTTGTATTAAGGTCTTTAATAGCCAGGGGTTTAAACTGTCCTCTATTGGCTATAGCAGATGGGGCTTTAGGATTTTGGTCAGCCCTTGAAAGTTTAGAAGAATTTAAAAAAACAAAACACCAGCGTTGCTGGGTACATAAGATAGCCAATGTATTAGATAAGTGTCCTAAAAAACTTCAGCCAGCAATTAAATCACAGTTACATGAAATGATGCGGGCACCAGATAAAGAAACAGCGACTAAAATAAAAAATAATTTTTCAAAAGCTTATGAAAATAAATATCCAAAGATGGTTACTTGTTTAACTAAAAACTGGAATGAATTAAATAATTTTTTTGATTTCCCAGCAGCACACTGGCGTAGCATAAGAACTAGTAACCCTATAGAGTCATCATTTGCTGGAGTAAAGAGTCGTTTAAAATCAACTAAGGGTGCCGGCAGTATTAACTCTGCTACGGCCATGACTTTTAAGTTGTTAAAACAATGTGAAAGCCACTGGCTAAGATTATGTGGGGTTAAAGAGTTTACAAAGCTATTAAATGGGGTTGCTTACAAGGATGGCATTATTGTAGAAGATAAAAAAACCGAAAAGGTTGTCGCTGGATAACTAATCCACAACATTTTAAAATATCTCAGGCAGTCATGGAACTGTTAAAGTAAAATATTCGCCAGGGCAAATGTTGAACGGAGTTCATCAAATTCAAAATCAATAATAATTCGTTGTAAACAATCGGATATTTATCCCGTTGCAGACAGCGAGAGTGTAAGCTTTAGTGCAAAATATAATAACTTCAACTGCAAATCAGGGTGTAATGAAAGTGACGTGTCTTCTATATAAAAAAGGCCTGGTTTTTTACCAGGCCTTCACACCCAAAATAAAATTTAGCGAATTACTTTTTTTTCGCTGTAGACTTTCCTGAGGATTTTTTTGCACTCTTGCTAGAGGACTCTTCCTCCACAATCCCGTCATGATCTTCAGAAAAATCTGATTTGGCCATGGCTTTGCTGGCAATTTCATCGGCGGCTTGTGGAGCTACGCCACCAGGTTGACCAATGCCATAGGCTTTTAACAAACGTGCACGCAATTCATTTTTTAAAGGAGCATTTTCCTTTAAAAATTGTTTTGCAGCATCGCGCCCTTGGCCCATTCGCTCGCCGTCGATACTAAACCAAGCGCCGGACTTTTCCACAAATTCCTTTTTCACAGCGAGGTCTAAAATATCGCCTTCTTCCGAAATACCTTCACCGTACATAAGGTCGAATTCGACTTTAGCGAAAGGTGGGGCCATTTTGTTTTTGACCACCTTTACCGCAGTACGATTGCCAACGACGTCTTCGCCCTTTTTGATCGCACCAATACGGCGAACATCTAAACGCACAGAGGAGTAAAACTTTAAAGCATTACCACCCGTTGTGGTTTCAGGGTTGCCGAACATCACACCAATTTTCATCCGAATTTGATTGATGAAAATAACTAGCGTGTTGCTACGGTTAATTACAGCTGTGAGTTTGCGCAAAGCTTGCGACATCAATCGCGCTTGCAAACCCATATGACTGTCGCCCATATCACCTTCAATTTCTGCTCGAGGTGTAAGTGCGGCCACGGAGTCCACTACCAAAACGTCAACCGCTGCCGAGCGCACTAATGTTTCAGTAATTTCTAAAGCTTGCTCTCCCGTATCGGGCTGTGACACTAACATCTCGTTCACTTTAACACCTAGTTTACGAGCGTAGTTCACATCAAGAGCGTGCTCAGCATCAACAAAAGCCACTGTTGCTCCTTGCTTCTGTGCCTGTGCCATCACTGAAAGAGCGAGTGTGGTTTTTCCCGAACTCTCTGGTCCGTAAATTTCCACAATGCGACCTTTCGGCAAGCCACCAATGCCCAAAGCAATGTCCAAGCTCAATGCACCTGTACCAAAAACAGGAACATTTTCATAAAGACTCTCTCCTCCCATCTTCATGATTGAGCCCTTCCCGAATTGCTTTTCGATATTTGCCAAAGCTAAATCTAAAGCACGGGATTTATCAGTATTGTTTGTTGCTGCCATATTTTCTCCTTGTTAGTGGTTATGACTGTAACGCCATTTTCAGCAGTTTCAAAGCCTGTTCCGCGGATCGCTGTTGAATTATTCTCCGCTCCGAACCTTCTATGAGTTGCTGCTCCACATATTCAAAATCGGGACCACACACGGCAAAACATAGAGTGCCTACTGGCTTTTCCACAGATCCGCCACCAGGACCCGCTATTCCGGTTATGGCAATTGACCAATCGCATTGAAGTGCTTGTCTCGCACCCTGCGCCATAAGCTTGGCCACAGGTAGGCTAACCTCCCCAAAATTTTTCATTATTGGAGCAGGCACTTTGAGCAAACTTTCTTTGATTTTTCCAGAATAACTCACTACAGCGCCCATAAAATATTTAGATGCACCCGCTTGTTGCGTGAGGAGAGAGGAAAGCAAGCCTCCCGTACAACTTTCAGCAAAACCTAGAGTTTTACGATTTGCAATAAACCAATTATGAATAAAAAGTATTAGGTCTTTGGTTGATTGTTCACAAGACAAGAGACTCTCCTAACCATGCCGTTTGATTATAAATCCACTGCAACAAAATATTACTAATAATGCCCGCGGCAATGTCATCGGCAACAACACCAAAACCACCTTTTAAATTTTTATCTAACCACCCTATGGGAAAGGGTTTTAATATGTCAAAAAATCGGAAAAATATAAAACCCAAAACAAAACTCTGCCAAGTCAAAGGTAACCAAGCCATGGTAATTAAAAAGCCCACAACTTCATCTATTACAATTTCCTTGGAGTCATGTGTCTGATAAAAGTTTTCATAAGAAACACATATAAAAATAGCAAAAATAGTTAAAAGAAAAGTCACTACCATATGGGGATAAGCTCCCCAAGCCATCAGTAAATAAGCTAATGGCAAAGTGGCCAGTGTTCCTATCGTACCTGGAGCTTTTGGACTTAAACCCACATAGCCCCAAGTCGCAATAAATCGAATCGTTTTCATTACTCTTTTTCCCACGACCATGGTCTTGTGTCAGCTAGAATTTAACTAAGTTTTCAATGTTGAACTTCCGATAACTTATACAAGCATTATGAAAATAGAATTAAACGATTTACTTAGAATGGCATTTAAAAAAGAAGCCAGCGATGTACACATAAAAGCCGGCATTGTTCCTGTGATGCGTCGCCATGGAAAATTGCGTCCCATTGACTCCCATCTTCCCATTTTTACCGGAGAGATGATCGAAGATATGATTCGCAATTTACTCAGTCCAAAACAATATGAAGATTTCAAAATTAAAAAAGAGGCAGATTTAGGTTACGGAATTAAAGGTTTAGGTCGATTTCGCTTCAATATTTTTCGTCAACGTGGAACCTCTCGTATCGTGATTCGAAATATCCCCTATGATGTCCCGCAATTGGAAAACTTAGGCTTGCCGGATGTGATTTACCGGATTGCTAAATTTGAAAGAGGACTCGTACTTCTCACAGGAGCCACTGGCTCAGGTAAATCCTCTACCATTGCTGCCTTGATTGACTATATTAACAAAAATAAAAATCGTCATATTTTAACCATAGAAGATCCTATTGAATTTTTAATACGCGACCGTAAAAGTATCATAACTCAGCGTGAATTGGGCGTTGATGCTCTAGATTTTCCAACAGCATTGCGCTCTTCACTGCGCCAAGATCCGGATGTAATTTTTATCGGCGAAATGCGCGATCGAGAAACCATTGAAACGGCCTTAACTGCTGCTGAAACTGGACATTTGGTTTTTTCCACTCTTCACACACTAGATTGTGCTGAATCCATAAATAGAATACTTTCCGTATTTTCTGAACTTCAACAAAAGCAAGTTCGTCTACAGTTGGGTTCTGTTTTAAGAGCTATCGTTAGTCAAAGATTAGCACAAAGAGCAGATGGAAAAGGTTTTGTACCTGCTGTTGAAGTTATGATTAATAATTCTAGAATTCGTGAAATGATTGAAAATCCTGATCGAACTAAGGACATTTCTGCGGCCATTGAAGAAGGACATATTTCTTTTAGCATGCAAACTTTTGATCAAAGTCTTTTCGATTTAGTATCAAAGGAAGTCATCAATTACGATGAAGCCATGCGCTTAACGGACAACAATGAAGATTTTGCCATTCGCTTTGGTGGCATCAGTCATTATGAAAGTAATGAGAGAGACCAATGGCGCAAAGATATCAAATATCAAAAAAAGGTATCCAATTCCTGGGATGAATTGAGCGAGGTGGAGATAGAAACCAATGGAACACCACCCATTCCCAAAAAAAAATTGAAGAAATCTTGAAGCTCTGTAAAATTTATGACATCAATAGTACATGCAACTAGAAGATAATATCTATGTAGCTTTGGACAAACTCGCCACATACTTAGCCCAAAGAGATCATGCACCTATAGAATTGCGCAAAAAATTGCGAGGAAAATTCGAAGAAAGTACAATAAATCAAGCCCTGGGGCTGGCCACAGAAAAGGGATGGCTAAAAAGCCCAGAGGAATTATCAGAAAGTGTAACTCAAACTCTACATCGTAAACACAAAGGTTTCCTTTATATTCAAAACTACCTCAAAAACTTAGAATTACCGACCACGCCCATGGACGAGTCTAAAGAGTTTGAGAAATGTTTATCTTTGTTAGACAATCGCTTTGCCAATTGGCAAAATTTTACATATGAACAGAAACACAAGCCCATTCGATTCTTACAAAGTCGTGGTTTTACTCTCTCAACTATAAAGAAAGTGCTTAATGAAACTAAATAACCTTCGCAATAAATTTATCCAATATTTCGCAGATCACAGTCATGCCATTGTTCCCAGCTCCTCTTTGATACCCGAAAACGACCCGACATTACTTTTTACCAATGCGGGGATGAACCAATTTAAAAATGTTTTTCTAGGATTGGAAAACCGCGAATACAACCGTGCTGTGACTTCGCAAAAATGCGTTCGTGCCGGTGGGAAGCATAACGATTTGGAAAATGTGGGCTTTACGGCACGCCATCACACCTTTTTCGAAATGTTAGGGAACTTTTCCTTTGGTGATTATTTTAAAAAAGAGGCCATTCACTTAGCTTGGGAATTTTTAACTAAAGAGTTAGCTCTACCTAAAGACCGCCTTTATGTAACTGTTTTTGAAAACGATGATGAGGCCGCTGAAATTTGGCATAAGCAAGAAGGCGTACCTAAAGATCGCATTTATCGCTTTGGCGAGAAAGACAATTTTTGGCGCATGGGTGCCTCCGGACCTTGTGGGCCATGTTCGGAAATATTTTATGATCTAGGTCCCGATGTCGGGGGAGATCCAAAGCAAAATGTAATGGGTGGCGAAGGAGATCGCTTTATTGAAATTTGGAATTTGGTTTTTATGCAATTCAATGAAAGGGAAACAGGTCAAAAGGCTTTACTCCCCAATCCATCTATCGATACGGGAATGGGATTAGAAAGGCTCGCGGCTGTAATGCAAGGGGAACTCAGCAATTACCACACAGATGCTTTTCGCCAAATTCTCGACAAGTTGGGTAGATCTTGCCGTGGACAATACATTTATGACACTCGAAAGCTTTCTCCTTCCGAATTAAAAAAAATTGAAATGGACAATATTGCCTATCGCGTTTTGGCAGACCATGCTCGAGCTACAGCTTTTCTTATTGGTGATGGGGTTTTACCCAGCAATGAAGGCCGAGGTTATGTTCTTAGACGAATAATGAGACGAGCCATCCGCTATGGTAGAAATCTTTCTGAAGAGGCATCGCTACTACCAACAGCTGTTAGTGAAGTTATTGCTCTCATGGGAGATCACTACACCGAACTCAAACAACAGAAAAGTTTAATTGAACAAACTTCTTTTGATGAAGAAAAAAGATTCCTTAAAACTTTGGATCAGGGCACAGAGATTCTACAAGTTGAGATTAGCAAGTTACAGAAAAAACAACAAAAAATTATTTCAGGTGATTTTGCATTTAAACTCTACGACACTTTTGGTTTCCCCCTTGACCTCACACATTTGATTGCTCGAGAGAACGGACTTCAAGTTAATGAAGGCGATTTTGAAAAACATATGCAAAGAGCTAAGGAAATTGCCAAAGCCTCATGGAAGGGCAAAGCCCTTTCCTCGGATGCCGCATTTTTAATAAAGGAAAGTCATAAGCTATTTAACGAGAAAGGTGCCACTGCCTTTTCCGGATTTGATCGACTGCACGAGCAGGGAAAAGTTTTATGGTTGGCTAAAGACAATCATGTTGTGAACACACTTAAAGAGGGAGATCTGGGTGTTTTAGTTTGCGATCCCACATGTTTTTATGCCGAAAGCGGTGGTCAAGTGGGAGACACTGGCAATTTAGAAACAGCCAGTGGCTATGCCGAAGTTTTAGATTGCACAAAAAATCACGATGTTTTTTTACACCACATTAAAGTGACTTCTGGGGAAATTAAACTCAATGAATCTGTAGCCCTTAGGGTGGACAAAAAATCACGACAAGATTCTGCAAACAATCACTCGGCTACCCATTTATTGCACGCAGCTCTTAAAAAAGTTTTGGGTGATCATGTTAACCAAGCTGGTTCCCTTGTAGAGCCAGAACGACTGCGATTTGACTTTACTCACAACCAACCTTTAAGTGTCGAGCAAATTTTTGAAATCGAAAGTCTAGTCAACAGTGAAATCGAAGAAAGTGAGGATGTGCAATCCACAGTCATGACACATAAACAAGCTCTTGAAGAGGGAGCCATGGCTCTTTTTGGTGAAAAATATGCAGACGAAGTGCGTGTAATTAGCATGGGAGATTTTTCAAAAGAACTCTGTGGTGGAACTCATGTTAAAAACACTTCTTATATTCGCACCCTAAAAATAGTCAGCGAAGCTGGAGTGAGTGCCGGAGTAAGACGAATCGAAGCCATCACTGGCCAACGTGCGATCCAATTTCTTCTAAAGAACACAAGAGAGAACCAAGTCGCTCGTGAAAAAGTGGGCTTTAAAGGAAATTGGGAAAATTATCTTTTTGAAGAACAAAAGACCATTTCCGATTTTATCGACAATCAACGTGAAGACATTAAGAATCTCACTAAAGAATTGCAAGAGACCAAAGGTCGCCAAATTAATATTGATCTTTTGATTGCTAATGCCAAAGATTTTGTTCATCAAGGTTTTAAGGCCAAATTAGTTACGGCAGACATTCCCGTGGATGATCCTAAGGTTTTAAGTGAACTCACAGATAAAATCCGAGATAAAATCCAATCCGGTGTGGTGATCGTTGTCGGTGAGGGGGAAAGTTCCCATCCCATTGTGGTTTCAGTATCTAAAAATTTGGTAGGCCCCTATAAGGCCGGCGAGATTTTAAAACAAGTAGCTAAGGATTTAGGTGGAAAAGGCGGTGGTCGCCCGGATTTTGCCCAAGGTGCCGCGAACAATCGCAGCAACCTTAAGCAAGCTTTTTCAAATATAAGAAGCCATTTCTAGTTGTAGTATTTAGAACAAATAGAAAATGCCAACACCTAAACTATTTTTGAGTTTATAATCTTTAGCCATATCACTTAGACCTAAATTATATTCTACTTCAATGCCAAAATCGGGAACGAAGCGAAAATGTCCACCCACATTGGCAGCATAAAATATAGATTCTGGGTCCATGTCACATTTGAATGAAGCATCCGAGACACTGCACTTATCACTCAAATTAAGTCCCAATTTTAATCCACCAAAAAGACCCGCATAGTCACTGAACATCATTAAATATGTAATTGGAACTTCCAAACTCATTAACTCTGCATCTAGAGACACTGTGGCGGTTAAATCAGCATCAAATTTTCTATTGGAAACTATAGCTCCTGTACGAAAAAAACTATCTTCAACGACATCAATAAATCCTAAGACTCCCAACTGATATCCCGCTTTGCCATCCAATTCGGGTTTACTATTACTTTCATCTAATGCTGTTGTTACTACACCGCCGGTTAAACCCATTTCATAGGCTTGAGCAGTAAAACTCATCAGCAGTAATGGCATAGCCACTAATAATATTTTCTTCATAGGAACCTCCTGTAATCTGTAAGCTTGCAATTTCAATCAATCTCGACTTAATTATTTCATTAAAAAAATCGGAAACAACTTATACTTTTCATAACACAGACTTTAAAAGTCATTTTAAAGCTTTTAAAACTTCTTTTCTTTTCCTTTTATAACTAAATAGGCCTCATTCTTTTTATCTAATAGTTGATGGGCGATCGCTTTATCAAATTTGTAAGATTTTGTGGAGCTATCGAAATCTCTATTGCGTTTTTGAACCACATTTACAGCAAGCTGTGTCATTTTGTTGTTATCAATAATATGAATAAACCACATTAAGCTTTGAACTTCAGTTTCACCAAAAGGTTCTGTCCATATATAAAATTCCACATAAACTTTATTGCCAATTTTGTTAATTTTAATTTTTTCCCAATCTGTTTTTTCTCCCACCAAAGGCATTTTTTCTATAGTGCGCCAAACACCATCATGAATTAGGATTTTATCATTTAGAAAGTGCAATCGATAATTATATATATTTAAGGGACAGTTCTTTAAAGACAGTTCTGTTATACTGCATTGACTCTTTTTACTATAAGCCAATACTTCAAAAGAAAAAAATAATAGAATAGACAACAAACTCAATTTCATAGAGATATTTTAAAAGGGATGTTACCGCAAGACAACAAAGACTTTTGTCTTATTGGAGTTTCTGATAGAGACTGTTCTCTGTCACAAATGGGAAAATTTTATGAAGAATTCGGATATCGTAAAACTCTCTGGATGGTATGAACAAAATTATCGTCAACTTCCTTGGCGACAATATAAGAAGCCCTATCCCATTTGGATATCTGAAACTATGTTACAGCAAACCACTTCGGTGGGTGTACTTCCCTATTATGAAAAATTTATGAGACTTTTTCCAACTGTTCAGATTTTGGCAAAAGCTCCCCTGACCGAAGTCCTGTCAGCTTGGTCTGGATTAGGGTATTACAGTCGTGCTAGAAACTTACACAAATGTGCACAAATATTAGCAAAGGGAACTCACTTTCCAAAAACATGGTCGGAACTCATTCAATTACCTGGCATTGGTCCCTATACTTCTCGTGCAATTAGCAGTCTTGCTTTTGAAGAAGCTGTTGGAGTTCTCGATGGCAATGTAATTCGAATTTTGACTCGCTACCACAGCTTAAAAATAGAATGGTGGAAAAATGCAGAACGACAAAAACTACAAGACTTAGCCGATTCCATAGTTAAAAATGGAAAACCTTCGATACTCAATCAAGCCATGATGGAATTGGGTGCAAGCCTCTGTCGGCCACAAAATCCTTTTTGCCACCTTTGTCCAGTGGCTAGCCATTGTCTAGCTCGCAAAAATCAGAATGTACAAGAACTTCCATTTAAAAAACCTAAACGAGCCAAAGAGATCTGGCTTTGGGAAGTTTATATCCATAGTAAAAATAGCAAAGTGCTTTAATAGAAAATAATTATTTGCCCTTTTTAAAGGCAGTGGCTTTTCCTGGAAGTGCTCGTAAACCTTGGCCCCTAAAAAGTACTCACCAAACACAACATTATAATACGAAATTTATATTAAGTGACTCCCCTGTCTTCCCTACCGTCTCATTTTAAGAAGTGAAGTATCTCACCCCAGACGATATTCTAAAATGATAATCTTCCTTATTACAAAAACGCAGCACGATTCTGTGATAGACTATTTCTTATCGTTCTCCTTTTTAAAAGAAATATATCTACTTTCATTTTTCTTAACAGTCAAGCAAACACTTTCAAAAACCCCAGTGTGACTTTAACTAAACCCCATCCTAAAGCTCCAGAAGGATTTATTCAAAAACACCTTCCTTTTCCAATTACCAAGGAGGTGAGAATCATACCCCAATTTGTCCCTGATCAATTACAGTACTCTATATATCACAGCCAGCGTACAAAACATAAACACTCGCAAGGATTTACTTATATGATTTCACAAACCAAAAGAAAAACGCGTCACGTATCAGGATGGCAATTGACACATCCCAATTTTTCAGACTCAGAACTCATACTTTATGAAAGCGCACCACTGATGAGGACAAGAGTGGCCAAAAGAAACTTATTAATGGTCAACGCCATCTCAGTTCGAATCACATTTCAAAGAATACTCTGCCTTTCAATTATTCAAACCTTCCTTCAATTAACAACAGCGAAATTTATTTAAGTGATCTCAGGGGAGAAGTTCCATTTCTTCGCTTAACTCAATCCCCTCAATTTGATGGCACTTCACAAGTCGTCAATGGTAAAGAAATCTTACTTGTTCTCTGCATTTAACTAAAATCAAATTAATTTGTTGGTGTAACAAAACAGAAGAAGGGTTGGAAAAGATTTTTACTAAAAGCTTCAGGCCAACACCAATTGCAAGCGCAACTGCATGCCCCCAGTCAACGATTGGCCTGGGTGGAATTTGCAGAAGATTTTTTACACTCCAAGATTGTCATCAGCAATGCCAAAGCCCAATCTATGGAAAAGTTGGATGAAGGAATTCATTTTTCTTTTTCTCCACACTGGCATCCCTCTGGCAATTATTTAATGTTTACTTCAAATAGAGATGAGTACGAAAATTATGAACTTTATGTTTATGATTTCAGTGCCAAATGTATAAAACGACTCACGTATTTTTCAACTACAGAATTAGATCCCACCTTTAGTCCAGATGGCAAGCAAATTTACTTTTCCAGCAACTTAAATGGCTCTCAACAAATTTACAAGATGAATTTTCATCCTCCTGAGTCTTGCCCCTCACCTGCGTCTACAGCTAAACTGTAGCACATGAGAAATTTATTATTTATTTTTTTGTTCTTGCTAGCACCAAACACACTTTTCAGCGCACCTTATCCTGCAACTTCCAGTTCCGATTTTTTAAAAACAGGAATTGGACTTTTTCGCAGCCCATTGGGCTTTCAAATCACTTCCGAAAAAACCAATTGGATTCATACAGAAGCTCCTAAAAATCAAAAATTTATAGCCACAATTTATAAAGCTCCAGAAAGCTTCAAGGGTGTACAACCCTTAATCACTGTTCGTATGGACTCTATGGATAAAAAAAAGACCCTCAATCAATACATGCGTGAGTGGGTAAAGGTATATCCCCGATTAGGGTTTCAGGTTCTGGGAACGAAAAAAGTAAAGGTCAGTCAAAAGCGAGGTTTTATGATTGATCTCATACATTCAAAAACACAAAGGCAAATGGGCAAGTGGTTTTGTAAAAAGACAAAAAAGCCATCGTCATGTCTTGCCGTGGACACCAAGCTTCAAGTCACTTTAAAATCCTGCAATCCGTCATCCGCAATTTCGACTGGATCTAAAATGAAACACCTTGGACTATAGGCAATACCTTACTGAAATAATTTTGGATGAAGCCAATAGTTTACCGACAGAGCATCACCCGGTTTTGTTCCACTTCGTAAAGGATTGTTATCTGGATGAAACCTTTCGTTTTGTGGACGGTGTTTATATGATTTCCTTGAGGATATTTTAGAGCTCTTTCTAGAGTTTGTTTTCTTTTCTTCTTTTCTTTGCTTGAAACTTATCTTTGTGATGTTTTTTGGCTTGTAGGCGTATTATGCGGTCGCGATGGAAACCCTCTGCCGTTCCTATTGTATCAGAACTGGATTTCAAATTAGAGCTGTCTTGAGGTCCCGCTGCTGCTGCACCTCTTTCCATGGGTTTCTGATATTTTTCTTTTCGCTATAATCTTGTTTCCCTTTTCTAGAATCTTGATTTCTATTATTTCGATTATCTTTATTTCTAAAATCACCCTTGCGCGGAGGCTTCCCGTTATTAGATCGCTGGCGATGATAATCAGGGGCTGACATTTTTTTGTAATCAGCAATTAACTCTTTTTCGTCCAACCATCCAATAGTTATCCCGTGACCCATAAATTTTTCTATGCGCCCCAAAGCTTCTACATCTCTGTCACAGGCTAAACTAAAAGCTAAGCCCTTTTCCCCTGCACGACCAGTGCGACCAATGCGGTGAACATAGTTTTCTGGATCGTCTGGCAATTCATAATTGATCACCAAATCCACACCTTTAACATCTAAACCTCTCGCGGCCACGTCGGTGGCAACCAGTATATTTCGATTGTTTTCGGTATTCTTAAATTGTTCCATTACACGATTGCGCTGACTTTGTGTTAACAAACTAGAAATGCCCATGGCTGGAACATCGTTCTTAGTTAGGAAATCAGCTACGCGTTGGACTTGATTTTTAAAATTGCTAAATATAATGGCCTGACGGGGCTGATGTTTTTTTAACAAGCTCAATAAATATTGGGCCTTTGTATCTTCCCCAAGATGAAAAACTTCATCTACAACATTTTCTGCCTTAGCCTGATCTTTGGATATATTCAGTTCTATGGGGTTAGAACCAAATTCATAAGCCACATTCATAACATCAAAGTTTAATGTGGCACTAAAAACGACAAACTGTCTGTCCTTAGGAATGCGTTTTAAAAGAAATTTAGTGTCTTCTTTAAACCCCATATCAAACATACGATCTGCTTCATCAAAAACTATGGCTCTTACTTGATTGAGATCAATGACATGTTCTTTGTATAAATCAATTAATCGACCAGGTGTCGCAATTACAACTTGAACCCCGCGACTTAATGCCTTTTTTTGTGGTTCATAAGACATCCCACCATAAATAGCTATGGATCGAAAATCCATATTTTTAGTAAGTTGAGTGAGATTGTCGCAGACTTGCTCGGCCAATTCACGAGTGGGAACTAAAATCAAAAAAAAGTTAGTAGATCTCCAACTGTCATAGGTACGCTTTTGCAATTCCTCATCCAAATCACTTTCTTGGGAACGCAAATATCTTTCTATAAGTGGGATGAGATAAGCCGCCGTTTTTCCGGTGCCCGTTTGAGATAAGCCCGCAACATCTTTGCCGTCAAGCAATAGAGGTATGGCCGTTTCTTGGATCTGGGTACATTCTGTATACCCCAATTCTTCAACAATAGCTAAAATCTTGGGGTGCAATTTCAATTCTTCAAATTTCACAGTAGAGTAATTACCACCTGAGCCTAGGATGTCAAAAATTTACTTACTAACTCGATAAATTCCTTTGGTTTTTCAGAATGAACCCAATGGCCACAATCCTCGATTTCCACCCCTTGAACCCAAGAATTGCAAGCCATCATACGATTAAAAACATCTGGGGAAAGCTCATCTGATTTTTCGCCTCGAATCACCAATGTGGGCACATTGAGTCGTTCCAACTCACTCCAACGTTCTTTAATGCGTCCCTCGTCTAAAGTTGCAAAAACTCCTGGTTTAGAAAAGCGCCAATCCAGCTGCTTTTGAGCATTTTCAGATATATTGCTGTAAAAATACTGGCTAAGAAGCTCGGGATGAGGCTGATTTTGAATTAACTCTAAAAACTCACTATGGAAAAAGTCTCTCGCCTCATTGCGATTGGCAAATGGAACTGGCACTAAATTGATCAATTTCTTTATTTTATCACTGGATTCAGTGTTTTTGTTAGGACCTATGTCCTCTATGACCAATTTCCTAACTTTTTCTGGGTAGAGATCGGCAAAAACTAATGCATTGCGTCCACCCATGGAGTGTCCAACAAGATTCACTTTTGACCAGCCTAATTCTTGCAAAATGTTATTAAGATCCTGAGCATAATCTTCTGGATTGTAACCGAAAGCCGGCTGAAAACTCCTGCCATGGCCCCTTTGATCTAATAAAAGAATTTCAAAATCCCCAACAAATGAGGGCGTGATTTTGCGCCAATTGGCCCCTGAACCCAAAAGTCCGTGAAGAAAAACTAATTTTGGAGCTGATGCCGAGCCAAGAATTTGATAATGAAATTGATTAAGAATAGACATGTTATGAATTTAACTGTTTTTCTATGATTTGAGAAGTAACCCATGACCCTAAAAGATAAACCAAAATTAAGCCCGCAATGGATAGACCCTAGAGCTTACAAAATAGTAGAGTCCCTTCAAAAGAAAGGGTTTACCACTTATCTCGTTGGGGGATGTGTACGCGATTTACTATTGGGAATTCAGCCCAAAGATTATGATATCGCCACCAATGCTCACCCAAGAGATGTGAAAAGAATTATTCCTCAATCCTATATCATTGGGCGGCGATTCCGCTTGGTTTTAGTAAAAAGAAATGAATTACAGTTTGAAGTATCTACATTTCGCAGGGAAATGAGCGAAGAAGAAAAAGAGAATCCCGCAGAAGACGCACCCATCGGAGATAATTTTTGGGGAACGCCAGAAGAAGATGCTCTTCGACGAGATTTTACAATTAATGCCATGCTCTATGACCCCATTAAAGACCATCTCATCGATTATGCCAATGGCTTAAAAGACTTAGAGGATGGATCCATTCGAATGATTGGTGATCCCAAAGTGCGTCTTCTCGAAGATCCCATAAGAATACTCAGAGCCATTCGCCTAGCCCATAAAATTCGTTTTTCTTTAGAAAAGGATTTACGCCAGGCCATCTGTGAAACCGCGGAATCCCTTGTAGATACAGCCCTCCCTCGGCGAAGAGAAGAGTTTTTAAAGTTCTTGCGATTAAAAGAACCACTTCTTCCTTTTTTAGACTGTCATGATCTCGGTGTTTTAAAATGTATTGCCCCAACTCTAGATGAGGCCTTTCTCGCAGATGATTCTCGCAAAGAGTTAGTCCGTTACATGCAAAATTACCATGATTACCCAATTAATGCTGATTTGCCCTTAGAACTTTTTGTGACCTTCACCCATGCTGTACTCAAATCCACTGTAATGAAAGACCTGCCCGAACCAATAAATGCCAAATCCATACTTGAGCAAGCTCAAGTAAAATCTTTTATGAAAAATGAATTGGGTATGTTTAATCATGAACAAGTGACCTTAGCTAAGGCATTGCAAATTCAAAGTATTCTCTTAAAAACTAAGAATTTTGAAAAAAAGGGCGAAAGACGCCGGATGGCTATCTTAAAAAATGATGCCTTTCCTATTTCACTGGCAATTGCTCAACGTGACCATAGTCTAAGTTGTGAGCAGGAATTCTTCTGGAAAAAGCAGTACGAGATTTTTAAACCACTTATTGAACAGTCCCGCTTAGAGAATCCCCCTTTTAAAAGAAAAAAAATGAGAAGAAAAAAAAGAAATACTAAAACTTGGCGAAAGCCAGAGGCTAAGATAAAGTAACATCTGGTCGCCATTTAAGGAGAAATATATGAGTCCATCTATTTGGCAAATTTTAATTGTACTTTTAATTGTTGTTGTCCTATTTGGTGCCAACCGATTACCCAACTTAGGAAAATCATTGGGCCAAGCCATACGTGGCTTTAAAAAAGGTATCAGTGAGGATGAAATAGATATCACCGAAACTGCTAAAAATGAACAAATTCAAGAGGGTGAAAAAGACACTCGTTCTCAAAAAGAAAAAGTAGAAGAAAAATCTAAACAGTAGTTAGTTTTACAGTTTCTAACAGGCACGTGAAATCCCTATTGTACATTTTTTTCTTAATGCTTATTGATGTGCTTGGAGTTTTTTATGCTCAAATATATTTGTCACCTATTTTTATTTTTCCTTTCACTCTCCCTAGTCTCTTGTTTCAACAGCAAAACAAAGGAATACGATTTGAATCAAATATTAAAAATTACTCATTTTGATAACAGAAGTGGCAATCATCCATTAAATAGGTGGTCGCGATAAAGCGCTTACGTAAAATCACGCAACTAGCGACTGACAAAGGCCTTTGCCTCGTTTTCATATTTCATCTTAATTCATCATTTTTCACTATGTTTAATGGATTCGGCGGGCATGGCGGGGGAAAAACGGTGCCAGAGTTAAGAGGACCTATCGATATTCAATATATATATTCATAAATCTGTTCTTTTTTGGGCGGATTTATGAAGTAAGTCCATCGAATCTTCGAATTATACACTTGATTGACTGTTATATGTTTAGAGTCTTGATCCAAAACTTCACCTTCAATACAAAAATGATCATCCCGCATCACCTGTCTTATTTTCTTTAAACCATCTTCACACCGATCAAGATCAAAGGCCCTTCTAGTGCTAATAGAGTACCGAACACCTTCTAATTCAAAATATCCCTGAAGAGAGAAATTGCTATTTCTCTCTTCAATACAGTTAAAATAAGTAGGTTTATCAAAACAGAAATCTTTAACACCCACGCCAAACGAATAGTGAGGGGTTAGGAAAGCAAACAGCAAAACAAACTTAAATTTCTTCACTCTTAATTCTCTCATAAAGTTTAATGAACTTTTTAATCTGGGGATGATTCATAGAACGATAGCCTTTATATAGCATTATTGTCTCAAGCCACGATGCTTCTTTGTATCTGGCATCAGCAATCTGTTTCTTCCGATATAGCCAGCGTATACCTGCCGCAATGTTTATGTTTGGGTCATAGAGATCATCTTGCTCAAGATGAAGAAGATGGTTTCTTAATTCTTTTCTATGCCCAGATAAATATTTAACAGTTTGATCTGTGACCTGCATTAACCCTCGTGCATGGCCAGCCCTTTTTCCAGCATAAGCTTTGGCCTTAGGATTAAAAGATGATTCTGTGGCAATCATGACCTTAACAAAATCAGGGTCAAGTGGAACTTTTGGCTTTAAAATGTCATTCCAATACTTAACCCATCCATCAATGAGTTGATTGTATTCATTGCCTTTTTTATATCCAAGTTTGTTTTGGCTTATTTTGGGCTTCATTTTAGAGAAAAATGAATTTGAAATGAGATAAATTTCATCATCATACAGAGTATCCCTACCTGAGCGATTCTTTACACAAGTACCTTTGCGGTAGTGTTCTTTAACATTAAACTTTTTTCGAGTATGTGCATCAACGTGAGAAGGGCTTCTCCAATGCTGGCCTAAAGGACACTTTCTCCATGGGTGCTTTTTGTCATCAACAACTTTCTTTTTCTTACTCATTTTATAACTTCCATATCTCTTCAAAGGCTTTTTGTGCCATCGACTTTGTACGATCAAGTATTGTATCTGTTGACCAATCTAATACTTTCAAAACTCCATCATCAAAACCTGCGGCCTCAATGCCATAATCCAATCCGCCTGCACCAGTATAAAGGCTAATGACCTTTTTAATATTTTTTCGACTCATTACTTATACCCATTCCTTGGTAAATCTCTTATTATTACCTAAGTAGTTAATGTTCGTTACCATTGTTGGGTTATTAAAGTGTATTGTCAATACACGAGGTGGATGTGCTTAGATTTAATTTAAAAGATGCCATGCAGGCTTACGAGGCGAAAACGGGAATTCATTTGACCTACGAGGAACTCTCTAACCTCACTAGTGTTTCTGTGGAAACGCTTAAATCTATAGCAACTCGGCCTGAGTACAACGCGACGCTCAAAATGATTGCCGAAATAGCAACAGCCCTCAATATTAACCCAGTAAATTACCTTGAGTGGAACGGGACTAAAAATGAAAAATAAGATCACTATAGAAAAGCTAACGGGCCTTTCCAATCAAGATTTGGCAGACGCATTTACCAGAAAATAATGTTACCAAATTGAAATCGTGTTAAAGATAGACGCATCGAAAGTCATGAATAAGTCTTCCAATGGCTAAGTGATTTAGGGGACGTTCAATTTAATAATCTCTAATTTATATTTAAATAAGCTTTTAGATATTTATCAGGAAGACGTTTTTTAAGAGTTGAGTCTACATTAATGTCTTTCTCGATATCTTCACGAAAGCTTTGCATAATATCTTCCAAACTTGAAAGCATGAGACGTATATTTTTCTCACTCACAACTAATTTTAGAGCCACGGGAAGATGGCTTCTTAGTTTTTTTGCTAAAGCCACTCTGCCCTTCTCATTGATTCTTAAATTAATAGATGCGGCTAGACCTCTTTCACCCGAAAATGGCACCAAGTTTGTCGCCTCGTACACTCCATTGGGTGATTCACCATCTTGGTAGGCCTTGAATATATCTATGACAGATAATTTTACAGCCTCAACAGGAAGACGTATACCAATATGATCCTCTTGTCGGCATTCGTTAAGATGATCATCTGACAGTGTTTTCCAACTGTCGCCCAATGAGTTTTGTACTTGAAGACCAATCTCTGTGCCCTCAGAATCTTTGGCTTCTGTATCATGTAGTAACATTGACAAAATATCACCTTTATACTCTTTAAAAAAACCACCAAGGTGACTAGAAGCCCATTTTTTAAGTTGAAATCTTGGTACACGTATGTGACCAGCAGCAAAAGCATCTGTAAGAAAATGATCTGCAAACCCATTTATAAAAAGAGCATTTCTTAAATGTAAATCACTTTGCTTTATTAAACCTTTCTTTCTTAATTCCCCTGCTAAAATCGCTTCTTTAATCGCTAGACCATGTATACGCACATAGGCTTTCATATTGTGCCAACCAAAATGATCCGTATTTGCCAAGATTGTTTTAATCATGTTTCGTGAATTAATAAAGGTGACCCAATCGCAACTGGGGTATTCAACTTCAGGGTGATCTCGCTGCTCTTGATGGACCTTACCCTGACTATCAATACATTTAAATATTCTTTCCAACCCACCATCCGTTATTTCAGTATTTCCCACTTCTTCAAAAGCCAAATTCTCCTTAAGATAAAAGTCTCCTAAAACGATTAACTGACCATAGCTCATTGAAATCATCTCATCTTTTCTTGGAATCTTATTGGATTGACAATAGCCTGTGTCTAACTGCAGTTGTTCACATGCATCAAGAAATCCTCTGTCACCTAAATAAAGATGCTCTCCACCAGACCAAAGAATTTCAGCGGAGTTTTCTTTAGGGCAATTATTCGCACTAACAATTGAACACCAGATCAGAGATGTAAAAATCAACCACTTGTTAATGTTAAACATTGATATTTCTCCATTGATCACCTAGGAGCGCTTTTTTTTATTGCTCTCTAGATCAAAGGCTTTATCGACCAAGGCAATGGTGGACCTTAGTCATTTAGATAATTAACTTTATAACTAGACCTCCGTCCCGCAAAAGGTGCCAGGTTCCGAATCCTCCAACAGGAGGTCATCATCAAATGCATTCCGTCCTGTTAAGGTTTTGTTTTAAAATAAAAATATATTTAAACTCAGGTTTAGAATGTTAGATCTCGAATATTTTTTAATTCATTTCTCTGTTTTAGCCGCATACAAATTTAACTAGCTTAGTACTAAGGTAAGTTTACTTAACTTTTAGACCTGATACGTCCAGAAAGAGAACCTGGCACTCTTAATCTTTTTTACTGCCAGCTGGTAAAAAACAGCTTCCTTGCCATCTGGTTCCAAATTCTCTCTCCCGGTGAGGGTTAGGGACCAACGCACGCGCTTGCGCGTGTTGACTCATTTTTCGGTAACAGTAATTACCAGGCAATTCGTTGTCATACAGGATAACACCAGGCTAATATATCTCCCACCATACTTGGGAGGAGTTATGACACAAAACAAACTGTTAGTTGCAACATTTTTAGCCTTAGTTTTTATTGTAGGCTGCACGAAACAGCAACCAAAATCCGAAAAGGTTGAAGCACCAATAACTATAACTGAAGATTTGCCACATCCATCCCCCGCAAGTGGTTTTTCACCAGTAGAGCTTGCGGCTCAAAAAAAATGTAATGACGTATGGGCGGCGGCAGCTGAAGCATATAGGAAATTTGAAGAGAAGAGTAATGCTACAACCTTTAAAGCGCTTACAGACTCAATTCCAAAACCACTAATACCCTTTTCACGCTGTGATAATCAAAATGTTATACTCCAAGCCTTAGATTATAAAATGGGCGAACTCTTAAAAAATTCTGGGGATGTTTTTAATTTTACTGTGTTTTTAGCCAAAGTTCAACACATAGGTGATGGTGCTATCTCCGAAGGTATATGTGAGCAGGGACCGAACCTTTTAAAAAAAGATACGACCAATTTTTTAAGAGCCCTAAAGCAAGAACGTAGCTCTTTTGTACAAATAGACTGCTTGCTTGCTTCCACATATGACTTTATTGATATGCCACCCGAGCAAATCCGTAAGGGCCTACAATTAAGAATCGACTTATTAAAAAAAGTGAAGAGTGAAAATCTAAAAGAGATTAGAGATGAGCTGATTGGTGTCATTATAGGAAGAATCAATCAACTCTAATCAGTAGCCTATTAGTTGGTACTTCTATCTCTCGCAGCAGGAGGTGCATTCATTGGCAATTGATCTTTCAGGCTTGCAGAAATCGTTTCGGGGAAAAATTCATTACAAATTCTAATATGTTCAAAAAGTGAATTCATTAAAAACATAGCTCCCTTTTGATTGTCATTAACTAATTCCGATTGATAAGCATTTTTAATATTATCAAATCTTGCAATACTATTGTTTTTAACAAATCCATTCACCCGTGTAGTTTCTCGGGAGGTGTACTCTTTATAATTATCTACCTCATAAGGAAGGATGCTCGTAATTTTACTTATAATACTTTCACATTCATTGAGCTTTTTACCATGAATTTTCACTTTTTCATTGAGTGATCTACAAGTATTTTCAGATCCATAATAACAGCTATACTCATTTTTTAAATTTAACAAAATATTGCCAGACTTTAAACACTGAGTGGCTCGATGTATTTGCCCCTTAACTAAATGATATGTTGAGAACTTGTAACTCCCATCAGGTTGTTTATGTGCAACTGACAACCTAGAGTCTTCAGCACCAAAATCATTTTTTTCTAAATAAAAGCTACCGTCTTTAGCGGCGATCAACTTATCACCCGACTTGTAATTAGTTATATTCGATCCACTGACTTCGGGTTGAATATACAATTGATTTTTCGAGCTTGTTGGTACTGACTTTTCTTCTGAAACCAGGCGAATATCTTGATTATTAATCGCATACTTCAATTGCTTAATATAGTGATCCGTATCTGCATTAGAAGTTGAAATCTGAATTAGCGAAAATAAAAATAATATTAATTTTAAATATTTCATTCTTACTATTTTAATAGATATCTATTCGCCTGCAATGGACTAAAGTTTGAATTATAAAAACCAAATAAAATATTTTCTACTTTGTGACCATAGACCAGCGGTTATCACAATTTACAAAAAAAATGACTACCAGGAATCTGAGTAGCCATGAGTAATTTAAAAAATTATAAAACTATAAGTATGTTTTAAAACTTACAAGATTTTTCAAAACTAGAAGGCGTAAATCCTTTCTGTGTTTCAGAAACATAAACACTCTTAATCTCACCCATTTCATTTTTATTTACCTTAATATTGTGGGTATACTTTTGTTTTCTTCCAAAATTAAGTGCGTGTTTAACTTCTATATTTAACTCAGTATCAGATACATCACATTTATAAATGGTTTGGGTTTCCCCAGAATAATTATAATTTACAGAAGTCCAAACACCAGCTCTAAACTCTCCTTCTATGTCAGGAATTTTTTCGTCAACATTAATTACAAAACGAGCCGTCAATTCGTTGGTATTTCCAGAGATATATGAACGATAAGCGGCTGTTAACTCACAGAGTCCTTCGGTATTGCTTCCCACTATTTTTTTTTCTTCTTTGGCCTTAACACCAAAAAATTCTGATATTGTAATTATGCAACTGGACTCGTCAGTTGAAGCTTCATGCATATTTTCCTGGGCAGCTGCATAAACTGAAACATTGATAATTAGACTTGTAAAAAAAGTTACGATCACTGAAAACTTAATCATTGGCACCTCCTAAAGCACTTTCGGCATCCTAATGATACATTGCGGCAAAGTAAAATTATTTCTAATAGAAATTGCAAAAAATAAAATATTTTCCCACTTCATTTACCAATTTCATAAACTAAGATTTACTTATTTAAAATTATTACATTGTTTAAATTAATTACATCCACTTAGATTTAAGAATCTCTTTAGTTGCAGCAACTATCGCCTTCTTATCTATCTTATGCTTCTCGTAAAGCTCGTCGGCCAAATAAGCACTTTGACCAAAATGATCTTTAACACCTAATGATTTTACAACTTTCAGTTTACCCAACTGTGCTAATCCGTGGGTCACAACGGCACCCATCCCACCCACAAGTTGGTGGTCTTCCACCGTTACCAATAAACCATCCGTTTTATCCACAGCCTTTGCTATAGTTTCCACATCTAAATGGTTTATTACTGAGGGATTCACAACAATAGTTCCACAATTTTCGGTGGCCAATTCTTCTGAGGCCATTAAAGCATGAAATAAAAGGGGTCCAGCGGCTACCAAAGTCACCGAATGGTCAAATCTGTCGGTATTATCAAAAACAACTTTTGCCTTGTTTAAAGTATAAGTTTCATTTTCCTTATTCACCCAACGGGGAAAATTTTCGCGACCCAGAAAGAATATTTTAGATCTTGGAACTTCCCCCTTTTTCTTTTTATCAACAAAGTCTTGTATAGCTTGGGTGACCAATTCTTCTGCTTCTAAACTGCAACTTAAAACATAGCTATCTGTATAAGGAATAGAATTTGTCATTGCTAAATAACTCAATGATTGATGGGAGGCCCCATCTGCTGCGTCTTGAAAGCCCGCATGAGAAAATATAGCAATCACGGGCCCTTGCGAAAGGGCCGACATAATTAAAGGCAAGGCTCCTTTGGTCACTCCAAATTGTGAAAAAGTATCCACAATGGGAATGTAGCCCTCTTTGGATAAACCTATGCCCACACTGACCATATTGGACTCAGCAACACCCACATCTATTTGTTCTTTAGGAAATTCTTTACGAAAGGCCGCCACTCCTGTAGAGCCAGGTAAATCCGAAGTAATTGAAACAATTGGGTAGCCTTTCTGGCGCATTTTAATTAAGGCTTTCGCTACGCCTTCTTGTACTTTTTCGCTAGGTACAGAAGTTGAAGTTGAAGTTGAAGTTGAAGTTGAAGAAGTTTTAGAAGCGCTTTGTGATTTTAAAACTAATTCTTCACTCCAATCTATAAATTCTTGTGGCACCTCTTGCCCAGAATAAATCTCTTCTAGAAAGGCCTTTAACTCTTGTGGTTTTTTTAATGGAAAACCATGACCACCAGAAGAGGACTCTTCAGTAGACTTTACGCCAAAGCCTTTAACCGTTTGCGCGTGAATAGCCACTGGTGTTGTTGGATCTTGTTTCGCACACTCAACTGCTTCTTCAAAAGCTTTTAAGCAAGCCTGCATATCGTTGCCTTTTTTAACTTCTATGACTTTCCAACCTAAAGTAGATAAAGAATTAAAAGTGGGACTCATAGAAAAAGCATCTTTGTCGATTCGCCCGCTCAATTTGGTGTTGTTATCACTTATAAGCATTACAAAAGGACCCAGTTTTTTGTTTTTTGCTAAACCAGGGATAGAAGCCAAAGACTCACGGGCCTCCCCTTCCATACATCCGCCATCAGAAATGGCCGTTACAGTAATGCGATTTTTACCACTAAGAGCTTCGGCAATAGCTAAACCTTGAGCTTGTGGCAAGCCTGAGCCCAGTGGGCCATTGCTTATAAATATACCCTCAGGAAAAAGATGGGCCTCACCATGTCCTGTTAAACCACTCTCAATCGAACGGAAACCTTTTAATAAATTTAAATTCAAACCCGCCTGTCCATAATTGGCTTTTAAAGCATAGAGTCCGTTTTCACAGTGACCAGCATCATTTACCAAATGGAAAAGATCAAACCATTCTTTTTTAGAATTATTAGCTATGTAATAGACATAGCCATGAACAGCAGACATTAATTCCGCAAAAGCTGAGGGTCCACCCCAGTGACTGGCCGCTCCCCCCATTACCGCTTGCATGTCCATTAATGCCACCATCGCCCGAGTTGCTTTTGGATCAGCTAATAAAATTTCTTCGCCATTTTTAAGTTTAGCAGACACTGCATGTTTGAGTTTACTTTTGGAGTTTCCGGCGAGTGTGTTTTTCATTTTTAGGGGCTCTAGGATCATAAATCTCTCACTTTTAAAAAGATTAAATAAGACTTTAGAAAGAGTCTAGGTTGTATGAGAGGGCTTTTTTAAAGTCAATGGATCTCACCCTGCACTTTGTGCCAGAGTTGCTCTTTATCTATAAAAGTCGTAATCTAGATCTTATGAATTTACGCAAAATACCAAAAGTAGAGCTTCATCGTCACCTTGAGCTCTGCGTTCGTCACAGCACAATAAAAGAACTTGCACCGCAACTCGGAATTGAATTGCCCAATGAACAAGCTTTTCGCGATAAATTTTTAATTACTGAGCCCATGGCGGACCTCGGCTCTGTTTTGAGTAAATTTTTGGATACACAGAAATTGTGGTCTTCCGAAGAGATCGTTGAACGCTTAACTTTTGAAGCCTGTGAAGACGCATTTAATGAGGGCATTCGAGTGCTTGAATTGCGTTATGCTCCCTCTTTTCTTGTGCAAGGACACGAAAGTTTGGATTTTAATAAGGCTCACCGAGCCGTTGTTCGCGGTTGTGAGGCCGCTGAAAAAAAATTCAAGATGGCAACGGGTTTGATTTGTATTGCTCAGAGAATATTTTCTGTCGATGTTGCTAAGAGTGTCTTTCATTTTGCTTTTGACCATCGCGATAGTTTTGTCGGTGTTGATTTGGCGGATAATGAAGTGGGTTTTGACTCTAAACCTTTTTCACATTTGTTTGAAAAAGCTTTGAGCCTGGGCTTTGGTATCACTGTTCACAGTGGTGAGGCCGATGTACCCAATGCCCCCCGCTATGTAAGAGAGGCCATAGATTATTTATGTGCTCAACGAATTGGCCACGGACTCCAAATCTACCGTGACAAAGAGACCATGGACTACGTAAAAGAAAAGGGAATCGTCCTTGAACTCTGCCCTACAAGTAATTGGTTTACCAATGCCGTAAAGGATCTGAGCCTTCACCCTTTTAGAAAACTTATGGATTATGGAGTGCAAACTACCATTAATTCTGATGACCCTGGGATTTTTAATATTGATCTCACCCATGAGTATGATGTTTTACATACGAAATTGGGATTCAACCTAGAAGAGTTTTCAAAATGTAATGAAATAGCTCTCAAAGCAAGCTTTATTCCTGAGGAGAAAAAACTCCAAGCCTGGAAAAATACTTAAGTTTCACTCTCTTTGATGAATCTATAAGCTTAACTTATCCACATTATAGAAATATACTTTATTGATTTTTTTACTTGAATGAAGTTAAGAGTATTAGATCTTCTGAACCAAGGGGGGGAGGAAGAGAAACATAAATAAAAAAAGCTTTTCAAAGGGGCACTCAGGGAGGGGGCCCCCAGAAAAGTGAATAACATCTAATTCTATTGATTTAATTCAGAATCACTTAAAAACATAAAAACCTTTCTTTTTTACCCATAACTGCCCATCCTACTTCCTCTTTCACTTTTCAATATGGTACAAATGTTGAAAGCTCATTAAAGACAATGATTATAGGAATTATAGTGCGAGATAAAACGAAATATTTTAAGTCTATTTTCGGCATAGGGCTGATAATTGTCACATCCTTACTCACTATGAGTGCCTCCGCCGATGATGCTGGCTTATGCGACAAAATGTTACTTGCAGCTAAAGATGGCTTCCCCCGAAACATCCATGAGGATGAATATTTTAGAGGAAGAACTCAAGAACAAACAGTGTTTATAACTAATACAATTACTGATGAACATGGGGATACCTTCTTCGAACTTAATCATTTACCAAAACAAGCTTGGTTTTCTGTCGCTGGCAAATTTAAATATGACCCCTCTGGCGATCCACGCTGGCCGATGCGCATTCTAGGACCCGAATTATCACAGTTTTTTGGTTTTTATCTCCGCAATGATTATTTACTGGTCCCCACGCCCGCAACTTTAAATAAAAGAATTAAAATTTTTAATCAGTGGTTAGCAAAAAATCGCCCCGACGTGCTCCCCATTGAAGTCATGTTTCATATGCAAAATAAAACTTTAATTTCTGACTATCTAAATAAACTAAAGTGTGATCTGAGTCACCCAGTGGATGATGGTTTGTGTACTCATACCATCCATGACATCAGTTATCATTATCCTTCTATCATTTTACCCAAAGAAATTTTAGATTTTGTTCGGTTAAAAGCCGAAACGCAATTAAAATTTAATGCCTTGTTAGAGGAAACCTTAGCTAGCAATAAAATTCATAACTTGGCTGAAGCTCCTTGGTTGAAAGAGGCCTTAATTGCAGACGTGAGTGTTATTGATGTTACCATGGCAATTAGCACTTATCATTTAGGTGGTTATTCTGAGTTCAATAGAGAAAAAGTAAACACGATGACTACATTATTTAATGAATCATGGACCCTTAATTTTCCCGAAATAAGAGCCAATTATAAACCTGTATTTGGGCTTTCGGTCATTGATATTTTAGAAAATACAATTCAGTTTTATTTTGAAAGATCTTTAAATGGAAAAGAAAATAAAAGTTCGGAAAAGGTTTCTGTTAGTTTACAAGAAGTCCTCCAACAAGTATTCCAACGACTGCGAAGTGAAAACCCACACTTCAACCATAGGTTTGTTAGTTCAAAAGAGGATGCAGAAAATATCTTTAAAAAATTCATTGATCGCTTGCAATTGCTAGAGGAAGCAGCCAAAGAACTCCTTAAAAAGGAATTTCCATCGGTAAACTAAGCGACCTCATTAATTTCTCTAACTAACAACAAAAACATATATACTAAAATGATTTAATTTATTTTTATGTGGCATGATTATTGAACAAACGTCTTAATGTTATATTGCTTGAGACGTTAAGGACAATTGATGTGGGTTTATAAACTTGTTTACAGAATTTTTTTCACTTCAATCACTTTTTTATTCACATTTAATGTCTTAGCTAGCAACTCCCAGCTATGTGACAAAGTTTTAATTGCCAATAAATCCGGGCTACCTTGGGAATTAGATAATGATCCTTATTTGAGTAAAGATATGGACAAACCATCTGTGCGAATAAAAGAACTATATACTGATTCCGCAGGAGATGAGTTTTTTATTTTAATACGACCCCATCGACAAGCTTGGTTCTCTTCACATTCGGGAAAACTTCGTTTTGATCCCGCCGGAGATCCACGTTGGCCTATGCGTGTTTTCGGGCCTCATCTATCGCAGTATTTTGGTTTTTATTTTCACACAAATTCACTTCAAGTTCCCACCCCAACCACTTTTAATAAAAGAATTAAGATCTTTAATCAGTGGCTTTTAAAAAATCGCCCTAATGTAAAACCCATTGACGTACAGTTTTACTGGCAAAAAGAACAACAGATAACTGATTATTTGCAAAAGTTAGCTTGTGATTTGAGCCATCCTGTTGCCGACAGCTTATGTACACACACCCTTCATGATATTAGCTATCACTATTCTTCGATCATATTGACTCCTGAAATATTATATTTTTTACGTTTAAAAGCTGAGGCGCAGTTAAAGTTTAGAGCATTATTAGCAAAAGAAATAGGAAACAATGAGAAGCAACAGGCGGCGGTGAAACACTGGTTGCAAGATGTGTTTAGGATAAATGTGAGCGAAATGGATTCGATGTTATCTCGTGGTAACATAAACATGTCAACGGATGCCAAAAGCAAAGAAAATTATATTAAATATTTTATAGAAGCTTTTAATGGTAGTTGGACTGCCTATCCATTAGATGCTGAAGATTACAGCATTCCTGTATTTGGACTATCAGTAATTGATATCTTGGAAAACACCATTCAATATTATTTAGAAATATTTTTAGATTACCAAGGAACTCATCCTCAGATAAAAAAAATAAAGGTTCCATCCCATCTTAATGATCGTTTAAATTTAGGGCATCAAAATTTTAATTACAGTTTATTTCAAATTAAAGTCCGTCAAGTACTTCAACGACTGCGAAGTGAAAACCCACACTTAAACCATAGGTTTGTTAGTTCAAAAGAGGATGCAGAAAATATCTATAATAAACTCATTGAACGCCGCAAATCATTAGTCAATGCAGCCAAAGAACTCCTTAAAAAGGAATTTCCATCGGCTCAGTAGAAATGACTTTGGACTCACCACCAAATACCGCGGTGGCGCTTAAAGAAAAAATAATCAAAGCCCACACAGCGTCCAGCACCAATAAGCATTATAATAAAAATTAAAAATAAATAAACGCTATAGAGTTCACCCACATGAGGATGGCTGTTAAAAATGTAGTTGGTTGTTAAAAAAAGTGCTAACAATCCCACTGGCCGTACAAAAAAACCCAAAATAAAACTTATAGCTATCAGGAACTCGCAGTAAGTGATCGAATAGGCAAAAAATTGCCAATTCTCTACAACATAATCAGTGAGAAGATTTTTATACCACAAAGGGGCTGAACTATGAGGAAGCCACTCACTGATTTCGGCGGCTAAACGGGGTTGTAACAAATAATCGCCATTGATTTTTTCTAGGGCGGATTGAAAGTAATGATAACCTAAGAAGATTCGCAAAAAAGCAAATGGGTACAAATAACCAGAATAACGAAAGCTCTCAAAAAAGGCGGTAAACATGCTTAGATAATGGATGAATCTAGCCCTTTGGTCAACTCTAGGACAAATGTCCAGTCGTGATTTTTTAGCATTTTTGTTCATTTGCTTATAACATATTTAATGTGTATTATATAGAAAGGAGGGTTATGAATATATAAGATCTCTCCTCGTGCGGAAGAACTCAATAAAGTTATTGAGGTTTTTAAATTATCATTATGCGCGCTCAAAAGAGAGCTGGTCCATTGCTGCAGAATATCCAATGGCTGACAACAATAATTTGCCGAACATACGTATAATCGAAAAGATGGGCAAATTATTTCACATCACTGTTATTAGAATTTACTTATTAAAACTCCATTGCTATTTTCAGAGTAGCTACCATTGGCAGTGTAGTTACTGCGCCTGAGTTTAGAAATTTAGGCTTTAGTCAACAAATTGTAAAGACTGTATTCAAGTCCGCTAGTGATCAAAATTGCTGATATTGCCATCTTACAGCGGACCGATATCTACGATTTTATCGCAAATTTGGATTTGAACTGGCTGGCGCGCAGAAACCGCAATAACTTTTTAACAACCTTAGAAGTGTCTTCCTTGGGTCTTAGAATTTTACAGAGCAATAGTAGATCCCAATTCTATTTTACGCCTTTACGCTCAACACAGCGTTGAGAGTATGCGAACAGCCAAAAGATGTTACTAACTATTTAAAATCCCCATTGCCAACTTTACACGGCTTGGAATCAAAATAATGAATTACAAGCCTATGCTGTAGAGGGAAGAGAGCAGACCTATCTAACTATGTACATGAATGGGGGGTAATGTTTCCCTAAACTATTGGCACTTTTAAGTAAATTAAAGAACAACTTCTGAACCACTCACTTTAATTTCACCTTCCCCTCTACAAATTTAATTCGCCAAGCGAAAAGGAGCTTTCATAAACGAAATACTTGAATGATAAAACTAATTAACACAAAAAATTTGTTTTTAAAATTCATAGTGCTCGTTATATAGGTCAAGAGAAGTTTCATTTAGAACAGTCCCCGATCCTTGAGAATATCGTGGGCCATAGTGGACACATTTTTAGAACTACGTCGGAAAAAGATATGACTCAATTGATTTTTGGCCCACACAAAGCCTCACAGCTCCACAATTTTGATGTTGAAACCACACAAGTGTTAGAAAAAATATTTCCTATCCCTATGTGGATTTGGGGCTGGGATTCTGTATGAAAAAATCTGTTACAGCTTTGAGGGATACACAAATCCTGGTGTTTATTCACATTCTTCTTACAACATTGATACTTTATTTTATTTTTACAGGCGGTGGATGCGAGCAAAAAGAAGAACTTGGGGAAACAGAAACAGGACCTGAAATCACCATTCAACAAATAGCGAAAGCTTACTTCAAAGCCATTGAAAATCCAAAACAAGAACTTATTAAAGCCAACTACTCTACAATTTATGAGGTCAATCAAAGAGTAGAGCTTGGCCCAACTTTAAAATTTATTGATTTTATTCGCACAGTTAAATGTATACTTCGCGAAGGAACAACTACACAAGTAGCTGTTTCACAAGAAACCTACATTTATGATCAATACGGCAACATTGTTGAAAAGAAACCCACCATAGATTTGGTTCTTGAAACTGAAATTTTAGACACTAGGGGACTCCCTCCTCAAGAAGGGGAACATTGTCCAGACCAGCAAGAATTGCAAAGTAAATCTAAAAAGAACAACACAGACCCTTTAACTTTAAAAGTTATAAGTTTGTTAAACTCTCCACAAAAAAATAGATACGATGAAATGGTTGCCCAATCCATTGCAGACAGCCTCAAAGAATATCACAAGAGAAGTAATGATTTGGAAACTCTTTCTAAAGATGTAATTAAAGTTAGTTTACATAATCTCAAAGTAGAAAACCTATCGATATCTCCCCCAACAAAAGTGAAACAGAAACCCAATTGTAATGATGTTGAAAATTGTGTATTCAATGCCACACAAATTCAATTTGATATCGTAGAATGGTACAATGCCACGGATTACAGAAAAACACGCTCTCGTTGGGTTGTAACTCCCCAACTTCCCGCTTTTCCCGAAGGCATGTTTGATGGCTTTGGAGGATTTATCAGCAAATGTGAGTCTGGATTCCAAACCATTGTGATTGATGATAAAAATGGAAACCCTACGGAGCAAGAATATCTAATTACTACTTGTCCAGAAGTCTTGCGCAATTTTTAATCTCATTGTATTTTATATTTAAAATAAATATTGAGGTAAAATATGAAGAAAATTGCTGTTATTCTTTCTGGTTGTGGATTTAAAGATGGTTCTGAGATTACAGAAAGTGTTAGCACCTTAATTGCATTATCACAAAAAAATGCAAGTTATAAAGTCTTTGCCCCTGATCTTGAGTTAAAAACAAAGAACCATCTTTCAAATGAAAATGAACCTCCACGCAATACACTTATTGAGTCCGCTCGAATTGCTAGAGGACAGATCGAAAATATTTCTAAACTTTCTTCTTCTGATTTTGATGGTCTTGTATTTCCTGGTGGATTTGGTGCCGCCTTGAACTTATGCAACTGGGCAGAAAAAGGCCGCAATTGTAAGGTTCATCCTGAGGTAGAACGAGTTATAAAGGAATTCAATGAAAATGGACTTCCCATTGGTGCCATTTGCATCGCTCCAGCCCTCATTGCTCGTGTATTGGGTCCAAAAAACATCACAGTTACCATTGGCAATGACAAAGAAACTCTTATGGAGATCGAGGCTACGGGAGCTCATCATGAGATTTGTTTAGTAGATGATTTTATCACCGATCGTGAGAATAAAATTATCACGACTCCTGCCTATATGTACGAAGCCACTCCTGCTGAAGTTTTTAAAGGAATTTCGGGCTTAGTTAATGAGCTTGTAGAAATGGCTTAGATTTTAAGACAACTTACCTAAAAGAGATCTATACACCTCATCATTATTTACAAATTTAAGGCCAAAACCATGACGTCCAGAGTAGCGTCCCTTTTTTGTAACCCAAACCACTTTAGCATTAAGTGCATGACTTTTTGAAATATCTGATAGTGGAACTGATAATCGTACTAGGTCTCCCACCGTAAGATTCATATTGTCCATAGGGTCAAATTCACAATAAGCACCACTCTTTGACAAGTTATACATGCTGGATTCTAAGAGGTCACCCTGCTGGATGAACTCCACTTTTACCATTTGATTGGTGTGATAACGCGCGCTCATTTGCTGAGGAATACTGTGGGTTCTCAAGAGCTTTTTAACAATCCCAATGAGAGCTTTGTCTTCATATTTTGTATTTAAAAAATGGGGTTTCGAATCCCTTTTCATAACATCTAAATCTGTAGCTATAACGTTACTACAAATAAATAAAACTGAAAATGAAAGTCCCCACACTTTAAAATCCTTATAAAGATTTAACTCTTTATTAGAGTACATCTCAGACTCGTAAATAAGCAGCTTTAATGATTTTTCTGTAATGATATCTTTTGTTTTTTCTAAATCTGTAGAAGTAAAAATTGTCGAATTTGAAAGTTGAATTTCAAGCTTTCGTCGGATTTTCTCGGTACTCTCAATCGATAATCCGTGAATCAAAATTTTAGACATATTTCTTCCTCATATCCATCTTTAGCCTATCGGCCAGTTAAGGACTAAAGTTTACAAGTATGTTTTCGGCAAAATGCTTAAATAGTTTACACATTACATAGATCTAATTGGGAATTTGGGGTCTAGATTTGAAAGTGATTTTTTTTGTATAAGTTTTGTACAGTTCTTTTATGTATTTAAGCCTTAAATCATCTAAAATAGACTTACACCTTAATAATATCTTATATTATCTAAGATCTCGGAGAATAAAATGATTCAAATAAGAAGAAGTCTGGAAAGAGGACATATTAACTTGGGCTGGCTCGATACTTACCATACATTTTCTTTTGGTAATTATTTTGATTCAAAACATATGGGCTTTCGCAACCTCAGAGTAATTAATCAAGATCGTGTAGAACCTAAAAAGGGTTTTGATACTCACCCCCACAAGAATATGGAAATTATCACTTATGTAATTCAGGGTCAGATCGAACATCAAGACAGTTTAGGTACAAAGCAACAGATTTCAGCCGGTCAAATACAAGTGATGAGTGCGGGTTCAGGAATTCGCCATAGCGAAAACAACCCATCAGAAAGCTCAACCTTAGAACTATTGCAAATTTGGATACTACCAAATAAGGTAAATTTAAAACCACGTTACAGTGATCTTACTATACCTGAAGAAACTGTTAGAAACCAATTGGGTTTGATCGTATCACCTGATGGTCGAAATAATTCAGCTATGATACATCAGGATGTTTTTATATTTGCTACTAAAACTAATAAAAACATAGATCTGCAACACAATATTAAAAAAGATCGCTATGCTTGGTTGCAGATTGTAAAAGGCAGATTTTTAATAAATAAACTGGAATTGGCTAAAGGAGATGGCGCAGCTGTTTCAGAAGAATCAATAATAAAAATTCAAAATTTGGATTCGGATGGTGAATTTTTACTTTTTGATCTCAATTAGGAATCTATTTTTTCTTGATTTTCGTTCTCTACCTATCAAATTAGACCAGCTAGATATGAGTTATTTTTTCAAATTCCTATTTACAAATTTATCTAGTTTCAATTCATGAGTGTTTAAATGAGCTCTTTTTGATATTACACACTTTTGGAACTCATTATTTGTTTTTTCTAAGAATATTATCGAATAAAAAAGGGGCGATTTATTATGAAGATGTTTTTTATTATTATAAATATTTGTTACCTTGCACCTCTTCATTTATGGGCCACTACGGCAGCTCTTATAGAAACTCCACAAGGACTTATCCAAGGAATTGATAAAGGCCAATACACAGTTTACAAGGGTATACCCTATGCCCTACCTCCTATAGCAGAGCTACGCTGGAAAGAACCAAAGGCCCTTCCAAAGTGGGATGGCGTTTTAAAAGCCAATAAGTTTGGTCCCATGTGCTTACAAGCTTCCTTGATAACTGGAAGAGCCATTGGCGATGAGGATTGCCTGTACTTAAATATTTGGGTTCCCAAAGTAAGGCATTCAGAAAGTTTACCTGTGATGTTTTGGATTCATGGTGGAGCTTTTATTTTTGGTAGTGGTGAACAACCTATTGGCCCAATTACCTTCTATGATGGTGAGAAACTGGTTAAAGAGGGGAAAGTGATTCTAGTTTCACACAATTATAGACTTGGACCTTTAGGTTTTTTAGCTCATGAGGAATTAAGAAAAGAAAATCCAAATGGTTCTACTGGAAATTATGGAATTCTCGATCACATAGCTGCCCTAAAGTGGGTAAATAAAAATATCAGCGCTTTTGGTGGAAATCCCAACAATGTCACCTTATTTGGAGAGTCTGCAGGCGGAACGAGTGTCTTTGTTTTGCTTGCTTCACCCTTGGCTAAGGGTTTATTTTCTGCTGCCATTGCCCAGAGTGCCGTATTTTTTGATCATAGTCTCGAAGATGATCTTTTATTGGGTCAACGCATTACAGATCACTATGGATTTTCCGATTATAAAAAACCCATAAATTTATTGCGTTCTCTGCCTGGTGACAAAATCATCTCTGATTTCCCACTGGAATTGATAAGCGCTGATGAAGACAAAATTGTAAGATATGGGCATTCTATTGATGGCTATGTACTCAATGATTCGGTAATGAATGTTATCCTCAGTGGGAAGCAGCAAAAGGTTCCATTAATGATTGGCTCAAACGCCAACGAAATATTAACTATCGAACCTATGTTCTTGAGGGGGATGAAAAAAATTTCGGATTTGACATATCAAAACATGGTCAAAAATTTTTTTAAAACTTCTGACCCATCAAAAATACTTGAAGTTTATAATAAACATAAATTTGGTTCTAATTTTAAAGCACTTAAGGTTTTACTAGAAGACAGCTTATTTCATGCTCCCGTGCATATGGTATCTAAGGCCATGGAAGATCAAAATCCAGGCACTGTATTTACTTACCATTATGCAAAAAGTGTATTGGGTTTAAAAGCCGGTCACGGCGCTGAATTATTTCATTTATTTGGAAAGGAAAATTTGTTGTCTCTGCTGACTTTCCCTAACAACCCTTTTGGTTTTTTAACCCCTTCAGAAAAGGCTTTTTCTAGAATGTTTCGCCGTTATTGGACTCAATTTGCACATGAACAAGATCCTAACTCTTTACAAAACCCCTATTGGCCAACATATGACTCGGGATTAGTGTTAAACATTAAAAAAGATCCTGAAATTGTGTCTGTTGAACATTTAGACCCATTTCATAGGTTGCAATTCGTAGAACAAGTCTTACTTTCAAAAATTCATCAAGAAAACAGAACTTGCGATTCCATCCTCGCAAAAGCTATTTAGTATAAAGTTAAAACGCGCGATTGAATGCTACAATATAGTTTTTGCAATGATCAAAATCTTCTGCCCTTCGAAACTTCCGAGCTCACCTGATATCACGATGTAATAGACATAAAATTTTTTGCCAATATTGGCATTGCCTAATTTGTCATAATGTGTTATCATAGTAAATAGCAATGAATTGGGTAATTGAATATACGTCTAAGGCAAGGAAACAAATGAGTAAGCTCCCACTGGACGTAGCTGACATAGCTCTGACTTTAATAATGGACATTGAAGTTGGCGGCCCCGTCAGAGGTGATTGGCCAAATTTCTCAAAGCTTAGTAAAACAGAGTATCATTGTCATTTGAAAAAAGGAAAACCCACTTATGTTGTCTGTTGGCGACTAGTGGATAAGAAAAATAAACGTATAGAGGTTTACTATGTCGGCACACATGAAAAAGCACCTTACTAAGGTATCTATTGGTAAAAAGGAATTCCAGATTCCGAAGAAAGAAGCTCAAGCCGTGTTAGCTCTTGTCGAAAGCATTGATAGTTTAAGCAACACACCTTCTGAAGTGGTGTTTAAGGAAATTGCTAAGAACCGACCCAAGGGTGCGGTCTACCTTAGAGGGATTCGCAGCCGTGAAGATATTAGCCAAAAGCAGCTCGAAAAAATGACAGGTATCCCATTGACCAATATTTCAAAATACGAAAGTGGTACTCGCAAAATTACAGATTCCGTGGCCAAAAAATTTGCAAAGGCTCTGGGGATAAATGCTAAACGATTATTAGAAGAATAGAAATCTATTAGATACTGCCTCTGCAAAGTGAGCGGCTTGGCCAAACTATAATTGCAAATAGACTGTCAATTCAATCAAAAAAATCTATTTTGCCTTTATAAGGCTGCTTCTTTATATAAGCCAAACGAGTTTCCCAATCTCCAACATGAAGCTCTAATTGATTGCCACTTGGGTCCAAAAAGTAAACCGAATTACCTTCAGAAGTGTTTTGAGTCCATTCCACTAGCAAATTTTGTTTTATTAAAACTTTAACATTTTCTATAAGTGATTCGGTCGCAGTCAAAGCAATGTGCCCCTTACTCTTTGGGGCTTTAAAGGCCCCGTCTAGAGACAAACAAAACCACAGGTTGCCAGCAAGAAAGTAAGCTCCCCTCTCCCATCTAAATAGTGGTTTGAAACCTAAAATTTCTCTGTAAAAATTAAATGATTCATCTATGTCATGAACCAAAAGGGAGCCAATTGGCATGGGATGAGTGTCTACAGATCTGTTCATCAAAATCTAAATGAAGCCTCAAATCCTACAAAATCATAATCAGTAAAAAGTGGCATATTGGTTCTAGAGTAATCGGAAGGTGGTCTCATATAGCTGTCAGTTAACACCTTGTTTGACGCAAATAGAGTAATTGACTCTTGTCTTCCCTGGAGAGGGTAATAAGACGCCCCAACTCTATAAAAATAAAACTCATCGTCTTCCATGCTGTTAAAGTTAAATGTACCGACCTCATTATTGGAATGAAGCTCAAAACTATCATTTATTTTGTAAGTTAAATTCAAAGACAATGAATACACTGTAACATCGTCATCGAAAGCGAAAATATTACCAGCATTTGTATACCTCTTATCGTACTGGTCATATGAGATATACATTTGCTCAATGATGCCAACGAACTCATCTCCAAATCCATTCTCGTATTTACGTGCTTGAAGTCTGGAGTTTATCCTAAGACTAGTAGTTTCGTGATCCGTAGCGAAAGCAACCAACCCTCCCCATTCGTCATTCCTGGTGCCGACATCAATTAAATACTTAACCCCTTTAAAAAGTTCATAGTCAGAAGTCATGTAATAGAGAGGCTTTCTTTGTCCTCTAAAATCGAGTCTATCGGCATTGTCGGATGACCAGAAAATCCCTCCAAAACCAAACAAACCTCCAAAATGTTTAGTCTCTATATTGATTAGGTCATCATCAAGAACAAGTCCCCCTGTTCCCTCTCCCATGAGCTTGATATAATGCCCACCACTACTCCACTTGAACCAAACTCCAGCAAATTCCTTTTGCTCAATAAACAAACCGGTTCACCGTATTACAGAAGGGTATAATTCATGCCAACAAGACCTAGGTCTTGAGTGAAGGTAAAAAGTTCCATCCATCTCGAATAAGATTTAATCGTAATAAAAACAAATTTTATAGGAGAACACGGATGGAACTTCATGATGATTTAATCTTAAAATCTTTAGGACTTCAAGGAATTAAAATTGAGTATTGGGCCACATGTGATGAGGAATTAAAACTAGTTTTATATGCCCGTCAAAATCGTAATGAAGCAGTTTGTAATGTCTGCGCTAACAGCATTACTCATGTCCATGAGTGGAAATTAAGAAAGATTAGAGCCGCTCCACTGGGTGCATATGAAGAGGTTTGGATTTATTTAAAGCAACTTCGAGGCAATTGTCATATTTGCGGTGATAGAGTTAGATCGTCCAAGGTAGCATTTACTCATCCTCATTTTAAAAACATGACATATAGTTTATGCGAAAAGGCAGGTCGACTTATGGAAGAGTTAACTTGTGAGGCCAGCGCTAGGATCCTACGATTAAAATCAAAAACAATGTGGGATATAGACCAGTATCGAATGAAGCAAATGAAAAAACATTTAAATTATGCTGAAAGAGATTTGGATTTAGAAAGTATGTCAGCAGATGAGGTGCACTATAGGACTATTTTTGGGAAGAAATCGTCGGATAAAAACAAAGTGCAATTTGTTACGAATTTAGTTTGCACGAACATCAGTAAGGTGCTGTCAAACGCAATGGGACGTAAGGGTTCAAGCCTATTGAACTGTTTAAAAGTACTGAGGCCGGAGCAACTTTTAAAGATTAAATATTTTGCATTAGATATGCACGATGCATTTATCAAGGTTGTTGAACACGCTTGCAAGAATGCCAAGATCTGTATTGATAGGTTCCACTTAGCACAAGGTGTAAATGATGTTTTTGACGAGGTAAGAAAAATAGAGTTTAAACTAGCGAAAGACAATGAGGATAAGTTTTTAATGGAAGTGCTTGCCCCCCATAGGAAGTATATATTAGTTGAGCGAGAGAAGAATTTATCAAAAAAAGATTACACAAAGCTAGAGCGATTACTGGATATAAATAAAAATATATTTAGAGCGTCAGTGTTAGTTGAATATTTCCATAAGGTTTTAGATAAGAAAAATGTAAAAGAGTTCAGGAAAAGTCTTATCCTGTGGTATCGCTTTGCAAGGGAAGCCAAATTAAAGCCATTTTTAAAGTTTGCAAATACTTTGAGGAAATACAGACATTATATAGAAGGTTATATAATGTCGGGACTTACAACAGCCGTGTCAGAGGGACTAAATAATAAAATTAAAGTCCTCAAAAGAATGGGGTATGGATACACAAATCCAGTATCATTTATGCTCAAAATCCTACAAAGATGTGGGCTGTTAAACTCAAAATATATAGATACGTCTTCCTGGTACTGGCCACCCGAAATGAGATTGGCATCAACCACCCCCTTCTAAATAACGGAGAGGCAAACAAACCATTACCGATGGTCTGTCTTTCGAGGTCCATAGCACGGCCTTCAAATTTGCCTCCAAGAACTTTGCCTGGCCACACTCCATACAATCCAACAAGGTGATATTGACCAGTAGGTTCAGTGTACCCCCCACTAACACTACCCGAATAAAATATCGACCTGACATTTAGAGTAAAGTATTCGTGAGGTTGAAACTCTGTTCTAGCCTGAATCCAATAGCCGATGCCATGGTAAAAATCTTTTGTTCCCAATGTACGCAAATAAGAATGACCATCAACTGATGCTCTAAACCATGCAGCTTTTGGGATTAACCTGTCATCCTGATTTTCTATTTCCTCCAACAGGTGATTATTTCGAAGCGCTGAGGGGTATTCAGCCATTGATTTCCAAGAGTAGAATATAAATGGAAATAAAAAGATTCTCAATTCACCCCTCCAACCTTGACTATCTAACAGAAGACCACACCTTATTGCGATGACCTGGGAAAAGGTAGTTTTATACGGCATTTTACTAATAGCAGCATGGCGAGGTCTTCACTACCTATTCTTGTGGATGGAGACAAGGGGCTGGATTTACTACAAAACAAGGCCAAGCAGTTCTGGTTTAGGTAATGCCTTGCAAGAACTAAATTCTTTTATGAATCCAGCCGTTAAAGAGGTTTTGGAGCGAAAATTTGAAGAACAAAACGAGGACGAACAAAGGGATGGGATAATAATGTGAATCAATTTTATTCCCAAGCCTTATGCTCTTCAAAAAGGTCATAGATAATAATTAATTGCTCCAATTGAAAAGTCGCCCTGAACAACTCACCAAATTGTTTTCTTGGGCTAAACTCAACGATACTTCCAACAATCGCATTGTCAGACATAAACTCATGAGCCATATAATTCCTATATTCCAACAAGCTTTCAAGTAATGATAAGAAATCTTTTCTTAAGCCTTTCTCACAAAGTTTATTTTTAACTTGCCCCAAAGTCCACTTCTCCATGCTTTCCAGTGGAACTGAGTACAACCGAAAAAGTAGACCTTTCAGACCAAACTCAAGTATCTGAATCTTTCCCATGAACACAGCATAACTCTCCAAAAGACTATATTCTTTGTATCGATCCAGTTGCTTCCAAATATCTTTCTCAAACTCTTCTTTAGAGATCAAATCTGATATTTGCTTTAACTTTTCGTAACTACTTTCTTCTCGATCTGCCATCTTCGATTTTACGGTAGCGTAAAATTTTTTGTGTCCGCTATGTTTAATGTATAAGATTTTCTAATGTATCCTCTACTTTGTTAAGTACCTGTTTTTGTTCCCTCCTACCTTTTAAGTTATTTAACTTTGGTGAGTCAACTGGTGTTGTTCTCCAATTATACTCTAGTCTCATTGCAGTAAATGCTAATACTACATTTAATGTTGACTGGCCCAAGCCCTCCATTGATTTTGTTCTTCTTTTAAGTTCCTTATTTATTCTCTCAATTGGATTTGTAGTCTTTAAGGTTCGCCAAAACTTTTCTTCAAATCTATAGTGCACTAAAAGTGATTCTAAATCTTTTTCTATACACTTTACTGCTCGATCTGCATCTTTATTCAAATGTTGTTTTAAGTTGTTAAAAGCTACTCGTGCTGATGATTCGCTATTTGCATACATCACTTGACTTAATTGTTCGTCAAAAGCCAATGATAATTTTTTTGATACTTTTTGTAAGGCATTCTTTTTAGCATGCACCCAACAACGGGCAGTCACTGCTTTGGTAAAGTACTCCTTAAACTTTTTCTCTAACCCAGGCAGACCATCCATTACTCCTATTTGAACTTTGTTAGTGTTTAACCCACGTTGTATTAAACTAGTAAAAACAGCCTCCCATGAATCTGCACTGTCTTTCTGACCTGGCTCCATTGCCAGTATACTAAAGGAATTCCTGTTATTTATACCTAGAACAACAAGAGTTGGTTCTTTCTCAGTTGAACCACGTCTTTGAACTTTAAAATTTGTACCGTCAATAAATAAAGCCCAATAATCTTCATCAAGTGGACGTTCCAGCCACTCTAATGCTTTTGGCTCCAATGTGGCTAATGAGTTGTGGACTGTTTGTGGCGATACTTGTACGCCTAATATTCTTTTTGATATTAGGGACAATGTTCTGTTGGATATGCCAGACAAGTGAAGAGCGGCCAGATCTTGTTTTAAACGGCTATCCAATCGTTCATTTTCAGGAACAATCACACTTTTAAACTTACTGTGACGATCTTTAGGTACGCGTAAACGTAGTTGACCAATACCCTTTAAAACAAATTCTCTTTCGTAATAACCATTTCTTTTATTACTTTTTTGTTCTGGCTGACCCAAGAAAAATTCCATCTCAGCATTTAAAAGTTTATTCAAAGAATCTGATACTGATTTTGAAACTTCATTGGTTAATTCTTCAAAAGCTTTTATTTTATTTCTTTTAAATTTATCTATTGCTTTTACAATTTCTGGTACACTTATTTCTACTTTTATTAAACTCATTGATAGTGTCATATTATATGTTCTCCATTTAGTCCTATAAGTTATTCTTATGGAGACACAATTTTTTTTACGCTACCGATTTTACCCTCAGCTACAAGCCCCTCCCTCCAGGAGAGGGACTCTTAGTGTTTATACAGACTCTAATCCATTCGACTTTTTTGCTTCTTTTAGCTTCCTCTTCTCTTGGAAAAACAAGGCAACAATTTCGAGGGGACGCACCCCATTCTTCCGTTTAGGAAGCATATAATCGTCAATAGAACCCAATATAGTTGGTCTTAATATCTCTTATAATCTGATTTTTATCCACTTTTTCATAACCGACTGTTAAGTGCTTCGCCTGATCTCTTACAAGCTTTCCGATTTCAGTAATCTTAAGTCGTCGATCATTGATTTCAATAATCCTATTGTAAAGGGCCTTGATAACAGTAAAGGCAATCAGATCAAGCGCCACTAATGGTATTATAGAGAACGCCTTTCCTTTGATGAGATCATCAATTTTATACTTTAGTGGGTCCTGAGTATAAAAATTGAGGTAGCATTGAGGTAAGAATGGTAGGGGCTCCAGGACTTGAACCTGGGATCCTCCGGTTATGAGCCGGATGCTTTAACCAACTAAGCTAAGCCCCCGATGAATTGCTATTCTTCAAGCATCTTCATCGGGGGCATCAACTTTCCCTCGATGAAGGCCCTCAATTTAGCCGACCTTGAAGGATGACGCAACTTCCGAAGTGCTTTTGCTTCGATTTGTCGAATCCTTTCCCGGGTGACATTGAAGTCCTGTCCCACCTCTTCTAGTGTGTGGTCGTTCTCCTCACCAATACCAAAGCGCATGCGTAACACTTTTTCTTCGCGAGGAGTGAGAGTTGATAAAACTCGACGGGTTTGCTCTGCAAGATTTAAATTTACAATCGCCTCTGCTGGATTGATGACCTTTTTGTCTTCAATAAAATCACCTAAATGAGAATCTTCTTCCTCACCTACTGGCGTTTCCAAACTAATTGGCTCTTTGGCGATCTTTAGAACCTTTCTCACCTTATCCACATGCATATCCATTTTTTCTGCAATTTCTTCTGGAATTGGCTCACGCCCTAGTTCTTGAACTAATAAACGTGAGGTTCTTACTAATTTGTTGATAGTTTCAATCATATGGACAGGTACGCGAATAGTTCTGGCCTGATCCGCGATCGCACGAGTGATCGCTTGGCGAATCCACCAAGTGGCATAGGTAGAGAATTTATATCCACGTCTATATTCAAACTTATCCACAGCCTTCATTAAGCCGATATTGCCTTCTTGAATTAAATCTAAAAATTGTAAACCGCGATTCGCATATTTCTTAGCAATAGAAACCACCAATCTTAAGTTAGCTTCTACGAGTTCTGCTTTGGCTTTGTCGGCTTCGCGCTCGCCTCGCCAAATCGCTGTGTTGGTATCACGCAACCAATCAAAAACCATTTCGGTCTCTTTTTCCAAACGTATTAAACGTTTATCCGCTGCCGTTGCTAAAAAGTAGTGATTGCGGAATTGGTTAAAACTCATACCCGATTCACGAGTCAATTTAATCATTTCAGCTTCACTATTTACTGCTTTTTTGTATCTTTCAACGAGATCTGTGATGTCTTTACTAAATGTAAGCTTAATCGCTTCCCGGACTCTCTTTCTAAGAACGGTCATACGTGAAACTAAGTTTTTAAATTTAATCACAATGCGATTAATGGTTTTTCTATTAAAATTCACGGTCTCAAAAGTAACCATGAGCTCTTCATTTAACTTTCCTAATGTAGACCCAGCTTCTGTTACTTCTTTCGATCCAGTAGGCTTAGTTCGTAGTGTATCAAAGTGTTCTTGGGCATTTTTTTGGTAGTTGCGAACGTGGCCAATCAATTCATGAATTTTTTCAATATATTCTTTTTCGTCATATTGGGTTTCTTCATCTTCCAAGCCTCTGAATATGGCTTTAACTTTAATGCGGCCTTCATCCAAACGCTTTCCAAGATCAATAATTTCTTGAACACCAATAGGAGACATTAAAATAGCTCGAACAATTTCTCTTTCTCCAGCTTCAATACGACGGGCAATCTCTACTTCCCCTTCGCGGGTCAATAAAGAAACACTACCCATTTTTCTTAAGTAGAGCCGAACAGGATCGTTGCCTTTACTGTCGTCGGCCTTCTCTTCTGGTTCGTCTTCTTCAGATTCCCTTCCCGAACCACCGAAAAGATTTTCTTCGTCTTCATCATCTTTCTTTTCTTCTGACACTTCTGTAATTATTACACCGTTCACTTCTAATGCCTGCATGAAGCTATCGAGCACAACGGGGTTCACAATTCCTTGGTGAAGCATCTCATTGATTTCTTCAATTGAGATCTCTTCCTTCTCCTTGGCTACCTTTGTAACCCTTTGAATTTCCTCTTGAATCAGTTCTTTTTGACGTTCAATCGGAAGTTCTTTTTCGACGGGAGTCTTCGCGTTTTCCTTAGGATTTTTTGACATGTAACTCTGCTCCTAAATGACCTATTTCGGTTCGTTAAAGTTGTTGAGCGCTTTAATATGTTTTTGGATATTCATAAACTGTTCCAATTGTTGCTGCCTTTCTGAGGGGTCAGATATGCGCATTCTTTCTTTGAGGGCTTGTTGCTGCAATTTCAAATAGTCCTCTTGAACTTTCTTCAAACAATCGTTAAAAAATTTCTCTAATGCCGGATCATCCATCTGGCTCCAAGAACGATCCAAATGTTGAGTGATCGCACTTGAGGGTTCCACTTCACTAGCCATCAAAGCTGTAAACTTATCAAAATCATTTGCCCTTTGTCTATATAAGCTCAACAATTTCTCGATCAGTGCTATTGATTCTTGGCTAGAAAATTGCTTAACCATATCCCTCTCCTCCAAGCCAACTAAAAATTTGGGTTTCATAAAAGCCAAATTTATCAATATAAGTTCTGCCTTCGGAACCTTATCTAAGAGAATTTGCCCCTTGTTATCTAAGACACTAGGACTTGGCGTTTTGGTCAATGGCTTGGGAGTGACTCTTGGGACAACTGTCTGAAACCCTGCTCCCTGAGATTTCAAATAACCCATTATCCAGCTCGGATCTTGTCGCAATGTATCAGCCATCTCCTCTATATAGAGTTTTTGTAATGGCCTGTCCTGAACCAAAGCCAAACTTGGAAGTATCCTTTCCATAATTTGTACTTTTTCAGAGGGCTGGGCTGAATAATCTTTAAACTGTTCTTGAAACACATGCAAAAATAAATCCTGTGAACTGTTTAACAACTTCTGGAATACCTGCACACCATGTTCTCTCAAAAAATCATCGGGATCTTGCGCATTAGGAATAATAACGACTCTTGGCAATAGGTTTTCTGTTAATAGAATGGGAAGACTTCTTTCTGCTGCTGTTTTTCCAGAAGAGTCTCCATCAAAAAGTATTAAAATATTTTTTGTATATCTTTTTAGAACTTTTGCATGCTGAGGAGTCAAAGCTGTACCCAATACAGCAATCACATTCTTGATACCTGAAGAATAAAGGGCCATAAAATCCATATAACCCTCAACGACAATAACTTGATCTGCCGAGCGAATGTACTTAGCCGTATCGTGAAGACCATAAAAAATTTGTCCTTTATGGAATATTTCTGACTCTGGGCTATTAATATATTTAGCTTTATCATCTCCTAATGTGCGACCACCAAAGCCTATACAGTCCCCTAAATGTGAAAAAATTGGAAACATCAATCTATGACGATACAAATCGAAATACCCACCTGTATCTCGTTGTTTAATTAAGCCCAATTCTGAACTCAATGCTAAAGGCACTTGGTTTCTTCCTATTTCATTGGCTAAGGAGTCCCAACTATCAGGAGCTATTCCCAGCTTAAAAGTTTTTATAATTTCTGGAGTTAATGATCTCTTGGCAAGATATTTTAAACGAGGGTCATCTGGAGTTAAATTTTTCAAGCAATTGTGGAAATACTCCATTGCAAAAGTATTGATCTTGTAAAACATTTGCTTTCTGGTTTTCTTTTCTTGTGAATCGTTTTTTTTAAAGCCTTCTTGCTGGGGGATAGCAATTCCCGCTTTTTTAGCTAGATACTCAACGCTTTCTGGGAAGCTAAAACCCCTAAGAGCTTGCAAGAAATTATAAATATTCCCTGCCTTTTTACAGCCAAAACAATAGTAAACTTGTTTCAACTCTGAAACAGAAAAGCTAGGTGTTTTTTCGTGGTGGTCAGGAAAAGGACACAATCCCGTGTAGCGGTCGCCCGAGCGTTTAAGCTCGGTATATTTGGAAATCTCATCAACAAGACGGCTAGATTCCCTGACCTTTTCTATAAAATCTGGGTCGAATGCCAGAGATTCCCCCTCTAGATATTTACTGTAATTTTGATTTTACAATATCGCTGATGACCTTATTATCCGCAGCGCCTTTAGCTTTTTCCATGACAACTTTCATTACACGCCCCATATCTTTAATGCTTTGTGCTTGAGTTTCTTGGATGGCTTCTTCTACAAAGGTGGCTATTTTATCTGGACTTAGTTGTTCTGGTAAATATTTTTCAATAATTGTTAATTCTTGTTGCTCTTTCAAAACTAGGTCTTCTCTGTTGGCACTTTTAAATTGCACCATAGAGTCTTTGCGCTGTTTTGCTAACTTTTTAAGTACTCCAACAACATCATCGTCAGATAATTGCTGTGGTCTCATATCGATTTCGCGATTTTTTATTTCCGCGTGGATAAATCGTAAGGTCAACAATAGATCTGCTTCTTTATTTTTCATAGCCGACTTTACGTCGGCTATGATTTGCTCTTTCAAGCTCATAAATTCCTCTAAATAATAATTAACCAAATTTTTTCAATTTTTTAGCTAAACGCTTACGCGCAGAAATTGATTTCTTTTTCTTGCGAACACTGGGTTTTTCAAAATGCTCACGCTTCTTGATCTCAGAAAGTATTCCTGATTTCTCACAAGATTTTTTAAAACGACGGAAAGCCTGTTCAAAAGACTCGTTATCTCGAATTCTTACGAATGCCATAAACTATCACCTGCCTTCCATGTGTATTTAAAGTACAGGCTATAACAAAAATGACATTGCTTGACAACTGACTTATAAAAAGGAAAATTCCTTCCCAAGGATGCAGCATGTCTAAAGATGAGTTTTATATGAAAATGGCTCTGGATGAGGCCCATAAAGCCGCAAAACAGGGTGAGGTCCCTGTCGGAGCTATAGTCGTAGATTCGTCAGGGAACATTATTGGCATGGGGTTTAATCGTAAAGAAAGCGGAGCCGACCCTACCCTTCACGCAGAAATCATTGCCCTTAAAGAGGCCGCAAAAAGCTTAAAAAACTGGCGCTTGAGGGGTTGTACACTTTATGTAACTCTTGAGCCCTGTCCCATGTGCGCGGGAGCCCTAGTACAAGCTCGTGTGGATCGCGTGGCATTTGGCACTTTAGATTTAAAAGGGGGCGGTATTTGTTCTAAATACACTATTGGCAATGACCCCCGACTCAATCATCAATTTATAGTATCCTCTGGTATATTAGAGAAGGAGTGTTCTCTGATCCTTACAAAGTTTTTTAAAGACCTACGTCAAAGTAAAACATGATTTAATTTGAAACAGTTGCGCATTGACCGGGAAATAAATCTTACCTTTAGCAGTTGTGTTATTTTTCTTTCTCATTATGATACCTTTACTTTGTTTTCGGTGGATTTTAACATTTCTTTAATCAAATTCATTTTTTGATTTAGTCTTTGGGTGAGCGCAATAGGGTCCAAACTCTGCATCTCTCTCCAGAGACTTTTTTTTATTTCTTTAGGAACATGCTTTGATAACATTAAACGATGGTACGGGGTTTTTGGCTTATCATATTTTTTTCTTTGCTTTGCCCCGTAACGATCTTTTTCTATAAGTTTCATTTGTGGATAAAAGTAATTAAAAAGCTTTGACCAATCGTCTCGATAAATATCGTTCACAAGATCAACAGCTGCTTGAGTTTCTATGCGCTCATACCCCAAAAGACCCCTTACAAAAACATTGTTCTTCTGTTCAATATAACACTGATCGTTCTTCCTTTTTTCTCTGGACCTTTTTAACTCAACAGGCTTTTTTCTTCGCGTTCTGAAGGCATTAACCATTTCGTAATTAATAAACTCACTACCATTATCAAAATATAGTGAGTATATTTCTATTGGTAATCGAGACTCTATGTCTTCTAAGGCCTCAACTGTGGGGCCAGCCTCCTTCCCCAAAATCATTTGTCCCTCTGTCCAGCCCGACTCAATATCGGTAAAAGTAATTGAGCCAGCAAAGTGCCCCCAGTTGTAACCTCCGCAATGAACAACTGTATCGCTCTGGCCAAAACCTGGTCGATCTATAATTTCATTTGGGTCTCTTAACTTGATAATTTGCTTGATGTGTTTTTTAGGAGGAGTCGTCTGACTTCTTAGCTTTAAGCTCTCCTTTTTTCGCTCCTCTTTTAAGTAAACATCTATTGTTGATGGAGCCATCTTTAGAAGCCGTTTTTTTACTTGCTCTGGCCAGGACGGCAAGCTTTTAAACCACTTCGGCATAGCTGCCTTCAGGCGCTTGCTATTCATTCTTCTGGTCAGTCTCCAGAACTTGATTAAATACTGAGCCTCGATGTCTGTATATTCTTTCTTGCGGCCTCTCTCTTGATAACGGTACTCAGTCATGCCCCTCATATTCATCGCCGTTATTGCGGCTTTACGGCTCTTAAAAACCTCATTCTTTATCAGCTCATCAAGAAGATGTGTTCGCTCTTTACGATCTGCTTTCTCGTACCTCTTTTTCATCTTAATTTTGTATTGCCATTTTGCTCTTGAGTCCAAGTTGTCATCCCCTAAAGTTGTGCTGGGATCAAGTCTATCTGTTTTTTGGGTAACTTTATTTATCGGGCAACCGATGATTGGTTCAATCAAGACCTTCGTCGCGTCTCTTTTTGAGACGGTTTGGGTAACATTATTTCCCGGTAAATGCGGTTGTTTTAGGAAATGGTTAGATTAATAACAAAACCTAGACATTTCTCAACTTGAAACATCCTCTTTTTAAATTTTGTTATAAAATCTAAATATTAGAGAGGTAAAATGAAATCCAAAAGAGTTTTAATTATTGAAGATGATGTCGATCTCCTTGAAATTGAAACCTATCAATTAAAAGAAAATAACTATGATGTAAGCTCAGCACAAAATATTAAAGAGGCATTACAAATACTCAATTCAGAAACATTTGATTGCATTTTACTCGACATGAATCTGCATGCGTCCTCTGGCAAAGATATTATTATTGAAATTAAATCAGATTCTTCACATCTTAGCGCTAAAACACCAATTATTGTAACTAGTGGAAGCCTAAATATCGATCTTATAAAAGAAGTAAAAGAAAAAATTCACTCAGTATTAGTTAAACCATTTAGCACTCAAGACCTCCTAGATAAAGTTAATCAGGCTGTAAAAGCCTCTCACCTTGATACTAATACAATTGAAATGGCTTCTAAAAAATCTGTATTCATAGTTGATGACGACAATGACTACGTAAAAGATTTAAAAAAGTATCTTGAAGGAGATCATTTTAAAGTCATTGCCAGTACAAGTACACATGAGGCTCTAGCAAAATTGCAAAATCAAAAATTCGACATGATACTTTTGGATTTAAAAATAGATCAACACAATGGTGATTGGCTGGTGAACTTGTTAAGAAATGATAAGGGTCACTTAAATCATAAAACTCCTATAATTATCGTCACTGGTTCTTCTATAGTTAAAACCCAAAGACTAACAAAATTAGTCCAGGAAATCGTAGAGAAGCCAGTCTCTTTCCCAGAGCTTACACAGAGGATTCAGGCAAACTTGATCGGAGTTCAAAAACCTATTCTAGTATCTATCTTGGACTTCCCCAAAAAAAATAGACAGATTTAGTGAGACAAATTTGTTAATTTATACTTCTCCGGACTCTGATTGCCAAGTGAAGAATGTTTTCTTTTTTTATTATACCAAACTTCAATATATTCAAAAACTAAGGCTTTCAACTCTGCCTCTGTTGAATAACAATTTCTATAAATCCACTCTTTCTTCAGTGAGCTAAACCATGACTCAACATAAGCATTATCGTAGCAATTTCCACGCCTGGACATGCTGGGTTTAATATTTTTATTTTTTAAAAAATTACGGTAGGCTTTGCTTGCATATTGGCTTCCACGATCAGAGTGGAATATAATTTCTGCATCTGGACCCACTTTTTTCATGGCGCTGTCGAGTGCTCTTAATACTAAACTTGTTTCAAGACTATTTCCCATAGACCAACCGATAACTTCACGATTATATAAATCTATAACAACAGCCAAGTATATAAATCTGTAGCCCACTCTCAAGTAAGTTATATCACCAGCTAACAACTTGCCTGCTTTAGACGGCAATGGATGGGCATCTTCGACTTTAAACAGCCTTGGCGCTATTGGGTGGTTATGATTTGAGTCTGTAGTTTGAACACGATATTTCTTTTTTAAACGAGCATCTAAACCCATCTCCTTCATATACTTTGCCACTGTATTTTCACTTACTAAAATGCCAGCTTCTTTTAAGTCGTCGTAAATCCTAGGGGAGCCATATGTACTTTTACTTATTTTAAAGTATTTTTTTATAGCATCGCAAACTGTTGCCCTCTTGTTGGAATGAATATTCTCAGATCTTTTTTTCCAAAAATAATAACCACTGGAACTAACTCCAAAATATTTACATAAAAAATCGACCGGGACTTTTGTTGTGGATTTTCGGATTTCATATATCACTTGGAACCGCCCAGTTCTTTGCTTGAGAAAATCGCAGTGCTTTTTTTTAATACATGGTTAATTTCTTCTATATAACCAAGCTCTTTTTTAAGTTTATGAACTTCTTTTTCAAGATCCTCATAGCTGGGCCTATCTTTAGACTTTGTTAATTTTCCGACAGAAAATTCCTTTCTCCAACGGCTTAAGGCAGCTTTACTTACCCCTAATTCCTTACAGGTGTTTGAAATTCCTGCTATTTTGCTTCTAGCTACCGCTTCTTGTTTAAATTCGTTACTATATTTATTCATGACTTTCTCCTCATACCATATTGGGTGAAAAAAGTCTCACATGATGTCTCCAGTGATTTTGGGGAAGTCCACTTAAAAGAAGAACAAAATCAATGGAGGGCTTGGGCCAGTCAACATTAAATGTAGTATTAGCATTTACTGCAATGAGACTAGAGTATAATTGGAGAACAACACCAGTTGACTCACCAAAGTTAAATAACTTAAAAGGTAGGAGGGAACAAAAACAGGTACTTAACAATGTAGAGGATACATTAGAAAATCTTATACATTAAACATAGCGGACACAAAAAATTTTACGCTACCGCAACCAAAGGTGGTTACTGGAGAGCTATACCCATAAATGACGAACTTGAAAAAGTGTTAAGAGAATTGGTTCTCACGAATGGCAATAGAAAGTATCTCCTCCCACGCTTTACAGAGTGGGACCGTGGCTGTCAGGCAAAAGTCCTTCGCGGATTTTGTGACGGTGTGGGCATCAAATCAATTAAGTTCCACACTCTCAGAGCTTGTTGGGCAACTCAACTCATCGGCAATGGTGTCGCTCCAGCTGTGGTGATGGCTATGGGCGGCTGGAAGGATTTAGAAGTGATGCAAAGATACATCCGGCGTACGGGTCTGGACATTAGAGGTGCGACTGATGCCCTCCCCAAGATCAAGCCTGAGGAGATAGAGAGTACTGTTATTGAGCTATTTAGAAACTTCTAAAAGAATAACTCAAAACGAGTTTTTAATCTAAGAGCTTGCCGTCTAAACAATAAACAGGAATACCCTGTTCCAGTTTGCCACGTAAAACAAGAGCTAAAGCCACTTCCGGTGTCACTTTATCTACTGAGTCTATTGAGCTTGGTAAGCTCATTTGAGAAATCATAGATGACAGGCTTTGCACTACTGGACTACCAGATGGACCACCACCATCAAAGAAAGAAATAAATTTATCTGTCCCCTTTAGGTTATCTGAGGTATTTTCTCCCTCAGAATCAACAAACCAATATGGGTGAACTTCTTTACCCCTTATATCAATTTCAAAATTAACTTCATTGGAGAATAGATCCATAAAACCAAAAGCATAGGCGTCATCCGATGAAGGAAGATTCCATTTTTTACCTTTATCGCTACATTTTTTCTGAGCATCATTAAATGTTTTGGATTTACCTACTGAGATCACATGCACTTTTCTACCATCAGAATACCTGACCTCCAGAGCTTCTTTGACGTCAACGAAACCACGACTAATGGTAATAGCGCCAAACTGCCTAAAGGAAGGGGTACTAAAGGGTTTGAACTCCTCTGCATGAGCAAAACTTGCCGCCAAGGATAAGAATGTGACTAATAAGATCGATTTCATCGTTATTTCTCCTAATTTATTTACACACGTGACACAAATTGCGGCACAGCCCCTCTCTAGAGGTCTTTGTTTGGTTCTGGTTTTCTCTAGTAACTTACTCAGCTATTGATGTGCCAGAATAACAGTATCTAAAACCAACCTGATTTTACCCTGACTGCTCACTTAACCCCTTAAAATCACACAACTGCCCATCCGCCATTGTGCCAGGTTCCGAATCCGGGTCACAGCATGTCAAATTCTAGGCGGTGATGGGTGCGCCTCTCCGTTATTTAGAAGGGGGTGGTTGCTGCCAATCTCATTTCGGGTGGCCAGTACCAGGAAGACGTATCTATATATTTTGAGTTTAACAGCCCACATCTTTGTAGGATTTTGAGCATAAATGATACTGGATTTGTGTATCCATACACCATTCTTTTGAGGACTTTAATTTTATTATTTAGTCCCTCTGACACGGCTGTTGTAAGTCCCGACATTATATAGCCTTCTATATAATGCCTGTATTTCCTCAAAGTATTTGCAAACTTTAAAAATGGCTTTAATTTGGCTTCCCTTGCAAAGCGATACCACAGGATAAGACTTTTCCTGAACTCTTTTACATTTTTCTTATCTAAAACCTTATGGAAATATTCAACTAACACTGACGCTCTAAATATATTTTTATTTATATCCAGTAATCGCTCTAGCTTTGTGTAATCTTTTTTTGATAAATTCTTCTCTCGCTCAACTAATATATACTTCCTATGGGGGGCAAGCACTTCCATTAAAAACTTATCCTCATTGTCTTTCGCTAGTTTAAACTCTATTTTTCTTACCTCGTCAAAAACATCATTTACACCTTGTGCTAAGTGGAACCTATCAATACAGATCTTGGCATTCTTGCAAGCGTGTTCAACAACCTTGATAAATGCATCGTGCATATCTAATGCAAAATATTTAATCTTTAAAAGTTGCTCCGGCCTCAGTACTTTTAAACAGTTCAATAGGCTTGAACCCTTACGTCCCATTGCGTTTGACAGCACCTTACTGATGTTCGTGCAAACTAAATTCGTAACAAATTGCACTTTGTTTTTATCCGACGATTTCTTCCCAAAAATAGTCCTATAGTGCACCTCATCTGCTGACATACTTTCTAAATCCAAATCTCTTTCAGCATAATTTAAATGTTTTTTCATTTGCTTCATTCGATACTGGTCTATATCCCACATTGTTTTTGATTTTAATCGTAGGATCCTAGCGCTGGCCTCACAAGTTAACTCTTCCATAAGTCGACCTGCCTTTTCGCATAAACTATATGTCATGTTTTTAAAATGAGGATGAGTAAATGCTACCTTGGACGATCTAACTCTATCACCGCAAATATGACAATTGCCTCGAAGTTGCTTTAAATAAATCCAAACCTCTTCATATGCACCCAGTGGAGCGGCTCTAATCTTTCTTAATTTCCACTCATGGACATGAGTAATGCTGTTAGCGCAGACATTACAAACTGCTTCATTACGATTTTGACGGGCATATAAAACTAGTTTTAATTCCTCATCACATGTGGCCCAATACTCAATTTTAATTCCTTGAAGTCCTAAAGATTTTAAGATTAAATCATCATGAAGTTCCATCCGTGTTCTCCTATAAAATTTGTTTTTATTACGATTAAATCTTATTCGAGATGGATGGAACTTTTTACCTTCACTCAAGACCTAGGTCTTGTTGGCATGAATTATACCCTTCTGTAATACGGTGAACCTACCCTAGTCTCATTGTTTAATAACTGATGATGATGACGTGCGTGGTTTCACTTGACCTTCATGTATGAAGGTAGATGTTCTTTTAATTTTGCGATAGACGTAAGGTTTGGCCTAAGTCTATCAATGTCATTGCTGCAAAACACGATCATATCGACCGAATGTTGTCCTTTTAGGGGATAGGAGTAATACTGTTCTATTGGTTCAAAAAGCTCAATTCCATAAGTCCCCGAAGGAAGCATACCCACATAATACTTTAGATCATTTTTGCCGGGCATTGTTATTTTTGAAAGGAGTCCCGAACCTCGAGATACGGCGCAGTACTCATCTACTAATTTGAAACCATCACTACCAACATTTAATCCTTTGTGAAAATATTTGGTATCCTCACCGCTATCAAAAATAATAGTTTTTTCAAGATTGATCTCTATCTTCCCGATTGCAGCAAATGCATCAGCCTTTTCTTCATTTTCTGCAAAAACTTGAGTCGAAAAAGCCATAATTGCGATTAGCATAATTATTTTTTTCATTCGGGGTATCCTTTTGCAAAAATTGTCATCGCGGACCATTTTGGGCATACACTACCCCTATCAGACCGCGGTAATTTCGTTCTTACTTCACAGATTCTATATGTATCAAGATTTATACCAGAGTTTGGATTCATATGGTTTCTCTGAGACCGAGAGAGAAACTCAACCTGACTTTACCCTGACCGCACACTTAACCCCCTGAAATCACACAACTGCCCATCCGCCATTGTGCCAGGTTCCGAATCCGGGTCACAGCATGTCAAATTCTAGGCGGTGAGGCCGTTTAGTACTTTTATCTTTAGCGATTTGAAATTTAGATTTTCTCATTGCGTTTCCTACTGTTATCCAATCATCAGCATCTGGATTAGAATTTAACCAAATAAGAGTTCCCTCAATATCGGAAAAAAGGGTGTTATCTTCAACAACTGGAAAACCTACAAATGTTTTTCCAATTAAGAAATTTAGTGAACTGAATTTATAGGTTTCACAGCGTTCAGTAATTCCAGCGGCTACGGGATTTCTGTAAACATATTTGTATGCATGTAAATAATAATGTTGAGAGGCTATAATACTTCTAAAGTGCCTACTGCCATAGGTTTGATTTATTCGACCAGTCACTCCATTAATTTGTCTCGAAGTTTCTTTCATAAAATTAGCCATTATTTCACTGAGATTGGAACGGGGTGTGGAAACTAGCAAATGGAAATGGTTGTTCATTAAGACGAAGGCATGAACCTTGGCATCGTAAACCCAGCTAATATAGGTCAGCTGCCGACAAAAAATATCCCAAACATTTTCCATTGGTATATGGAACCACTCTTTGTTTATGCATCTGGCAGATACATGATAGGGGAATTCGTTTTGTAGTATAGCTTTAGGTCTTGGCATTTTAGATAAGTGATGCAACCGATCTTGCCAATTAAATTCTAACCACAATCTATTTGGGATAATTTTACGCCGAAGTGCGGCCCGGATTCGGAACCTGGCACTTTAGTTTTCTTCGTCGTTGTCGCTGACTGTTCCCGCTATGACTTGTTCTATGGAAACGACACCTTGTTGTAGGCGGATCAAAGCACTTCTTCTTAAGGTGATAAAATCATCTTCTGCAATGGCTGTTTTTTTAATGTGAAGGGGGGATTTTCCAGCATATATGGATTCTTTAACCCCAGATGTCACTCGCAAAGTTTCGAAAATGGGAATTCTACCCCGCAGACCAGTTCCGCCGCATTGATCACAACCTTCACCTTTTTGGATTTCTTGGAATTCAGATAATTTTTCTTCGGGAACACCCAAATCTTTTAAGATATGGTCTTCAACTTTAACAACTTGCTTACATTTTTCGCAATTCTTTTTTAATAGACGTTGAGCCACAATCAAAGAGGTGGATTCTGCAACTATAAAGGCTGGTAGTCCCATATCCAATAAACGGGTGATTGTGGAAGCGGCATCATTGGTATGTAGAGTGCTTAAAACCAAATGGCCAGTGGAAGCGGCTTTATAAGCAATTTCTGCGGTTTCTAAGTCTCGAATTTCACCCACCATAATCACTTCGGGATCTTGTCGCAAGAATGCTCTTAAAGCTTGTGAAAAGTCATAACCAATTTCATGGTGAATTTGTGTTTGGACAATACCTTCAAGATTAAATTCAATTGGATTTTCTGCAGTAAGAATTTTTCGATCGGGAATATTTAACTCTTGAACCGCAGAATAAAGAGTAGTTGTCTTACCTGATCCAGTAGGGCCTGTTACTAAAACCATTCCTTGAGGCAAATGAATAGCTTGTTTAAAGAACTTAAATTGCCTGGCTTCAAAACCGAGATTATCTAAATCTGCATTTAAATTTGACTTATCAAGAAGACGCATAACAATGGACTCACCAAACATTGTAGGAATGCTGCTCACACGAAAATCTACGGGCTCTTGTCCAGGTCGAACCACACGCAATCGACCATCTTGCGGTTTTCTTCTTTCGGAGATGTCCATTTTAGAAATGATCTTAACACGACTAATTATAGCCCCCGAGGCATCTTTAGGTGGAGAAACAGCCTCATACAAGGTTCCATCGCGTCGGTACCGTATGCGAAATTTTTTTTCGAAAGGTTCGATATGAATGTCTGAGACTTTTCTTTGTATAGCATCTGTTAAAATTTGATTTACAAAATTTATAATAGGCTCAGCATCTACTTGTCCTGCAACAATTGCAGAAGGGTCTATCGTAGATTGGGTGGGATCTGCCTCTTCAAACTGCTGCATAACATTGGCAACATTGGACTGTTTTTCGCCTGGAACGCTATAATATTTTTCTATTGCCTGATCAATGGCATCCTTGGAGGCCACAACCACTTCAATTTTACAACGAGTGATGTGACTTAAATCTTCGATAGCAAAATAATTGTCGGGATTAGCAAAGGCCACAACCAAGCGATTGCCAAATTTAGATGTAGGTATAACCTTTAATTTTTTACAGATGTTAACATTTACAAGACTTATAACTTCGGGTGCAATTTCAAAAGTACTTAAATCTATAATGGGAAGGCCATGGGCTCTAGCTAAGAAACTGGTCATTTCATTGTCAGAAATAGCCCCCACCTTAACCAAATTTGATGTTAGACTGCCTCCCTCTTTTTTCTGTGACTCTTTGGCCACTTGAAGATCTTCAGCAGAGATCAATTTCTGCTCAATCATTAATTGAGTAATATTTTGATTTTTTCTAACTGCACCCATTAATGATTTATCGGAAGTTCTCTCTAAAAGTTCATGGGGCCTTTAGTCTAGGTGGATTATTTGTCAGCAAGGAGTGAAAAGCCTCAAAGTCACTTTGTGGCTTGTGGGCCGAATGGGGAAATGCTGAGTTATCATTCCTTTCTCGGAACACTCAAAAGGCTTTGCAAAAGAATTGGTATCACATCAATCACTCCCCACGAATTAAGACATTCATGCACTGAGCTTTATGTTGAAGAAGGGGCAAGCCTCGAAGATTTAAGACGTCTTCTCAATCATAAGAGTTCGGGCGTTACTGCAACATACGTTCACCGAACTGATGATAGGTTGTTAAAAATTGCATCGAATGTTGGGAGCAGTTTTACTGAGTTTCCAAAGCCAACGTCACCGATTCGGAAACTGTCTTTAGTTCCGTAAAATTTCATCGAGTTTCACTAAAGTTTCACCAAACGGGTTTTTTGCTTTAATCATAAGCAAAACGGGGGTGAACCCCCGATCTGCTAAAAAATTTAACTGGTTGAATTCATTAAAAAATTGGCAGATTCGGTGGAACCCGCCGGTTTCTGGGAACTTAGTGGGCAGATCAGAAAAGGTCAAGCAAACGCTCAGTTACTCAAGTGGGCCAAAAGATAACTAGGCCCATCAGGCCGGAGTGATGCTTAAAGTCCTCCTCTTCAGACAGGCCAACAAAACTCCAACTATCAAGAAGTTTGCGATAATTCCTGATCCTCCGTAGCTTACAAATGGAATATTAATTCCTGCGGAAATCATTGGCAGAACACCTAGGTTTGCAAGAACACTCGTAACAATTTGCACTGCCAGCAGCGAAATGCCCACAACGGCAATCGACCGCAAACTTTGTTCTTTAATCGTAAAAACTAGCCTAAACCCGTATAATAGGAGTGAAACAAAAAACGCTGCGACTAAGATTTCTGCCACTATTGCAGCACTCAAAGAGCGAAGCGCGTAATCTGTATGGGCGTTTTCCACTATTGCTTTGTTGACTTCTGCTATTGGTACTATGCCATCAGAAAATCTGGAAAGTAGCATCCCACTTCCAACTACACCCGCACCTAAAAAATTCAGATTTGAAATTTTCTGCATTCCTAAGAAGCTAAGGCCCGAGACTAGAAGTAGCAACCCTGCCCAAATGAATCCATTAAACGAAAAATAAGCCAGAGGCACTAGAAAGAGTAAAATCGATGTTAAGCCCGGCAATCGAGATACATGAAAGCGAGAAGAAAGCGTTGGTATTGCAAGCGCAAACAGGATTGCAGAGAGATCAACGATTTTAATGTTCAGACCTGAAATTGATAAATAGGGCTGACCGCTTGCCTCAACCCCAGAAAAGTAAGAGGCGAAAAGGCCAAGGGCGGCCAAAATATAAAGAGAGGAAAGGAGGTTTCTAAACTTCGCGACTGGTAAAAAATAGATACCAGTGACCAGTAAGGCGCCAATACTCATCCATGCTGTTTGCAGGCCTATCCACTTGGTCGCCGAGAGATTCCAGAGGCCGACAAAGCATATCGACAGGGATAAGAGTGGCAGTAGAAAGTCAAATTTTGGTTGATGAATTTGGTTGAGTGATTTTCCGATTTCTTTGGGATTCCCCATTCTCTCTATTGAATTTCGAATCGCATCCGTCTCTGAGAGTTCATATGACTTAGCCATTTCAATGCTGTCTTCGAGGTGTGAACAAATCTCTGTTCGCACAGCTGTCCGGGCTTCACCAAAACTCAGTTCATTTGCCACTTCATCTACAAATTTTTGTATCTTTTCATTACCCATTGATTTCATTCAAGGCCTCCTTGCCAAAGAATATTTTTTCTATTGTGCTAGTAAATCTTTGCCACTCTGCTTTTTTGCTTTTCAATTGGTTGCGCCCACTTTTAGTTATCAAATAATACTTGCGCTGGCGGCTACCTTTTGCGCCAACCCATTCAGGTTTTACATAGCCCTTTGTCTCAAGAGCATGAAGAACTGGGTAAAGAGTGCCCTCCTTAAATGAGAAGAGTCCACCAGATAGAATTTCAAATTCTTGGATAATTTCATAGCCGTACATTTTCTTACGACTCAAAAGTTGAAGCACAAGTGTTGATGTAGTTCCCTTTAGAAGTTCTTTATCTATTGCCATTTAATACCTCGCTATACTATGTATCGTGCTCCAATGTATCAGGCAGGTCAACCAAAGTTCTGAAGCCTTCCACAAATAACGCATTGAGTTTGAGCTGCTGGACCTTACTAAACTTTTAGTAGACATCTACTAATTTTTTAGTAAAGTCTTCTTATGGGAGATAATTATGCCAAAGAACTTTGATCGCCAATTAACAGAATTAGAACTCGAACTCATGCAAATAGTTTGGAGCCTACAAGAGTGCTCAATAAGGGGTATATTTGATGCCCTCCCAGATGATCGTGAACTGGCATACACAACAGTGGCAACCATGGTGAAAATTTTAGAGCAAAAGGGAGCAATCAGCTGCCAGAAAATAGATCGTACAATTACAGTCAAGCCAAAAATAGACCGTGCAACTTATGAAGAAACAAGCCTCAAGTACCTTAACGAAAAAGTCTTTAAGGGCAATGCCTCTTCGATGGTGACTCGTCTACTTGATGTTGAAGATTTATCAGTAGGAGAACTAAAAGAAATAAAAAAGCTGCTTAACGAAAGGCTCCGGTCATGAAAGAAGTCTTTCTTCAGCTGAATGTTGCTCTTGGTATTGGATGTCTCATTTTTCAGTTCTTACCATTGGAAAAAGTTAATTTTCGATCAAGAACCACTATCGCTAGGATATTAGTCTTCTCTTCATTGCTTTCAGTTTGTGTTTTTGCAGTTTTACCTGACAGTTTATTTCCAGATATGTTCCCAGAAATCCTCATTGAGATTGGAAGAGATGTCGATTCAGCAAAAAATGATACGAAAGCTACAACAGTATCCGCTATTAACCAAAATTCAGCTATTACCAATAGTTCCAAAGATCAAAGTAAATTTTTAGAGTTTTGGCACTGGGCCGTCTTATTGGGGTTCTTATTCATGGCTCTAAAAATGCTCTTAAACTGGTTGCAGCTAGGCAAGGTCTTGCGAGGTAGCTTAGCTCTGCATAAAATTGGCAGTGTTGTCGTGTCAATTTCCGACTCTGTAGCGATTCCTTTTTCAACAATGTTTTTAGGGAAGGCATTCGTTGTTCTCCCCTCCTCACTTGTTCCTCACCAGAAAGAGTTTGGAATAGCACTCCGCCACGAAATTGAACATCATCGCAACCGGGATACCCGATGGGCCGTTCTATTAGAGTTAATTGTCTGTGCTTTCTACATGAATCCCTTCGCATACCTATGGCGTAGAACAATATCTCAATTACAAGAATTAGCTTGCGATGAATCACTTATCAGCCAGATGGGCATTTCAAAGCATGATTATGGCAGCTGTCTCTTAAAAGTGGCGGAGATGGCGCTTGGAAGCAGGAATATGTACGTCGGTACCACGTGCATGATTTCTAACACCAAGTCTGAAGACCACTCTTTTTTAATAAGGAGAATAAAAATGTTTAATCATCACGAACAGGCATCCCTAAGAAAATGGCAAGGCCTAGCTTTAGGTACCATCTTGAGTGCATTTATTTTTGGAGGAGTTTATTTTGCGCATGCCGCAGTAAGATCAAACTCAGCACCTAATCCGGGCACTCCAATTTTTAATCAAAACATACAATCAGCAACGGAAGGGATTCTTGCAAAGGGGCTAAAAAAATTCAAAGCATCCGCTGGATTTGCTATTGTAGCTGACCCTGAAACCGGAGTTATCCTGGCATCAGCAAATATTAATAATGGCTTTGACAACTCACTCTCGGAAAATTGGGCACTCAGCTACCCAGTTCAACCGGCCTCAGCGCTTAAACCATTACTTATTGGTTCTGCCATTCGAGCGAATGTAACTCAAATCAATGAGATGCATGAATGCGAAAATGGAAAGTATGAGTTTGGAGGTGAAATCTTCCATGACTACAAAGCCTTTGACAGGCTCTCCTCGGCCGACACGATTGCACAATCAAGCAACATTTGTACGATTAAGGTTGGGCAAAAGCTGGGGGCCACTGGCATAGAAAATGGCCTCAAGGAGTTCGGCTTCGGCAAAGGTGGAGTGGCTAAGGACTTTCCATCGGCACGAAGTGGTCATGTCCCTTCAACTAATGGAATTAACAAAGACAAGTTTATTGGTAACATAGCCCTCGGATCCTCGAAGCAAGCAAAATTCTACGTTACTCCACTTGAGTTGGTTCAGGCTTACGGTGCTATTGCAAATGGTGGTAGTTTAATGAAGCCAATAGATACGGCTGGCAACCAGAGCCCAGAAATCATTAGAGCTGTGCTTTCTAGGCAAACATCTTTAGAGTTGCAAGATGCTCTAAGAGAAGTTGTACTTTCTGGAACTGCAAAATCAATTAAACATTCGGCTGGAAAAATTGCTGGAAAAACATCAACAGCTGATATCGGCAATAATCATCGAGCTACCGGCTTCATTGGATATGCACCAGCAGATCATCCAAAATTGGTGGCATATGTTGTTTTATTCGACCCAAAGGGAAAGCATAGAGTCGGATCAAATACAGCTGCCCCCGTCTTTAGAGATGTTATCGAGTCGGCTCTTTCAAAATATAACCCTTAAAGCTAACATTGCCACAGCCTAAGTCTAATTTTACTGGGCTGTGGTCTTTAATCAAATATAGATACGACTTTACTCATAACCTCTTCTTGCGAAAGAAAAGGCAAGGTGCCTGCCACTGTAAAACACGTTTAATACATCACTCTACCTCGTCGAAGTGAAATTCACGATATTTTTTGGCAACCTTATTAGGCATGACAATGTCTCCCAGGTCCTTTGATGCTAATGCGGCGTAACCAATATCAAAGTCAGCACTAATCAGAAATGGGAAGTGGCTGCAAGAAAATGCATTAAGGATCATTGAATCTGCAAGGCCAACGCACGTTTGCTCTGAAATTCTCTTCGCATTGGGCCAGTCAATCTTTTCACCAAAAAACTCTTCTTGGAGAGGTTCATGCTGGCTTATGTAACCTATCCCAAAATCAGATAACGCGACTTCAGATTCATCAAGCCGATGTTTTAGCAGGATATCGCATAGTTTGAGCCACCCCTGTTGACCAGAGTGAGCACCAGCAGAAAAAGCCGACTTAATTTTCTTTAACTGCCGATCACTAAAAACGGGATCTCCGCCCTGTTTTTCGCTTCGTCTTAACTGCCCTAACTGTGATTGAATTTGCGCACGAGCAGCTTTAGATATTCGCCAGCTAGAATCGGCAGCCACCATATCTATCAAGTGTTCTGTCATTATCAGTCTTCGGTGGAAATCTAGAAACTCAGATTTGGTATTAACCGTGGTAAAGAGCCGGAAGTCTTCTCCAATCAGCTTTTCCACAAACGCTACGATCTCATCGTGATCGGATTTGACCTCGTAAGTTAACGAGATAAGAATGTTGGTATCCAAAATAGTCCCACGAGAAATGGGCAGCTTCTCCAGCTCCCTTAAATAGGAATCAAACTCTGAATATGCAATCACTCTACCCATATTAAGCTGATGTCTCCGGTGGGCGTGCAATCTTGCGGTCTGATTTCTCAGCCGGTTGCTCATTCTCTCCCACTATTTTATTAAACTCGTCAATTTGTGCTTGTGGGATTGGCCGCTTGCGTATTTCTTTTAGTTTTTCAACTAATTGTTTTATAGATCGTTTTTCTTTTTTCATAAGCACCTCTTTGATACCAATATATCAGCATTTTGGCCAGCCTAACTTTCTGGAATTACTGCAATATATTGGATTGCCCCATCCAGTCAGGCACCCAAGTAGTCCAAATCACACTGGCTTTTTCGCTTAGTCTTGTGTGCCGAATATCTCAACCACTGTAGCAAGAACCTTCTTCTCGGACAGGAATTTCAGACTGTCTGTAGCACCTTCGACTTCAATTCCGGCAAGCCGGACATATCTCTGCATAGTCTCTAAGTCCTTCCATCCGCAGATTTTCATTACAATCGCCGGAGCAACTTTATGGCGGAGGAGGTGTGTAGCAAAGCATGCTCTCAATGTATGAAACTTCACTTGTGGCAAACCAACTTGGGCCAAGAAAGTTTTCAGTACTTTTGCTTGTTCTCCACGGGTCCAATCAGTGGGATGAGGCAAGACATTCTCTCGGCCAGAAGATTGCAGCCGTAACTCCTTGAGAAACTTCATCAACTCAGAATTGATGGGAACGTCTCGCCAGTATCCTGCTTTGGTTGGCCCTATCGAGTTGCTTCGCTTGCTATACGATTTGTTGATGTAGAGCCGTGAGCCTTCAAAATCAATATCACTCCAGAGAAGTGCGTAGAGTTCGCCGCTGCGGGCTCCAGTATGAACGGCCGCAAACCAAATAGGATACCAAGGGTGATTCAGTTCTTTGGCGAGTCTCAGTAACTGACTGATTTGTTTTTGGGTTAGAATTTCAGTTTGTTTCTCCATTTTTCTTCCTACAAGTTTAATGTTAGAAGCGGGGCTAAAATTAACGCCTCTAATTCTCCCACTTTCTATGCCCCACTCAAATATGGTATTTATTGCTGCCTTTAGTTTCTGTTGAACGGCGATACTGCGGCCGTGTTCATGGGCTACCTCAAAAAACAGTCGCTTCAAATCTGCACCTGTGATGTCTGCTGCTGGTCGTCTCCACCAAGCCTTAGTGTATTTGCGACAAGCCTGAACATAGTCTTGGAGTGCGGTCGTTTGACTGTACAAAAACCTCTTAAGTTATAACAATATGCTTTTTGTTTAAAAAATGCATATCATGTTTTAATTTATTTTCAAACTCTTCCGGCGTTAAATAACCTAGAGCTGAATGAACACGTTCAGCATTATACACAGTAGTAATAAACTCAGGTAAATTATTTAATACATCATTTAAGTCTCTATATTGTTTTAAATCAATTTCATTCGATTTTATTGTCTTCATTAAACTCTCACAGAAGGCATTGTCATAAGGGTTCCCCTTTCTAGAACATGAAATATGGAATTCATGATCATTTAATTTCTTTATATAACTTTGACTTAAATATTGAACACCACGGTCCGCATGATGTATCACTCCAGCTTTTGGATTTCTTAGTGTTATAGCCATCTCTAATGCACTTAATGTTAAATCTTGATCAATGTTTTTTGAAATAGACCAGCCAATTATTTTCCTTGAGTAGAGATCCATTATTACTGCTAAAAAAACAAATCCAGTTAATATTCTTATATAGGTAATATCGGCAACCCATACTTGATTAATATCTGTTATGCTAAGCTCTGGCAGTAAATTGGGGTAAATAAATTCTCCATGTTTGGACTGTGTAGTTATAAAATATTTTTTTCTAATCTTCGCTTGTAGGTTATTTTCTTTCATAATACGCCTTAAACGGGTTTCACCTAAAACATAACCCTTACGTTTAAGATAATGTTTCATTGTACGGTAGCCACTCTTTGGAAATTTAATTTGTATTGCTTCAATGGCAGCCCTGACATTAGCATCAAACCTATCTTTTTCTGAACGTGAATTTTTAGTTTTATAATAATAAGTTGATGGACTGAGTTTTATCATTTTACACGCCCCTTTGATTGAGCCAATTCTTTTTTTATTATCTCTAACCCAGTGGATTTTTTCTTGTGTTGTAAACTGTGAGCTTTTTTTAAAAGATCATTTTCGAACATAGCTTGGCCTAATTGCTTTTTATATTCAGATAATTCCTCTTCCAGCTGCATGATATATTTAACATCTTCAGCACTTCGACCATCAGATAATAATTCATCTTTTCTCTCTGTTTTTTTGCGACGATCCAATTCATATTTCCATCGGTGGATGACGCTGACATCAAGTGAATATTCACTGGCTAACTGGGCTGATGTAATTTTTTTTGCATAGTAATCATCTACAATTTGCCGACGCTCTACTTGGTTGTAATTGTATTGCTTTCTTTTCGACATAAACTTATCTCCTTAGGTACATATCGGTACCTTGTTAATAAGCCTTTTGTTTCAACTTGATACAAAGATTGTGTCCAACTTAGCAACCGCACTCCACCCAACAATGCCGTTTTCTCTTTTTGCGGCTAATGCGCTTTTGGTTCGTTGGCTAATGATGGCTCTTTCAAGTTCACTGACCGAAACCAAAATTTGGGTGACAAGGCGGCCACTGATTGTTGAATAGTCCACGCCCTCTCGCAAAGATTTCAAGATCACACCTCTTTTCTCTAGTTGTTCTATGAGAACCAAAATCTCTGTTGTCTTTCGGCCTAGCCGATCCAGCGAACCAACAATAAGTTCGTCACCCTTCGTAAGCCGCTGAACCAAAGCATCAAGAGCGGGGCGAGTTTTTGCCCCGCTGGCTGTTTCTTCAACCACTTCGGCACTAGGGAACTGCCGTTTCAAGTGAACCAACTGGTTTTGGTTGTCCTGATTTAATGTTGAGACTCTTGAATAAATGAACTGTTTACCCATATTCAATATCTTTACCGTTTATTGAAAAGGTAGCACGGGATTTTCAGTAAACGTTCGTTTTGTGAAAATAACTGGTGCAATTTGGTTCATTGTGCACCTAAGAAATTAGACAGTAGCAGAAGGGCGATCATTAGAAATCACAGGAGAACGCCGTTATGCGAGTCTTAGAGCCAGTCCTAACGAGTCCAGAGAATTTGTATTCGCTCTCCAATAGCATCAGATATTCTCATTGCTATTTCAAGAGAGGGCATCATTCTGCCGTTCTCGATCTTGCTCAGTGTGATTCTGCTGATTTCAGCTTTTTCGGCTAATTCAGCTTGAGTCATTCTATGATGTTCCCGTGCTTTGCTGATATTGCATTCCATTGAATACCTCCATCATTATTGTAGCCGATGATTTACATTGCTCCAAATTATCTTACCCCCCTTAGATGTCCCGCTGGCCGGGTATTTTGAAATGGGATTCTATAAGGAACCTACTTTGTGAAAGGTCACGAACCAAACGAATCTAATGGATTGAAATCATATGGTTATTTGGTGACGTTGTTTTTAACTTCTAATCTTATTCACCCCTAAAAAGGGGTTGTTTTTAGAGCGGGGTGTGTAAGGGGGGCTATAGGGGCAGAGCATGGTGAGTAACCATGATTCGAACCAATACTTGTTAAATGACTGGGGTACTAAGCTATTACTGAATACAAGTTTTAACTTTTCGCGCGCCCTTCTTCCTAAGAGCAGCCGAATGTTTCTTTATCAGTTCACGAGCAGCCAGGTTTATTTCATCTCGACTAATTCGACTCCAATCAGTCGATGATTTTGGATAGTCCTTTTCTAAAGCAATCCTTGATACATCACGAACCACACAATAGTTTGCAAATGCATGCGGACTTTTTCTATTCGGTTCGGCCATCGACATAAATGCAATAAGGGCTTTACGGTGTATCCTTTTTGCGGCAAACAACTCTGCGAGTTTGGCACGATACTCTAAGTCGATCTGTTCTAGTTTAGGGAATCGTTTGTAGTCAGAAAAGTGCTGCGCCTCATGAGTGAGAAATGAAACTCGAAACTTTTCTGACTTCAAATTATAGGCATTTGAATTACAATACAAACCATCCCTCTTGGCCCAACCACCAGGATAGTAAACGCCTATCGTAGCGAAATCCATCCAACCCTTAACAATAAATTTCTGGAGCAATACAGTTTTTACTGTTTCTTTCGTATCAGGTAATTGAACACTGTACTTTTTAGTCTTTTCGTTTTTCCAAATTTCAAGTTCATGAATTGGTTCTACAGTACCCGTTATGCAATTATATCCTTGTTTCTCAACGATATCTTTCAATCTCTTGCAATAGTAATCATCGTTAAATTTTTTCTTAAAGCTAAATCCGTGGATGTTTGCTAAAGACGAAACATTTTTATGAAGCCAAGTTTGGGCCACTTTACCTGATTTCTCATTAAGTAAACATTGGAACCAATAATCTTGATAAATGTTAATTAGCTGCTTAACAAAGGGATTTTTGCTTTGATATCTTTTAGGTTCTCGTTTTTCAAAACGTTCACGGAAGATTCTTACAAATTCTTTTTCTTTCTTTGTTAGTCCATTCGTCTTGAGTTTCTTTACAAGGGGAATTGCTTCTTTCACCCGGCCCTGAATACCGAGGTTTAATATCTGTTGAAATTTTGAATTCTTTTTAATGTTCCCCAATGAAATCTCCCGCTTTGGTTGCTTTTTAGTACAAGATTTGGCCTAAAAAATCAAAGGAAGACAATGTATGAAAGCGAAGCG
>JACKAN010000017.1 GCA_020635055.1 Pseudobdellovibrionaceae bacterium
TTGCAGAAAGCAAAAGCTTGTTTATTAGTAATTGTAGGTGGCATGGACGCGCCAGAAGAAAGGCAACCAGTAATTTGTTTTGAGTTAACAGGGCTTGCGGGATTGGTATCTATAATTTTTTTCAAAAAAATGGGCTTAAGATTTCGGGTGAGGTTTCCATCAAAACTTATCATTAGATTTGCCAAAAACCGATTAGGATCGCCTGTGCGTTGAAAGTTTATAAATTGAATGCTGTCGACCAATAAATTATTTGTAATTGCAGAGGGAGGGATTCCATTCTGAATTAGTATCGGCGATCCGGGTGTTGAACTGGCATGAAGGCTAGTAAGTGTGATTGTTTGTGAAGCGAGAATTGGATCTGTGCTGGTGTCAATGGTAAAAGGAGCACTGGGGTTAAGTGTGGAATTAGTTAATTCTGCACTACATATGGCTCCATCGCTCAATGCGGCAATAAGTAATTTTTCTGTATCCAATTTGGCCAAATTTTGTGTGAGATAATTAATTTCACGGAGTTGAGAAGCCATAAAGCTAGTCATGGCAGAAATTATGATGGCTAAAATTCCGGTAGCAACCAAAACTTCGATGATACCCATGCCTTGTTTATCAATGCTTCTCATTTTTTTCATCTTTTTTTCACCTGGGAACCCATATTTAATCCTTCCTGACATCCCTATAGATATTTGCTAATAAGTAACTATAAATATATGCTTGCACTTCTAAAATAGTTATTCAAGTAATAATTCAGCAGTTCCCTATGAGAAACTGTTGCGAAAGTCCGGTTTGCAAAATCCAGTTTAAAATATTTCAAGTGTGAAAGAGGTTTTTGTATAGTCAAGCGACCGTACTCCAGTTCGTTCGACATCTATAGCCGATCGTCATCAACCAGATTCCTTAAGTATGTTATCCGCCTCTTTAAGGGACTTCGAATTGATTCACATTTACACCCTTGTTGAGATGCAAAAGAAATAAGTGAATATGGGGGCAATTAAACTCATAGGGAACGGCTAAAAACAATTGCTGCATGGCGGAAATCGTTAGTCGCCTTTATAGTAAACATTACGAATATAATGGGGCAATTAAGTAGACATACTTAGTTGCAAAAATTATCCTCTTATTTGTAGCAAGTGATCTACAGAAAAACGGTTTCTATATGGAAAAAATAAATAAAGAAAAAGGTAAATGTGACCCCAATGAAGTTGCAGTAAAAAGCCTGTTTCTTGGGCCGGCAGCAGAAAATGCAGATTGGTTAGAAGGGACACTCAAAGAAATATTTTTTAAATGGTTTGAGTGGCGACGAAGAATCAACATCAATGATAGTCCCATTATTTCCAGTGAGGATCAATTGTTGCCGCAATTTATGGAAAAACAATCTCACACAAGAGAAGTCATAAGAGACCTTCTGAATCGCTTTGAGGCTGAGATCCCAAAGTTTTCGCCAAGATATATTGGACATATGTTTTCGGAAGTGAGCATGCCGGCTTTGTTAGGTCACTTTATAACTTTGCTTCATAACCCAAATAATATTTCCCCTGAGGCCTCTAAGGTGGGTACCGAAATTGAATCTGAAGCTGTGAATTATTTAAAGAAACTTGTTGGATTTAATAATGGTTGTGGACATTTTACTTCGGGTGGCACTGTCGCTAATTTTGAATTTTTGTTTCGCGCTAGAGAAAGGTGGGCGATATGGCTAGCCACAGCTTTGGCCACGGGTTCAAAAGATGTTATGCTGTCTTCACATATGGGCTGGGCGCAGTATGATAAAATTAAAAGTGGTGCTGCTAACACAGATGTTGCAAAATTTTATTTGTTAGACCGTTATCGCGAGGCCTATGACAACATTAAAAGTGCAACTGGTTTAACTATTAGCGATCCCGTACTACTGGTTCCGTGCAGTAAACATTATTCGTGGCCCAAAGCCATGCACTATTTGGGATTAGGTGAATCCAACATTCGTTATTTAGAACTGGATTCATGGGGGCGGGCCACTACGAAGAGTTTAAAAGAGCAAATTGAATTAGCGATTCAGAAAAAAGAACCCATCTTAGGGGTGGTAGGAGTTGCGGGCACCACAGAGCTGGGAACCGTTGATCCCATAAATGAGTTTATTGAAGTTCTAGATAACTATAAAAAAAATAAAGGCTACAATATTTGGCTGCATATTGATGGCGCTTATGGTGGATTTTTTAGAAGTTTAATTGAAAACACAAGTGATCACGGATTTATATCTGAACATTCTCGTGCCAGTTTAAGAGCCATTGAAGAAGCTGATTCTGTGACCTTAGATCCTCACAAGTTGGGCTATGTACCTTATGCTTCGGGAGCTTTTGTTTGTCGCAATGAACGCAATTATTTTATAAGGTCTTTTACTGGGCCCTACATAGTTAGTGAAGAAAAAAATGTGGGCAACTACACTTTAGAGGGATCAAGATCGGCAGCAGGAGCTGTGGCTACCTACACTTCTATTAAATCATTTAACTCCATTCAGGGCTATGCTAAAATTCTTAAAAGAACATTGGCCTCAAAAAACGATTTTCAAAAAAATCTGCAAAATTCTAAGGTTAATTTTTATATACCTGGTGGTTTGGACACAAATATACTTTGTTTTATCCCCATGGGCAGGTCGCGAAATTTATCTGAAATCAACCAGCAAACTTTAAGGCTTTATTATCGTATTCACGAAGCTGGAAAGTATTGGATTTCAAAAACAACTCTTTCAAAAAAAGGTTTTCATAAACTGATAGCCGATTTTTGTAATTCCAATCAAATTGAGTCTGACACAGATGATTTAGTGCTATTGCGCTTAACCTTAATGAATCCATTTATCATATCTAAAGAGAGCACTGTGGATCATGTAGCGAGTTTTTGTAAAATTCTCGAAAATGAGTTTATTAAACTTGAGAGTTGAATTTACTCGCCGTCACTGCCAATGGCTTCAACTGGGCAACCCTCTAAAGCTTCGCGACAGAGTTCCTCTTCTTCTGGATTTTTTGGTTGAATATTGACGTAGGCGTGGCCATCGTCTTCATTCATGGAGAAATTGTCAGGGGCCGCCAAAACGCAGGCATCGCAGGCGATGCACTCTTTATCGACATAAAATTTCCCTGGTTTATTATCTTCGTATTTATTACTTTTATCGGCCATAGCTGGGGCTCAATATAAAAGAGCTGAAGAGTCATTACAAGTAAAATCCCCTAAGCTGGGCTTGAATATAATGAACTAAATTGTTAGTAGATAATAAATTACTGTGAGATCAAAATGAGTTCAGCTGACATTAAAAAAGAAATTGCCCGCCGTCGCACCTTTGCCATTATTTCGCATCCTGATGCCGGTAAAACCACAATTACCGAAAAAATTCTATATATTGGTGGGGCTATCCGCGAAGCTGGAGAGGTCAAAGGCAAAAAAGGAACAAAGGCCGCCACCTCGGATTGGATGACCATGGAGAAAGAGCGTGGAGTTTCCATTACATCGAGTGTTATGCAGTTTGATTTTCAGGATCTTCGCATCAATTTACTAGATACACCTGGTCATAAAGATTTTGGTGAAGACACCTATCGCACTCTTATAGCTGCGGATTCAGCCGCCATGTTGATAGATGCGGCAAAGGGTGTGGAAATCCAAACTCGAAAACTCTACGAAGTCTGCCGTTTGCGCAAAATCCCTATATTTACCTTTGCTAATAAAATGGATCGTGAGGGCAAAGATCCTCTAGAGTTAATTGATGATGTGGAAAATACACTGGGCATAAAGTGTTATCCAGTCACTTGGCCAATAGGTATGGGTGGAGAGTTCAAAGGGCTTTACCATCGATTGCAAAATAAAGTTTACTATTATGAAAAGGGCAAGGAAGAGCCTGAGATAAAATCCGTAACTGGGTGGCAAGATAACAGCATAAAGGAGCGTGTGGGAGAAAGACTCTTTGATAAGCTTCAAGAGGACATGGAGCTATTAGAGTTGGCTCTGGGACCTTTTGATAAAGAAGAATTTTTAGCCGGAAGAGTCAGTCCCATGACTTTTGGAAGTGCCAAGTACACCTGGGGTGTGGATTTGTTTTTGGAACTTTTCGCCCAACATTCACCTCCGCCAATGCCAAGAAAAACCACCAGTGGCGAACTTGTTGATCCCTATGATGATACATTTTCTGGCTTTGTGTTTAAAATACAAGCCAACATGGACCGCAAGCACAGAGATCGCGTTGCTTTTGTAAGAATATGTTCTGGTAAATTTGAACGAGGCATGAAGGTGAAGCATGCGCGATTGAACAGAGAAATTCGTTTAGCCTATGCGAACCAGTTTATGGCCAAAGACCGGGAAACAGTAGAGGAGGCTTATACGGGTGATATTGTGGGAGTGAACGACAGTGGAAACTTTCAAATTGGCGATTCTATATTCGTAGGCACTCATGCTGAGTTTTTGCCAATGCCCCGATTTTCTCCCGAAGTTTTTGCCAAACTTAACATTAAAGACCCCTTAAAAAGAAAGGCATTGCAAAAAGCACTTCAACAGTTGTCAGAAGAAGGCATGGTGCAAATGTTTTTTGATCCTTTTTACGGCAAACAAGATCCTATTTTAGGCGTTGTGGGGGAGTTGCAATTTGATGTATTATTGTTCCGCCTTAACGATGAGTATGGTTTGGAAGTAAAATTGGAAAGGCAGCCCTATTCTGTGGCGCGCTGGCCAGTCAAAAAAGATGGAAAACTCATTGGCTCTGCAATCCATGGTGGAACCAAATTATATATGGATCACAATGAGCGACCCGTGGTGCTCTTGGCTAAAGAGTGGGATTTAAACTGGTTGCTAAAAGAAAACCCCGACCTCGAATTTAAGTTTACAGGAGAATGATTTGTCGTCAGTTCTACTAATTGGAGTTTCAGGCGGCAGCGGGAGTGGAAAAACCACATTTGCTAGACAACTCTTCGATTATTTGGGTCCTGATTCTTGCAGTATTTTATACCAAGATTCCTATTATTTTGATCAGAGTCGAAATTTTAAAGGGGATGGCAGCATCAATTACGATCATCCCAGGGCCATTGATTTTTCCTTGATGTCCCTTCACTTAGAACTTTTAAAAGAGGGGAAGCCCATTGAGGTTCCACAGTACTGTTTTAAAACCCATAAAAGATTAAAGGAAACCACTCACTTTGCGCCGAAGCCGGTAATTGTAATTGACGGCATATTGATTCTGTCTCAACCTCGAGTTCGATCACTATTTGATGTGAGTGTTTATATTGATACCCCAGAAGAAGAAAGATTTCGTCGACGTTTGGAAAGGGATGTGCAAGAGCGAGGAAGAACCCCCGAGGGAGTCATCAAGCAATTTGCCGCGACAGTGAAGCCCATGCACGATCAATTTGTAGAGAGCTCTAAAAAATTTGCTAATTTTGTTTATCCGGGTACCGAAAATTTTGTGCCCAAAATTATTGATTTTTTTAATGAACTCGAAACAAATTATTTATAAGCCCCACTGTTTGATCAAATTGCCAAGAATATTTTTGTTTTCTTGGAATTGTTGATAGTGTTGTTGGTTTTTTTGCTTATTTTCATTTCTTTTATCAAAAATTAAATCCAGTGTTTGGCTGGGCTCCCATTTATTTTCAATTAGATAATTCACTCGGTCTTCAAACACATTGGAGGCCAAAATAACGCGAGTTTCATTTAGAATTACAAATTGGTAGCGAATTTTATTTTGATGTTGCAAAAAGACTCTGGCCGAATAGGTGTCTTCTTCAGTTTTCATCAAAACCTCATGCTGGCGCACTTGGGGTTCTTCAATGATTTTTAGCAGTAAACGTTCGTTGTCTCTAAGAAGTAATCCACTCAATTCAAAAATAGTTTTAACATTATCGCCACGAGTTTTGGTGGAGTCTACAAATAATGGGTTTGCTTTCATGTGTCTAGTAATCCTTTAGATAGTTTTACATAAGCTTTAGATGCAGGATTCTGTGGGGCATAAGCAAAAACGGGAAGGTGCTGATGGTGAGCTTCTTCAACGGCAATGCTGTCGGGAATATAATCCCTAAAAACTTTAAGTTGATAAATTTCTTGGACCCTCTCTATAACTTCTCTGGCGATCTTTCGGTTTTTGTAGCGAGTGATCACCACGCCCTTAACATTCACTTTGTGACCCAAGCCAGTTCGAAGGTTTTTTAAGGTATCTAAAATAAGTTCGATACCCTTCAAAGAAAAATACTCCGGGCAGATGGGAATAATAATATCTTTAGAGGCCATAAGAGCATTAATAGTTAAAAGCCCCAGAGAGGGCGAGCAGTCAATAAGAACATGATCATATTTCGAGTGAAGATTTTTAAGTTTTCGTTTAAGAAAGCTTTCGCGACCAAACTGTGGCGCTAACTGAATGTCCACTCCGCTCAGCATAATCTCACCAGGAATCATATCAAAGCCAAAGCTTTCAGAGGAAACGGTGGCTTCATCGGCACTCATTTGGCCAATAAGCACGTCGTAGATGGTTTTATCAAATTCTCTATCGGCAAAAACAGATCTTGTTGCCGAGGATTGAGGATCTAAATCTATAAGAAGAATTTTTTTTCCTTCTTTGGCCCAAGCCGCGGCAATATTAATTGAAGTAGTTGTTTTTGCAACGCCTCCCTTTTGATTGATCACAGATGTTACTTTCAAAGTGAATCCCCTTTACTGAACCTATGCTAAAAATTCTAGCATGAAATATCCAAAGGTTCCCGGTTAAATTTACGAGGTGCACTTAGTCACAAAACAGCATTCATCATTTTTTTAAAAAAAACTCTTTGTTACATAACAGTTCCAGGCTAGCATATTTAAATATTTTTAATTGAGTGGGGGATAAATGTTTAGAAAATATGCCTTTTTATCTTTATTGATTTTTATAAATTCAACACTGGCTGTTGCAAAGGCAGCTGATCAGCCGGTAAAAATAGTAAAAGACAGTGTTAATCGAAAGGTTACTATCCATATAGATGTGGAATTCACTAAAGGGCCACAAGTGGACTACTTGTTCTTGATCGACAATTCTGGAAGTATGTACAAATATCAACAACAATGGGCTAAAAACTCAGAGATACTTGTTGATAAACTCAAATCATCCTTTGTTGATTTTCATTTTGGAGTCATTTCCAGTGATTCAACAGTAAGAGCCGGCGAGTTATTAGGTGAAGCTAAATTCATAACCGCGAGCACTCAAGATTGGCCAAGTAAATTGAAACAAAACATGAATATTGGAACAGAGGGTAATTGGACAGAAGTTTTTTTTGAAAACACCCTGTTGGCACTTACAGAACCACTAGTGAGTGGCGCCAACCACGGGTTCTTACGACCTTCAGCAAAATTGAGCCTTATCTATATAACGGACGGTGATCAAGCAGACGGCATGAAGCCTCTTGAATTTGCCTACAGATTAACTTCCGAAGTAAAAGCTTTGGACCAGCTGGAATTTAATGCCTTTGTCTTAACTGAGTCGGACAGGCATTCTAATTCTTGTTTGCCCGACGATTCAATTCGTAGTGGTACAGCTCAAAATATTATAGAAGCTGTGCGAATTATAGGCAGGGGTAAAGCATACGACTTATGCTCTCTAGATCCTGAACAGCAAATGTTTGATTTTGTTGAAAGTATAGTGCCTTCAGCAAGCACTGAGTATCGCCCTATGGAAAAAATAGATAATATAGAGCTGGTGGGTAATGTGAACTTAGCGACATTGAAAGTTAGCCATGGCACGCAGGTTATCCCTAATGACCAGGTCTTAGGCTGGAGTTACGAATCAAAAAGCAACTCAGTAGTTTTCTCAACTGACATTGCCTGGGAGATCCAAGCTGAGGGAACTCCTATAAATATAAACTACGAACTCCTTTAAGGGCGACAGTCGACTTTTTCATCGCGAGCGCGTTAAGTTTTGGGAGTCCCGGTTAAATTCTTGAGGTGCAGTTAGTCAATTGCTGCACATTTAAATAAAAAAACATCACTTACATTCTCAGAGGGCTTCTCGAAAAAGCTCTCGGTAGGGCTCAAGGGCCAACTGTGCGGGTTTGCAATCATCATTATTTCGAGAAATGCTTTTTTAAAAAAAACAATTAAAACCAGTTAAATCTAAAAAAGCGTTCATTATGAACGCTTTTTTCTCTTTCTAGTCTTACGAAAAATGCAGGCGCAGTAATTAGCAGGCCGTCGTTGCACTTTTAAAAGTTACTTCTTGTCGAGTTTGCAGCTGCCTGACTCACACTTATGTTTGCAACCTTTACCATCGGCAGAATCACATTTGTGTTTGCAGGAGCCACAACTGGCTTTGTCCCTGAACATGCATTTACTCATGCCTTTGCATCCCGCTTTTTCCATCTTACTTTTCATGAATTCCATTTTTTCTTCTTTTGTGATTTTGCCATCACTATTGGCATCCATTTTTTTGAACATATCCTTATGAGCGGCATCAAACTCTTCTTTAGATACGGCTTCATCTTTGTTGGTATCCATCTCCATCCACATTTTTTTCATATGACTGTGATTGTGATGTTTACCCCGTGAACTTTGACAGCCCACTACAGTTAATAGTATTAAAGCTAAAAATATTGTTTTCATAGAGTCCTCCTGAGTTGTGTTATATCCATGAAAGATTAGCTTAACATCAATTTTACAAAATCTATAATCTATAATCTTAAATCTTTTAGATTTAAAGTCAGTTCTACAAACAACAACTCAGAGCGGCTCAAATCTGCAGATCAAAATCAGATATTCAAATTAAAGATTTCAATAGCAGTGTGTTTAAAATTCATTCTCTCCTACCTAAGGTGAGCACAGCCCCAACATGAAGGTCTTCATTCTCATCTTTTTTTAGGTGAAACAAAATCATGGGTGCCTGTTCCTCTTGTGTGTAGGCAACCTCTAAGTGGATTCTTGTAGGCGAAACACACAACCAGTTGTTTCGGGCTTGATCGTAAAGACCTAAATGAACGTCTCTCACCAGACCTTTGTCTGAAGCTACATCACCACGAAATGTAAAATCTTTGTTGACCTAGTCATATTGAAGCTAAAAGAAGCTCTGTGTTGGAACTTTAGGTTCATACTAAGATTAACATCATAAATGTCTGTAAATCAGTGGTCTAATCCTATATATTGCTTAATATTTAAGAAAATAGGTCAGATATAGCACTTTCAGTACAGAACCAGGGCATCGATGAGTCTAAAACATAAGTGATAGCTTCTTCTTCACTTCCAATTGCGAAAGTGTCAGGCTCATCATCAGGCAGTGGTGCTTCTTCAGTTAGGTATTTTGGAATATGTTTATTTGATTTAAGGGCTGCTTTTAATTGCCTTTGAGTTTTCGAGTCTTCAGCTCCGTATTTTTTGTAAAAGAATAAAAGTTTATTATATTGCCAGTGAGCAAAGGGATCATTTTTATATTCTTTGAGAAGTTTTGGAATTTTTGTGAGTTGATTATCTGTGAGGAGATAATCAAAAAGAATATATCTAATTCCTTGATTATCATTAGGGTTAAGTTCTAGCATTTTCCAAGCAAGGGCAATGGCTTCACTTTGACGTTTGAGCTGCCAATAAAGATCCATAACTTGATGAAGTGCTCTCATATAAGGTCTTGTTTCAATAAGCCCCCAAAAATGGCCTTTATGTTCTTTTAAAAAAGTTTCTCCTAATTTTTTCTCTCCAGAAGATTTTGCTTTTTCAAAATATGAAAGTGCCTCAATGGGATTTTCAGCATCTAACTCACCAAGCATAAGATGAGCATCCACACATAAAGGATCTAGCTTTAATGCTTTTCTTGCTAATGAAATAGCTTTTTTTAAAGAGCTTGCCTCATAGGTTTGATGCATTAAATCCTGAGCTTTTTGTTGAGGAGTTTCGGCAAGTCCCTGGGATTCTTCAGCTATATCATCAACATGTCGCCCCATAAAATAATCGTTTAACGCCTCGGGCAGTAAGCCTTTTTGTTCAGCTATTCTTTGAACGTGGTCCATCATCTTGCTCATTTCTAAACGACTCATAGGGGGTGGGTTATTAGTTTTTGTAGCCTTTTTTTTGTCTGTGCTCATACAACATTTTTTATACTTTAAGCCACTTCCGCAGAGGCAAAAATCATTTCTTCCTAATTTTTTCTGATCATTATTAACAATAAGCTTCATGGTTCCTCCTGCTCACTTGTATTATGTCGTGGTACTCACATATTATGGTCAATGAAATTAATGCTGAAGATATTTTTATCATTAAATGCGATCAATGCCAAAGCTTCTTAGGTTTATGTAGAAGCTGTTATCGGAGTCATTATTATTGCTCACATTTTTGCCGTGACAACAGACGTCTTGAGTCATTTAACCCAGCTCATTAAACACTGAGTTGCGCTGGCGAAAAATTTTAAACCTTTCCTATCCATACACTTTTTGCTTTACTAAATCCTCCACCACTGCGGGATCGGCGAGAGTGCTGGTGTCGCCAAAGTTTTGTAAATCCCCGGCCGCAATCTTTCGCAGTATTCTTCGCATAATTTTACCACTGCGAGTTTTAGGTAGAGCTGGGGAGAACTGAACGCAGTCGGGTTTAGCGATAGCTCCAATGTCTTCTCGTACAAATTTTTTCAACTCATCGGCAAGTTCAGGGCTTTCATTGTGGCCAATTTTAAGAGTAACATAGGCATAGATGCCCTGCCCCTTAATGTCATGGGGGAAGCCGACGACTGCTGCTTCAGAAACAGCCTCGTGTTCAACTAAAGAGCTTTCAATTTCAGCTGTGCCCATGCGATGACCAGAAACATTAATTACATCATCCACACGGCCAGTAATCCAATAGTATCCATCCTCGTCTCGGCGACAGCCATCGCCAGTAAAATATTTTCCAGGATACTGAGAGAAATAGGTTTCAAAAAAACGATCTGGATTTTTGTACAATCCGCGCATCTGACCAGGCCAGGAGTCTGCAATACAAAGTTGGCCTTCACAAGCGCCCTCTAATACTCGCCCCTTCTCGTCGACAATTTCTAATTGAACACCAAAAAAAGGAAGACTTGCTGATCCCGGTTTAAGTGCAGTGGAGCCAGGAAGAGGTGTGATCATTATGCCCCCCGTTTCTGTTTGCCACCAAGTATCTACAATAGGACATTTCCCACGACCGGCTTTTTCATGATACCAAAGCCAAGCTTCTGGATTGATAGGCTCACCAACAGAGCCAAGCAATCGCAAGCTTTTTCGAGAAGTCGAACTAAGCGGTTCATCTCCCTTTTGCATAAGAGCACGAATTAATGTTGGAGCGGTATAGAGAGTGTTAACTTGATATTTATCTACAATTTCCCACAGCCGAGAATATGTTGGCGAAGTGGGAACACCTTCAAAAATAACTTGTGTGACCGCATTACTCAGGGGACCGTAGACGATATAACTATGCCCAGTAACCCAGCCGATGTCCGCTGCACACCAGTAGACATCATTGGGGTGATAATCAAAAACATAGTGATGAGTCATGGACGCGTAAACTAAATAACCGCCTGTAGTATGTAAAACCCCTTTGGGTTTGTTGGTGGAACCCGAAGTATAAAGAATAAATAGTGGATCTTCTGCATCCATTTCTACACAAGGAAAATCTCCGGAAGTTTGAGCACAGAGTTCATGATACCAAAAATCTCTACCTTCCTGCCATTGAACTTTAGCCTCAGTGTGCTTAACGACAAAAATCTTTTTTAAATAGCTACATTTTTCAGCAGCTTTGTCTGCATTACTTTTTAAAGAAACGGCTTTTCCTCCGCGCAAACCTTCGTCGGCGGTGATCAAGTACTTGCTTTCGCAGTCTTGAATTCGGTCAGCAAGGGAATCGGGAGAAAAACCAGCAAAAACAACAGAGTGAATTGCGCCAATGCGTGCACAAGCTAACATGGAGTAGATAGCTTCGGGGATCATAGGTAAATAAATGGTTACGCGATCACCCTTTTTAACACCTTGCTCACTCAAGGCCTTGGCCCAGGTTTGCACTTTCCGATGTAATTCTTTGTAAGTAATTTTTAAATTTTCTTTTTTGGGGTCGTCGGGCTCCCAGTGGAAGGCAACTTTATCTGCGTGCTGCGGAAGGTGTCTGTCTACACAATTAAAACATGCGTTTAACTTTCCCTCGATAAACCATTGAATATTAACGGGTTTGGTAAACTGAGTGGACTTAATTTTTTTAAATTCTTTAAACCAAGTGATTCGTTGGGCTTGATCCTGCCAAAAAATTTCCGGCTCTTCTAGGCTTAGTTGATAGAGAGCTTTATAGTCTTGATTTTTTATGTAGGCGCGCTTTTTCCAATCTTCTGGCACAGCTATGGTTTCATGGTGGTGGCTCAAAATACTACCTCCTGCTAAAATTATTTCGCCTTAAGGCCTAATATCTAACATCTATTGGTCACCTATAATAAATCATCTATACTATAAGTCTATGAAATCCTTGTTGCGCAGAAAGACACTAAGGGAAATTGATCAACTAGAAAAAATAGTTTCACTTTTTGATGGTTTGGCCCGTTGTGAAATTGCCGAAGAAATACCTTTCCAAGGAAAAAGATTTCCTATTCATGTTGTTGAGATTGGCTCAGAAAACCCAGAAGACCCTGTTGTTGGTTTTTTTGGAGGAGTTCATGGATTAGAAAAAATTGGAAGCGAAGTGATTTTAGCCTATATGGAAAGCATTTCTTCTTTGGTGAAATGGGATGAGTCATTTAAAAAAAGATTAAAACATTCGCGAATTTTATTTATGCCAATTGTTAACCCTGTGGGAATGTGGACGCGTCAACGGTCCAATCCACAAGGGGTAGATTTAATGCGCAACTCCCCATCAGAGGGGCAGGGCAATAAAACCATGTACAGTGGCCACAGAATTTCACCTAAGTTGCCCTGGTATCGGGGCGAAAAAGGAAAGGAAATGGAGCTGGAAGCAAAAGCCCTCTGCCGCGTTGTAAAAGAAAGGATGTTTCCATCAAAATTGAGTGTTGCCATAGATGTGCACTCGGGTTTTGGCGTTAAAGATCGCTTGTGGTTTCCTTACTCTAGGGGGCAAGAAGTGTATCAACAAATTGGTGAAGTTATGGCTTGGGTGGATCTCTTCAACAAGACCTACCCCAATCACTTTTATACCATAGAACCAACCAGCCACCAGTATTGTATTGATGGCGATCTTTGGGATCATTTAGTGGACGAATTTTTTAAAATTAATCCTAACACAATGGCAGATAAAAAAATGTTTTTGCCTTGGACACTCGAAATGGGTTCTTGGATTTGGTTGAAAAAAAATCCACTGCAAGTGCTAAATAAACTTGGACTTTATCACCCGCTGATTCCTCATCGTTATCAACGGATTTTGAGGCGACATCTCACTCTTTTTGACTTCTTGCACCGCTCAGTTTTATTCCCAAAGCCATGGTTGGAGATCAACAAAGATGATGTTAAAAAGTTTCATTTATTGGCCAGGGAGAAGTGGTATGCCTAGTCATCGCACATGGTTGCTATTAAGAGGCTTAGGGCGCGAAACAGGCCACTGGGCTAAGTTCCCTGATGTTCTTGCTAAAAAATTTCCCAGTGATGAAATAAAAATGTTGGACTTGCCAGGCGCGGGAGAGTTTCACGATATTCGCCCTCCATTAAGTATTTCAGGATTTGTCGATTTTTTAAGGGAGCAATTGGATAAAAAACCACCCCAATATCCCTTGCACTTGGTGGCGATTTCATTAGGTGGAATGATAGCCTTAGAGTGGATGCGGCAGTATCCAACAACTTTGCAAGCTGGGATTTTAATTAACGCTAGCTTAGGAAACCTGTCGCCCTTTTATCATCGATTGCGCTGGCAAATATACCCAAGCTTCTTTGGAAATATTATTTTGTTGCGAGAAGAAGAGCGCGAGAAAGCTTTGTTAAATATTTTGGTTAATCGCAAAGATCAACATGATTTACTAGCCAAGGAATGGGCCCAAGTGAATCGCGACAGACCACTGAAAGGGCAATATTTTTTACAACAATTAGTGGCGGCCTCACACTATAGGATCACCGAAAAAGTAAAAGTACCAACTCTTTTATTAGTGGGACTGGGCGACAATTTAGTGAGTCCAAAATGCTCCGAAGACATACATAAGGAATTTGGATATCCCCTTGTACAGCACCCATGGGGAGGCCACGATTTAACAGTGGATGATGGCCCCTGGGTGGCGCAGGAAATCAAAAAATGGGTAAATAGCCTATAATTCTTTCAAAGTTCCAAATTGGCACTTTTTTAGTCCACTTTACATGCAACTAAGCATAGAATTACCATACTTTAGTTTGGGAAACTAATTAAGGATTATTAGGGGAGGGTATGGGTTTTATAGGTTTCAGCCTGAGAATTATTATGAGGCGAATTCCTTTGATTTTGCTTTTAACTTCTTGCCAAGCCGTGGCTCAAAAGGCTCAGGTGACCAAGCCCATTATTGAAGCATCAAAAGTTAAAGAAAAAGACCAGAAGATTACAGTTAAAATCGAGCAAAATTTTTTTTACATTTCCAAGCCCGAGGGCAAAGACTTTTTCAAGAAAAGAAGTATGAGTAAATTGGGCTTTTCTTACCAAGGGCAAAATAAATCTAAAAGCCTAACAGGAGATATAGAGTATTTTTACAGCGAAGGGGAGAATCAGCATTACTTCAATTTACGCCAAGCCTTTTATACTTTGTCTACGCAAAATGTAAATATTTATGTGGGAAGAAAAAAACACAGATGGAATCAGGCCGAAGAATATTGGAATATGGGCCAGTGGCAACCCAGGTTTATGTGGTCGAGATTGAGGCCAGAAGAAAATGGCTTGAGCGGAGTTTTTTTTCAAAGAGAAACTTCACAAATAAGTTGGATGTTATTTGCATCGCCAATTTATATTCCTGAATTTGGTCCACAATTTCATTTTGAAAATAATGAATTTGACTCTGCCAATCCATGGTTTCAAGATCCGGCACCGCGAGCCACAGTTCCAGGTTTGTTTGAATCTAAAAAAGTCCTTTACAATTTGTACCCACCTTCTGTAGGTGAGGTTTTGCAACAAAAAAGCTTTGCCATGCAAGTGAGATGGCACAAAAACCCCTATTATTGCCAAGCCAGTTTTGCTTACAAGCCAATGAATCAAGTTTTATTAAGTGTAGATCCTGTAATTCGAATTGATGTTGAAGGAGCGCCTCCGGGAGTGGACGTTTATCCTTTTGTGAATGAGCATCGCCTAGTTTCCGGTGAATGTGGTAGCGAGTCTTCTCAAGGTTGGTTTGGATTTATTTCTTTCAGTCACGAAAATCACATAGATAAACCCCATACAGAAAGGTGGGTGACAAAAAGATTTCTCGACACGAGTACAGCTACATCTTTGGTGGGATTTAAAAATTTACGAAGCCAGTTTTATATAAGTCTTATGGGCCTATGGGGCGGCGACGATTTAGACAGTGGAGAAAAGGCCTCCTTGACAGATTCATTCTTTGAAAATCGCTATGAATTTTATCAAGCTATTCAATTGGGGCACAGCAGACATGGTCGTTGGTTGAGTAAGCCCATGACTTGGGGGTTTAAATTTATTTGGGACATTCAACAGCAAGCCTGGTTATGGGTGAGTGATTGGGCTGTAGATTTTAAGTCTAATATAAAAGTTTTTATTCAAGCCGATGGTTTAGCTGTAAGCAAAGGGTCGGAAGTCGGCAATGAAAATAGTTTTTTTCATATTTACAAAAGGAATGATCAAGTGAGTGCAGGGGTGAAAATTGCCTTTTAAAAATATTTTTTTATTATCAAAGCAAATCTTCATATGGTTTTGCATAGCTATGCTCTTGTCATGTGCCAATGAAAAGACGCCAATTTCAGACGTTAAAAAAATTGAGGCAGGGGTGCAAAAGAAAGGAGAGGTAAAAAGTGAATTATTTTGCCTTAGCGAATTCTCTACTTATATAAACGATTACTTCGAAGCTCGGCTTAATAAAGAACAATTAGAAAAGTTCTGGAACTGTACGGCAAAGTCAATAGCTGTTTTCAAACGTTACGCAAAGCCTAATGAAAAAGGACTTTACCCTGCAGATCACGTAAGAAACTTTTTGGTTGCTTATTTTTGGCCAAAAGAAATATTCAATGACGAACTGCTTGCTGAATTAATGTATCTTAAGAAAGTTTTGTTTGGCGGCGATCGCGACACTTTTTCTCCTCAGGATTTTACTCTTATAGAAAAGTTTTTAGAAAATGATTTAAAATTTTTAACTGTCAGTCTAGTTGATGATATTGGCACATTAACTTCAGGTATAATTAACGAAAGAAAAGCGGGAATCAGTGAGGAGTCAGTCAATCAAGCTATCTTTAAATTTCGAAGCGTAATGAGGGAGTTTGGTTTTGTATTTGCTCGACATGGACAACCTTATCCGTTTCAGAACATTCAAAAGCTTTTGTTGGGACTGAAGCCGCTTTTAGTAAAAGAGAATGATGAAAACTCAATTTTTTCTCGAATAGAAAATTTTGTACCCATTATACAAGAGACAAAGGTTTTACTGGTGGGACCCGATCGAAGTAAAATTCTGGCTTCCGAATGGGGTGAATTCTTTGTGCTCATAGCCAACGCCTACAGTGTTTGGCTGCGCAGTGAAAATTTTATCGCAGGTAAGGATTTTACAGAGGGCTCAGCCCTTTCACAGTTTCATATTTTATTTGACGAGGCCTTAACTTATGTGCAGGCGGGAATATCAAAACGATTAGTCCAAGTTTATACATACGAAGAAGCGCAAAAGTGGTTAGCCGCTATGGATAAATTATTTAAACTCCCCTTAGATTTAAATTTATCCATCCTCAATCAATATTGGCCTTGGTTGGTCGATAAAATTTTTGCTGTAGATTCTGATGACTCCATAGTGCAAGGTCTAACCCCCAAGAAAGTGGCTTACATTCAAGAGCGCTTTACCTTTTGGTACAAAACCCAAGTCCGAATTAACCAAACATGGGGAGCAGACTTCAATCCTAAGGACCCGCGGCTTTGGAATTTGCAAAGAGTCTTTGAAAATTTAAAAATGAACATAAGTTTCGACAATATTGGAAGAATAAAGATTCCAAATGAAAGCCATTATTACGATCGCACTTCTTTATCTTATTTAAATTTAGAAAGTGTCGCGGTGGATCTTCTTATTCGAGCTTATGCCAACGAAAACAAGAGGCGGCAAGAGACTTCAAGATTGAGTTTGTCGGAGGCAGAAACGATGTTTTCCGATCTCCATCTCTTGCTGGTACACTTTAATTTTATAGACGTGGAAGATGCAAATTTTTATCGAAGGTTTTATCGGGATACCAGTTTGTTTCTACCACAATCCAACGGGGATGAATGGGTTGATTTCGATGAAGCCGTGAGTTTTCTCCATTATGTTTTTTCTGGCTACGAAAATTCGGAGCAAATGAAAAAACAAGGGCTCGATAACTGTTTATTGTTAATTACAAAAGAAAAATATTATAAAAACAAATGCTTTAAAGAGCATTTTTCTGAGAATTTAAATTTATTTACAGGACATTTGAGTCTTCTTTCTAGTTACCTGAATAAACTTAAAAGTGAAAATCCACAAAACTATGAAGTAATAATTGACAACCTAATACTCACGGTTTCGCCTCAAGCCCAAGAAAAAGCTTATTTCAGCAGTGGTGAGTTATTAAAGTTTCACATTCTTTTGCAATATATGGAAACCTACATTTTTAGATTTGATTTAAATGGTGATGGCAGCATGGGGCCTGTAGAAGTGGCTCTTTTTTTAGATAAATATATGGCGCCTATAGCCATGCTACTAGGTCACACAGATGATGGATTTGAAAATTTTATAAGGTCCTTTTTTACTTATATTATTAAATACCACAAATCGCCACTTGACACAGGTGATCACGGGAGTAGTTTGAGGTTTCATTTGTGGTCGAAATTGCAAGGGAAATGGCAATTCAAGGCGGAACGTCTGGATTTATCTTATGTACTGAAAATTCTGGGTGGTTTATAAATTGTTATGGTGATTTTATTTAGCCTGCTGCTGGGATGGCAGCTTCATGCCGAAGCATTTAAGAATACTATTGGAGCCCAATGGTTGCAGAAGCAATATATTACCCAAAAGGAATCACCAGAGCATAGTCAGGACTACTCCGAAGTGGCTTTAAGTTGGAAGTTCAAAAAAGATGGGACACATTGGAATAGAGGCTTAGATACTCAAGTTTTTTATTCAGTAGGAAGAAGCAATGAGTTCTATGCTCACTTGCGCGAAGCCTATGTGACATACAATATAAACGACAATCATTCTCTTGATATGGGAAGAGTTAAAAAACCATGGAGCTTTGTTGATGAAATTTGGTCTGTTGGTTTGTGGGAACCAGCCCTAAAAAATGATGGTTTTAATTTTTCTAGAGAGGGCTTGGCCGGATTTTTTTATAATTTAAAATCAAGCCCATGGTTTTTAACACTTTATGCATCCCCATTATTTTTGCCCGACCAAGGACCTCTTGTAAAAGTAGAAAAGGGTCAATTAATTTCGGCTAACCGATGGTTTAATAATCGTGTGAACAGCGTTAGGATTGGTGAAATAGAATCACCTATTGTTTACAATTTACATAAGCCGGCTATTGAAGATGTTTTGTTACAAAACTCTTTAGCTTTTGATTTTGGCTGGGGAGATAGGGAAAAAGGCTGGCGCTTTCATTCCGCATTTGCCGATAAGGCCATTAATCAACTGTTTGTGGGTGTGAGACCCATTCACAATGTAAGCTTGAAAAATGTAAAAAGGGAATCTGAGCTGCATCTTTATCCACAAGTTCACAGGCATCGACTGCTTACGGCAGAGGTCAGTTATTTTGCCGATAAAAGAGGAGGGTGGCTTTCTGTTAATACAGATCAGCCCTACGAGCAAAACATGGATACAACATGGATCACACCAGCTTTTGTTAAAGAACATATATTTTCTGCGGGTGTAGATGGTGAGTGGAAGAAAAACAAAGTGTCGCTCTCATATTTTCAACGGGAGTCTGAGCAAGCAGAGCCCACGTCCATATTTTCGGCAGAAGACTTGTCCCGTTTATCGGACCGCTATGATTTTAGAAAAGCCACTCTAGTTAATTTCCAAAGAAAAGATTCTTTGGGAAGTTATGGTCAAGTAAAAATCAACTTACGTTGGGTGCACTCTTTAGCTAGTGATGCAGATATGCTTTCGGCACAATGGGAGTACAATTATTTTAAAGATTGGTCTTGGCTGTTAGGCGGAGATCTTATTGGAACTAAAAACGAAGATAATAACGATTTTTTTGCTAGAAACAGAAGCAATGATAGGATTTACGGGGGGATGACGTATGTATTCTAGAAAGCTTTTCATATTTATATTTATAGGATTCATTTGGCTGACGACGGGTTGTAGTTTAGAGATTGGTGAAACCTCTCGTGGACCGGTACAGGTAGCTAACAAAGACATGGTCTGTGTTAGGGATCTTGGAAAAGGAGTCGATAAGTACTTAGAAGCCAGTTTAACTAAAAAAGAAATTTATAACTGGGCGGCCTGTGTTAATGACGCCATTTATAATTTCGACAAATACACTCAAGGTGAAAAGGCGGATCGCTATAGTGTTGCCGAAGTAACAAAAACAGTGGGTGAAGTGGTTTTCCCCGATAAGCCGATCACTCAAAAGTTAGTGGCTACGGCCATGGTAGTTAAGAAATATTTAGTGGGGGGTGACAGTGAATATGTCACAAGAAACGAGTTGCGACGCTTACAAGATTTAGTTTGGACAGTAGAAGATTCTGCAGTTCTTTTAAATCCACATATACCTATTTTAAATTTAAAAGTTGTCGAAAGACCTAAACCGGAAACAGTTGAAATCGCTGGCCAAAGATTATTTGATGCAATTGCTTTAATACTTAATGAAACTGAAAGTTACCGTGTTAACGTTGAATTTACGAGCATTAATGATTTCATAGTTGAATTGCAAAAATTCAATGAGAGCAGCCCAGAGTCGGCCCAAGCTTTTACTGAACTGGCTAGGCACTTCTATAACACCATTACTGGTGAGCCTTACGACAATCAGGTGATTCAGGATAAAAATAGTGTTTTATTTTTTAAAGAGTTAAGTTATTGGTACCGCTTAAGAATGCATTATGTTTATCAAGTGCGCGACAAAAAGCTACTGGAAGGGGAAGGGCTTGCTGAAACCAAGTATTTTGTAGATCAAATATTAACGGGTATTAAGCGAGTGATAAATCGCTACGAAAAAGAAGCCTATATAAGTTATAATCAAATCGACGCTTTGGTTGACGGTTTTTATAATGCGCACTTGTTGCCTAAGCCTTACAGAGGTGAGTCTGTAAAAGCGGCATTAAGACCCTTCTTTGATAAAATGTTTGGTGATAGATCTATTGAGTTTGATAAGAGAGCCAGCTTGGGAATAGACCAGCAGGTGATCGCAGAAATTGAGGCTGAATTCTACAAGTGGTATGAGGTGCAAAACTTTTTAGCCCACAGTTTCGAACTTAATAATAAATCTTTTTCTCAAATGAGGTTTATTGATCATAAACTTTGGCCTGAGTTTTTAAGCTCTATTCCTCAAACAGAGTCTCATTATATTGAAATTAAATCTATCTGGGAAAAAACAAAATTGCGTTTCCAATGGGGAGACCCAAGGTTGGTTGTGGGTACGGAAACCTACATTGAAGAGGTTAATGCTGGAACTAATTTTTATCAGTTGTCACTTTTAAATATATTGTCTTCCGCAGTAAGAATAGTTGCAAAAAGCTATCCTCAAGATTTATATCGAGCTCAAGTTGTTACTGGAATTACAGAAAAAGAAATGGACAGATTCATTAATGACTTTAAATTGATTTGGCAGGACTTAAATATAATGCCACCAGAAGCTATAGAGGTTGGGAAAAAGATGTTTATTGAAACCAATCTTTTTGCCCCTTCTGGCAATGGTTATTTTTCACCAAGTGCAGAAAACCCCACCGCACATCTTATGGATTTTAATGAAGGAGTGGAGCTGCTCTCTATGCTTTATTCTGGCTACACAATGAATTCAAAAATATTTGAAAAATACAAGGACACTTGTTTGAGGGGACCTAAAGATGTATTTGGCAAGCCTATGTTTGTGTCCACATGCTTTTGGCAAAATTTTAAGAAATTTTATGCATCTGAATTTGAAACTATGCCGGGAATTAAAAAGTTTCTTCAAGAGTTAGAGCCTAACTCACAAAGTTCTAAAAAACAGGAAGATTGGGAAACTTTTGTTTCCGCAATGGACAAGTTGGTCCGATATGATTGGGAGCCGGAAAGATGGCTAGGTACTATTCAGATGGGCAAAGCAACAATGATATTGCATTTTGTTGAGACGATGATTAACAAATTTGACTTGAATCATGATGGCTTTATAGACGAGATTGAAGGCTTGCGTGCCTACTCACATTTTCGTGGAATTCTTGATCGTATGGCAAGAGAAAGATGCAAGGTCTTAGACGAAGAACAATTGCAAACAGTTTATATATTTATATTAAAATACGCTAAGGTACCTGGTGGAAAATGGGATGCCATCTGGAATAAAATTTGGACATCCAAAGCAGATAAGGTCGACCACTTGCAAGTCTTAAAAATATTTAGGCAAATTCTTGTTGCCAATTCACCCGAGTACAATGTCGACGTTGAAAAGTGCGTTTACAACCCAACAGAGGACGATGTGTTTGGTCAAATGCTTAAAGAAGCTGGAGCGGCTAAATCTGGCGGCATGAAAAAAGAAATTAATAGATTAAAGGAATTCAATAAATAAGTGCTAAACACAAGTACTAACTTGTGTTTGCTTATTGGATTAACATTTAAAACTATTAGTTTAATGTTTGTTTAGCAATAATATCGTGACCTAACCACACAACAGGTTGTTGTATTTTCCAAGCTTCATTAAACATGATCTTGCCGCAGGCGCGAAAAACCACTTCACTTAATTTATATGTAATTAGGTCTTTTGTGTCTTTGTGCATATTTATTAATTCGGCAGAAGATTCTCTCATTAATTTCATTTGCTCATTGCCGTTATGTTGAGGCCACAGATCATATTGGGTCCATGCTTTAATAGTGGAAGAGGTCAAATATTTAGTGCAAAACTTAAGTACTTCATCAATATCAATACCGGGCTTAAGTAGCGATTGACATTCACTTAAAATATTTTGTGCTTCAGGGAGAGATAGGCCTTCTTTTTGTAGCGCGCCCAACAGTGGGTACAAAGAAACTTCAACACCTAAAAATATGCTACTGGAATTAGTGAGAATTTCGGGGCAATTAAATACGCAACATTGAATGTTCTTGTTATAATTTTCTTTAGCAATATTTTCTAGATGTTTTTTTGCCCAGCCTTGCAAATAGGGCGAGTAGGATTGCCATTTATATTTATTAAGTACTAAGACTTCTGTGCCATGATAGCCATAGGCCACATAACTTACCTTGAGGTTTTGTTTTTTCTTTTTTTCGCGCAATTCTTTTGTTAAATCAATAAGGTGGTTTAAGGTCTCACCGGTTACATCTTTAAAATTTAAATCACAAAGCCTTCCAATTTCTGATTGCCAAAAAGATTCTGAAGAGCAAAAGCGATCATCGTAACCTTTAAAAACTTTATTAGCGATAGGCATAACCACTTTGGCTCGTGGAAAACCTCCTGCCATAGTATGTACAAACAAAATATTGGAGTTATCTGGCAACATTTTTTCGAGTTCCACAAGATAAGCTTTTACTCTGAGTCTGAAGCTTTCTGTTGCTAATTGGCGGGATTCTTTTAATGCCGTCCAATCTAGCTGAGCAAGGTTCCATGCGCTCATCTTAATCCCTTTAAGCTGATCTACTGGTGTTTTGCCAGAAGAGTCAGGTTCTAAATCAAAACCAGCTTCTAGAGGAACATTAATTAAAGGAGATTCTTTTTCTAATAATTCTTGTTCATTTAATGCTCGTAATTGTTGATTTTCATCTCTACGACCCACTGTAGAGTAAATAACTTTCATCCCCTTGGCTTTGGCTTGATCGACAATGCCATTGGCATATCCGCGCTGAAACAATTCTCCAAAAACCACGAGAACATCTTGAGAACTCCACTCGGCAGTGTCTGGCAATTCTCTCATGGGTTTAAAGTCTCGCATGCTTCATCTCCTTTAATTGATTTGCATAATTGGTTTGCACAATTGTTTGGCAAATTTTATCTAAGACTTAAACAATAAGTTCTGTGGTTCCCAGGGTCGAACAAAAAAATATTTTTTAGCCAGGTGCATATAGAGAATATGTTAAGAAAAATTATAAAAAAGTAAAAGTATCCTGTAAAAAGTAAAATAGCATAATAATATTAATAAGATACAGGGCATGATTTGAGTGTTATTTAGACTTTTTCTTCGATTTATGATTTTATGGGCCCTGTTTTTGCTGAAGAGCTAACAATTTACGTCGCATGTCCACAGGATGGTCATCGGCGAACCTCTAAGAGGGGTAAAAATATTAATGATTACAGCAATATAGGGTTTTGTTTCAAAGTTACGATACTTGCATATTATAGAAGTGAAATTTTCTAGAACTATTAGAAAAAAGGAACCACTGTACTGATGAAAACCATAAGTCGTTTGAAGTATTCGATTTTATTGGCTTTTGCCCTAGCTGCTTTATTTGTGCTGCTGGCTCCGAATTCCCATGCGGACGGCCTTTCTCAAGAGGAAAACACAATACTTTTACGTTTAGAAAAAGAAAGTTTACTAAGTAAAACAAAATTTCAAGGTGATTGGAAATTGGAGCTTGGTGGACAGTCTTTCGAAGAGGCTACTGATGATGAAAAGTCAGCCAGTGTGGCCTTGCGTTTGCGTCCTAAGTATCGTCTTTTAGAAAATTTAATTGTCAAAGGGGATTTACGATTAAAGTCGGAAAGCGGGAGGATTCAAAGTCGCTTCTACCCTGGAAGCGAAAATATGCTTCAACTTAACAATGCCACCATCGAGTTTTATCCTATACCATTTCTTCTTCTCGAGGGCGGGATAGTCAATCAGGGCTATATCGGACAGGAATTGCTTTTTTCACAAAGTCGTTCCTTTGCGGGTTTTAAAGAGGGTTTAATTTTTGGGCCCAGCGATTTTAAAACTTCTTTAATTTTGCAACAAAGTATTCCTTCTTCCACTAGTTTAAATGCTGAAAGAGTTGAAAAAGAGGAGACTCCTTCCTTTTTAGCTCAGACTCTACAATTAGAGATAAATCGCGATATCTTAAAGGGTGTATTTGGTGGCAGCCTGTTTCAGTATAACAATTTGCCTTCGAAAGTGGCTTACGAAAGTTATGTAAATGGAAACACGATTGATGGCAGTGATTCTTCATTGAGTCGCTTTGTTTATGACTTTGCTGGTTATGGACTGAACTCGAAGTTGGATGTGAATCTATCAGAAAGTTTAAGTTTAGTGGGGGCCTTGCAGCTAATCGAAAACACAAAAGCCCCATCGGGCAACTCAAGGGCGCAAATGCTGTGGCTGGGTCCGGCATTAACTTTGGGTGACACCAAGTGGAATATAAACTACGGAAAATTTTTTGCCGAGTCGGATGTGGCTCCTGCTTATTATATGAATTTGAATTATGGAGGAACCAACAGAGTGGGTGACTTCAGTAGGATTGAAGTTGAGTTTACAAAATTTAATTTTAAGTTATTGGCTCAATATGCCCTTTCAGAAACCCTCAATGAACGTGTTCATCAAGATCGTCGTACTAGTTATTTAGTAAGGCTGGAGACTTTGTATGTTAGCTTCTAAGATTAAACTGCATAATTGGCTAAATGTTTCATGGGAAAAGCTCCCAATAAAATCATCGGCACTTACTTTGCTGGCCATAATGTTAACAGCGTCGGGTTGCTGGAGTCCTAAGCAAGAATTGGCTCAAGACGGCAATCAAGCCACTTTTTACGTTGCTAGTTCCGATGGAAAAAGCACAGGCTTTAAAATACTAGATAAAAACTGGAATATTCCCGGTGAAAAAAGTTTTCGTTTTTGGGCCTGTTTAAAAGATGTTGTTACAAGAAAAGAGTTGTCCAATCAAAAGTTTGTAATAGAGAACAAAGATTCCATTTCCCCATTCTCTAAGCCCGCGACGTCCTCCAACAATGGTTGTGTTTACTGGAGTGAAAACGATATTGCCTTTGATTACTTTGCCCCTTCTAAATTTTTAGTCTTCAATAGGGTTATTCGCTCGGCATCCAGCTCTGTTCATAAGGGCGTAGTGAGTGTACGCCTAATGGTTAATCCATGGGCCAGTTTCCGGCAATCGAAAGAAGAAGTCATTTATTGGCCAGAAAACACCCAGTCCCCCATAGATTTAAGTAAAGTTGTTCAAGGCAATGTGGCTGTAAGAGAAGCGCTTATGGGAATAGGCACAAAAAGAGAAGATCATGGAAAGTTGTATGTGGAAAACGTTTCCATGCTAGCCAGTAAATTAGCGGATGTTTACTTTACTGAAAAAGACAAAAAAAATGATGAACTTAATAAAAAACAATATGATTCAAATAGTATAGAAAACGACGAAGCAGAGACTCATGCCAAAAAAGCAGACGAAGTGATCAGCGGCTTTGATTTGGAAATACACTTAGATTTAAAACCTGTGGTGCAGATCAAAAATATTGATGGTGATATTCAATACCTACCAATTAAATCAGGAAAATTTCGAGTGCTGGCGGAGCTGGTCGCAACTGAGTTAGGTGAGGAAGCCAATAAAAACATGATGATTACCGATGATAAGTCTAAATATGGTGGGGCTAAAGATGAGCGTGAAATCATGACCCCCAAGGCTCCCCCTTTAGAAGTGGAAATGCACATGGGTAAACTTTTGCCCATCATTCAGGCGACTGTTACCAGAAAAGTGACACAAGGGCGTTTAAAATTAGCATTACAAATTAGACCTATATCTAGTCCCTCTAAGCTGGAAGCATATGAGGGTTTGTATGTTATTGGTGATTACAAAAAGTTAACTGGCAGTTCGGCTCCCAAGTTGGATAAAGACACTTACTATAGTGGCGAGCAGCATTTTAACTTTATGGATTATATGAGAGGCTCTGCGGGCTTTGATGAGCTCAAAGAAACTTATGCCTTTAACATGAAGCCTTTTGACTTTAGTGTTTCTCGCGGAAATTACGTTATGGTTCTTCCTGGTGAAACTGCAACGCAAAGAACTATTGTTTTTCGTGCTGAAACTTGCATATTTGATAATGCTACTGGAACTTCGCGCCAGCAGTATAAACAATTCAGAATATTCAGGGATGGTGTCGAGATCCCCAAAGAAGATGCGCGGACCAACGAAGAGGGATGCTTGATTTTATTGGGGAAAGTTTCTCATGCCTTTTATAAAATTGAAGAACTTAAGCCCACTAAATTTGAAATATTTTATGATGCCCCCAATCTTGTGGCCAAAAAGAATGGCTATAAGGGTACTGGCAAAGGGCAATACACTTTGACTGTATATACAAATCCCTGGGATGATAAATTTACATTCTTCAGTGACGTCAGGCAACTGCCTAAAGAATTAAAAGAACTTATTGGTACCCAAAGAAAAATTGAATCCAGAATATTTATTTCTGATTTTTCCTATCAAACACTACGTTTCGGCTACGAGATAGATAAGTTCTTAAACTTAACTGTAGACAAGTCTGTATTAATGCTAATTGAACCTTATGTACTTAGATATTCAGGAAACGTACCTGGAAGAAATAATATTCAGAGATTGCGTGATGGTTTGTACCTATTAAAAGTAGCTTATCAAAAAGATTATTTGGATCCAGCTGCTAAGGGAGTATTGATTAAGAGAGAAGAGCGTCAAAGGGACATTGATGGTGAACCTTTAGATCTATTTGTGGCTAAAATGTGGGACCCCAATTTAGGAAAATATAGAGACTTAACCAATGATGAGAAAAGACATAAAACTAAACAGCACTTATCTATTGTAAAAAAATTGGTTCGAGTAAATAACGGGAAAATTATAACACCCATCACTTTAAAAGTGGCGGACCTAAGATTAATGCGGGTAAGGTCTCAATTGTTAATTCAATTACAGCCTGTGGATGAAAGATTAGTTCAAATCGCCAATGCCTACGACAACAAAGTGGCCAATGAAGTGTTTCAAAAGGTAAAGGAAAAATTCAAACAAAATCTTCGTGCTAACAATCAAGATTTTGATAATTTGCTTAAGTCACATATAGAGCAAAACGAAAAAGAAAGAATAGAAGCTATTAAAAGGTATCAGGAAATATTGCATCAGTATGAAAAAGAACAAGAAGAGCTGATTCGCGCTCGCATTCAAGATGTAGAATCCAAAGCTAGTTTAGAAGCGGGGTATGTACCACTGACGCCTCAACAGATAGATGAATATGTAAGTAAAGAAATGCAGTCACGCAGAGGGGAATTTGACGCTTATCTTGAAAAATTTGAATCTGAATTAGCTCCTATAGATAAAGCCAGAGCCCAGTTCAACTACCTAACTGATAGAGAAAAATTAGAAATTGAAGAGCAAATAAAAAATGATCAAGATAACCTTGAAGGTCTTCTAGAGAAGTTAGCCTCCGACAAACTGCTTCCAGCTCAAGAAAAGGCCTTGGTTAAAATGGGAATGGACCCAGAAGGACGCCGAGTGATTGATACCGGAATTCTGGCTGGAACAGCTTATGATAAACTGGACAAATTCTCTCCCTTGATGGAAGAATTTGATATTTTTCATCAAACAAAAGAAATTTTAAAAACCAATGATTTTACTTTATCCTCAGCTCAGGCCCACGTTAGAGATCTAGATATATTAGTTGAACCTTTTTCGGTTTCTGGTTTAGCGTCACGTACTTTTATTGGTCCAATAACTTTTTTGTTAAACAGCAATCGCTCTAATGTTCGACCTACAGACAATATTGACGAAAATTTTTGTCGTACCGACGATTGTGATAATTTTAAAAGTTGGGGAGTGAAAGCCAAAGGACTTTTCTTAGAAGAAGACGTTCCAGAAATAAATGAGTTGGAGAAAGAGCTTAAAGACCCTGGTATTTCAGAGGCGAAGAAGAGTGTCATAAAAGATAAGATTATATCCTTACAAAATGAGTCGAACCAGAGGCGTTCAAGAAATAAAAAATACTATTCTTCTGTGGAGCATTTTAAAGGAAAGCAAGTGGACGATCTGATTCCTGTTTGGGAAGAAAGCTTGCGAAAGCGAAAAATGGAGTTTGAAGTTCGCTCTAATATTTCAAATTTTATAGATTTATTTGGTTTAGAATTTGTTTCTCTTTCTGGGGAAAAATTAAAGAAAATAAAAAAGTCTTGTAAGTCTATATACACGACGGACTACAAAGAGGAGTGCTTAGAAGATTACGATGCCTTAAGTATAGAGCCAAATTATTTGATTAATACCTTTAACAAGCTTCCTTTTAATGAAGCCGGAATGGGCTTGTTTTACAAAATTGATAATGTAGCTAAAAGTATTAAAAAAGGTAAGCTAGAGTTAAAAGGTTTTGAGGATTATAAGCTTACTAAAGAAGATCTAAAAGAAATGATTAAATCTGGTGTTATGAAACGAGAAATAGCCCATGGTTTTTGTGCGATATTTATGCGACAGTTGATTACCGGAAGCTCAAAAGACGGATTAAGACCCAGCGTAACTATTGAGAAGATATTTAAAGATTACAACCCATTTAATCAAAGTAAAGCCGAGATGGATAAAATTAAAAAGGCTTGCTTTGATCATGAAAATGACAAGAAAAAGCCTTCATTTATTGTAGATAGAAAAGTTAGAATTCACAGTTTGGAAGGAGAGAGACCCGTTTTCCGTGGAGGAAAACAAATGAATCTTAACGTGGGTGCTTCGAATAGCTTTCATAGAGACGAAAGGGTGGGTTTTTCACGTGGATTTAATATTGCAGCGGCAGGAAGATTTTTAGGTGACTTTATAAGTGATGCTACGGGTGTATTAAAAATGAGTATCGATTATGTATCAGGGAAGAGTATGGCCAGCGGCACTTCAATTCAAAAGGCCACTTTTTTGGTAATGCAAAATGCTGCTTTTGATATTAAGTTAAAAGATTATGAACAGTGTGCTGTAGTTCGTTGGAATCCTGAAATATTTATTAATAGTGATGCCTATGATATCTTCTTTAAGGTTTTCGAGAATCCAGGAAAGAACACTTACATACCTGGTGGTTACTTTATTTGCGCTGGAAAGGAAAAGAATCCAGAGCCAATTTACGTTAGAGAACATTATTACTATTTTACTCAACATTTTACTGATGGGGATATGTTAGATAGTGGCGATTTGTACAATCACCCTTGGTTGCTTGGCCTTAGGGGTTCGCGGGATGCTGCGGCTTTCGTTTCGAACATTTCTACAGAGGACTATAAACTCTATGATTTGCAAACGATGAGTAATGATAGCCCTTTTTGGCCCATAAAAAAGATGATCGAAACCTACTTGAATGTGCTTCCTAGTTTCCCTGGTCTGTATACTATAATTGATCAATATGGAGAGGATTATCCTTGGAATGAGTTGCCAGAAGCCTCTTATCGTCGCATTCAGGACGAAACAATGGAAACAAATTTTGGCCGTTCAGTTTTAGGGATGCCAGATTTCTCACAGATGTCTCGTTTTGTTCAGGAACAAGAAGACAATTATATACCAAATAGAGAAAAAACAGAACGGAATGACGATTACATGGAGAGTTATAGAAAAGGCGGGAGTCCAAGTCTGGGTCGTTAGTTATATGTTAAAGTACTTCAGATATCCATTGGATAATCTTGTTGCTGGCTCCAGTTTTGGAAGAGATGAGGTCTTTGATTTCATTCTGAACACCTTCCAATTGGGATCTGTATTCAATTGCTTTATAAATGCATTTTTTTAGATCCTCCCTATCTTGAATTTCATTCACAACATTTAAAGCGGGGAAATTATTTAATTTATGAGTTTTAAATTCCAGGGCTTCGCGATTGTTTCTGTGGAATGGACCAACGAAAGCGATAGCTCCAGCAGCCAATGGCTCCATAACGCTGTGAACACTTTTTTTAAAAGATCCACCTACTAAAGCTAAATGTGAACTCGTGTAAACTTCTGCTAAAACCCCTAAAGTGTCTACAATAAGCACTTTACCCGGAGGCCAAGTGCTTGCTTGACTGTAATAAAGATACTCCAAACCTAATGAGGACAATAGATCTTCAAGATTTTTTAAATGTTCCGCTGTGGGTTCGTGAGGAGCAATGATTAGGCAGATTTTTTTATGATCTATGAATTCCAAAGAGGCATCTAAAACAACTTTTTCATCCTCTTCCCAGGTGGAGCCAGCAACAAAAATAAGGGGACCCAAATTTTGTGCTGGTGTTAAAAAAGATTTTAAGGCTTTAGGTTTTTTTAAACGTTCTTGGACCTGATCGTACCTGGTGTCACCAATGGCTTCAACAACAGGCACTTGCATTTTTAAAAAATTGTTTTTGTCTTCCTGGCTCACGCAATAAATAAGACTCAGCTGCTGATAAAGCCAAATCCATAAGGGTTTTAGGAATTTATTTTTGTGTTTGCTTAGGGTTGCTGAAAACATAAGAGTAGGTAGATTTCTTTTTTTCATTTGATAAAGAAGTTCAGGCCAAAGATCTGTGCGAGCTATTAACAATGCCTTTGGCAAGTGGTGCTTAATAAAAGAATGGATGGAGCCAGGGGTATCCCATGGCAGAGGACAGGACATATCAACCCCAGAAAAACGCTCTATGTTTTTTTTGTATGTGGGAGAAAAGTAAGTAACAAGTATTGTCTCTTTTGGGTATTGAGTTTTAATTCTACTTATAAGTGGTTTTGCGTACTCAAACTCACCGGAAGAGCAGTGAATCCAAATGGGATGTTGTCTTTTAGGTAAATCAAACCAGGGGTGATTGTTTTTATGTGGCCATCGCATTTTCAAACCTTGGCGAACTTTCTTGTTGCCAAATAGGGCTAACAATAAGCTTATACTAATTAGCAAGGGGACGACGCAAAATCTGTAGGTGGCCATAAAAAGAATATCTTTAATTAGGGAATGATTTGTGTCATGCCATTGCTTCATTGATTTTCTCACTAACAAGCTCGGGTGTGATGTCCATCATGCACTTTTTATAAACCGAATTGTGACACCTGCCGCGACCATCTTTGGTGCAGGGTCGACATTTTAATTGGACTTCTAAAATTTGCGAATTGGGGCTGGAGGGGAAACCAAAAGCTGTTGGGCCCATCAGAGCCAGGGTAGGTTTATGTAGGTAGTCGGCCATATGCAAAACTCCGGTATCGCCGCTAACAATGCCTTTGGCGTAATTAACTAGCTCAAAAGTTTCGTCCCAATTGAGTTTGCCTGATAAATTGACAACATTTTTATTGTTGCTAGCAATTTCTTGGCAAAAATCATCATGGGGGCCACCGACAATAACAAATCTATTTGCAGACTGAAGGCTTAAGAGTTTTTTCCAGTGCTCAATGGGCCAGCGTTTTAGTTCCCAAGCGGCTGAGGGAGCAAGAAGAACAAAGTCATCAACTAGATGTTTCTCAAACAATATATTTTTTGTGCTATCAGAAAGATTTAATGTAGCACTTGGAGAGGGCCATTTGTCTATGGATATCTTCCATTTTTTTAATGGCGTGACAAAGGATTCAGCACCACGAAAGGGTTGTGGCAAAAGTGAAATGCGAAATTGGAAGAGCAACCATCGTTGAATCCTTTGTTTGGATCTTCGAATAAATTGAGTACGAGATCTTGAAAGTCTTAAAATAATAGAAGCTAAATGGGACCTTAAATTAGAGTGAGCATCATAAATGTGAGTGTAATTCTCTTGCCTTAATTTCCAACTCATTTTCATAAAGTTCCACAAACCTGTGTTTTTATCATAAATATGAATTTGATTTATACTTGAGCAGGGCTTTAGACTTGAAGCAAAGTCTTTTTTAACACACCAATGGAGCTGGCAGTCAGGCCATTCTTGTTTGATAAGATCTGCAGCGGGGAGACATTGTAAGATGTCACCCAAGCTAGAGAGTCGTATGATTAAAACTTTTTTCATTAACTATACATACACTTTTCTTGGCAAAAGGCCATCTGTTAACTCTATGAAATATTTATAGATTAGAAGTCATCCTGACCAAAGTCTGGTTCCTAAGAAGAAGCTGGCTCTAAGCTAAGTAGAGAGTTGCCATAAGCGAGCATCTACTGAACAATTAAAATATGTTGGAGGGGGAATCATGAAGTTTTTAATTTTATCAATAAGTTTACTACTGTCTTTTTATAATAGCTCGGCATGGGCTGTAGGTTCTGGATTTTCATTGGGTGCAAATATAGGTTTAGCCGGCGGTGGTCAAACAGATATGAATAAGTTGATTACCAGTGCAAATTCTAGGGAATCTGGCTTATCTGTAAGTGAGTTGGGAAATGCCTGGGATGTGAGTTTGATGTTTACCTACAAGGTCACTAATATGATTGCCTTGCAATTTCGTCCAAGCATGTATTATGTGTCACAGGATGGGTCCAATGCTAATGGCAAGTTTGAGTACTCTGTTTTAGGTTTTAATATTTTTCCTGTTCTACGACTGTATTTGCTTGAAAACAACTATATAGCTTTTTTTACTAATATTGGTGTTGGTTGGGGTTTTGCAAATGGTGAAGTGAAAGAAGCTACGGATTCCCTTGAATTTTCTGGTAGCAATTTAGGCTATATGTTGGGATTAGGTGCTGAGTTCTGCTTTTTTGGAAGTTCCCACTGCATGAATATTGAAGGCAACCTTCGCTATGTGGATATAGAAAGAGTCATTGGCGACAGTGCAACGGGTGCATTTACTGGAAGTCCTTTGACACAAGCATCAAAAAGCAATGAAGTGGAAATCAATGGTCGAGATTTAGGACTCAGGATGTCAGGTATTGTAGGTTCTATTGGATACATCTATTACTTTTAATCTTATGCCCCAGATCTTAGATTTGGGGGTTAAGTAAAGGTGAGTAAGATTCTCTTCGAAAATGTTAGTATTAATCCTCAGATATTAAACCTTAAGGAGTCGGCGACTCTTAAGGTGAATCAACAGGTAAAGAGCCAAAGAGCCCGAGGCGAAAAAGTGTATCATTTTGGCTTTGGTCAGTCCCCTTTTCCTGTTCATAGAAAAATAGTTCAAACCTTGCAAGAAAACGCAAACAAAAAAGATTACCTGCCAACACTAGGCTTGCTGGAATTGCGTAAACAAATTGCCGAGTATTACAGACAAAATTTTAATTACAATTTTAACCCAGAACATATGCTTATAGGACCGGGGAGCAAAGAACTTATATTTCAATGTTTATATGCTCTTGAGGGCCCAGTAATTATCCCCGCTCCAAGTTGGGTCAGTTACGGGCCACAAGTAAATATTCGTGGGAAAAAGTTTATTAGTCCAATGACTTCAAGGGAAAACAATTACAAGCTCACATCTAAAGATCTAGAATTTGTTTGCGAAACAATGCCCGTAGATCAACAAAAAATACTGATTATAAATTCGCCAAACAATCCTACGGGACAAGTTTATACGGATCAAGAAATAGAAGGCTTAACTCGTGTTTGTCGCGATAACAATATTATTGTTATCAGTGACGAAATCTATGGGATGATTGATTTCACCAACATTAAGAAAAAAGGTTTTAGTTTCTATTACCCAGAGGGAACAATTGTAACGGCGGGGCTTAGCAAGTCTCACTCTGCTGGAGGTTATCGATTGGGGTTTTTAGCCGCCCCAAAAAACATGGAAAAATTAGTAAAGGCTTTATCAGCATTGGTGAGTGAGACCTTCTCGGCGGTAAGTGCTCCCATTCAGTACGCGGCAGTCACGGCTTATTCAATGGACCCAGAAATTGAAGAGTCACTAAGAATATGTAATAAAATACATGAATATATCGGCCACTATATTTATTATAGATTACAAAAAATGCAAATAGAGTGTCCCGCACCTGAAGGGGCCTTTTATATATTTCCGGATTTTATAAATTACAAAAAGGAATTGCATAAAAAGTACGACATTCAAACTAGTCTTCAGTTGGCTGAGGTCTTGTTGACAGAAGCGCAAATAGCACTTTTGCCGGGGAGTGATTTTTATTTACCCTCTTCCAGTTTAACGGCAAGGATGTCTACTGTGGACTATGAAGGTGACAGCCTTTATCAATCGGCTTTGGATTGTCGAGGTGAAATGAGTATAGATTTTGTGCAAAAAAATGCACCGCGAATTGTGGAAGGTTTGAACTCTTTAGAGAGCTTTCTATCGGGCTGTGGGGTTTGAGTAGATGAAAAAAAGAATTATATTAATTGTAGCCATCTTGCTTACATTCGCTGGTGCTATTTACTTTAAAAAAAATCAGGGTCATGTTGTCGACAGAAATATTCTCAACTCTTTATCGCAACAAAAAAATACTTTTGTGGGTTGGGTACAAAAAGTAGATTCTAAAGAAGGTTTGCTGGTGATTAGGCGGGATAAGCTTCAACCCTTTATGCCGAAGAGAGAATTTGTTAAGATAACAAATTTAACTCAGATGAGGGAGGCGGGGAGCGAAATCAAACTGGAGGATATTCAAATCGGATCTCCTGTAAAAATAACCTATAGTGGGGATCAGATTCAGAAAAACATATACTTAGCTGAGCTGATTGAAGTCGTTCATAAACAGTAAAATAGAATATTTAAAAACACAAGCATACCATTATTTTAATTTTGATAAAATTTTACCAGCTTCTGTCTCATCAATAATGTTGAATTTGTTTTCTTCCCAAGAATACGAATAGACATCGGCACTAGCAATATCAAACCACCAGCCATGCAACCGGATTTTGTTTTCAGCTAATCGCTTTTGAACTTCAGGATAGGATTTTAAATGTTCGATTTGCCATAAAACATTTAACTGAGAAAGTTGATTGTGAGGGGACAATTCAAAAGGAGGTTTAAATATATTGTCAGACAACTGATCTTTTCGTTGTGGGCTAAAGCCATTGGCCAGCCAACTCTGTAAATGTTTAGAGTCCAATTGACTTGGGTCATTTATAATGGCTTGCATGGCTCCGCACTCGGAATGTCCACAAATGATCATTTCTGAAACGTTCAATTGAAATAGAGAAAAATCAATGGCTGCTGGTTCAGAGCCTTTCAAGCAGGTCTCACCATTGCTATGACAAGGAGGAATGAGGTTTCCCACATTGCGGACAACAAACATGTCTCCTGGATCTGTAGAGGCAAATACATTAGGAACCACTCGGCTGTCGGAGCATGCAACCAAAAGAGAATCGGGACTTTGACCGAAAACCAAATTGGCTACTTTTTCTCTGTAATCTTGCTGTTTATTTTTACGAAAATCGAGGATACCTTTGATCAGTTTGCGCATGGCCTCATTTTTTACATCTAAATTTATTAATTTACAAGAGATGTCTTTACAAAAAAGCCCTCAAAAGCGAGGGCCTTGATATTGTTGAATAATTAGTTGCGATTACTATTTACTTAGTAACATGATGGTTTTAGAAGAGCCAATTTGTAGCTCGCCATCACTGGATTTCGAATCAGCAACGCAGGCCTCTTTGCTTTTGTCTAAAAGTTCTGTTTCCTGTAAAAACTCACTGACCAAGCTAGTACTAGAGCGCTTTTTAATGCTCATGCGAAATCGTTCTTTAACTTTACAGTTGGTCCAGCTATCACCTGTTTGAATGCCACGGAAATAGATGTCTTCATCTTCAAAATATCCAGAGTCCGCAGAGTCGTAATTGAATTTAGCTAACACAAATAAAGTCATGGCTCTCTCTGGGCCATTTCTGTGTAAGATAAAATCATCTGGATTAGTAGCTCCCCAATTAGTTTCTACTTTACGAATACATTTGCTGTCATCATCTTCTAAATTAGCACGCCATAAGTAGTCGGCATAACATTGAAGTTGTGCCACGGTTTCGAAATCTGTACTCGGCGTAATTGAGCTACATAAGTCACCATCATTATTAGGGTTGGAAGGATTGGAATCGCCATTGAGAATTGAAGCGACATCGTTCCAATCAAAAGCATTTCCAGTATCAGGAGAACCGTCAGAATTGAAATTTCCATAGGCAAATTTACAAGTAAAGTTTTGGGCAGCAAGAGAACCTGAACCATCGGGATCTTGATTTGAGTAAGAGCAAGAGTTTTCTTTGAAATTAGAAAATCCACTTAGAGCCGTTTCATTACAGCCCGAAGGATTTATATTTTGCCAATCCGTAACGTGGACGGGGTTATTACTACTATCTACACATCCGCCTTGTAAGCTAACTTGATATTCGCCGCCGGTACCGCCGTTTTCAGAACATTTCCAGCCTTGAATCTTCTTGCTATTATCATCACTAGAAACTTCAATGGGGCCACAGTTGCGAATATCCCACATAGCTCTAGCGTTGACTTGATCTTTCCAGCCATCTGTAAATCCTGATGACCAAGTGAAATTTCCTTCAGTGACTCCTGAAGAAGAAAAATCGATACGGGCATAAGCTTTAGCTGCTTCATTGGGGAAACCTAAGCGATTTCCACAAGAATTTTTAGCTGTTTCAGATTGCCAAACTTGAATCATATAGCGATTGTCACTGCCGGTAGTTCCAGAGCAAGTATCAGAGCTAGCATTAAAGGTGTCATTGCTGGCGGCTGAAGAGCAAGCAGAATTGGGCGTAAATTTTTTGCCGACAATTCTAGCTAAGTGAATAGGCATGTTGGCCTCGGGTCCATGGCAATCACTAGCGCCGGAAGCGCAAAGATGAGAATAACCACTGGGCAATTTACCATCATACTTTTTGAAGGTCCAATCTCCAGAAAAATTAAAAGCGGTAGAGCTTGTAACTTCTTTATTGGCTATATTAGTTGAAATTTGAGCAACGGGAACTTCCACATTGCCATCTTCATCAATATTTAAATTTCCTAATGAAACACTACCAGACAAAGCTAGGCTACTGGAGCTGCTAGAGTTACCATCGATGTCACTTTCAGAAGTATCAACAAACTTTACGATACCGACCTGTTCACCAGCTTTTGAAGAAGCGGAATCGTATCTAAATATCAAGCTGATCGGCGCACCCGCTGCAGCAGAACTAAAAGTTAAAGTAAAGCTACCATCCGAGCCCAACTCTACAGTTTGCACCTCTGGTGGATCTGAAAATGCCAAACCATAGACTTCTAAATCGCTAACGCTTATCGACTGAGACGACAAACTAAATTGTGGAAGTGTGGGTTTGCTACTTACACTTGCAGAACTGAGAGCGCCACTAATAACTAAGCTTTCGCTACTGGCACTGTCTGCACTGTCATTTTTTCCGCTGCAACCAACAGACAATGCGGCTAAAACGACTAGCCAGGCTGTGGGTTTTAATAAATTAAATAGAAACATACGTCCCCCTATTGAATTGTTTTTTTGTTTCATGTACTAGAAAATTGTATATTAAAAAAAATAAAATGTTTGTGTGAAATTGATAATTCTTAATTTAAAACATTGTTTCATTTTTGCACTTTTATTTATTCAATGATTACAAATCTTTCCAGTATGATTAAAAAAAATATTCATAAAAATAAATTATTTTTAGTCTAGAAATGGGACGGGAATAATTAAGGATATGTTAACTTATAACAGTCTTGATTAAGAGTTAAACAAACAAATCAAGACTGTATGCTTTAAGTATGTAGGCTTAAATTATAGTGAATAAGCTGATGAGTGATTCGAGTTTAAGAAAACAAAATTTTATCATAAAAAAATTGCAATTCCATGATATCAATAGTTTTAAAACGTCTTGCGGTTGCTAAAAATTAACAATTTATGGTAAAAGACTAATCATTTATTGTTAATATTTACTATTTAAACACAATCTTTGATTCAGAGAGTAAGAAAAGAGTTTTAAGTATGCAAAAACCGGAACTCCTCATGCCAGCGGGAAGCTTTCAAAAATTGGAATATGCCTTTGCCTATGGGGCTGATGCGGCATATTTAGGGGTGCCTTACTTTAGTTTGCGTGCCAGAGAAAATGATCTCGATTTAGAATCAATATATAAAGCAAAAGAACTAGCCGATAAGCTTAACAAGAAAATCTACGTAACCGCTAATGTGTTTTGCAAAAATCGCAAGTTAAATAGTTTCTTTACACATCTCGATGAGTGGGTAAAAGCCCAACCAAACGCAATTATAATGAGTGATCCTGGTCTTATGATGTTGGCCCGTGAACGCTATCCCGATATAAATATTCATTTGTCTGTGCAAGCCAATTGCATGAATTGGCAAAGTGTTAAGTTTTGGCACAAGAGCTTAGGTGTTTCTCGCGTGATTCTTAGTCGTGAGTTGCACATTGACGAAATTAAAGAAATTAAATTTCGCGTTCCCGAAGTTGAGATGGAAGCTTTTGTTCATGGCTCTATATGCATTGCCTATTCTGGTCGTTGTTTAATGTCATCTTATATGAGTCATCGCGATGCTAATCAGGGAGTTTGCGATAATTCTTGTCGAGAAAAATTCAAGCTTTATAATGTACCCAAGGTAGAAGATGGAGATTATTTTTTAGAAGACATGAGAGACCAAGGTTCTTTATATCAAATCACAGAAGACGAAAATGGCACATTTCTAATGAATGCTAAAGACCTTTGTTTGATTGAACATCTGCGTGAGATCGCTGAAGCGGGTGTTTGTTCCTTTAAAGTGGAAGGGCGTACAAAATCAATTAACTATGTAGCTTTAGTAGCTAAAACATATCGAAAAGCCATTGATGACTTAGTTGCAGACAAGTCCTTCGATCCACAACTTATAGGGGAACTTAAAAAAGTAGCTCATAGAGGATATCATAAAGGTTTTATGATAAGAGAAAATCCAGGTGCAGAAGGGCAAAACTATGACACCAGCTTATCAAGACAGTTTAGCCAAAAGTTCGGAGGTTTAATTCAGCCATCTTCAATAGACGCACCTAAGGGATTTGTAGCTGTAGAAGTTCGCAATAAAATTACAGTAGGCGATTCTTGTGAAATTATTTTTCCTGACAATGAACCCATTCACTTTAAGATTACTCAAATATTAAATAAAAATCTTAATGAAGTAGAGTCAGCTCATGGGGGAGCGGGCTTGTATTATTTTAAAATTGATTATCCACTGAACTCCAATTTTGGATTGTTAAGTGTATTGAATGAGTCCAGGAAGCCATTGATCCATCCGGAATTATCAAATTAGCAATATGCAACAGTAGGGAAATATGAACAGCAAAAATAAATTATTTAGCGCAATAACCTATTTAAATCCAACTTCATTAAAAAATCTTTCAGATCAAATTATGGTTTTGATTGAAAGTAAACTGTGGGCAAAAATATTAATAGCCATGTTTTTAGGATCTGTCTTTGGTTTTTGTCTATCAACATCAGGACCATTTCCTAATTTTGTTGAAAGACATCTAACCTCTATAGAATCATTGATGGCATGGTTGGCAGTGCCTGCTCAGTTTTTTTTAAAGGCTATTAAGATGGTGATAATTCCACTAATTTTTTCTAGTATCATTCGTGGATTGGCCTCGACCTCAGATGTTAGCCAAATGAAGAGTATGGGGATTAACTTCTCCTTTTTTGTAATTATCAATACCTGTTTAGCTTCTTTATTGGGAGTGTTTCTTACCACAATATTAAAACCGGGCGTGGGTTTAGGTTTAAAGGGTGTAACAGAAGGAGCATCTAATCCTGGTCATGTTTTTTCATTCGGTCCAGAAACAATAATTGGAATACTGCCGGCCAATCCGATATCTTCCTTAGTTGAAGGACAAATGTTGGATGTAGTTATTTTGGCCATAATTGCGGGAGTGGCATTTTTATCCATTGAAAATGAAAAAGCAAAGGGGGCTATAGAAACATTAGGTTTAATTCAAGAGATTTGCATGAAGATCATTTCTTGGGCCATGAAGCTGGCTCCTTATGCTGTGTTTGGTATGTTGGCTCAGGTAACAGCCTCCGCAGGATTGAAGTCACTACAAAACATGGCATTGTATGTTTTGGTCTGTTTTACGGGTTTTACTCTGTTTATCATGTTTTATCTTTTATTAGTTTTTTTAACAAAAAAACAGTCACCCTTGAGTTTTTTAAAAGCGATTTCTACACCTTTACTGCTCGCATTCTCGACATCTTCCAGCGCTGTAACCATGCCAGTATCCATGAAGGTTGCCGAGGACGAATTAAATGTAAATCCAGAAACTGCTCGATTTTTAATTCCTTTAGGAACAACAGTGAATATGGCGGGCTCAGCCATATGGCATACCAGTGCAGTTATATTTATAAGCCAGGCTTATGATATTGATTTAAGCTATTCACAAATTTTATTTGTAGTTGGGACATCCATTGCTAGCTCCATTGGCTCACCGGGAATACCAGGTGTAGGAGTTGGGATTTTGGCCTCTATATTAGTAAAAATTGGTGTTCCTATTGAGGGCGTAAGTTTAATTTTAGGTGTTGATAGAATCGTAGATATGGGCTGCACTGTAGTTAATGTTGCCGGAGATCTCACCGCCACAAAAATATTTTCAAAGACAGTTCCTAACAAGCAATATCCAATTACACTCTAATTCAGATACTTGAGTGTCTGATTCTCCTGCATAAATCAATTGGCTGCCTTCGTATAGTCAGGCTGCCAAAAAGTCTGAATACTTTAGGCTAAAACTTAAAGAAATTAATAAATTAAACATGTATACCCACTATTTGAGCATTGATTAACACATTCGTTGAATAATTGTTTAATAAATTGAGATTTTAAAACTGAAAGTAAAAAGTAAACGCCCTCTAGGGATGCAAAATTACAGCTATTACAAAGTAAATTGGAATTCAGAATTCAGCTAAGAAAAGAGGTGAAAGCAAAATGTGTTAAAGTATTGTAAATAAATAAACCACCCCATCTGGTTACATCATTATTCAAGCTGACTAGAGTTTTGAAGAGTAAACTTACTCCCTCTCATTTAGCTCAGCAGACCCAGAAACAACAGTGACAAAGTAGCCAATAACTCGCTTTCCAGTCCAACTTACATCTATCGCATTACTATTTACACTCTCACGATCCAAGGAATCTATGAAAGGACCTATTTTTTCAATTTGATTGGGATTAAAAGTTGGATCAATTGTTAAGCTCCTTGTAATTCCATTAGAGTCAAAATAAACAATTTTTGTTTTCGTGACCTGAAGTAGAACTGATATCTCTATTTCCTGGATGGCTTGTGCAATATAATTTCTCGTTGCATAAGGAGTTTTGAGTAATCTACCAGGGAATGCCCTTGAATCCGGATGCCAAACCTGTTCTGCAATGGCCTCCCAAACTATTAATTTCATGCCATCAGCAGAAACTAGGTCCTCCAATGAAAGTGAAGCTTCCTTAGAATCAGGGTTTATAAAATTATTGGCAAGGGAATTGGGTTGCCCCTCGTAGTCATAAGCAAAATCAGTTGCCAGAAGAAGGCGTCCCTCAGCTAAAATGGGCGTCAATGTTAAAAAACGTTCACAAGTTGTTACTAGTTTTTTGATTGAACCTGAGGTGTTTCCAAAGCTTGGAATTGTTGTTAAAATTACTATGATTTGAAAAAATATAATTTTTGTTTTCATGTTGTCGTCTTTATCGGGAAAAACTAGCTGCGTCAAGCAAAATAAAAAAAAGTTAAATATTTCATTATAGTTTGTAGAAATCACAAGTAGCTCTGAATCTTGTGTTTATGTTGCTCTTAAAAACTAAAATTAAACTAAGTCTTTTGTTGTTTTTATTATTGTAGACTGTTGTACAAGTCCATTTACAGAGCCCACTTTAAATCCCATCCTAATGCCTGTAAGTAGTGTTTTTTCGGCAATGTATCGACAAGTAAAAATAATCGCGCAGTTGATTTAGTTACTCACAAAAACAGGAGTGTACCAGTTGAGCCGGTTGCCCATGCGAAAAAGCCAGGCCAGCTCAATTGATTGCGTCACAAATTTCAACAACTGGTTAGCTGAAAATGGGATGACTAATTGTATCCAAAACTTAAGAGTCTAGTTTTCCAAGTTTGTGTAAAGACTTAAGGTGCAATGAGTTTAGTGAACGACTATCTTGCAACAGATGTTTCATATAAAGCAATCACATAACAGTTTGAATTGCCTAGCTTGGTATAACTAGGCTATTCATAGCTTTTTTTCAAATATCTGTTTAATAGTTACATTGTGGCAGGCACATGAGCCACGACTTATAGATTGAGATATTTACCAATAAAAAAACTTATATTTGAAAACCTTTTTTCATTGAGCTATTTTTCTTTTTCTGTCTTGGCATTATTATGTTAGATTTAATAATTCAATTTTAAGGAGGGGCAGTGAAGTTCTATAAAATCTTAATTTTGATTCTCAGTTTTCCACTTTGCTCCACGGCACAGACAGCTCCTGAAACCATCTATATAGAACCCACGGACCTTATGCAGGCCGATGACAAAGAGCCAAGAGTGTTTGTTACATCCAACTCTATTCATGAGGGTTTGATTCGTGTGGTATACTCTGGCCAAGATTTATTAGAGGCAAAGTTGTATTGTGATGGATCTTTAAAAGAAATAGTTTTGCTCCAAGAGTATCGGGAGCCACAGATAAGAATTCCTAAGAACAACAGCTCCTGTATTCTTAAAATTGAAAACATGAAAGAGATTCATTTTGTAAACACGGAAGTCTATTCGAAGATTTACAAGAAGTTTACAAACTACCAAGAAGCTTGCCTCTATGATGAAGCTAAGTTTTTTTTCACTAATGAATATCCGCATATGACATGTACGAAGTCGGCCGATGATATTAAGATTTTGTCTGATTCAAAAGAATCATTTTTAATAAAATTAGAAACCTTATTGGGTTACAAACCTTCACTTGATTTTATTAATAACCAAAATCCTTATGCGGATATAGATTTTAGTAAAGCTCCAGTGTTGGATGCAATATATGTTTCTACATTGCTGTATCAAAATGATTTTTCTGGTCAGGTGCTTTCAAGAATATTGAAATTCCATGCTGCAAGAGGAACCCTTGTGAACATTATAGGCACAGGTTACATGCACTCAGAGAAGGCCAAGAAATTACTAAAAGAAATGTCGCGCTTTTCACCCAACATTAGCATTCAGGAGTATAAATATTACGAGCATAGATTTTTTCGAAAGTTCAATTTTCTTACAAATTATTTGCGAGATATGCACGTTAAACTTTTGGTGACACTTTCTGAAAGTTCACCTAAAAACAATGTGCTGATAATAGGCGGTAGGAATGTTCACGATGGCTTTTTATTTGAGGAAAAGCCAGATTTAAGTAATTTTCCAGAGTTGGATCAGGTGGCACCAGAGGCGAACTTTGCCTATTGGCAAGATGTAGAAATTAAAATTGTTTCTAAACCCCTCGCAGAAACAGCCTATGCCCATTTACTGAAATTCTGGAATAGAAATTTAGAAACCATGGAAATTCAGCCAATATCATCGAATAATTCAAAGAAAAATAATTTTACAGGAACCAAATCTTCAAAACACAAAATCCGTCACATACTCAGTGCACCATTTAGTGACAATCAATCTCTAGAGCGACTTTTTGTAGAAATGATCGATAGCGCTAATAGTAAAATAATGATTTCAAGCCCCTACTTAAGACCGACAGAAGCTATTTTTAATGCCATTTTGCGGGCAATAGCAAGAGGTGTGCGCATTAGTATTCAAACAAGGATAGATTTAAAAGGGGACACGCTCAACTGGCTATATGAAGAAACTAACAAGGCGGCAATCAATGATCTTTACGACAAGGTCGAGATTTTTGAGTGGCAAGAAAACTCTATTTTGCACTCAAAGTTGTTGTTGGTTGATAATGAATTAAGTTTTGTAGGTTCTGTGAACCTGAGTCGAAGAAGTTTCATCCAAGATGTCGAGAGCGGGATGCTTATTAAGAGTGAAAACTTTAACTCTGAACTTAGAACTTTGATTGAGAGTTATCAGGCAAAATCTAGAGTCATCAACGAAGCCCAAGAACGTAAATTTTGGGCCTCAATTATGGTTTATTTATTTCAGGATCAGTTTTAAATTAAATTAATTCTTTTTAATATTTAAATTTTTAACAGTAACTAACCTTTGAACAGCTGTTTCTAGCTTGTCACCAGTAGTATTTTTATGTACTAAGCTAAAATTAAAGTCAGCGAAACTTCCGATTAAATAAGAGGCGATATTTACGTTTTTGTCTACTGAAGATAATTCTAAGCTTAATGTAGAAAGCATTTCTTTAGTTTCCCCTTCGTACATACAGATCATTGTTTCAGAAAGCAAAAGTTCCCCAGAATTTGACGGCTACCCATTGTTTTCACATTTGAAACTTGTTGAGTTCCTTTATTAATACCAGCTTTGCTGCACAGCAACTCCGGCGCTGATATTTTAAGTTTAAGACACCTTTTGAAGTATTTTATTTTAAAATGTCGCACGGGTAATGTGAACTCAGCCCAGGAACTTGTCTGTTTTAATTATGGGCAGGTGAAAAAAACAGCCATTCCGGATAGAGCTTAGTGATGAGGAATCCACCATGTCAGACAGCCTCGTCTGTGATGACGGATAGTCGAGTTTAAAGGCCGAGACTCATTGATCAAAAAAACTGTGCTAAATGGAGACACTTGTCTCAATCGGCCTTAACAGGGTGGCGCTACCCATAGATGGATTATTTTTTAAAATTTTTTGTTAAAGTTTTGGTCAATTTTTCAGATACAGTATACAAAGGAAAATTTGAGGGAAAACATGAAGATAGTGTCAATAGTGATTTTATTACTTCTTACTTTTGTTTGCAAACTCAATAGAGAAATTTCTAATATTGAATCGCATTTACCGGGAAATAAGGTAGCGTAAAAAAAATTGTGTCTCCATAAGAATAACTTATAGGACTAAATGGAGAACATATAATATGACACTATCAATGAGTTTAATAAAAGTAGAAATAAGTGTACCAGAAATTGTAAAAGCAATAGATAAATTTAAAAGAAATAAAATAAAAGCTTTTGAAGAATTAACCAATGAAGTTTCAAAATCAGTATCAGATTCTTTGAATAAACTTTTAAATGCTGAGATGGAATTTTTCTTGGGTCAGCCAGAACAAAAAAGTAATAAAAGAAATGGTTATTACGAAAGAGAATTTGTTTTAAAGGGTATTGGTCAACTACGTTTACGCGTACCTAAAGATCGTCACAGTAAGTTTAAAAGTGTGATTGTTCCTGAAAATGAACGATTGGATAGCCGTTTAAAACAAGATCTGGCCGCTCTTCACTTGTCTGGCATATCCAACAGAACATTGTCCCTAATATCAAAAAGAATATTAGGCGTACAAGTATCGCCACAAACAGTCCACAACTCATTAGCCACATTGGAGCCAAAAGCATTAGAGTGGCTGGAACGTCCACTTGATGAAGATTATTGGGCTTTATTTATTGACGGTACAAATTTTAAAGTTCAAAGACGTGGTTCAACTGAGAAAGAACCAACTCTTGTTGTTCTAGGTATAAATAACAGGAATTCCTTTAGTATACTGGCAATGGAGCCAGGTCAGAAAGACAGTGCAGATTCATGGGAGGCTGTTTTTACTAGTTTAATACAACGTGGGTTAAACACTAACAAAGTTCAAATAGGAGTAATGGATGGTCTGCCTGGGTTAGAGAAAAAGTTTAAGGAGTACTTTACCAAAGCAGTGACTGCCCGTTGTTGGGTGCATGCTAAAAAGAATGCCTTACAAAAAGTATCAAAAAAATTATCATTGGCTTTTGACGAACAATTAAGTCAAGTGATGTATGCAAATAGCGAATCATCAGCACGAGTAGCTTTTAACAACTTAAAACAACATTTGAATAAAGATGCAGATCGAGCAGTAAAGTGTATAGAAAAAGATTTAGAATCACTTTTAGTGCACTATAGATTTGAAGAAAAGTTTTGGCGAACCTTAAAGACTACAAATCCAATTGAGAGAATAAATAAGGAACTTAAAAGAAGAACAAAATCAATGGAGGGCTTGGGCCAGTCAACATTAAATGTAGTATTAGCATTTACTGCAATGAGACTAGAGTATAATTGGAGAACAACACCAGTTGACTCACCAAAGTTAAATAACTTAAAAGGTAGGAGGGAACAAAAACAGGTACTTAACAAAGTAGAGGATACATTAGAAAATCTTATACATTAAACATAGCGGACACAAAAAATTTTACGCTACCGAAATGGTTAATGCCTTCAGAACGCGAAGAAAAAAACCTGTTGAGTTAAAAAGGTCCAGAGAAAAAAGGAAGAACGATCAGTGTTATATTGAACAGAAGAACAATGTTTTTGTAAGGGGTCTTTTGGGGTATGAGCGCATAGAAACTCAAGCAGCTGTTGATCTTGTGAACGATATTTATCGAGACGATTGGTCAAAGCTTTTTAATTACTTTTATCCACAAATGAAACTTATAGAAAAAGATCGTTACGGGGCAAAGCAAAGAAAAAAATATGATAAGCCAAAAACCCCGTACCATCGTTTAATGTTATCAAAGCATGTTCCTAAAGAAATAAAAAAAAGTCTCTGGAGAGAGATGCAGAGTTTGGACCCTATTGCGCTCACCCAAAGACTAAATCAAAAAATGAATTTGATTAAAGAAATGTTAAAATCCACCGAAAACAAAGTAAAGGTATCATAATGAGAAAGAAAAATAACACAGCTGCTAAAGGTAAGATTTATTTCCCGGTCAATGCGTAATTGCTTCGTATTGATCCATAAATAAACAACACATAAATACCAAGGAGCGGATAGTTAATTTATGGATCAATTCGGTGCTTTATATAAAAATTTGTCTTTATATAAAGTAATATAGACTTTCGTCCGATAACTTAACGAGTTTATAGGAGATAAGTTAAGAGATGTTACGAACTATTTTTTATCTATCTATAGTATTAATACAGATTAGTATTAATACTGGTTGTAACACTAATACTGAAATTGAATACAAGACAATATATATAAGGGGTTCAATTAAGCCACTTTCGGGCGTTTCTCAGAAAAAAAGTAAATTACAGTTACTATCATGTACAACTCCAATAGTCTATCTTTATGAGCTAAGTGAAGAGGGTGAAAAGATAACGCCAGCTATTGGTCAATCAACAGTCAATGAAAACGGTAGTTATTCTGTAGCGCCCAGTTCAAGTCAAATATCTTTGGAAAGTGGTAAAATAAAATATCTCGTAGAAGTGGATGGTTGTACTGATCTCTTATCTAGACCAATAACAGATTCCACGGGTCAAGATGTCTCTTACAGCAGTTCTTTGTTGTCATACATTATTGGTACAAGTTATGGGTCAAAATTAACAAAAGCAAATAATGATGATTTTAAAAACTTATTAGAAGAATTATCTAGCACTTCAGATATAAGTACAGCTTTCACCACGTTAAACTCGAATTCAGAAGTAAGAGAGCTTTTCACATCAATTTTTGGAGTTGGACCCAGTGTATTGCTGGAATTTCCTCCAAAGATACTGTTTACAAATGTTCCAAAAATACTAAATGAAGAGCAAAGCTATAGCTTTGCGGCAGCTTTTGCTCATTGGTCCCCCTCGTATATAAGTAGTGCTTTGTGGAAAGAAAATTCTAAAGTTCTAGGGACAAGTGCGAATATCACATGGACTCCAGATGCGAATTCGCAAGGTTTAAAAACAATAAGTCTATTTTGGGGGAAAGATGATGGTAGTGGCAATCTAGATTTAACCAAACCCTTTAAATCTAAAAATTTTATCGTGAATGTAAATAATAATATTTTACCCACACCACCCACTTTTAACTTAGTATCTGATGCCATAACTCAAAGTATTTTAATTAGTACTTCAATGGACACCGGACCCTCTCTATTAAACTGTAAAAGTTTTTCAAGTCTGGCTTTGACTAGTAGTTTGACCTTACCTTCGGCTTCTGATTTTAATATTAATTGCACTACAGACATTACTCAAAACTTAGCGGATTATACTATGACAGGCCCCGATGGTCATAGGTCTCTCTATTTATGGGCAAAAGATGCCTCTAGTCAAGTTTCAGCATCCCCCTCAGTCGTTAATTTTACATTGGATCGCGAAGCTCCAGTTATTACAAATACAAGTATTAACGGTGGGGCTGCCTATGCAGGAACAGCATTAACTTTTGTGAATATAAGCTTAACAGATAATATTTCTAGCCCTTCACAAATAAAAGTCCGAGTAAAAAGTGCCAATGTTAGTGATTCAGATTGTCAAAGTGAATATGCAGACAATGACTGGATTGACTATGTTAATTCAACCACAAATATACCTCATCAAATTAGTCAAACGGATGGTCTTAAAAAAGTCTGTGTATGGGCCAAGGATCTTGCAGGAAATATCAGTGTGATGTCTCCAACGAGTGGCATCGATGGAGTCAATACAGATACTATTATCTACCAAGTGGGGAGTCCACCAGTCGTTTCAAATTTTTCTGTAATTAGAGATCTTGGTGGAAGGTTGGCTACAGTTGGAGATGCTATGACTATTAATTGGGCAGTGACGGATGCCGAGGGCTTAGACAACAATCCAATAAGTATTTCCTACACAATCAACAATTCCTTATGGAAAGATATAATTACAAATGCTGATATATCCAACCCTAGTAATATTTCTTGGATGGGTAGTTTGACAGGAAGCCCCACTTCAGGATCGGGAACAATAACTACTTTTACGGCACCATCTTCAGCATATTTTAAATTAAAAATTATAGTGCGCGATATTTCTAACAATACATCTATACCGATTTTTTCGAATCTTTTTAATACCAGCTCATGGTCAGTATATGCTGGTTCAACGGATAGGGGCGTTGGTGGGGGTGCCCTCGCCGCTGCCTTTTATAGCTCTGACATTGGTAATTCAGTAGATATTCATCCTATAACGGGTGACATTTATGCGCTAGACTCTAATTATGGATTAAAGAGAGTGGATGCTCAAACGGGGGTAGTGAGTATTGTTATTGAACATTCAACGCTTAATTTACCGGATAGTGGGGTATTACCTGCCCAGCCACAAATAGCCATCAACAGTGTATCTTCAATTAAATTTGACCCAATGGGAAGGCTCTACTTAACTTCCGGATCACACGCCAATGCAAAAATATATCAAATTGATTTTGTTAACAATTGGGTTCGACATTATGCTGGGGGAGGTACCAATGATGATGAAGGTGTCTCTTCAACAAGCCTACGTGCTACAACGAGTTTTGGTTTTGATGAATCCAACTCAATGTATTTGGTTACGCAATGTGCTCCGCACACAAGTCCTTTTAACCAAGGAAAACGTTTGCTTAAAATTGTACAGAATCCAGATGGTAGTCCTGGCGCGGTGACTCGAATTATAGGAGACTGCAGCTTTGCCGACCCGATTTATGGTTCCGCAGCTTATAGCTCTCCCTTTGGAGCAATTACTTATGCGGCCATGTCATCCCCAGTGATTTGGAATAATGGTGATATTATATATTTCGAAAGTTATGGAAGTAAGAGATGGAAAATTATTAATGGCATAGTTTATTCAGTGAATTTTGCCAATAACACTTGCCGATCGGGAGGGCTCACCTATAACCCATCCGATGGAGCTCTTTACAGAACAAATTCTACATGTGGTATAGATAAAGTTATTCCCTCTCTATTAGGTAATGATGGTGAAATTAACTCAACTTTATTTCTGGGTAATTCGTCATCGTTAGGTTGCACAAATGATGGGATTCTGGCTGTAAATGCCTGTACCCTAGTAGACATAAATATATTCACTTTTGGTGGTTTGATTTACTTTAGTGATGGTGCAAGAAGTAATGCTCCAAGTTATTATCGCATACGTTACATTGCTCCAGATAACAGTATTAGAACTATTGCGGGTAGTAAACCTTTTTATGGTGAAGGTTTGGATCGATCTTTGATTCGTGGAAATTTTGCGGGAATATACTACAAGCAAGTGGGTGAGCCTAATCAAGTAGCTTTTCCCGCTGGTCTCTATTTTATGGATTCAAAAGCTGCAGTTTTTGGCTACATAGATCCATCAACTTATAATACCTCTGTGCTATGGGGCAATCAAGCTCGTACAGAGGGTGGCTACAGTGATGGAGACACCATTTCAAAAGATTTATCTTTGGGTACCACTTATTGGGGTGGCTCAGCCATGCCAATAACCTTCGATTCCAATGGTTTGCCTTGGTTAAGAACTGACAATCAACTGACGATGGTCAATGCTTCTAAACAAATAGTTTCTAAAACTACAGGTGGACCAAAATGGGAGACTTTGGCTGATGGCAGTAACCCTACTAACACCAACCTTTTTGTGAATTCGCATACAAATTTCACTTTAAAAAATCAGAGTATTTTTATGCTTGGCTCAGCATATGAAAAGTTATCTTCTGGATTTGATCCTAATGTTTCTATTCGTATATTAGATTTTGCAGGCTTAATAACATTAAAAATTCTTGGTGGAAATTACAATGTTAGTGATAGTCAAAACCCAAGTGTTGATGTCGGCGCAGGCTTGGTTTCTGCAGCACCATTGTATTATAATTGTCACACAGACAAATGCTTTACTCAGTATCATGCGGGTAGTGATCGTTTGTACTTTAGTGAAAAAGACAAAATTCGGTATATTACAAGCCCCTCCAATACAGCGACCGCCACACTCAATACTTTAATGTCTTCAACAGGTTCTATATCTATCAATAACTTTATTATTCGTCCAGATGATACACAGATTTGGTATTTATCTAGTACAAATAAACTCTATTGTTATGATATTTCCTCCGGAAAATCATGGTGTGACAACACCACCAATCATTTTTCTACTATTGGTGCTGCAGGAATTTCTTTTGCGAGAGGTGCAAATCAATTAACTTGGAAAGATAATAATAGCCTCTTGTTGTCCACATACAATGGCTTAATTTTAGAATTTAATTTACCAACAGATCCGTAAAAATTCTAAGGATATACAAATCTATTGCACAGTGGTTTTTGGCTCACCAGACTTGAGAAGCTCAGGTTCAATTGGACTGCGGTTGCTAAACTGGACATAAACTTCGTGTTGCCCAAATAATTCGGGTTACCGAAATGCCTTGTTTTGATACGTTTTTTTTTAAACTGAGAGTTTTCATTGTTTTCCTTGTTTTATCTTTTCATTATAGGCGTCATTTAACTTATGAAAGTAGGCCAGTTTTTTCTGAAGCTTGGCCTGTAATTCAAATGGATTTAATGTTGCCTTGGTCTTGCGAAGTTTTTCTTTAACCTCTTCGCTGACCGATGGGCATTCAATAATTCTTTGATAAGGGGTCTTTGGTTTGTCGTAAGTCTTCTTTACTTTGGCTCCCACTCGATCTTTTGAGATTACCTTCATTTGCGGCATAAAGTAATTATGCAGTTGATCCCATATTTCATATATCTCATTCATCAAGGGGACTAGATTTGGATCTTCGATTCTAGCATGGCCAAAGATACTCCTTACAAATGTGTTATTTTTTTGCTCTATATGACATTGGTCATTTGATTTTCCGGTTCTTCCTCTAGCCACATCAATCTCCTTGGCATCTTTAAATTCTTGTACAAGAAGATGATTGATAAACTCAATGCCGTTGTCAAAAAATAACGCATTCATTAGAAAGTGTAATTTTGCCTCTAATTCTCAATTTAAAAGGAGACTTTACGAATACGGTTTTTTTGTGACTAAGGATTTCGCATAGAATGGCTTACTTTTTATTTACACGATTGCATTGATAAATAGAAACTCTGAATCTGATATAAATACTCAGAAACACTTATTTGACTCTCTGTGTATCGGAAATTTAACCGGGAACCTTTTGGGAACCATTATATATTGGGAAGCTTTTGCAGAGTTCGCGAACTTGATCGTTTACTTTTTTTGCTAAGCTTTCGTCTTGGGCATTATTAAGAATGTCGGCAATCCAATTTCCAATGAGTTTCATTTCATCCTCTTTCATTCCACGAGTGGTCAGTGCAGGAGTGCCCAAGCGCAAGCCACTGGTAACAAAAGGTGATCTTTTTTCGTTGGGAACTGTGTTTTTATTAACAGTGATGCCAGCTTTATCAAGAATAATTTCTCCATCTTTACCTGTGAGTTCACGATCTGAAAGATCAAGTAAGATCAAATGATTGTCTGTTCCCTTAGTGACTAAATTAAAACCTCTTTCCATTAAAGCAGAGGCTAGAGCTTTCGCGTTTTTTACCACTTGCTTTTGATATATTTTGAATACGGGTCTGAGGGCTTCACCAAAAGCCACAGCCTTAGCAGCAATCACATGCTCTAAAGGGCCACCTTGAATGCCAGGAAATATTTTTGAATTAACAGTTTTGGCATTTTCCTCTCGAGTTAAAATCAAACCGCCTCTGGGGCCACGCAATGTTTTATGAGTCGTTGAAGTTACATAGTCAGCGTAAGGAACAGGGGAGGGGTGAACTCCGGCACAGACGAGTCCAGCAAAGTGAGCCATATCTACTAGTAGTTTAGCGCCAACACTGTCTGCAATTTCACGAAACTTTTTAAAATCGAGTTCGCGGGGGTAGGCAGAATATCCTGCGATTAAAAGTTTAGGCTGAAAAGCTTTTGCTTTATCCATAATTTGTTCATAATTAAGTAAGCCAGTTTCTGGATCTAAACCGTAGTGATCAGCATCAAATAAAATTCCACTAAAATTTACTGGGCTACCATGAGTAAGGTGACCACCATGGGAAAGGTCCATGCCTAACACTTTGTCGCCAGCATTTAATGCAGCTAAATAAACAGCCATATTAGCTTGAGAACCTGAATGGGGTTGAACATTGACGTGATCGCACATAAAAAGTTGTTTAGCTCGAGTGATCGCTAAATCTTCGATTTCATCAATATGATGACAACCACCATAATATCTTTTTCCAGGATAACCTTCGGCATATTTATTCGTCGCCATCGAACCTTGTGCAGCCATAACGGCCGTAGAAGCATAGTTTTCTGAGGCAATCATTTCTAATCCATATTCTTGGCGATTTCTTTCGGCAGCTAGAAATTCAGCTACTTTAGGATCAGAACCATTTAAAGTTTGAAGTACGTTGTCGTTATAATTCATGATGTCCTCTCAATTAAAATATTTACTTATTTTTTGCACGCGATTTTCATGGCGTCCACCTGCAAATGCTGTGTTTATAAAAGTTTTAAAAATTTCTTTAGCTTCGTTGGGAGAGAGTAAGCGGGCCCCTAAGCAAAGCACGTTGGCATTATTATGTTCTCTTGCCAGTTTTGCGACCTCGGTGTTCCAACAAAGAGCCGCGCGGATGTAGGCAAATTTATTGGCAGTTATAGCCATACCTTGGCCCGAGCCACAAATCAGCAACCCAATACTGTCCTTATCGTCTAACATCTTTTTTCCCAACTCAATGGCAAAATCAGGATAGTCAACAGAATTTTCATTATCAGTTCCTAAGTTATGCCATTCATAATTTGGGAATTCTTTTATCAAAAATTTTTTTAAACTGACAGCTGCGTGATCATTAGCAATAAATATTTTTTTTGGCATGTTCAGTTTCCTTTAAGATTAACTGAGACTAGAAAAAATTAGACACGAATTGGTGCCACCAAAGCCAAAGCTGTTATTGAGTACGTGCTTTAACTTTTTCTCGCGAGCTTGATTGGGAACATAATCTAAATCGCAACCTTCACTTGGGTTTTCTAAGTTTATTGTAGGCGGAATAATTCCGTTTTTTAAAGCCATAATGCTAAATACACTTTCGATCGCTCCGGCGGCCCCTAGGGTGTGACCCGTCATACTTTTTGTACTGCTCACGCATAAATCTTTTACGGAATCTGAAAATGCTCTTTTGATGGCCTCTGTTTCTATTAAATCTCCAGCTGGAGTCGAGGTCCCATGGGCATTTATATAACCAATGTCTTCAGGCTGAATTTGTGCATCTTGTATAGCTTGAGTGATGGCCCGCGCAGCTCCAACACCACCTACAGAAGGTGAGGTCATATGGTAAGCATCGGATGAAACACCATATCCTGTGAGTTCACAATAAATTTTGGCCCCTCTTTTTACAGCTCTTTCATACTCTTCCAGCACAAGAGTCGCGGCCCCTTCGGCAATAACAAATCCATCTCTATCTTTGTCCCAAGGTCTTGAAGCCTTTTCGGGTTCGTCATTGCGGGTAGAGAGAGCTTTCATCGCTGAAAAACCACCCACACCCATAACGCTTACACAAGCTTCGGCGCCACCAGCAATAACAACATCGCACAAATTGTTTCGAATATAATTAGCTGCTTCGCCTATGGAGTGAGAGCCAGAAGAACAAGCCGAAGTAACAGTGTAATTAACACCCCCAAAACCATAGCGAATACTAATTTGGCCAGAGGCAAGGTTAGTTAATACCGCCGGTATAAAAAATGGAGAGATTCTTCGTGGTCCTTTTTCCAATAAAACTGAATGTTGGGACTCAATAATGGGAAGGCCACCCATTCCGACACCAATAATGGTGCCCGTTCTTTGATTTAACTCTTCATTAAATTCAATTCCGCTATCTTTTAAGGCTTCATCAGTGCTGGCTAAACTTAAATGAATAAAACGATCCATTTTTTTTTGATCTTTTTTATCTACAAACTTATCGAGTTCAAAACCTTTTACTTCGGCGGCAATTTTAGATTCAAAATTTTCACAATCAAACAAAGAAATTTTTGCAACACCAGACTTACCATGGATTGCCTTTTCCCAAGACTCACTAACGTTTAGCCCTAGGGGAGTGATAGCACCGATACCTGTGACGACCACTCTTCTTTGTTGAATCGTGCGAAAATTATATTTGTTCATAAAAGGTATTTAGGCTTTGCCTTTGCCCTCAATATAACTGTAAACGTCCTGAACAGTCTTTAGTTTTTCAGCTTCTTCGTCGGGGATTTCTAAGTCAAAAGCTTCTTCCATCGCCATTACAAGCTCAACGATGTCTAAACTGTCGGCGCCAAGATCATCGATAAAAGACGCTTCGGGTTTAACTCTTTCAGAATCAACACCTAGTTGTTCCTCTATAATTTTTTGCACTCTGGGTTGAATAGAAGTCATGTTTTCCTCCAAGAAATTTCTATTTTTTAAAACTTTGTCATTTAAGCAATAAATATGTGGGCTTTCAACAAATATTTACATGTACATGCCGCCATTTACACTCAAGGTCTGACCGGTAATATAACTCGCCTCATCACTTAGTAGGTAAGCCACAGCATAAGCGACATCTTCAACTTGACCTAGGCGGTTAAGTGGAGTGCCTTGGAGTAAATGTTCCTTCTGTTTTTCATCCATTTTGTCGGTCATATTTGTAACTATAAAACCGGGGGCGACGCAATTCACTCTTATGGATCGACTGCCCATTTCTTTAGCCATAGATTTTGAAAAAGCTTCTATACCAGCTTTACTCGCCGCATAGTTGGTTTGTCCAGGGTTGCCCATTTGGCCGATGATACTAGTTATATTCACGATGGAGCCCTTGCGAGCCTTCATCATAGGCTTTAAGACAGCTTTAGAACATAAAAATGTACCCGTTAAATTTGTTTGGAGGACTTTTGCAAAATCTTCTTCGCTCATTCTTAACATGAGTTGGTCATTAGTAATCCCAGCATTATTAACCAGACCATCCAATCCAGAAAATTCTTCTAAAACTTTCTTGAAAGCCTCGTCCACAGAGGCTTTGTAACAAACATCCATTTTAACGGCCAGGTGACCTTCTCCATCAAGGTCTTTAATAATTTGATGGGCCGAGCTCTCCTCTGTTGTGTAGGAAAAAGCGACTCGGCAACCTAATTTTGCTAATATCCTAGCTGTACCGGCTCCTATTCCGCGGGAGCCGCCAGTAATAAATACTTTTTTATTTTTTAAATCAAACATCACTACATTTCCTTGTTTACAAAATCTGTTCGAGTTTTTTTAACTCTTCTAAGTTGTTGACGCTGTAAACTGTAAACTCAGGATCTATTTTCTTAATAAGACCCGACAACACTTTACCGCTACCCAACTCGATTCCAGATTTTACGTCTCTTTTCGCAAGATTTTCTACACTTTGTATCCAACGAACAGGACCTGTGATTTGTCGTATTAGATTTTCTCTAAGTACAGATGCTTTTGATTCCTCTTTAGCTGTAAAATTTTGCACAATGGGAGTTTTGGCATCGGCAAAAGGAGTATCTTCTAAAATGATTCGCATTTTATCTTCTGCAGGTTTCATCAGGGAACAGTGGAAGGGGGCAGAAACCTTTAGGGGTATAAGTCTCATTTTAGTAACCGGTGGTTCAAATATATCTTTTGCACTATTATTTTGAACCCATTCGATCAATTTCTGTGAACCACTACAGACTATCTGTCCTGGAGCATTGTAATTAGCTGGTGACAAGGGTGATAGGCCAGAACTTTTTTCTGCCCACTGACATAGTTTTTCAACTTGTTCTGAGTTTAATCCCATAACGGCTACCATTCCGCCTTGTCCAAGAGGTACGGCTTCTTGCATAAATTCACCACGTCTTCTAACTGCAACAACAGCATCTTTAAATGTCAAAGACTCAGCAAGAACAAAAGAGGCGTATTCGCCAACAGAATGCCCGGCAGTAAAATCAAAGGATATGCCAATAGTTTCTTTTACTACTCGTGCTGTTACAATGGAAACTGTTAACAGGGCTGGCTGAGTGTTGGGGGTGAACTGAAGGTCTTCTTCAGGCCCATCAAAACAAAGTTTTTTCATATTGATTTTTATGGCATCACTGGCTTCTTCAAAAATATTTTTGGCGACGCTAAAGTTTTCATATAAAAACTTTCCCATTCCCGTTTGTTGACTGCCTTGCCCAGGAAATAACGCACTTATCATTAATTGATCCTTTTTAATATTTCATTAAAAGACTGCCGCTGGTAATACCGGCACCAAAAGCAGTTAACAAGATATTTTGGCCTCTTTTAATTCTTCCATCTTTTATGGCTTTATCCATAGCTACAATCACTGTAGCTGCTGAGGTGTTTCCCATTTCTTCAATTTCGACTACAACTTTGTCCATGGAAATACCAAAGTGATCTGCAACGGCTTGAATAATGCGCACATTAGCTTGGTGGGGAATTACCCAATCCACTTTGTCGGCACTCATTTGATTGTAATCCAAGGCCTCTTTGCAGCACTTACTCATTGTGCGAACAGCATGTTTGAATATCTCACGGCCCTTCATTTTTACATATTGAAGTTCCTTATCTAAAACTTCTTGAGAAAAAGGCATTTTAGACCCACCCGCAGGTAACACAAATAAATCGCTAATTTCACCGTCAGCATGTAAGTGGTGACTATAAATTGTGGATTCATCATCAGGTCGAGCGCGAGTCACGACAGCCGCACCAGCGCCATCGCCAAAAAGAATGCAAGTGTCACGATCTTTGTAGTTAACATAAGGAGTAAGGACTTCGGCACCAACAACAAGAATGTTTTTCAATGGTCCAGTTTTTATAAATTGATCGGCTATAGCAAGGGCGTAGACGAAACCAGAACATGCTGCCGATACATCCAATGCCATGCAGTCTCCAGCTTTGAGTTTGCTTTGTAAAACACAAGCGGTATTGGGCATAATTTGATCAGGGGATACCGTTGCAAATAGTATCATGTCCAATTCGTTTGCGGATATATTGGCTTCTTTTAAAGCGATGATGGCGGCTTCATAGGCGAGATCACTAGTGACTTGTCCATCTTTAACTTTGTGGCGATGTTTAATTCCAGTGCGATCACGCACCCATTCATCACTGGTATCAACCAGAGTTTCAAGGTATTTATTGGTTATTAAACCCTCTGGTAAATACGATCCTGTGCCGCTGATTCGGGAACGATAGAGAACATTATTCATTTAGTGGATCCCCCCAAGTTTAAATTAAAACTTTGGATGAGTGATTTGTTTTCCCTTGTAGTAATAAGCACCATCGCTGGCTTTGTAGGCTTTATGGGGCTCATGAATCTCACCATTGGTAGGGCAAGTTCTCATAGGTTTTTTAGTTAAACTGGAATGAGCATTTCTCATACCAGTCTTTGAACGAGATGTTTTCTTTTTAGGACATGGCATATTATCACCTGTATTATTGCTGTTAAAAGCGGTTTTATCTCTTAAATAATTATAAAAATCAACGTTTTATGTGTTTTTTATCGAATCTGACTTTAATTGCTCTAAAATGCTAAAGGCATTTCGCGACGGGCTGAGGGCCTCTTCCTTTTTTAACCAGCCCTCTTTTAGAGCTTTGAGGTAATTTTCGCAATTTTCATCACAATTTTCCTTACCCAAAGGATTCAGTGGTTCGGCTAATGCCATGATTTCATGGGCAAAATTAGAAATCGAAAAATGCGGGCTTCGCAGTTCATTAAAAAATGGTCCATCATGTAAAAAACCTTCACTACTGTGATTGGGGCGGCTGAGGTGGCCTTTTCTAGGTAGTTCCTCACTCACAACTAAAATTTCGTGAAAGTCCTCTTTTAGCTGAGATTGAAAATCAAAAGCACAACGGGAGCAAATCAAAGGTTTATCCGCAAAAAAATGGCCCTTGAGTTCAAAAACATCTCCTACCGGCGTAATGGTGAATTCAATATTGTAATCGCCATCGCCAATAATGTTATGCAGTATTTTATTAAGTTCACCAGATTTTCTATTGAACTGGAATGGCTCTCCATCAGGGTGAATTTCGTTAAGATTGATAATTATCTCAGAGTTTTTACGCACATTCATAGAGTAGAATTACCTCACACCTTTATAATTAGTGCAAGGTAAGACCCTCGCAGATCCCAGCGTGCGAATTTCCCGCACTGGGCTCCTCAAAATCAGATTCAGTTTATCAGTAAACATAGTTACTCCCAAGTTGTTTGAGCTTTAACGATTCCCATGGTTCCACTAAAGGAAAGTTTCTGATTCTTTCTTTGAATCCATCCCAAGAGTAGGACCTCTTCTGACTTCTCCGGTTTAACCATTTAAACAATGATTGAATGGCCTTCCGATAGAAGTAGTGAAGTTTGAGGTTGTTCATTGCATAGCCATAGTAATTGAAGTGTCCCACAATCTTTGATTTCGCAAGTTTCCAGATGGTTGACAGTTTGGTTCTGTTTCTAATATTCTTGATCCAGACATCCCACTCACGAAAAGCACTTACCAGCTTTTCTTTCTGAGTTTTTACTTTCAACATCTTCTTCTTTTGCTGTTTACCCCAATAAAAGGTAAATCCTAGGAAGTTAAAGCTATTGTGCTTATCCTTTCCTAGAATCAGAGTGCGGGTTTTGTCTTCATTTAGCTTAAGCCCAAATTTTCCTACACGGAGTGCTAAATCCTGTAGAAATCTTATGGAATCATCTTCTTTTTTGAAAAAGAAGACTGCATCATCAGCATATCTCACGATGACATTGTTGCAGGAGGCGTAGTTTTCTAGAAACCACTGATCCAGAACTTCGTTAAGATAGATATTTGCGAGTATCGGACTCATTATGGATCCTTGTGGTGTGCCGATCTCACTGGGGATATTTTCACCATGTGAGATAAGGCCACCTTTCATGAATCGTCCAATAAGGCCTTTAAACTTATTGTCAGAGATTTTTCGACCCAAAATTTTCATCAATTTTCGATGAGATATTGTGTTGAAGAAATTTGAGAAGTCTATTTCTACCACATTTTTCCGCTGATTCTTGAATAAAGAATAGTAGCAGGCTTCAATTGCCTTATGCGCAGACCTTCCGGGTCTGTACCCGAAGGAATTACGTATAAATAGCGGCTCATAGATTTGTGTTAGAATTTTTCCAACCACCCAATCTACCAGTTTGTCTTCAAAGCATGTGATGGCAATGGGCCTTGTTTTGCCATTGGCCTTAGGAATAAGAACTTCTCTTTTTGGTTTTGGCTTATAGGATCCGTTTTTAACTTTGACTTCTAAATTAAAAAGATTTTCCTCTAAGTTTTTACCATACTCAGACTTACTGATACCATCCACACCCAAGGCCTTTGATCCATCTAAAGCTTTGAATGCCTCTTTGAAAGAGTCCACATGAAAATGTGTTAGGAGGTTTTCGAACACAAAATGTTTACTTTGTGCTTTTAGACCTATTCTTGCCCAACGACTTTGCGACAGGTCTGTGAGACCTGTCGCGATCTGCTTCGAATGCACCCCTCTGTAGAGGCTCGAAGTGCTTGTTGCAAGATCCTGATCTTGTCGACCCCTTTGCTCCTTTGGCATTACCCAACCTCAACGCTAATATGAGTCGATCTGACTTCTGTAAGAAGCTTCACACTTGTCTTAAGGTTGTCCCTCTTGAGTTCGTATTTTAACATCCGTTTCCATCTCCTTACAGATCTCCCAAGTTCCGACGTTTACTGTATCTACATGCCATGCTCTTGGACCCCGGAAAGGCCAGAGTCAATTTTGACTCTGATATTGCCTTCGCTTCTTCATACCCACTCGGCCCTTTCACATCACCATTATCTCTCGGGGCTCTATCACTTAAAGGTGATATTCCACCTAATGGCCTGCAGACTCTCTGTCTACACTTCACGAGCTTCGTTGCCTAACTCGCGCAAGACTCGATACAAGGCCTCTGTCCCCAGAGCTACCTTGGAAGGACTTGACGACTATTGTTAACCGTCGCACCTTCAAGCAAACGCCAGCTTTGCTTGGCGTACATAGACGCAACATGCCATAACCTCTGGTTTTGTCAAGTTATAAACTATTCCCTATTATAAATTCATGCGACGTTTCTTTCTTTTTTTTATTTTTTTTCCACTTTTTCAATTGCCTGCAATGGCTAGGGCTAAAGTTTATCAATTGTATGTAAAAGAATCGGTAAATGTTTATGAAGAGCCCAGCGCGCAATCAGAAGTTTTAAAAGTTTTAAAGCCCGGCGAGCAATGGGATGTAAGGCTCTCTAAAAAAAAATATTTTTTACTCATAGACTTACCAGAAGATGAAATTAGTGAAGCCTATATTTACACAAAACAACTAAAGCAATCTAAAATAAAAAAAATAAATAAACCTCAATATGAGATCTCTGATAAAGAGGCCTATTCACGATTTTCAGCGGGCAACGCCCTTGGTCTGCGCTATAGCTCTGTGTCCATGATCCAACAGGGTTATCAGGATGTAGTAAACGAAGTTTCTTATCAGTTTTCTGAATTTAAAAGTACTCATTCTGTTTTTGAAATTCAATGGGCGCTTCCCACGACAACTCAGTGGCAGTGGCGAATAGGGCTATTGAGTATTAAGACAAACTTTAAGTCCTCAGCAAATGTAACAAGTATTAATAAAAAAAATATTCCAGTAACAAGAGAGCAGTCGCTTTTTGGCTTGAGCTTTAATGCTCACTATTATTTTTCAAAAGACTCTAGTTTTTATAGCCTTTTTAGTTTTGAAATTGATAAAGGAACAGAACTGAAACTAGAATTTGATGATCAAAATTTAGTGGCTGAAGATAAAGATTTGCCCTTGTTTGTGATTGGCAAAATAGGTTTGGGTATGGATCATAATCTTTGGAAATCTTTATATCTTTGCCCTGAGATTCAATTGGGCTTAGATTTCAACGCAGAGCCATTGATTTTAATTTATAACTTTTCTTTAGGCCTTAATTGGCAGATATAATGTGCAATAATCAGTTTTGTCTTTTTTGAGACATTTGTCGATAACATGTTGCCCAAATAATTAGGGTTACCGAAATGCATTTCCTGGTAGTTAATGTCACCGAAAAGGTGCCACTCAAGCCGTTTTAAAAAGAGACGGGGCTTTTTTTAGAAATTTTTTTTAGTTTTAATTTTGAAATGATATCTAATTTATGCTGATCCGATGAATTCAAAGCGACCCCCTTTTTGTTGTGTCAAGCTGAGGCGACCACTCTAACGCCCTAAATAGACAAATGTTTTTCAAAATATAATGACGCGCCTAAGCCGACAAAGTCGCTTTGTAATTAACTCTGACAAAATCTTCCAAAGTTAAGATGCTGTGGGTACAGCAATTCCGTATGAGTTTGTTTATCGTAGTAGAGGCCATTCCTAGGTACCTATAATTTTATCTTTTCTCACAGTTGCGCCGCTCCCAAACTTAAGACTAGAGGCCAATTTCTTAGCCAGTATCCGCCAATGTCTGCCCTAACTCGCTAGAAAAATCTTCCCAATTAAAACCCACAGCTTGCATACGATTTTTATCGAAATACCTATGAATAGCTTTATAAGCTCTGCCCCAAGTCACCACTCGTGAAAATGGCCGAGCTTCCCAAAACTGTATAGACTTTCCACAACCTCTTTCGGCCCGCAAAATATGACGAGCAATCAACCCTGTTACCGAACGCAAATAACCGGCCAGCCACCTCCGATGCCCAGTTTTTAAAAGAATATGCAAGTGATTGCCAACATTTTCATATCTATAAAGTCGAATACCCCAGCGCTTGGCCTGGGATTTTAAGATGCAATCAATGGCCTCACGATTCGACTTACGCAGAAAACTACGACGGCCTTTAGTGTATTTGGATTTCAGCACCAAGTGCATGGCGTGTTTGGTCGATATCGGTCTTTTTGTCTTCGGGTTGGAAGCTTTAAGCAAGCTAGCGCCAAAGATCTTTGGACTTTTCATATTAAACAAGGACATTTGAAAATCTTTTTGCACCATGAATCTACGAATATAACTTTTATGGTAGCGATGTCAATTAACAACTCGCGGAAGTGTTTTCTGGAAGCAATATTTGTGGCAACCAAAGAGAGGCATCATTTGATCGAACTTCAGGATTATTCAAAAAGTTTTAAATTGATTTATAAAATGTTCCCCCAATGGGTGCAGTGGATTTATCAGAGCGTGCCAGAGAAACGACGTCGCGCCAGCTGCCATTACATTTACACGAAAACAACGTTAAAGAAGTCGCCGCTGGAGGTCGGGCTAGATTTAAAATAGAAAACGTCACCTTTAATGAACAAAAAACGAGAGGGTGTTTCGTCGAGCACAATTTTGGTCACTTTGGTAATCTACCAAATGTGTTTTTTGGGCTGGCACAAATAGCCCACTTATTCTCACAAATGTTTTACCTCTGGCGAGAGGGGAAACGCTTAATCCAGAAGGTCGGTAGTCAACGCCGATTCCGGGAACGCCTTGCAACTTTATTTAGCAGCATAAAAATGCCCATTTATGATTTGCCAATATTGCAGGTAAAACTCGAACTAAACTCTTCATAATTTGCCACTTAAAAATGTGGCTATTTGAAAGAGTCGATACCCCCTCGTTGAGTCAAAAAATTCGCAAATTAAAACCTTACTGGTCCATATTAGGACTGGGTGGATAGGTATCTCTACTTTTCTTGGCAGGGAACATTGCAAAACTATTGAGCAATTTCAGACTTTCTCATTTTAATTCATACGGAATTGCTGCTGTGGGTACAAATTACTTTAAAATTAAATAAATATTCCGATAGTAATACTATGAACAGGATGTAAGTGGTTAAGTTCATTATAGAGCCTTATTTATATGGGAGATGTCCCATGAACATCTCTAATTTGGTCAGCTCATTGTCTAGGATCTTTAAATCTTCTTATAGCACTCAAAAAATTATTAACATTAGATTTGTTGCAACCTTGTTTATTTTCTTTGTCTCAATTTCAAACATTCAAGCTCAAACTCCACAGGGTCTGACCTTACAGGGTACAATTTTTAATGCCAGTGACCTACCCATGGAAAGTCCCTCTGTGAGTTTTTTAATTCAGATTTTATCCTCTGATGGCAAGGCTTGTTTGCTCTATGAAGAGACTCACAATATTAATATGAGTGGCTCTAGTGGAGCTTTCTCTTTGATTGTTGGCACGGGCACTCGTAGTGGCGTGAGTTATGAAGATACTAATACTTTGGCTTTGGCTATGGACAACACTTTGGGTGTGCAGAGTTCACTTACTTGTGGAGTAGGTACCACTTATGACCCAGCTCCGGGAGATTCCAGAGATGTATTGATTAGTTTTAACGATGGATCGGGTGTTCAAACTCTAACGCAAAATCTTTTAGTTCAATCTGTGCCCTATGCATTTTATGCAGACAACACAGAAAGACTACAAGGCAAAAGCGCAACAGATTTTATTCAAGTCAATACGGGTACAGCCTCTTTATCGCAAGTGAATATTGAGAATGTATTTTCAACTACGAACTATCCTAACTTAGTCGATTTGCTTTCTATATCACCCACAGAATATGTTCGCACAGGATCAAATGGTTCGGCTTCGATACCACAAATTACTGGTGATCCTGGTTCGGGCTTAGCTGCCGGACAAATTTGGTATGACGATGCTGCCAATATAGTAAAATATTATGATGGCACAACAGTGCAATCGCTTTCGGGTTCTGGTTCGGGTGATCTAGTATCTACAAATAATTTAAGTGATTTAAGTAATGCAGCTACCGCGCGAACCAATTTGGGTTTGGTTATCGGTACAGATGTTCAAGCCTATGATGCGCAACTTACTGATGTTGCTAGTTTAACTCCCTCAGCCGATAATTTTGTAAGTGGCGATGGTACTAATATAGTAATGAAAACTCCAGCGCAAGCTCGCACGAGTTTAGGTTTAGGTTCAGCAGCACTACTTTCTGAAGATTCAAATAACACTTTTGCCAATGGGCAGTTGGTAGCCTTCGATAGTTCAACAATGACTTGCGCTGCGGGTGAATATTTAACCATTCAAGGACCTGGCCCCACTTATTCTTACACTTGCGGAACTCCATCAGGAGCTGATGCCACAAAATTACCTCTCGCTGGTGGAACAATGACTGGGCCTTTAGTTAATAATTCAAATTCTGCATCTACAGCTTTAGCTATAACTCAGTCAGGTGCAGGTCATGCAGCCACTTTATGGGTGGCAGGTGGGTGTTAGCACTACTGCTCAGCTGCTCCACTCGATATTTGCGGGCGATGTAAAGGTTGAAATAGTAGTGCAACGTACAGTTGCACCCAATAAGGGGGCTCTATCCCGTTACAACAATGCAACGAATGTGTTGGAATTTTTGTAATGGAACCAGTTGGAACTTAATTCAAGCAAGCAGCTTGCGGTGATGCCACCGATGTCCTTTCATTCGCGGATGAGGCTAGTAAACAACAAGCACTCTTTATACTTCAATATTATTGCGGTTACAGGAATCAATTGCAGTTTACCGGTTGCAATATCTGAGCCAGGATCGCCTCAATTTCAAATTTGTAGTGATTCAGCTGTACTGGAGTTATTGCAAGGTTGGACGTCGAAGGCCCAAATTCTGTGGTTTCACCAGCCAATACATTCAGGCGCGAGCCAATAACCTCCGACAGCGTTGGCGGCTCTACTTTTTCAGGCGACGAGTTATTGCAGGTTCTGGAGCCACAGTTTGGAGTGTAACCACTACCGGTGATTGTTCAATATTAATCCTACAGTTGGAACGCGCTTTTGTGCGGATGCTTCCATTTATGCCGGACTTTCTCCAGACGGAAACGTCCCCATGTTCACCACCCGCTGTGATGCTGGTCAAACATGGGTGGTGTAGCCTGCTGGTTCGCACAACCTTAGTTGGAACAATGCTTCCACAAATTGGTTTTAACGAGTTTGTCCAGCACCGTCGCAGGAAAAGAGCAATTCATCCACTTTAGATGGTTATCGAATATGGGTTCACCTTATTTAGCGGCGCTTACTGTGAAAGTTTTAACGCTATAAATGGCCATACGGATTAGTATTGCCAGCTATTCCAGGAAGCTAAATATTCTATATTCAGGAAAGGGAGCTATTAAAATTTTGAAACCAATGGCACTTATTATTGGTCTTCCACTGAAAATGGGACTAGTTCATCCTAGCATGCAAGTGGGCAAGGAGTTTAGTAATTAGAGCTACGGATGCTGTGGTTTCTAAAATACTGCGTACAAATTTCGTTGTGTCCGTAGATAGCAAATGAAATTGAAGTCTGTAAAATAATGAAATCTTCATTCTGTTCAGCTTTAATGACATTTTAAATTGGAGTGATGCTCGGAGAGAGCTTCGCCATGGAGAAAGTCTTGGTTAAATCATAAAAAATGTGAAATTATTATTAATAATAAGCTCCTTTTTTTATTTTTTAAAAGCCCACACTGGCTTATTTCCAGGATCGAACAAACAACTTTAAACAAAATATTATCCTCCTTTCTATATAATTCTAGTCGTAAAGGCTTAAACTGTAGTGAGTATAAATATTAACTGAGAAGTTTTTTTCAACTGATATAGTTTATTGAGATCTTCATTTAATTTTATGTTAATATCCTCAACAATAATTGAAATAAAATAAACATAAAAAACAGGATTAAACCTCAGAAAAAAACAAGGAAAACGCATAGATAGAGCAATAAATAAATAGGCCAATAAATAAGTGAATTGCCGTCAATGCTTTCATGAGAAAAGGAAAAGATGGGTTTTAAAAAAGTTAAGGAGGTTAAAATGTTCAAACATATAGCACACATGTTTATAATCACCAGTTTATTTTCTTCTCTAGCTCAGGCGGGAAGCGCTCATTGCGTTCAGGCTTTAGGTGCTAATTCAAATAGAAGCAAAGTTTATAATTTAACCAGTGAATATTATTTAGGATCATTGGACGGAGTTCACAGCCCCATACTTTCTAAAGATGAGTACATAGAGGGAATTGAAGCTTTAGTTGAAATGTTTAATGATAATTTACATAAAGTTTCGTTTAACAATAAAGAGGCCACTTACAGAAATTCTATTTTGCCAATGATAAAGTCGCTACATAACTTTGTTCGACTTAGTGATTACTTTTATAATGAAATTAGTCGTCGTAACCAATGGAGAAATGTTCTAGATCCCGGGAAACGCGAGGCTATAACTAAAAACAATTATGAACTTCAAATGTTCGAAGATCTTTATACTAAAGTTAATGTTGCCTTAAAAGCGTCCATTTCTGAGATGGTAGACTCTTCTGATTATATGAAACGATATACAACTGTCTTGGAGGCCTACAATTCTGGTAGTTTTTATGATTTCGAAAAAAAATCTTTTGAAATGTTTAAACATAAAATAGAGGAAACTAAAAAATAAAATTAATCTTTACAGGAGAGAAAGAGATGAAAGTTTCATTAATGATACTAGGATTTGGATTGTTTTTTGGTAACTTTGCTTACTCAGATGAAGATGAATGCTCGAAAAAAAATATAGTTATTGCACAAGCTGTGCTAGACCATGCTGCTTCTAGTATCAACAATGTATCATCACCAATTCTCCCTTCGGAAGTAATATATGAGTCTGGTGATCGATTTGAATATTATGGTAATATCGACGGTAAGGGTAAAGCTTCTTACAAGATAGTAGTAAATACAGATGCCGATTGTTTTCTTAAGTCCATAGAACTAATAGATATGTCCACTCGACCACGCCAAAATAAATAAGACAAGCTATTAACTAACCTCATTATATTCCTAATTATATTCCTAATTATATTCCTAGATAATTTGATTAGAATAGGCTTGATAATTTAACCACAGTTAAACAAAGTAGTTACAGAACCTAAGAATATCATTTTTAGCAGAAACTGTGTGGTTCTCACATTTAACTGTGGCGAATTAATTATTTAATATCCACAAAAAATGACATTATCCTGTTCTTACTTAAAGTATAATTTATTTTAGATGACCAAGAGTGGTAATTAATCATAGCTTTTAGTTTCCCTCGATATGATGACTATTTTTATATAATTAATAATTTAATGGAGGGTCGTAGTTAATGTTGAAGAGTGGTAAGTTAAATATTGAATATTTTCTCCCCAAAAACCTGAGGGAACCAACAAAGAACATTAACAATATTGAGTTGTTTAAAAGTAGAATACAAATTTATTTTAGCTATGCATTTTCATTACTATCACTATTTATTTTTGTATATAGATATTTATTTTCTGAAGTAGTTTGGTCTGTATATGGTTTTTTAGTTTTTCCGATCTTAATGATGAGTTGTAATTTTCTTTTAAGAAAATACAGTCTATTTAAAACAACCCGAGTTCTAATGATTTTTTTACTTACATTGGCGATTGTGATTCGTGCTTACTCTGCGGGAGGTGTGTATGCCCCAGGTGTTTTTTCAATAGCCTTGATTCCCGCACTGGGCCTTGTTTTTTTTGGAGTGAGATGGGGTTGGATTTTAATGATACTTTCGGTGGGGTTGGTTTTTCTAATTTTTGCGACAACTTCTAATGCAGTATTAGAAGAGCCAATAATATTAGCTTTTTCAATTATTGCTATTGCTCTTCTCACCTTTATTCCCACAGTTATTTTATATACTGAGCTAAAAAAACTAAACAAGAATTTTTTAGCAATAGAAAGGTCCAAGTCATCTCTAATAACTTTATCACGATTAGCCCATGAGATAAATAATCCTCTATATGTCATTTCTGGAACTGTCGAAATTAATATAGACCATTTGCCTGAAGATGATTATGCCACTATCACTCGAAATATAGATAGGATATCTAAGACGATTAAAGCGATGTCTTCGTATGCAGAAAACCACTGTCTACCTGATGTTTTGGAAAGGCATAAAAATACAATTCATATTTTTGATGTTCTTGAAGAATCTCAAAGGGTAGTCACCACAAGAGCTTCAATTAGAATTCCAGATATTTCTCAGTAATAAGTAAATGTTAAATAAACATATTGTAATTGGCCTAAGTCCTATAGGATTGTGAACTTTAGTTGGCCATCCATGTTACATAATACTTCTTGTGAAAATTACCTTGGTGAGTAAATTTTATGTATTTGTAAAATCTTTAGTTAGATTTCTAAATAGTAATTTTTAATAGTATTTTTTCAGTATTTTTAAATTGAAAGTTTATTATTAAAAACAGTTAAAATTTCGTTTTAAAATATAAATTTTTGAAAACATTTTAGATAGAGATTAAAGCATGCAAAGCGAAGAAATAATGAATAATTTTTGATTTACAATTATAATTTTTTAATTTAATCATTTCACAAAAGTCAGGGGATTATCTAACCACATATGAAGAATTTTAAAAATTGTTATTGTCAAAGTGATGGCATCTATATTGCACACATCATGGAAGATGTATGCCTAATGAACAACAGGAATAGTATTAAAAAAGGTTAGTATGACTAAAATAATCTTAACCATTTTCCTTTTAATGTTTAGTTTTATAAAGGTTTTTGCTTCTCAAGTTTGCAATGACGAATTGGCGCAAATTGAAATTGCATTAGTTGATCCTAGAGATAGCATTAATAGAGTGCAAGAAATGGCAGGATGGCTGACAGAGCGCTCTGGGCATACTATTGAACGAGAATACGAAAAAAAGTTCAAAGAAATCGAGCAGATATTAAGCCTTTTGTATACTAAAAAAATCCAGTTAGATGAGTTTCAACGAGCGTCAATAGTGTTAGCAGATAGGGGAAGGCTTAGTAATAATCAAACTTATATTTATGGTCTTTTGCAAGCGGGTGGATTTTCAACTAACGAATTAGAGCTTATAGCCAAGCAATTACTTTAATTATCTTTGAGTCTCCTCTCTAAAATTTTTCGGGGAAGCCATAAAGACCTTCCTAAAAAGTTTAGAGAAGTTTTAGGAATTATCGTGTCCCATTTCACTTGCGATACTTTTTAAAGGTTTGTTGGATTCAGTAATATGTAATGCCGGGTTTTATAGTGGCAACGAAATAATTATATTATTCTATATTGTTTATTTCAAAAAATCGATTTAATAAATAATCCATTAATTAAAAGGAAATAAGTTAAATTATTTACAGCTAAGTGAACAATCAGCTTTGCTATTAAACATAGAACTCTTTACTTACAGAGCTGTTTTCAGGTTTTCAGATTTATATAGTTAATTTTCTTTTTTTAAGGACAAGCATGATTGCCTTTATTACTGAAATTGATAACTCAATAATATTTTATATTGTATTTATTGTGCTTCAGTTAATATTTATTGCTCGAGTTATTCTTCGCCCCCATAGGCAGCCTGCCTCACGCATAGCTTGGATTGCTGTAATATCCGTATTGCCGGTGTTTGGAATTTTTATTTATGTTTTATTTGGAGAAACTAATATTGGCGATAAAAAAACACACCGTATGCGTAAAATTATTTCTAGCTTACCTAAGCTCATACTAAATGAAAGTGATCAGAAGCAAATAGATATAGAAATCCCAGAGTCGTATCAGCAACTCTTTAATACAGCAAATTCCATCAGTGGCTTTGGAACCTTGGGTGGTAATACGGCAAAATTGTTTTCATGTTCAAATAAGTCCATAGATTCCATGGTTCAAGACATCGATAAAGCTACAGACCATGTGCATGTGTTATTTTACATTTGGCTGCCAGATAATAATGGCATTAAAATGATTGATGCCATTAAAAGAGCTGTGAGTCGAGGTGTCAAATGCAGAATTATGGTCGACAACTTGGGTTCAAGAACTTTGATAAAGTCTAAATACTGGCAGTCGTTAAAAGAAGCTGGCGCTAGAGTTTCGATTGCCTTACCCATTGGCAATATTTTCTTAAAGCCATTTAAAGGTAGAATTGATTTAAGAAATCATCGCAAAATAGTAGTTATTGATAATTATATATCATACTGTGGTAGCCAGAATTGTGCAGATCCTGAGTTTTTAGTGAAAGTTAAATATGCTCCATGGGTGGATGCCGTTGTACGTTTCGAAGGACCCATCGCAGCTCAACAGCAACGATTATTTGCCAGTGACTGGTTAGCAAATGAAAATGAAGATCTGAGTTCAATTTTGAATATACCTATTAATTTTTCACAAAATGGCGTACTGGCTCAGGCCTTTGGCACAGGTCCAACTGTGCGTTACTCAGCAATGCCAGAAATGTTCGAGTCTTTATTTTTTATGGCACAAAAAAAGATTACTATCACTACCCCTTATTATGTTCCAGATGAATCTTTGCAGAATGCTATTTGTTCAGCCGCGCTGAGGGGTGTTGAAACTACAGTTATTTTCCCTGCGAGGAATGATTCCTTTGTGGTAGCTGCGGCTAGCCGGAGTTATTATTTATCACTACTAGAGTCGGGAGTGAAAATATATGAATATGTGGGAGGTTTATTGCATACAAAATCCGTTACTTTGGATGAGCAAATTTCAATGATCGGATCGGCGAATATGGATAGACGTAGCTTTGATCTTAACTATGAGAACAATATTTTACTCTATGACAGAAAGCTAACTAGTGATCTACAGATTCTACAAAACCATTATATTTCAAAATCAAATTCTATAAGTATTGAGTCCGTAAAAACCTGGTCGTGGACTCGACGGCTGTGGAATAATTCCATAGCCATGATGGGGCCTCTACTTTAAGTAAATTGTAAAATTAAAATTCTATATATGCTTCAGGATGAGTCAACGTTACATAATCATTATTTTTTAATTAAAAATTAAAAACAGTATTTTCAATCAGTTATCCTAATCTATTCCAAAGACTTACAATTACAGTCATAAATAACTAAAGGGACCTTATAATATTCCGATGAATTAATCTGATAATAGTTTTTGATTCGAAAAAGAGGTCACTATGAGTTCTGCTGCAAAGAAAAAAACCTTTTCATCTGAAGTTGAGATGGAAGAGCAACCAGATTTAATTCTTATCAGATTGCCAAAAGAAATAAGCAAAGAATTTCATCTAAGCTTAGAATCAAATTTTAAAACTTGGGTGGAATTATCCAAAAAGCTTTACGTAATTGATTTTAATTTTAACTACGATGTTTCAAGAAACGTATTGAGTGCACTATCAAGATTAATAAAAGAGCTATCGAGTAAAGATAAGAAAGTGGCATCTATCAATGTCACTACAGAACTAGAACGCTATCTAAAAGAAATTGCTTTAATAAGCTCTTTCTTTCCAGTCAAGGATTTAAATATCGCAAGAAAGGCTGCGGGATTAAGTCTTGTTAAGCCAAAGTCCAGAGTGGATGCAGAGTTTTTAAAACCATTTATAGAGGCCACACAAAATACCCTGGAGACTCAAGTTGGAGTTAAACTTCAAGCTGGAAAGCCCTTTGCTAAGGGTAAAGGTGAGAAATTGAATATTGATATTGCAGGTGTTGTTAACCTGAGTTGTCCTGAGTTTAAAGGGGCTATTGCACTTTGTTTTGCAAGTGCAACGTTTCTTAATATTTACGAAAAAATGGTAGGAGAAAAGCACACATCAATAACTGAAGAGGTTAAAGATGCTGCTGGAGAAATATTGAACATTATATTTGGTCAAGCAAAAACAACACTTAAAAATAAAGGTTATGGATTAAGTAGTGTCATACCTACGGTGTTAACTGGCAGTAAGCTCAATGTTGGTTTTAGAACCAGTTCTTCTGCCATCATTTTGCCTTTTAAAACTGACCTCGGTGAGTTCCACATCGAGATTGCAGTGGATTTAGATTAAGGAGAAAACATGTTTGCACCTGGCACAAGAGTTTTAGTAGTAGATGATATGACAACCATGAGAAAAGTTGTAATGAGAAGTTGTAAAGAATTGGGCTTGGCCCCAATGTTTGAAGCGGCAGACGGGAATCAAGCTTGGAATGTTTTAAATGAAAAGTCTGGAGAAATTGACTTAATTATATCTGATTGGAACATGCCCAATTGCACTGGCTTAGAGTTTTTAAAAAGAGTTAGAGCTGACGCTCGGTTCAAAGCACTTCCTTTTGTATTGTTAACAGCAGAGTCTGAAGCTTCTCAGGTGAAAGAGGCATTATTAGCTGGAGTTGACAATTACGTTATAAAGCCATTTTCAACAGCGGTGCTAGGTCAAAAGTTAGGACAAGTTCATAAAAAATTAAGTGCATAGAATATTAGGTTATAAAATATGGATGAGTTTGAAAAAGAACTGAAAATAGGCTTTCTAGAAGAATCAACACAAATGCTAGATGAAG
>JACKAN010000018.1 GCA_020635055.1 Pseudobdellovibrionaceae bacterium
ATCAGATAAGGTTCCTCTCAAAGGTTATAAGTACCAAGTACAGCAAGGTAAAACAACTTCGGTATATATCAAAGTATCTCCTGTCGGTGTGGATGCTAGTGCGCCTTTAAAATACTTTTACACAAGTTATTATACTGAGAGTAAAGATAGCTCGAGTATAAATTATAGCTTCATATTAATGTTGCCAAGAATCATCAAAGATAAGCCTTTGATGACCTTTTTAACAATAAGTAAAAAGGCTTTTGAAAATGAAATGTTCTACAGCCAAAAAGAGTACGAATTAAATTTGCCGTTTCGCGAAGAAGATTACACATCCGAACCGCAAAGTTTAGGTGTTAAATTATGGCGAAAGTGATTTTTTCTCTCCTGATTCTCTGTTCAAATTTAGGAGTTGCGGCTCCTAAATTAGCAACAAGTATTGAAGCGGAAAAATCAGTACCTAAAAAAGTAGTTTTCGGCCACAACCTTTCACCAACAACACATTTAATGGAAAAAGGCGAATGGACAGTCGGTTTTTATTCTCTGGCCTATGGTGTAAATGATAAATTAACTCTTGCAATCAGTCCTTGGATTTACTTTTGGTACAATGCGGACAATATTTTCGCTCGTTACCAATTATTTGAAAATGCTAAATGGAAATTAGGTGGCCAGTCAGGCTACTTTAATACAAAAAGTAATAGTTTGAGATTTAAAACATATACAATGGAAGTCTGGATGCAAAATCTGACATTATCCACTCAGTTTAAAAATAAAAACTTTATTCATTTTAATGTGAACTATATGTATTTTGGGGATGAGACCAAACCCTTTTCTCTAAGAAGAGAGCCTTTAAATAATGACCCAGATCAGTGGACAGCTACGACTTTGATGGAGGCTTACATAACAGACAATTTTGGTATGTTAGGTGAGTTGGGAGTTTTAGGCTTAAACTACACTTATCCGCAAGTGATAATGGGCGCTTCCTTGTTTGTTAAACGGATTAATTGGTATTTTCAGTTTGGTTTCTCGGTGACTTCGACTCCAGGGGCTTTGTTTTCTTTAGGGGGAGCTGTCGATAACAATGAAGCTGTGGGAGTTTCAGGAACAAAAATAAGATATCCTTCTCAGCAAAATGCTCTTGTAAAATACGACCGCTCCCTACACCCTGAAGTGCAGTTTCAGTACTTTTTCTAGTTAATGAGTCTTGCAAATACAAAGGCCCGTCGATATTAACAGGCCTTAGTTGTGGTCAACTAAAACAGATTAAGGAGTTCAGATAATTCATCACGAATAGCCCTTGTAAGCTCCTCTGCATTCTCAATTGCTTTAAGTAGGGAAACATCGTCTTTATAAGAAACATTGTAAAACTAATAAATCATCTCTAAATAAAACCGAAGTAGGAAATCTGCCAAATTCTAAGAAGTTAATGACATCTCTTCCCTTAAAAACACCATTGAGGTAATCATTGCTTGTTTTGTTACAATAGCTATTTAACACAGATATTTGATAGTATATCAATGAAGGTACTATGAATTGTTTTAGACTTAGAGTAACAATTGGGCGGGTGTTTTTTATCTGGAACTCCACTGGAAAGCTCTAATCCTTCAAAAAAAGTAGCGTAAACAATATAGTAAAGAATTGACAAGTATGTATAATTAGCGTACTATTGTGGTTGTGGAAATCGGGATGAGCGGCTTTGCCCGAAAGCAGTTAAAGAAAACACCTGGCTACATTCAAACCAAATTTACTTACTGGTGTGATCTTCTCCAGCAGTTTGGTTTACGGGAAAGCCGAAAGTATAAGGGATTTCATGATGAACCACTTAAGGGCCTTAGGAAAGGGCAGAGGTCGGTTAGGCTGTCAAAATCCTATAGGGTTGTTTATTTGGAGCTAGAAGATGATCGATTTGAAGTTATCGACGTTTTGGAGGTGACGAAACATGAATACTAAAAAAAAGGTTCTTTCATTGGGAGAGTTTTTGAAAGTTCATAGGTTAGGGGAGGGATTATCTCAGGTGGACTTGGCGGCTGAATTGGGGATTTCCAAACAGCGTTTGTGTGATCTGGAGCACAATCGGGGAAACGTGAGTATTAAGTTTTGTAAGTCATTAGCAAAGAAGTTGAAGTTGCCGCCGGAGTGGATTGTTAAATTGGCTCTGGAGCATCAATTAAAAGAAGAGAACATTGACCTAAACGTGGGGTAGTTCATAAGCCCAAATGTGAGCCGAAGTAGCCTGTCGAATAGCAGAGGTTTTTTTTCACATTTATTTCATAGGTAAATCGTCTTTTGTCAGAGAGAATTTTTTGGATAAAATAAGGATTTACCTGTTGTTTCTAACAACAAATTTCATTTTTGAATTTAGCGACATGATTATTCCAATACCCCATTATTAGCATATGTCCTATTTAATTTCTACGGACAGTGAAATACAGCACTTATACTTAATAAGATGAGAGACGACAGGCTGTGGGGCCATTTCGGTAAATGTTATGGAATAGAAACGTATACTACGCAGACTTGGGAAGCGACGGCCAGAAGACCCAAGCGGAACGCCGCAACCACTAGCGTGAGAACTAGTACCATAAAACTTAGCTGAAAGTTATAAGACGCTATATGCGCTGGATTAGGCTAAGCCATTAATATTATATGTGGATGTGGTTACAGATAACTCCTCATCATTTTCATACAAGGCCTCATAGAGAACGAGCTCTCCAAGAGTTTCGCTATGTCGAACTACTTCTATTAGTCTATATCGAAGATACAATATAATCATGTTGCGCCATCTTTATTTAGTTTCTATATGGATACACATATATTTATGCTCCCTTCATCATTCAAGTTTTTTGGTAACTGACGGCCTAAAATTTGATCTCTCGTTTTGCGATAGCTAAAGATTTAAATAGAATTGACAATTAAATTAGATTAAGTAAACTTTCCCCACGCTGTCACGTACCACGGCTAGGTACGATGCCCTTGCGAATTTTTCAGCCAAAAATTCAAACAAAATAATTTATACAAAATAATTAAAGGGAGAAGCATGAATAGTCCTATCAAAATTAACAACAATAAACCTACAATCTCAAGTACAATTTGCTCTAGTTTTATTGGGGAATGGCAACTTACTGAATGTTTAGTTGATATTTTTAGCACAAATATTTCAAGTAGCTCAAAAGAAATAGAAGTAGAAGCTATCAAAAAAAGCGGGTCAGTTCTGAATATCGATGAAAATACTTTTAAAACTAAAATCTATCCCTCTAAATATTTCAACAATAATATGGGTAATCGAATGGAAAGTTTTACTCCACATGCTCAGGTTTTTTCCACAGGGGAAATGAAAGGTAACAAAGTTATATTGGTAAAAACTTTTCAGCAGAAGGGTCAAACTGACCGATCAACGTCTTTGTCCTACGGTCATCAACCTGACTCTTTAAGTCTATTATCAGCATCAATTAAGGACTTTGAATTAATTGACAATGACACTCTTGTCGAGATTCGTATTGGTCATACCTACAATTTAGTAAAAACTGATAATGACAAGTCTGAGCTGCAATCAGGTCCCTATAGTGCAGAGTTGAGATACAAAAGAAAAAAATAACAATTAACTCGTAACAATCAAACATAAAATGCCTATCACATAAGGATAAGGTTAACTGGATTTATTTCGTTACCCTTATCCTTAAATATCAGGTGGAATTGTGACTACTGACTACTTTACCCAAAGTTTCCTGAACGATGAGTTCTAGAAGAGCTAATGGATAGTTGCACCTAAAATCTGCGTCAAAAATGAGGAATCAGAATTGTGGTGATGCTTTGCTAATACTCCGCGAATGGAAATGAATACATCTTAGTGAGGTAAGATTTTCATAATCATTCAAATATTTTTACAGCTCAAAGTAAATATAATATGTCCACTCCTGTAGGAGTCCTCATAAAATGAAAAAAATAGTTATTGTCATCTTAGTGGCAGTTGTTTGTATTCCATTTAGTTATACTCAAAGTCACGCGGAAAACAAATTGCCGCTTGTGTTTAAAAAAAGAAAAATGGTGAACAAAACAATTGAAGTTCCACTGTATCCAGAGTCAAATTCTAAACAAGCTTCCAAAAAAACCCCTAAGAAAAGATTTAAAGAAAAAAAATCTAGTAAGAGTCAAAATCTTAAAAAGGATCAAAGCCCTAAAATTGAATTAGCCATTCGCATAATTAATCCAGACTCTAAGAACCCTTATCTCTTTTTTGTGGGTGGTGGACCAGGCTTTGAATCGATAAATTCCTATAACACGTTAGGCTTTAAAGGCGGGATGGATTTCAGTGAGTTAGCCGAAAAGTATCGAATCGTTTTGTTTGATCAAAGAGGTGTTGGTAACAGTTCGCCTTTGGATGTTGAGTCGGATGAAACATCCGTTCAGTTCATGTATGAGCACTTTTCTACAAAAAGCCACTCCCATGATTTAAATCATATAATTAAGGAACTCACTCTGCCTGGTGAAGAGTTTTATATTGCTGGTCATAGTTATGGTGGTTATGTGATTGCTGATTATATTTCTAGAATTGAGCAATTTAAGCGACCAACAGGTGTCATTTTATTAGCCCCAGCTTTTTTTAGTATAAATATGCAAGAATTTATTAACGAAAGAACTCGATTCCAGATTGAACTCAATAAACAGTTTTTTGGAAGTGATTTTGAATATCAAAATAAAATTATTTTAGCCAAGAAAAAAATACGTGAATTTTCAAGAAAAGATTTTTCATCGGGACTAAAACCATATGACCTAGACACTTTATTTGTACATTTGAATGTTAATAGAGTAAATTTGATTAAAGAAATCGTTGATAAAATAATTGATGACAAGGTAGAATCAGCTCAAAAAATTAAACAAATAGTTGGTAAGAGTATTCCATTTGACGATTTAACTGCTTATGTTTTGGATTGGAGTTTTGGAAATAGAGCTTCTCAAGAAGAGTTGGTAAGGGATGTTGAGCCTTCAATTCAAGGCTCACGCCGAGGCTGGATGCTACTTGAAGCTAATGTTTTAATGAGTCGTACAAACAAAAGAACATTAGAGTCAAACTTTAGCCAAAGAATGAATGAGGTTGATAGTGAATTGGCAATGAGCTTTAACAGAGAAGACTTCGAGAGCCTTGCAAAAAACATAAAAAATTTGCCCCTATTAATGATAGTTGGTGAGTCGGATCCCTTTGTTCCCTTTCACTTAATTAAAGAAAAGTTTTATCAAGTATATAATCCAGACAAACATTATTTTGAAAGTATCACTGGAGGGGATCACTGGGTTATGTTGAGTGATTATGGTAATTTTATAAATCAGCAAATGGAAAGATTGAAGTCAGCACAAGCCAACTGTAATTCTCAATTGTCCAATTAGTATTTCGACCGCAGTCCACACAGCCAGATGGGGTGTCGGGTTGAACTTTTCCCTTCAAGTCACAAAAAATATTTTCTTTTCTTTAAGATCTTTTGGTACTCTTAAAAAAGCATTTGAATTGATTGATGAAAAGGAATTGCTAATAAATTTCATATTGAAATCATTATGAAAAGGCCGCTTAGAAAGAGATAGCTGAATGTTTTCATCATCGTCTTGTCCAAATTCATATTTTTCCTAATGACAATGGAAGGCACGCAAGGTTATTGACTGAAATTATATTAAAACAATATCAAGCGGCACCAACTTGGGAGTTGGAACCTTTTGCGTTTTTTATTTTGATATTAAATTTAAAAATTCAGAGCGGGTTCGTGGATCTTCTTGAAATAGGCCTAGCATGCGACTTGTAATGGTTGTTGTTTCAGATTTATGTACACCTCGGGTGGTCATACATTGATGAAATGCATCTATAACTACAGCAACGCCTTTGGGCTTTAACACTTCAAATAGAGTGTCTGCAATTTGCGCGGTCATAGTTTCTTGAGTTTGTAATCTTTTAGAAAAGCTATCGACTAAGCGAGCCAGCTTGCTAATGCCAACTATTCTTTTATTAGGAATATATGCAATATGGGCCTTACCTATAATTGGGGCCATATGATGTTCGCAATGAGACTCTAAACGCATATTTTTAAGTAAGACCATCTCATCATAACCATCAATTTCCTCAAAAGTCTTACTTAGTATTTCTGTAGGATTATCATCGTAACCAGAAAACCATTCTTTATAGGCCTTGATCACTCTTTTAGGAGTTTCAATAAGTCCTTCACGTTTTGGATCTTCACCTATCCAACGTAATAGAACTCTTACAGCTTCTTGTGCTTCTTCGGGACTGGGACGACTCATTGTTATTCCTTTTTTAGTATGACTATCCTCTTCTAACAAAGGAAATCAATAGAGTTCAATATATATATTTTACATTTGTAAGCAACCTGCATTGCTGCATTATTGACATGTACTAAGGCAAAAACCATTCCCGTTCTTTGGGTGTGGGTATTCTGCAAAATTCTTTTTTTCCAAAAAAATTGTATCGGTATTTTGCTATGAAATCGTAAATTCTGTCAGTAAGAAAAAGGGGAAGAATTTGAAAAACAATAATTAGACGCCAAAATCCTCCTAATTTTTTAAAAATAGAAAATACGGCTGCTGATTTTTCTTTTATTTGACCATTTTCCCATAGAATAATTGAATTCAAGTTATCAATTATATTACTTGGCAGTAACTGTTTGGAAGTTTCTCCCTGTAAAGGTGCAAAGTGATAAAAATGATTTTTGTCATAAAAAATAACGATATTAACAAAACGGTTGCATAAACCACAAACGCCATCAAAAAAGAGTATATTTTTGTTTTTCATATCTAATACATAGATCATAACTTAAAAAATCGGGCTTGGGGACGCAATTTTTGTCACTATGTGTACAATTTTCTATAAAAAATAGCTTTAGCAGCTGTTTATTTGTTACGCCCATCTGGAATAAGCCTTGCACATTAGGCTGTGTGAGAAAACTTCTCTACTTTAATATAAGGAGAACATATGGGTACGTTACAGTCTGTTGATGCAATTTCACAAGCTTTTTCCGCTGGCGGAATTTGGATGTGGGCAATTTTAATGGCACAGATCGCCTCAATTGCGATAATAATTGAAAGGGTCATACATCTTTATTTATTTAGATCCCCAGTACAAAGAAAAATAGTCCAAAGATTTGAAAAAGACATAAAATCCGGAAACTTAAAAAATGCTCTGTCAGCACATTCAAAGACAGGTAGAAATCCTATATTTAATGTAGTAAAAGCCGGAGCCCAAGCGGCGGACAGTTTAGGTGGACGAGAAGAAGTGCAAGCTAAAATGGACGAAGTCTTAGTGCACGAGGCAGAGAAATTAGATAAGAGAACAGGCTATCTTCCTATGTTGGGTAATGTGGGCACATTGCTAGGCTTACTTGGAACCATCGTAGGTTTAATTCAAGCCTTTTCTTCAGTTGCCACGAACACTAACCCAGTGGAAAAGGCTGCAGTACTCACTCAAGGTATATCAATGGCAATGAATACAACGGCATATGGTTTAATTATGGCAATTCCTGCACTTGTTGCTTATGCGATATTACAGAGTCGGACTAGAGCATTGAACGAAGACCTTAAGCAAGCGGCACAGCGTGTAGCCAATTGGTTAAGTTTTAATTTTTCAGCTATCACAAAAACTACCAAAAAGAAAAGTTCATAATTAGAAATTTTAAGGAGACTAAAGTGTCAGAAAATCAGCAATCCTTTGAACTCAACTTAATGCCAGTAATTTCTCTGCTGGCCGTTTGTATAAGTTTTTTACTTATTACTTCAGTTTGGATTCATATTGGATCATTAGATGTTTCACAAGCTGTTGGGACGGAATCTAATAATAAAGTTCAAGCTAATATTAATGTCACTTTTGAAAATGAAGGAATGCTTTTTCAAGTTAAGGATAGCAGTTTAATTTCTTCAAAGATTTTTAAAATTAAAACACAAAATGATAGTATTGATTGGAACAAAATAAATTCTTATACACAGAAAATTGTTGGGAAGGATTCTAGTTTAAAAATGGCACTTATTATGCCAGCAACGAATTCTAAGTATCAGGATATTGTGAAGCTAATCGATACATTAAAATCTAATGGAATTAATGACGTAGGTATAGCACCCCTCTAAGGAAGATTATGGAAAATGAATTGTCAAAAAATAAAATATTAACTTCCGAATTGAAAAAATGTGGAGTCCTAAATGCGGAAGGCAAAGTGACGGGCACGGGTATAACTCCCTCATTAGTATTAACTCCCTTGGTGGATGCCTTTGCCATTTTAGTTATATATCTTTTGGTAAACACCTCTGCAGCTCAACATCAAATACTTATTGATGGAACGATAAACTTACCCATTGCTTCTAAAACTCAAAGCATAGATGAAGGTATTTTAGTTAAAGTTGAAAAAGATGAATATATTGTGGAAAACAAAAAAGTATCCTCTTCCCAACTGGTTTATGAGCTAAGAAAACTAATGGCCAAACAAAATCCAGATAAAATTCCCTTTTTAATAGTTGAGGCTGATAAATCTTCTTCCTTTGAAAGTCTAAGTCCAATTATGGTTGCTGGTTCTTCTGCGGGTTTTGAAAAATTTAAATTCGCGGTAATTCAGGGAGGCGTGCAATAATGAAAACGGCTCTTTTGTCAGCTTTAATTATTTCATTGTTAGGGTTGTCACAGTCTACTTTGGCTTTGGAACCTATGGATATTGATTCCACGGAACAAGTTATAAAGAAGTTAGAAAGAGCTATTCCATTAATAAAAGAAGATTCTGTAAAAGGAGAATCTTTGATTGGACGTCTAGCCGATCTTCATGCAGAACAGGGTAGAAAAAAGTATTTATTAGAAATTGAAAAAAACTGCAAGGGTTGTTTGGGATCATTAGAAGATAGAAATAAAGCTATAGGTTATTATGAAAAAATACTTAAACACTCTAGAAATCAGAGAAATAAAAAAATTGCACTCTTTCAGATGGCTCATCTATATAGACTTACTGGAAAAGATATTTTAGCAGAAACACTTTTAAAGAAAGCAATTAAAAGTGCAGGTAAAAAAGATAGAGATATCAAAGCCGAAGCCCATGCGGGTCTAGTGGAAATTTATTATGCTCGTGGGAATTTTCCAACGGCTTTGAAACATGCAAATATGGCATTAGAGTATCGGGAGCTTAAGAGACCTGGACTGACAATGTATAGGAAAGCCTGGTGCTTATTGAATACTGGTAAAAACGAAGAGGCAAAAAATACCTTAGCAACAATTTTAAAATCTGAAGAACTATTATCCATTCCTACGACGAATGGCCCAGCTTTAGATAAATCTTTTCAAGAGGATCTTTCTAGAGATTTAGCTTTATTTTTAGCTCGTGAAAAAGTAACTTCAGTAGAAATTGAATTGATTACCAGCTTAAGTCCAACAGATAAAATATACGATAATTTATTTTATATGGGGCAAGAGCTAAGTCGACAAGGTTCTTACATTAGTGCTCTTTTAGTTTGGGATTATTTGTTAAACTCAAAACAAGTCACAGCAGCCCAGCAACTAGAAATTAAAATTAGAAAAGCGGAATTGTATTTAATTGCAGGTAAGCCAAGTTCTGCGGTTAAGTCTTTAGAGGAAGCGAGTCTTCATTGGCAGGAAAAAGGCTGTAAAGATGAACTGGATTGTGAATCTTTAAGAATTAGAATTAAAAATGTTGTTATTAATTGGCACAAGCAAAGCTCAAAAAAGCTAAGTATTAATTTATTAAAAGCCTATCAGGCCTATTCACGGGCATTTTTAGAAGACGGAGATATGCATTATCGTGGGGCGCAAGTGGCTCACAGACTTGGTAAATTTGATCAAGCACAAAAAATGTTTAGATTGGCTTCGCTACATGCAAAAGACATAAAAGAAAAGGGCCCGGCTTTTGAAGCAGCTTTAGTTGGAGAAGTAGAATCTGCAGAGGCATCAAAAAATCTCGAGGCCAAACAAGAGGCCTATGAACACTACCTAAAAGTTAATCCCAATGGCAATAAAGCTATAGAAATTCATTACCAAATGGCACATTTAAACAATTCAAAGAAGAAATATATGAAGGCAGCTAAGGGATTTGATCTGGTGGCTACCCATAAATCTAAAAATTATCAAACTTTAAAAATAAAAGCTGCAGATTTAGCTATTGATGCCTTAGTCATGGAGAATAATCACTTATTGATCGAAAACAAAGCTACGGAATATGCCACTATTTTTAAAAGTAAAAATAAAGAGTTTTTAGGCCACGCCAGAAAGGCGAGTCTGAATTTAGTTAAAATAACCTTAGACAAAGTTCGTCCAGATAAAGACGAATACAAGAAAGCTTTAATTAGGTTAAATAAAATATCTTATGTAGGGATTACAAAAAATGATAGAATCCTAATTGCCAAAGCAAAAATTAAAATATCACATGAATTACAAGATTTAGATGGCTTAATTGCTGGAGCTAAAGAACTATATTCTATATCTCAGTTGTCAGAAGAAGATAACGAATTTGCACTTTCACAATTGTCATGGGGTTACGAATTACAACTTAACTTTAAAGAGGCATATAAATATTCAACAAGAATGAAATTAAAAAATCTCAGCAAAGACGAGCGTGATTTATGGTTGGCTATGTTAGCTGATTTTGCAGGTCTCGATTCTAAAAATCATTTTAAAGAATATATTGCTACAACAAAAAGCTTAAGCCAAGCCAATAACATTAGGGCTAAATTAATTCTTGAATCCAACAAACCATGGAACGAGTTAAATAAAGAGTTGTCGAGTTTACGTGATTCACCATTAGTTCTGAGCACTTTAGCCTTAGAACTAAATGATAAGCAAAAAAATGAAAATGAGATAAAAAAAATATTACAGATAAAATCTCTTAGAGATACACCTGCGGGTAGACACATGTCCCGAAAAATGTTTTTAAAAGATTACAAATCAACAGTTGGTAATATTAGTAAATATAAGTTGCTTTCACAGAGTCAATATTTATTAAAAAATAGTTTAATTACTAAAATGAAACTATTAGATAGATTAAATGTAAAAGCCAACGAAGCCATAGCTTCTAATGATTGGTTTTTGCAACTGATTACACTTGAAGACGTTAAAAATGAAAACGATAAATTAATTAAAGAACTTTTGGCAATACCTTTGCCAAAAGGTTTAAATAAAAAAGATCAAGCTAAATATAAAAGTGAAGTAGCTAAGTTAATAAAACCATTTGAAGAAAAACGGGATCAAGTAGAAGTAAAGACACAATCCTTTTGGTCCAATGAAGCCATTTTCCAAGAGCTAAAGTCTTCTTATGTTTCTTCTTCGAATGTTTTTAGAAAGCATATTAAGCGCGAGTTAAATGTTTTGTTAGACTACGCACCGAAATCGATTAAATATAAGATTAAAGATATTTTAAATTCCCGTATTGTTCATCCTACAAAGAGTGAAATCCAATCAGCTTGGCAAAAATTGAAAGATATGCCCTTTGATATCGATCCAGTCTCTGATCTAAAAGAATTAGAGGAAAAGCGACAAGAACCCTTGATCGTAGCCTATTTAGATATCAGAAAAGCGAAGCTAATTCAGGGAGATCAAAGATGAAAATATTAATTTTAACAATTGTCCTCATTTTTTGTTTTGGCAATACTTCCTTTGCAAAGAAAAAATCAACAAAGAAAACAAGTTTTGAATTTTCTGAGGCAGATGTACAAGGTAGATATAATTCATCTGGTGAAGGTCTTTCTATCGTTGAAGATGAAAAGTCAATTTCAGATATTATAGATTTGAGAAAGAATTTTAAAGATAGAATTAATAAAAACATGAGGCTACAAAAATGACACAAGATAAATATGTATTTATAAATTCAAGTGGCCAAATTGTAAGATATATTAGTTGGAATTGTGAAAAGGCTTTTATTGTACAAGATAAAAAATCAGGAAGAATTGAATTAATAAGTTCCACAGATGAATTAGGTAGTGAATTTGAACTGGTAATGGAAGTTACTAAAAAGCAAGTACAGAAAGAAGAAGTACTAATTCAATCTAGACTTCGACTCGTTTTTTTAAAAGTAGAGAAAGCAGTAATTCCAACAGTGCTTGCTCCGGAAGAAGACAATAGTAGATTTAAGATGATACTTCACCGTACGGCCTTAGCTCATTTTGTTGCCTTGTTAATTGTATTGTTAATAGGGTATTTTTATGATGGATTTTCTGAGAAATCAGAAGTTATCGTTACTGTTGCTAAACAAAACAGAACCGAAAAAATCACAAAAAAATTAACAATAGTTAAAAAAGAAAAAATAGATAAAAAAGTGAAAGTTTCAAAAAGTAGAAAGAAAATCACTAAGGTAGCAGCTAAACCCATTAAGTCAATTAAAAGTAAAAAAGTGAAAAGTCGTGGAACTTCTGTAAGTAAGAGTGTGGATACAGGCGTATTAGGAGCTCTCTCTGGCTTACATGCAGGTATAAATAATACTTCATTAAAATTAGGTTCAGTTGATGGGCGCAAAACAAAAGGAATCGGTACCGGACGAAGTGGATCACACAATAGAGTGAGTTTTGGTAAAGGTTTGGTGGCTTCTCAACCAGGAAGCGGTTCTGAAATAGGTGCTATAGAAAGTTATAAAACTCGCGGACAAGGTGGCGGAGAAGGCGGGTATGGAAAAATTGCTATTGGTGGTTCTGGCAAAATATATTCAGCTCCATTGCGTGAAGAGGCATTTATAGATGGTGGATTGGATAGATCGCAAATAGATGCCGTGGTGAAACGCAATATTGGTCAGATCACTTATTGTTATGAGAAGGGTTTGCAAAAAGATCCAAATTTGTCAGGTCGAGTTGCCGTTTATTTTATAATTGCAAGTAGTGGAAGTGTTAGTAAGGCAAAAATTCAGGATAGCAGTTTAAAGTCAAAACCTGTTGAAAGTTGTATCATTGCCAAACTAATGAATTGGAAGTTTCCAAAACCTCTTGGACAGGTGAGCGTTCAAGTTACCTATCCTTTCAGTTTAAGAAGGTTGGGTGTAAATAATATAAGTCAGAGGTCTTTATGAAAACTATGCTCTTACTAGTTACAGCACTTTTATTTTTAGCTTGCAGTCCTCAAAACGATCCGACAAGCAAATACGATACAAAAAAATATGTTCCTCTTGAAGAAAAGAATTTTAAAACACAATATTTCTTACCTCAAGATGCCATTCGCATAAATATTGATTCTAAATCCAGTAAGGATTGGAAAGAAGATCAAGAGAATACAATAATAGTTCATTTGGTAAATAATATTAAAGGACTAAAAAATACGGAGCTTAAAGTGGGTGTGGGTCAGCAAGAAGAATTGCCCGAGTGGATGAATTTTAAATTAATAGAAAACAAAAATAATGAAAAAACATATATACTAAAAGCCTCGCCTGCCTTGAGAAAGGGAGGTGATGTTTCTGTATCACTTTATGAATTGGTGTTCCGATTGTCTTACGACAAGGAGCATAGCGATCCTACGTCAGTGGAAATGTTAAATTTTTATAGAAGTCAAAGTTCACAACAAGTGAATGTTGAAGTTGGAAAATTTTAGGAGTTTGTTATGAAGTTTTTTATGATAGTATTTAGCCTCTTAGTGATTACTGAGCTTTCCATAGCAAAAGACCTCACGAAAAATGTAAACTCATTGGGAGCCGACCCTGCTATACTTAAAAGAGCGAAAGCTTTGGACCCAAACAACAGAGTGCGAGTGGTTCAAAATAGATCTGTTGATCGCAATTGGCGCGTGGAATTGGGTGCCAATTATGCAATGGTAGAGGGTGGAAACCCATTTTTGAATGCTTCCGCTGTTGGTGGTTTGGCTGAGCTCCATATAACTCCTAGATTTTCTTTGGGTGTTCGCTATGCTACTTTTGATAATAAATTAAATAGTGAAGCAGAAAATAGATTCGAAATTGGAAAGAAAAATCCACAGGCTAGAGATAATATTGTCCCAGAAATTGATAGTCCTTATGACTCCACTCACGGAGTAATAAGTTGGTATCCAGTTTATGGAAAAATTAATTGGTTAGATATGGGAATTTCCCAATTTGATATTTATCTTCTTACTGGTTATGGACAGATGAATTTAAAATCGGGTAGCAGTGACAGCTGGACTTTTGGCGGAGGCTTGGGTGTTTGGATAAACCAACATATTACTTCAAGAATAGAAGTTAGACATCAAGCTTATCAAGATTTAGTAACTTCGGGTTATCGCAACATGGATATGACTTTGTTGACAGTATCTTTGGGAGTGCTCTTGTAATGAAAATGTGTATTGTTAAATCACTTGTTTTAATGGTTTTTGTTTCGAGTGCTGTTGTTGCTAAAGCGTATAGCAATAAATTTGAAATACAGTGGAACAATGCCCGACAACTTATTTTAAAAAACAATGTGAGTGATGCTATAACTATTTTAAAAAAACTCCAATCGAACAAACAACAGCTATCAAAAGTGAATATTGATATTAATCAGATCCATTTAACTTTAGGACGGGCATATTATCAATTGGGCAAAATGGCAGAAGCATTGACTCAGTACAATTTAGTTGAAAAGTCTTCAGATTTTTGGCCTGAGGCTGTTGAAGAAAAAGCTTGGGCTTATGTTGTTATGAAGAAGGAGGATAAGGCTTTAGCACAGTTAGAAACTTTAATGACACCTATATTTGATCAAGTGATAGGGCCAGAGCCTTATTTTTTAAAAGCCTTAATTCATTTAAGAATATGTGATTACTATGGAGTTTTAAAAACCACCGAACATTTTAAAAAGAGATACATAACTAGAATACAAAAACTTCAAGACTTAGTGAAAGTGAAGGGGCTGACACCTGAAACCAAAGTTTTAATTGAAATGGCAACAAAAGGACAATTGAATCTAGACTTTATAACTAAAAATTTAGTTTCATTTCCATATATGTTTCATAGAGATGTTAATCTTCAGGGATATTTTGATAAGTTACCCAAAGTAAAGGATCAAGCTAAAGTAGCTAGCAATATGGCCAATAGGATTGCTATACGTTTGAAATTCTTAGCAAAGCGTAATTTAAAGGAAATTGAGAAAAATTTAAACCTTATTCATGTTATAGAAGCAGAGGTGATTCAACGAGTTCATATTGCTGGACATCCTGACAAAAAATACCGTAATGAACTCAGTTTTAAAGGAAGTCAATGGATGAGCTTTCCGATATCAAATGATGAAATTTGGGTTGATGAAATTGATAAATTTCATGTGCAAGTAAAAAGCTGTCCAACAAAAAATGAGAGGAAATCATGGGCTTCGAAATAGTATTTAAAAATAGTTTAAATAGTTTGATTGCAATGACATTTATTTTTTCTATAATTGGTTGTCAAGATCCTAAAACACCTCTATTGATGGAGCCAGTTAAAGAAGCGGAAGTGTTTAAGGAAAAAGTTCTTCCACCACAGCAAAAAGTAAATACCAAAGTAGATATTATTTTTGTTTTAGACAATTCTAATAGTATGGAGAATGAAATTGAATTTTTAAAATCCAACTCCCATAAACTTACTGAAAAATTGTTACAATTTAGTCAGATTGATCCTCATGTGGGAGTGCTTTATGTACACGACTCCACAAGATACACCAATGATCCTAAGCAAAGCAATGGCGTGCTAAAACATCATCCCGAAACAAATAAGATTCAATATTTTGAAAAAGGAGAGTTGGTTTCTCTTAACAGTAATGCTAATCAGAAGTATTTATCAAAAGAAACACTTCATTTATTGCCAAGCTATTTTGATATTGAGGTGCCTTTTGTAGCCAGAAGAGGCACTAAAACAGTAAAGGGTGTTAAAACAGAGCTTTATCCTATTGGACCAGAAGTAGAAGAGGCTTTTTCACCAGTGTTAGCAGCAACCAAGAATTCAAAGTATCAGAAAACATTTTTTAGAGAAGATGCTTTATTGGTTTTAATTTTTGTGACGGACGCGGAAACGGGCGACATTCCTTCAGATAAGTTAAAAAGTCAACCTGAACTTAAAGATGTTGTAGAGAATATCGATCCAGTAATGCTTTACAATCAAATTTTAGTTTTTAAAAAGGGAAAGGCTTCAGATATATTAGCCTATGGAGTTCTTTGTGAAAATGAAGATATTGAATGTCAGAATAATGGAATAGAACATCCATCATTAAAAATTAAAAAGTTTATTAACATTGTCCATGAAAAAAGAAGTGCAGAGCTAAATGCTAGAGTTGAAGGTTCACAAAGAAATGAAAAGAAGTTAGATCAATTAAAAGTTCTAAACTTACGTTCTGAAAACTGGGGCGAAAAGTTATCTGTTATTGGAGAAGCTATAAGCAATGAAACAATCTTGAGATCAATAAAATTGCAGTTTGTTCCTGAGGTAGAATTAACACAAATAAAAGGTTCAAAAGCTTATAAAATATCTCCTCAACTATCAGTTAAAATGGGTGATAAGGTTTTAGAATTTGGGAAGCATTGGTTGTATGATGCAGCTCAAAATTCTGTAACTCTATTGCCAAGCGTATTGGCTTTTAAAGAAGTTAAAACTCAAAGTTTTTCAGTTACAGGTGTGGCAGTTACAATGGATCAATATGCAAAGCCCTTAAGCTTTTAGATTAGACTTATTATAGTAATCTATGGCATTAAGAATAATTGTTTTGGCTATGCTTGCATCTAAAAAGTTTTCAACGACTACAGTTTTATTTTCTAATATTTTATAGTCTTCAAAAAAGCGTTTTAATTCAGATAATCTATGGACAGGCAACTCTGAGATGGAGTTAAAGTGACTGTACTCAGGATCATTGGCGTGTACTGCAATTATTTTGTCGTCGGCAACCCCTTCATCTTTCATTTTCATCACACCTATGGGTTTGGCGACCATTATAGTTAATGGATGCACCGGCTCTTGTCCTAAGACAAGAATGTCTAAAGGATCATTATCTTCACAATAGGTTTTGGGTATAAAACCATAATTTGCCGGGTAGTGAACAGAGCTAAATAACACTCTATCGACAGCTATAAGCCCTGTGGCTTTGTCCAATTCATATTTATTTTTTGAAGATTTGGGTACTTCGATAACAACTCTAACTAAATTGGGAACATTGTTTCCAAGTTCCACATCATGCCATGGGTTCATAAATTAAAGTCTATAATATAATAATTTAAGAAGAAACAAGATTTTACAAGGATGCGGCTTTCTGAATAACAATAATTAAAAAACTACCAACCAGACATACGGAGAGGCTAATACGGAAAGACAAATACGAAAATGATTGTTAGTTTAACTACCATGAAACTATTACAGATTTTAGACCTTAGAATGACTATTAATTGTAATTCTAAGGTATATAGAGTTGATAAACTTTGGAATGGAATTTGTATAACATATTTATATGAAATTGTAAGTTTTCTGGAGGAGTCATGAAATTTATTGTTTTTTCGTTACTAGCTACATTGTTTATAGGGACTGAATCCCGTGCCGAAGAAGTTAAGTCTTCCGCCACATGTATTGGTGTCACTAATAATAATGAATATATAGACTCTGATTATCTAGAAGCTTATGGAGAAACTAAAGAAGTAGCCTTTGAAAAGTTAGTTGGACTTTGTCGCTTACATACTTTTAGAGATAGAAGTATCGTGCAAAACTATCTTGTTATTGAATATACAATCGGAGCGAAAAGAGTTGCAAGCCAAGTTGAGCCCGGGATTGAAAAAATTGTGAACGGATTGTTTATTTTGGATATGGTAGAGGCCGATGCAGAGAACAGTAGAGCCAAAGAACAAGAATAATATTCTTTATTGTTAAAGCTATAGAAGAGAATGAGAAGAGAAGCTAAAGTTTAAATGGTTCTAACGGTAGCGTAAAAATTATTGTGTACGAAGCCTAACTAGGTGATCCTACAATTTGATTGTGGGCACCACGGAAGGAGCATCGTATGTCAGACCAAAGTTCGGAAATTGCCAGACTAATGGAGAGTCCAGAAATGAAGGACTCTTTAAGCAAAGTAAAAAAGTTTGAGGATCTAAGTGCCCCAGGCGGGCCGATGCAACTGATGATCAAACTCATGGCTGAGGGGCTGATGGAATCAGAACGGGACCATCATTTAGGGTACGGCCATAGCGAGCGGTCAAAGAAAAGTGGCACCAATAGCCGCAATGGTTTCTCGTCGAAAAAAATTAAAACATCGTTTGGGGAGACAGAAATTTCGGTTCCCCGTGACAGGGATGGCGAGTTCACCCCGACACTGCTTGAAAAATACAAGAGAATTGATCCCGATATTGAAAGGAAAATTTTTAGCCTATACGGAAAAGGCATGAGCACTCGAGATGTTACGGATGTCATCGCCGGCATTTACGGCAGCGATGTAAGTGCCACACTGGTATCTCAAATCACTAACAGGATCAAAGATTCAATTGCCGATTGGCAGTCTCGGCCTCTGTCGTCAGTATATGCCGTCGTGTTTTTTGACGCCATATTTTTTAAATCTCGAGAGGACGGCAAAGTTATAAATAAGGCCTCCTATACTTGCTACGGAATTAATACCCATGGGGACGTTGATATTCTAGGTATTTGGATCTCGAACACTGAGGGCTCGCGCTTTTGGTTGAGTGTGCTTGATGACCTACGGTCTAGAGGGGTAGAAGATATTCTAATTGCCTGTGTCGATGGCCTAAAGGGTTTTCCCGAAGCCATCGAAAATATCTTCCCAAAAACTGAGGTTCAGCTATGTATAGTCCACCAAATTCGAAACAGCCTCAAATACGTAGGCTCCAGTGCCCAAAGAGAGTTTATTTTAGATTTAAAAACGATCTATCAAGCAACAGATATAAGGGCCGCCGAATTGGCTCTGACAGATTTTGAGGAAAAATGGGGTTCCCGTTATCCTAGCGCCGTTAACCCCTGGAGAGCAAATTGGCAGCACCTCAGCTCATACTTCAAATATCCGGCAGAAATTCGACGAATGATTTACACCACTAATATCGTAGAGAATGTTCACCGACAGTTCCGCAAAGTCATGAAAACAAAATCGAGTTTCCCCAACGACGATGCCCTAGTAAAAATGCTCTTTCTTGCTATCCAAAGCTTGCTGGCCAAGCCAAGGAAAAAGCGAGGTTGGCCAGTTATTGCGGGCCAGCTGGCCATCCATTTTGAAAATAGGATGACGTAGCTAACACGGAATTCTTAATCAATAATTTTCTGCCCGAACCCTTCGCCCCCCAGGGGGTGAGGGGGGAAAATTATCAAAAAAAAGGCGAGGCGAAGCCTTTCAATATTTACATGAATTGTGACAGCTTTGCTGGCGCCATTCATGTTCTTATAAAGCTTGAAATCGATAAACATTTATGGGAGGTTGCACAAAGAAGGTCAACTTGGGCCCAGCCCAAAGTCGACTGGGTTGATAATAAATTTGCTTCATACACAAAGATTTTTACACTCTCTTTCTAACGAATTTGTAATTATTAAAAGTTATTATCTTTGCGAGATAAGACTTCTTTGAGTTTACTTTCTAAAGATTTATCTATTAATTCCTTTAAGTTTTTAAGATCGGTTTCGCTAAGAGCTAGCTTTGAGTTGCTTTCTGGTGTTTGAAGCAGAGTTGTGGAGAGTAAGGGATTTAGTTTTTCATCAATTTTGAATAATTTGAGCCATCTTTTTTCACTATTATAAAATTTTAGAATAAAAAAGCTGAAAAAAAGAACTATTAAATTACTAACTAAAAATAAATCTACTTGTACATAGCCGAAACTCTTATAAAGATAAATCATATAGTAAAATGTTATAAAAAGAGAAACTGCAAAAGCAAAAGTTACAAATATTATGGACATTAAAAATATAAATAAATTTCTTAAACCTTTTACTGTTTCTAGTATAAATATCCAACTTTGAATTTTAAAAAATCTTTTGCTTTCAGTAACCAAGGATACACAATAAAAATCAAATAATACTTCTAAAGATTTCCACACACTAAGACCTCTTAAAATAATTAATTAAGATTTTCTTCCTAAAATATAACCTAAAAGGCCAGATATTACCGTAGCTCCTCCTATATATATCCAAGGATGTTCGTGAACAGATTCCTTTACAGTTTCGTGGGCTTGTTTTAATTGCTCTTGAGAAGCTTCACCAAACTCTTTAAACGCATGCTTCACTTCGGGCTTGAGATCCGTGAGTACTCCTTTTAACTTATTGTAGTCTCTGTCCATCATTAATTTTATTTCATTCGAACTTTCTTTGGCAGCATCATTTAAAATCTGCAAGGCACTTTGTATAGACTTTACTTCATCTTGATTTCCTACTCTAAGTTTCGATTTTTCCATTTATTTGACTCCCTTAAAATTGTTATCAACTTATTATTATTTAAATTATTTAAATTATTTAAATTATTTAAATTATTTAAATTATTTGAATATTTTGTCAGAAAATGGAATGAATTCATGTTGGTTTTATATATAGTGTTTTTCCTTTTCTAATAATCTAGTATGAATAATCGTTAAAAAATGTTTGTTGTTTAAACTAAATTCATAGAAGCTGTGTGCCATGTGAGTTTACTTTAAAGAAACTACTTACCTTTATGTATTAATAAGATAAATTAAAAGGGTGTCGTTAATAGTTCCAAAAAATTTTAATCAAGACTATTTTGTTTCGGAAATGAAAAATTCTCAGATTTGTATTTTTGATGAAATGATTTCAAAGACAACCCAAATGACCTTATTAGATGTTGCCAAAACTATTTACAATTCTGGTGATTTTTCCCATGCTAAAATTGGCAAGGGCCTTAATAAAAAGGAAATTAAAGAAATTCGTGGGGATTTGATTTGTTGGCTGGATGACTGGTCATCCTTTCCCTTAAGTGAAGTTAAGGAAGTGCTTGAGCAAATCTTAGTTTTTGCTCGTAGGGGTATGTACTTGCCTTTAAAGCGATTTGAGTCCCATTTTTCCTTTTACCCAGTAGGTCGTGGATATTTAAAACATGTGGATCGTCATAAAAATAATCCTAGTCGATGGCTAAGTGCCGTTTTATATTTAGCTGAATTAAGTGATGAAGGCGGAGGGGAACTTGTGGTTTATTCCCACGATAAGACTGTGCCTCCCATGATAGTAAAACCCCAACCGCGTAGGTTGGTTGTTTTTGACAGTTATTTAGAGCATGAGGTAAATGTGACAAAGGTTGATAGGTGGAGCTTGACATCCTGGTTTCGCGATGATGTTCATCCAATGATTAGTATTTAATAGGATAGAGAATTGAAGAAAAAAATAAGTAAGAACAGTAAGATCTCAAATAGATTGTTAGATGCCTGGCATGAACAATTAAAGCAATTGTCACGGGGACATGGGGTTTCAAAAAAAGATTCAGATAACTATCTCATAGTTAAAAGTATTGTTAAGGAAAATTTCCATGCCCTCCGTGATTTATGGCAAGCCTATAATTTTCGTGATCAAAGTAGTAGGCAAAGAAATGTGTCGGAGGCTAAGTTTGCGGTGGCATATTTGTTGGGATTTCATTTAAATAATGTCCAAAGAAACTTACAAATATTAAATCGTGTTTCTCAAAAATTTAAAAAATTTCCTGATGAAATCAAGAATAAAGCGCGAATTCTTGACTTGGGATGTGGTAGTGGTGCTTGGTCGATGACAATGATTGATTTTTTGCAAAAACAAAATGCGAAAAACCTAGAGGTTGAGATTATAGATCGTAGTAGATTTTTGCTTCAATCTGCTGAAGTGGGCTTGAAATCTATGGATAGTAATTTATCAGTCAAAAAATTGCAAAGCGTACTTGGCGATGAGAAATGTTTGTCTGTTCTAGATAAGGTCGTTAAAAACTCAGAAGAAAAGGGTCAAGCATTATGGGTGGGCCTTGGCTATGTATGGAATGAATTAAAAGCTCAACCAAGAAGTAAAAAAGCTATATTCCTTTGGTTGAAAAAACTTTCACAGTCAACAGCCCCAGTTTTGCTTTTTGTATCAGATCCCGGCCGAGAACGAGAGGCTAAAGAGTTGCAGAAGTTAAGGGAGAACTTAGTTAAAGCCGGATATTCCATGGTGTATCCCTGCCCAAAAACCCATTCATGTCCAATGCTAAAAACTAATAAAGACTGGTGCTTTAGTGAAGTGACAAATCATCAAACCAATTCTTGGCAACCCGTTAGCCACGCTCTTCATTTAAAAAGAGAAAATTTAGCTGTAGCCAGCTATGTTTTTGTAAATACTCAAGCAAAAAATAAAATAGACTTAGAGGCTCCAGAATGGGTCGCTGTTGGGCGCCCAACGACTGCCTATCAGGAGGAGTTACTATGTTGTAATGGACGAAGTCTTAAAAAAATAGATTCCAACTTCAGATTTTTGCGCGGTGAAACCTGCTCTGAGTAGTTCAATGCTTACAATCATACATTTAAAGATCTTGTAAAATGGGTGTTATTCGTTGCTTTTAGTTAATATAAAATATTATATTTTTGACTTGTTTTAATTGTGGAGGTGGAAAATGGCTGAGAATTATTATGTGGATTCAGATTTAAGTAAATTTCCAAAGATTACAGAGTTTCAGAAAGAATTGGGTGATAAGTTTTTTAGTTGGTACTCGTCGGTTTTTGCTGAGGGTGCTCTCACAGCTAGGGAGAAATCTTTAATAGCCTTGGCGGTGTCACATGCCGTACAGTGCCCTTACTGCATAGATGCTTACACTCAGGATACATTGCAAAAGGGATGCACGGAAGAACAAATGATGGAGGCGGTACATGTATCTGCCGCCATTCGTGGTGGGGCGTCTATGGTTCATGGTGTTCAAATGATGAATAAAGTAAAAAAAATATCTATGTAATTTAGGGGTGGGGAATGTCTTCGTTGCTGTCTAGAAATTCAAATTTATCTTTGTCTCATGAGCAAATACAACTTTTAGAGGAAGCTCCTTTTAAATTAGAGTCTTTTTCTAGCCAGCTAAAAAAACTTGGGCATTTTCCATTGAAACCGACTGAAATTGATATTTTACAAATTAATATGGGGAAAATGTGCAATCAAACATGTCGTCATTGCCATGTGGATGCTGGGCCTGATCGCAAAGAGATAATGAGTCTTGAAACCCTGGAACAGTGTTTGGAAATTATTAAAAACAATAATATCTCTACGGTGGACTTAACGGGTGGTGCCCCAGAAATGAATCCACATTTTCGTTGGTTTGTTGAGCAGTTGAGTCCATTGGGAGTTAAAACAATTGATCGTTGTAACTTAACTATTATCACTGCAAATCCTAAGTATAACGATTTACCCCAATTCTTAGCTCAACATAATGTGGAAGTGGTTTCTTCGCTTCCTCATTATTCGCAAAATCATACAGATCGACAACGTGGTAATGGTGTATTTGAAAAATCAATTAAAGCCTTAAGAATGTTGAATGAAGTGGGGTATGCTAAAGAGGGTAATGATTTAAAATTAAATTTAGTTTATAATCCTGTCGGTTGCTTTTTACCTGGTAATCAAAAGAGTCTGGAACAAGAGTTTAAAAAACGTTTAAGAATGGATTTTGGCATTGAGTTTAATCAGCTGTTTTGTATTACAAATATGCCCATCAGTCGCTATCTAGAATATCTGATTGAATCTGGAAACTATGAATCCTATATGTCTACTTTAGTAAATGCCTTCAATCCTAGTGTTGTTAAAGGTGTTATGTGTAGAAATACACTTTCTATTGGTTGGGATGGTTATATTTATGATTGTGATTTTAACCAAATGTTAGATTTGAAAGTGGAATCCTCTGCGGCTCAACATGTTAGCGATTTTGATTTGAATCTTTTAACACAAAGACATATAAGGCTCGGTCAACACTGTTATGCTTGTACCGCAGGGAGTGGATCGAGCTGTGGCGGGGAAACCCTTTAAAAAATTAATTTTAAGTTTACATAACTTGATGAAAGAGTAGAATCTTTTAAGGGGTGAGTTATGTCGAAAAAATGGATAATTAGAACTGGAATTGTAATATTAATTGCTGGAATTGTTTTGATATATAACCACTTTGGTTTAAGTCAGTACCTCTCACTGAGCAGCCTAAAAGAACATCAAGAAATGCTAAATCAATACAACTCGCAAAATCCTTGGTGGGTACTTAGCCTATATATGATTGTTTATATTCTATCCACTGCGATCTCTCTTCCTGGTGCAACAATTCTTACCTTGGCTGGAGGAGCTATTTTTGGCCTTGGTAAAGGTGTTATTATTGTTTCATTTGCCAGTACAATGGGTGCTACACTGGCATTTTTGGCTTCAAGATTTTTATTAAGAGATTTTGTACAAAACAAGTTTAAAGATAAATTAGTGAGCATTAATAAAGGCGTACAGAAAGAGGGTTCTTTTTATTTGTTTACCTTAAGGCTAGTACCGCTTTTTCCATTTTTTTTAATAAATTTAGTTATGGGATTAACACCTATTCGAACCCTGACCTATTTTTTTGTAAGTCAAATAGGAATGTTTCCGGGAACATTAGTTTATGTTAATGCTGGAACGGAATTGGCGAAGATCACTACTTTAAAGGAGATATTATCTCCTAGTTTAATATTCTCATTTTCGTTAATAGGTATACTGCCGCTTTTTTCTAAATGGATTGTCAGTTATATTAAGTCTAGAAAGAATTTAGCTAAATTCAAAAAGCCTTCTAAATTTGATTACAACTTAGTGGTAATTGGTGCCGGGGCGGGGGGCTTAGTTTCTGCTTATATAGCCTCTGCTGTAAAAGCTAAGGTCTTACTAATAGAAAAGCACAAAATGGGAGGGGATTGTTTGAACACAGGCTGTGTTCCTAGCAAGGCACTGATTCGTTCGGCAAAAATATTTAATTACTTTAAACGCGCTGAGGAATTTGGTTTCGAAGGAGTGTCTGCTCAAGTTAATTTTTCCAAAGTAATGGATCGAGTTCATAAAGTTATAAAAGACATTGAACCCCATGATTCTATCGAACGTTACACAAGTTTGGGTGTGGAATGCATTCTGGGGGAGGCTAAAGTGATTTCTCCTTTTGAAGTATTAGTCAATGGGAAAACTATAACTACTAAGAATCTAGTGATTGCGACGGGAGCTTCCCCATTGGTTCCGGATATACCTGGTTTGCACGAGGTGAATTATTTAACTAGTGATAGTTTATGGGAGATTAAAGAGCTTCCTAAACGCTTAGTTGTATTGGGTGGAGGCCCTATAGGCTGTGAATTGGCACAAAGTTTTTTGCGTTTGGGTTCACAAGTGACTTTAATAGAAATGTCACCAAGAATTTTACAAAGAGAAGATAAAGAAGTTTCATTGCATGTAGAAGAAAAATTTAAAAAAGAAGGGATGGTGGTTCTTACATCCCATCAATTGGTAAAGGTTGATAAAACTAGAAACGAGTTAGTATGTTTAACAAACAATAGTGAAGTGCGTATTGCTTTTGACCAGCTATTATTAGCCTTAGGTAGAAAGGCCAATGTAAAAGGCTTTGGTTTGGAACAATTAAATATAGAACTTTCCAATTCTGGCACTATTCAAGTGGATGAGTTTTTACGTACGACGAAGTATCCTAATATTTATGCCTGTGGAGATGTGGCAGGTCCCTATCAATTTACGCATACGGCGGCTCACCAAGCTTGGTATGTGGCTGTGAATGCATTGTTTAGCCCTTTTAAAAAATTTAAAGTGGATTATCGAGTGATTCCTTGGTGTACTTTTACAGATCCCGAAGTCGCACGAGTGGGATTGAACGAGTCGGAAGCCATTGAGCAGGGTATCTCTTACGATGTGAGTACCTATGGGATTGATGATTTGGATCGTGCTATCGCCGAGGGCGAGGCCCATGGTTTTGTAAAAGTATTAACTGTCCCCGGAAGTGATAAAATCTTAGGCGTAACTATTATGGGTGAGCATGCCGGTGATATTATTGCAGAATTTGTAGCTGCTATGAAGCATGGTTTTGGTTTAGATAAAATCCTAGCTACCATTCATATTTACCCAACTTTTGCAGAGGCGAATAAGTATGCCGCGGGAGTTTGGAAAAAAGCCAATGCTCCTAAAAAACTTTTAGATTATTTAGCTGAATTTCACTCATGGCGCCGATGATGGGATAATAAATTTATTTTATGCGTATAGGAATGAGTGAGGGCTGTAATTGTGGTCTGGCCTGTTGTTCTGGAGAGTTAAGTTTATATTCTTTGGATGTTTTTTGAGGATAACTAGGATTTTGTTTTGAACCTCTAACAATTATATGTAGTTCTGGACTTGAACCTTTTGATTTTGTTAAAAATAAATCTAAACCTAGCCAATGCATGGAATTTTTAATTTTCTGATATTTTTGTGGACTTAAAATTTTTGAAATTAAAGGTGTAGATTCGAAAAGAGATTGATTATTGATTTGAAACTGAAGTGTTTCATCGGAAAGATGGGATTGAAGTGCATTGTCTAACAAGGGCTTATAAACCATTGAGTTCCTAGAAAGAAGAACCGAGTATTCCTCGGTTTCTGAATTAACAAGTGCCAGTAGTTTTTTTAGATCTTTGTTTATTTTCCAGTCTTTTTTAAATTGACGATAAAGAAAATGATCCATGCCAAACATTATGTAGAAACCAAATAGAGCGCTGGAGCCAGCTAAAACTAAGGGATCTGGTTGTAAGAAAAGACCATTTATTAGTCTTTCGGAATAAATACTACCAGTTAAAAGTAAACTTATAATAATTTGATTTTTAAATATTTTAAGAACTGAACTGGAATCTTGAGTGGCTACATCTAAGTATCTTTTATTGAAGAGCTCGATAAATTCTGCAATATCTTCTTTGCCATCGATAATTATTGTTTTTGTAAACTGTAATTGATTTGTGTCCTCATTTAATTGTTGGGAACTGAAATCGATAATGCCTTGGACTCGTGAGCCTGCAACCTCATTTTTCGCACCATGAGAAGCGTTTTCATAAAAAGCAAAAAATCCTTCGGGGGTCCCGGGTTCTATAGTTTCATTAACTTTTAATATATGTTGGAGAAAGGCCTCTAAAGAATTTAAAGTGTAGGGCAAAGTAGCAGTTTGTGATGTATATTCACTGCTAACTATATTTTGAAGAGCTAGGGAGCATACCGTAGCTTTACTTGGGGCTATTGCCCAGCTAGTTGTCATACAAAGAAAAAAATTCAAAAATATAAGGAGATGTATTGATATTTTTGTTTTGATGTTTTTAAAATCCATAACAGCCTTTGTTTGCAGTGTTTATGCCACATTCAAGTAAAAGAAGATATCCTGAAAGTTGATATTTTGTTATGTAGAAGGTGAAGGAGAGTCATTGAAATCAAAACCATGATATTATTTTATTTATTACCAATATTTAGTAGTACACTTATTTGGGCTGTTGATTGTGAGCAGGCTATATCAAGGAAGAACACTCGTCATTTTCAAAATGTCGAACGAACTTTAGATATGAAGATAAGGGATATTGCTAGCGAGATGATAAAGCTAGCAGATCAATTTGGATACAATTTAGATGGCAGAGTTTGTAGGGGAGCAACAGGAACAATGAAAAAGCTGATTAAAGTTAGTTTTAATTTTGATGTGGAACCTGTTAGAAATCAAAGTCATACATTTCTTATATTAAGAAATTATTATGGAACTGGTAATCATCTGGTTATAGATCCTACATTTCAACAATACGTTCCTATGGCAAATAGAACTACAGAGAAAGTTTTTGTCGGATCTGAGACTGAAATGATTCAGTTGATGATTTCTATGGGTGTTAAAGAGTTTTATTGGAAGAATTATTTTAGCAATTTACAGCCAGATTCAAATGTTCCCTCCTGGTTTTGAGTTGTAGGAGAGTAAACATAAGATAAGTGTGACTCCAAATTATGTTTTATATAATGAAATGGTTTATAAATTGCAATGACTGCTGCTAAATTCTTTAAAGTTGAAAGAAAATAATAAGTATTTTAAAATTTGTTAGAAGGTAAGGCATTTGTCCGGAAAGAGGATCTAGATATCGATAATTTACAGAAAATACTTAATGAAAAATTTAAGTTGTCCGAGTTTCGACTTGGGCAAAAAGAGATTATTGAATCAGTACTCAGGGGGAAAGATGTTTTGGCACTTATGCCGACAGGGGGTGGCAAATCTCTTTGTTATCAGCTCCCGGCAATGATGGCTCCAGGACTAACCATTGTAGTTTCTCCTTTAATTGCATTGATGAATGATCAAGTGACGAATTTGAACCATCAAGGAATTCCAGCAGGCTGTATTCACTCGGGTATGAGTTTTCAAGAGCGAAAATCTGTGTTTAAGGCAATGACTGAAAAGGGCTCCTATATACTTTATTTATCACCAGAGAGAATTCAAAAGTCGGGTTTTGCCCCATGGTTGACCAAGCAGAAAGTGAATCTGTTTGCAATAGATGAAGCCCACTGTATTTCACATTGGGGTCATGATTTTCGCACAGAATATTCAGAGATCAAACTGCTGCGAGAAATTCATCCCAATGTTCCGATGATGGCTTTGACGGCGACGGCAACCCCTTTGGTAAAAAACGACATTATCCGCCAATTAAATTTAAAAGATCCAGATCAGCATGTTTATGGTTTCTATCGGCCCAACCTTTATTATCAGGTGGAATTTTGTGAAGATGAAATGGATAAAGAAAACCTGGTTTTAGCAGCATTATCTAAAGCACCTACTGGAAGAGTGATTATTTACTGTGGAACTCGGAAAAGTACAGAGGAGTGGGCAGATTTATTAGCTTTGAGTGGTGAAAAGGTTGCTTTTTACCATGCCGGATTAGCATCCCAGGATCGCGTCAAGTTGGAGGCCGCATATCAATCTGGAGAAGTTCGAGTTTTAACCGCCACTAATGCCTTTGGTATGGGGATAGATCATCCCGATGTACGATTGGTAGTTCATACACAAATGCCGGGTAATATAGAATCTTATTATCAAGAGGTGGGTCGTGCGGGGAGGGACGGTTTGCCCTCCACATGTTTGCTCACTTATTCTAAAAAGGACAAAGGTCTGCAGTCTTTTTTTATTAATAGTTCGGATGCCAGCCCAAAAATTAAAGCTCAACGTTGGTCGGCATTAAATGCAATGATTCAATATGCCGAGGGTTCAGAATGTAGACATGGCGATATTCTTACCTATTTTAAAGATAAAAATAGAATAAGTCGCTGTGGTCATTGTGATTCTTGCGCTCCTAAAACTAGTCATCGAGTGCTTGTCCCAAATCGACCTAAAATAATAAAAAAATCTAAAAAGAAAGATGTTTTATTAAAGTCGGATATTCCAGCTCACGATTTGTGGAAAGTGGAAGTGATTCGTGAATGGCGCAAAGAGTTTGCTAAAAAGAATGATATACCGGCTTTTATGGTGTTTAGTGATAAAAGCTTGCGTGATTTGATATTAAAAGCTCCAAGCAATGAAGAAGAGTTAGAAAAGGTTTATGGTTTTGGCAAAAAGAAAATCGACCTCATTGGCAAGGCCTTATTGAAAAAACTAAATTTTTAGATTTGGAACATTTTTTAAGGACTTTCTTGGAAAACAGCGTAACTCCAGCGCCGGAGTCAAAGTAAACAGACCACTCATTAACGATAAAATATTGAACACTAAGAGTTGAGTGACTCAGCAGGGTGTGACAGTTTGGAGATCACAATTAAATAATTAGGGGAAGGACTAGGAGGAGTGCATGTTTTATTTCATCTAACATTACTCTTCTTCCTCAGGTTCTTCTGATTCAACCGATTTTTCACTAACTTTAGCTATAGTAGAGATTTTATTTGTTTCATTTATGCAATCTATTGGTTTAGGACAATAATTGTTGTTTGCGTTCTTTATTGCTTTGCAAATCACAAATTCCTTGATTCCTCCATCACATGTGACAAGAGCTGTACAAAAATTATCATTGGGTCCTAAGTCACATCCTTTGGTCTCTATTGCAATTTTTTGTGAGTCCACCATATAATAATTAAAAAAACCTTCCACTCTATTTTCTTGGTTACTGTAAATACAATTTTTATAGTCTGCAAAGCTTTTATTTATAGAGAGAATTAACAATGTACTTATTATGACTTTTGTAAGATTCTTCATAATCTTCCTTTCTGTTTACTTAAAGACTTTTTAATAGTTACAGAATTCAATTTCAACCATTCCGAAAATTGTTTGTCATCTAAGCTAAAGCTTATAATTTGATTTATCACTAAATTCTCCCCCCTCTCACTTAGTAACCATAGCTTGGGAGTTTTAAAATTCATTTTTACTTTATCGTCGCAGTTTAGTATTGCATTTGTGGCATCATAGCCCACCACTTTACATTGAAATGATTTAATAGGATTTTGTTTCGCAGTACTTATACTTGAAATAACAAAAAACAATACAACCCTAATCATTAATCTCATACTAATCTACCTTCTTCCCTTTTGGGGGAGGGGTGTTTTTTTGCAAAACCTTAGAAGCTTCATCCAACATCAGGTAGAATTTTGCAGTTTTGAAAGCTGCTATCTCTCCAGAAGCACAAAAAGTTGCACTTGGACATTCGCCAGTTGGAAGAGCATCACAAGTAGCAATTGTATCATATGGGGGGGAATAATTTCTCTTGAATTTCGTACAAGTAACAAGTCCTGTACATATTTTTTTTCCACAACTCTCAAAAATTCTAGGATATATACCTCTTATTGTTTTGTAAGCATCCAGTTGTAAAATTGAGCTTTTTCTAAAGTTTTTCCTCAATTCATTTTGCCAAGAACATTCTTTTGCAAAAGAAATTGTTGAAGAAAAACCTATAGAAATAATAATACAGTTTTTAATTACTAAATTATACATATTATTAACCCACATCAATAGTTATTGGTTTACTTTATATATTAAACTAAATTGTATCAGAATCTAGTTTCAAAATACAACTCGCACTTGGTCCTGAAACGTATGGGAAAATTAAGATTACAAAGTATTGATTTCATCTATGATGCCATTATATTCAAAAAATAACTTGGTAAAGAAGTTAACTCTCCGCTCCTTGGTGTCGTTTATTTATGGATCAATACGCCAGCTTGGAGATATGGTCGGCAAACCCAGGACAAGCAAAGCTTGCAAAATCATCTAAACAAATTGGGATGAGTTTGGTTTCATCTGCTTAATTGTCTCTGTGTGCCGTTCCGGCTAAAAAATTTAATTGGTAAATAATATGACGTCTAAGGATGGTGAAAAGTTGTGGAGACATTCAAACTTTGCAAGCTGAAATTTAAAACAACTCTTTGACTTAGGTATTTAACCGAGTAGCATTGCCAGCGCCGGCAATGCTACTCGGTTAAGGCTATTGATTAATAATTAAAAGTAGTTAGAATAAAAAAAAGCTCATCTATAGTGAGCTTTTTAAAACTTTATACACCTAACGGAGGATGCTATGACGCATCCGCGGCGCACCATTTAACATTAATGGGTTTTTAAACAATTACAAGGAAGAAATAAAATTATTTTCACTAACGGAATCCGCTTTTTCGAGAAAAAGAAAGCTAACAGCTGAGGTCCTAATTGGAAATTTTTTGTACAGATATGTTTCAGGTTTAAATGTTGGAACCCGCCTTTTAACAGCCAATTATTTTAACGTTAAAGATCCAAAGTCATTCCTATCAAAGAAAGGTCTTTGTAGTTCAAGTTTTTCTGAAGCTAGGGAAAAGCTTTCATGGGAAGTCTTTCCCTATTTATTAAGTAAAATTAGTTTTAAACCCATCACTTGGAAAACTCATAGAGTTAGATCTATTGATGGGACTAAAATAACTTTACCACGCACAAAAGAAATACTTGCTAAATTTCCAATCCAAAAGTCACATTTTGGAATTGCCCATTACCCAAAGGCCGTTCTTGTTGCTGCTTCAGAAATTTCTTCAGGTCAAATCACTCAAACTCGATTGGGTAATAAATATTTATCTGAAAATGAAACTCTTAAAGAGATGTTACCTCAATTTAAAGCTGGAGACATTTCCCTCTTGGATAGAGGCTTTCGAGGCAGGAATCTCTGGCTTAAGTTTAATGAAGAAAAACAATTTTTCGTGGCTCGCTATAAAAGCACAGGGCAAGGGATCATGAAAGAGTTTAATCCAAGCAGGCGTGATCAAACACATGAGATAATTGAAAAAGAATCAGGAAGAAAAATGTCTATTAGAATAATAAAAGGAAATTTGTCGAAAAGTGGTAAGCGTATTTATCTAATCACTAACTTATTGGATACCAAAAAGTATAAAAAGAAAGAGCTTTTTGATTTATATTTAAAAAGACAAGTTGTTGAAGAAAGCTTTAAACAAATAAAAAAACAACTCTCGTTTAAATTAGAGTACAGAGCAAAAAAAATTAATAGTTTTTTACAAGAAGTGTATGCAGCTATATTAGCACAAGCTTTAACTTCTTACTTGAAGTTTAAGGTCACCACAATTAAGAAAAAAGTAATAAGCTTTGTAGGCGCTGCTTATTCATTAGAGAAATATTTTTTTGAATTACTTTTTCAAAATAACAATGGTGCAATTATAGAAAATATCATAGAAGTCATTTTACAACATTATCATTATAGGCAGCCTGGACGCTCTTACCCGAGGTTTTCTCGTCAAGCCCCTAAAAAATGGATATCTGAAAAACGTAGAAGGAAATCAAGTGAAAACAGTGATTTAGCTACTTAACCGAGTAGCATTGCCAGCGCCGGAGTTATTTGTACTTGTTTTAGCTGTGGGTATCTGTCTTGTTTTTTTTGGGGAAGTCCATTTTCAAATTGTTTGATCTAAACTAGACCGTGAGTTTGCCTGGTCAAGTCTATATTTAAAAGCAACCTGATTTTGGCAGAAAATAAAACAATATTAAAAGCGTTTACAACTCCTTTTCCATGGTTAACCCCATAGGACACTCTGGGTCTGGTCCAAGATGTTTCCAGCCATTTTTTTCATAGAATTTAATTCCGGAAAGATTTAATTCACTCACAGTCAATCTTGCTTTCAATAATCCCTTCTTTTTGAAAACAGACATCGAATATTTTTCCATCAATATACCAACGCCACGTTTTCTGTATTCAGGTAAAAGATAAAATAAAGAAACGTAACCACAATTTGATTCTTTCCAAGATGTTTTTAATTCTATTTGACCTATAAGTCTGTTACCATCCCAAACACTAAAAATAGCCTCTGGATCATTTTTTAGAATTTTAATAATTGCCTCATTAAATTTTTCAAAACTATAATTACCAAGATCATTTGGCCATTTTGATTTGTCATCTCCAAAACTAATTTGAAAAGTATCTAAAAGAAATTGAAAAGATTCACTCATGTTATCAATGTTGAATGGTGATATAGTAATTTTCATTTTTTCCTCTGATTTTATTGATGATCCACTTTTTAATGCGATGTAGTGTGCTGTCCGGGCTCGATCGTCACAAATAGTGGAATAATTTGAGTCAAAAAAGTGTGCGGATTTTAGCCTTAGTCACTGAAATCCTGAAGGCGGCCCCTGTTCTAGAAGGAGAACAAACATGATACAAAGGAGTCCATATGAGCCAAGAAAAGAAAAAACGAACAAGAAAATCCGCAGAAAAGATGGCCGAGCTAGTGCTGGAGGCCGAAAGTATCGGAGCCACTCAGGTCTGTCGTCGCGAAGGCATTGCGCATGCACAACTATCGCGGTGGAAACAGAAATTCCTCTAGGGCGGCTGGAGCTAACTCCAAAATATTTATATAAAAATTCAACCGGGACTTTTGTTGTGGAATTTCGGATTTCATATATCACTTGGAACCGCCCAGTTCTTTGCTTGAGAAAATCGCAGTGCTTTTTTTTAATACACGGTTAATTTCTTCTATATAACCAAGCTCTTTTTTAAGTGTATGAACTTCATTTTCAAGATCCTCATAGCTGGGCCTATCTTTAGACTTTGTTAATTTTCCGACAGAAAATTCCTTTCTCCAACGGCTTAAGGCAGCTTTACTTACCCCTAATTCCTTACAGGTGTTTGAAATTCCTGCTATTTTGCTTCTAGCTACCGCTTCTTGTTTAAATTCGTTACTATATTTATTCATGACTTTCTCCTCATACCATATTGGGTGAAAAAAGTCTCACATGATGTCTCCAGTGATTTTGGGGAAGTCCAGTCCAGCTTTACGGGTGTATATTTGTGAGACGAAGTTCTCTTGGCACTGAAAAATGCTTGTTATGATAGTATCATATGATACTATCATATAAATGAAGCCTCCCTATACTTTGAATCAAAAAATGCTTGGACTATGCGCTGAAATAACTCGGTCTCTTGGTCGACTTGAAGGGCTCCATGTTTTGAGGCCTGAACCAAAATTGCGTAAATCTAATCGTGTGAGAACTATTCAAGGAAGTTTGGCCATTGAAGGTAATACTCTGGCACTCGATCAAGTGACGGCGATTCTGGAGGGAAAACGGGTCATTGGTAAGAAGCGTGAAGTCTTAGAAGTCAAAAATGCGATTAGCGCTTATGATCTCATTTCAACCTTTCAACCTTATTCCGCCAAGTCACTCAAAGAGGCCCACAGTATCTTAATGAAAGACCTTGTTGACGGTGCCGGAAAATGGAGAAGCGGGAATGTCGGGGTTTTTCAAGGAACTCGGGTGGCACACGCTGCTCCACAGGCAAGGCGTGTCCCCGGACTCATGGACCAGCTCTTTGCATTCATGAAATCCGAGAAGCAAACCCACCCCCTGATTTTGTCGGCTATATTTCACTATGAGCTAGAATTTATCCATCCATTTTCTGATGGAAATGGTCGCATCGGAAGGCTTTGGCAAACTACGTTGCTGGCAAAATTTCATCCTCTCTTTGAGTTCACTCCGCTTGAGTCCATTGTTCGCAACCGTCAAGATGACTACTATAAGTCGTTGGGGCTTGCAGATAAAGCTGGCGAAGCAAGTCCCTTCATTGAGTTTTCTTTGGAAACGATTTTTGAAGCCTTAGAGGACCTTGCTGTCTCCGTCCGACCCGAACCTCTCACAACGGAAAATCGGCTTGTAATGGTGCGCAGACAACTCCAAGATCGCTCTTTTTCACGTAAAGACTATCTCCAGATTTTCAAAACTATTTCGACCGCGACAGCCAGTCGGGATCTAGCTTATGGCGTGAGGCAGGGAGTTCTTGTGAAAGAAGGAGAGAAGGCCCTTGCTGCGTATCGATTCAGGTCTTTGAATCCCAAGGTTAAATAAAGATATTCTGGTTTCCCAGGATGACCAAATTAATATGTTCGTGGTAGTCACATAGAAATATTTCCAGCTGGTCTGATGCAATTACGACAGACCAACCCAGAGGATTACGAGTGCACATTTTTTATAAAGCTTATTGGAAAATGAAAAGTATGAACTCAATTGGGATTCAATTCATAAGAAAATAGACAGAAAAATAAATGAGACAATTCGGCCCCAATTTTATATAGATGATCTCTATCATTCTCTTAAGCATTATCTCCCACCATAAGGAAAAGTTTTTTCTATTGACGAGGTTCTAGAGTTTGACTTTGTGACAACAAAGAATGAAATTTGGGGATTAACAGGTAAACGTCAATCTAAGGATGGCTGGAGAGATGATAAGTTTCCTCGGAAGTTAAAGTACTTAACGTCAAGTCTGAACACTTTGAGGTCTATAGTTGAAGAAGGACTTGCGATCGCTTATCTTCCGGACTACTTTGCCGAAAACGCAGGTTTTGAAAAGTTAAGTATTTCTGGGTGCCCCTATGAGTGTAAGCAAAAAGTGAACTTGATAACCAAAGATAAAAAGGCTTTAGGTTGGGTGAATCAATTGTTTTAATTGAGAGGCAACTTTTTTGACTGTTTGCAGAAGATATAAAAATAGCAAAAAATATCAAAACAGCTTCTCTCCTATTACTTATATTGGGTCTCAGCGAGGTTAAAGACAATGAGTTATGTTGGGCGTGTTCAAAAAGCAGTTGATTTTATCGAGGACAATCTTCGAAATCCCTTAGATCTTTTAGATGTAGCTAAAGAGGCGGCTTTTTCACCTTATCACTTTCACCGAATATTTAGTCTTACCGTGGGTGAAACCATCAAGGACTACATTAGAAAGAGAAGGTTAACGGAAGCGGCGCTTGAGTTAAGAGATACCGAAAGAAGAATACTGGATATTGCCATCGACTACCAATTTGAATCCCAAGAATCCTTTGGCCGAGCTTTTAAAAAAATGTTTGAGGAGACTCCAGGTAAATATCGGAGTCTACAAAATCATCCCAAGATGTTTGAAAAACGAAAACTCACAGAGGAGGCCATTATGCACAGAGCGCAGGGAATTGAGGTTAATTCTAATATCGTTACTAAAAAGAATTTTTGGGTTGTCGGCTTGGAATACAAGGGGCCACAAAAATTCCAGGGCGATTTGTGGGATAAGTTTATTCCTAGAATGAAAGAGGTCAAAAACCGAATTGATGGGGAAACATCCTTTGGTGTCTGCTACGCAACCAAAGAAATGACAAAAAAAGATGAGCTTAGTTATATGGCAGCGTTGCCAGTCTCCATTGTTGAAGATGTCCCTGAAGGGATGACAGCAAGAGAAGTCATCGGTGGTGAGTACGTTGTTGTTATTCACAAAGGCTCTATCGAGAAGATTGGTGATACCATCGACTTTGCCTATGGTACTTGGTTACCGCGCTCAGGCTATGATCCTGATGATCGCGCTGATTTAGAGTTGTATGATGCTCGTTTTAAAGCCGAGGCTGATGACTCGGAGTTTGATTTTCTGATTCCGATTAAAAAGAGAGAAAGCTAAATAAATTATTTGGAAAAAGATACTGGAATATTTTCCGTCCAACGGCGACCACAACCGACTTTTTCACCGTATTCAATCATTTGATCCCATGAGGAATCTTTTACCTTGGAGATTTTAAATGTTTTATTTTTGAGGACTACAAAAAGTTGGTTGTTTTTTTCACTGAAGAAGTGAATATACCACTCACCATTTACTAAGCCTTTTTCCAGAGAAGAAAGAAGAGGAGTTAAATCTTGCATGGGTATTTTATAGCGATAAACATGCCAAGTCTTCTCAGCCTCTTCTGGCATTTCAACTATACGTTCTTTTATTTGAAAGGGGGCAAATGGCCTCAAAATCGATTTAGAATTTAAACTTTCCAAAATGATTTCACCAATAAAATTTTCCATAATGACTCCATTTAGTTTTTTTAAATATTTTTTTATCCGCTTTCAATCCAGATATTTTGGCCACTCGTGATATGGTATTAGATCCTTTAGTGATTCACACTTGTCTTTCCCTAGGACAATCAGGCTCTCAAGATTGTTCTCATCAATATCTCTCATAAATTGCCTACAGTGACCGCAGGGAGGAAGAATGGCAAACTTTCCATTTTTATCATCCTGCCAAACCGCAACAATTTTTTCAAAACGGTATTCTCCGTCTGTTATCATTGCAGCCAGCGCGTTTCTCTCTGTGCAAAGTCCCCAGCTAGGAGTATCTACACAGACACCTAAATAAATTTTGCCATTTTTTCCTAGAACCGCAGCTGCGACATCTCCATGATGGACTTCCCCAAAATCACTGGAGACATCATGTGAGACTTTTTTCACCCAATATGGTATGAGGAGAAAGTCATGAATAAATATAGTAACGAATTTAAACAAGAAGCGGTAGCTAGAAGCAAAATAGCAGGAATTTCAAACACCTGTAAGGAATTAGGGGTAAGTAAAGCTGCCTTAAGCCGTTGGAGAAAGGAATTTTCTGTCGGAAAATTAACAAAGTCTAAAGATAGGCCCAGCTATGAGGATCTTGAAAATGAAGTTCATACACCTAAAAAAGAGCTTGGTTATATAGAAGAAATTAACCGTGTATTAAAAAAAAGCACTGCGATTTTCTCAAGCAAAGAACTGGGCGGTTCCAAGTGATATATGAAATCAGAAAATCCACAACAAAAGTCCCGGTTGAATTTTTATGTAAATATTTTGGAGTTAGTTCCAGTGGTTATTATTTTTGGAAAAAAAGATCTGAGAATATTCATTCCAACAAGAGGGCAACAGTTTGCGATGCTATAAAAAAATACTTTAAAATAAGTAAAAGTACATATGGCTCCCCTAGGATTTACGACGACTTAAAAGAAGCTGGCATTTTAGTAAGTGAAAATACAGTGGCAAAGTATATGAAGGAGATGGGTTTAGATGCTCGTTTAAAAAAGAAATATCGTGTTCAAACTACAGACTCAAATCATAACCACCCAATAGCGCCAAGGCTGTTTAAAGTCGAAGATGCCCATCCATTGCCGTCTAAAGCAGGCAAGTTGTTAGCTGGTGATATAACTTACTTGAGAGTGGGCTACAGATTTATATACTTGGCTGTTGTTATAGATTTATATAATCGTGAAGTTATCGGTTGGTCTATGGGAAATAGTCTTGAAACAAGTTTAGTATTAAGAGCACTCGACAGCGCCATGAAAAAAGTGGGTCCAGATGCAGAAATTATATTCCACTCTGATCGTGGAAGCCAATATGCAAGCAAAGCCTACCGTAATTTTTTAAAAAATAAAAATATTAAACCCAGCATGTCCAGGCGTGGAAATTGCTACGATAATGCTTATGTTGAGTCATGGTTTAGCTCTCTGAAGAAAGAGTGGATTTATAGAAATTGTTATTCAACAGAGGCAGAGTTGAAAGCCTTAGTTTTTGAATATATTGAAGTTTGGTATAATAAAAAAAGAAAACATTCTTCACTTGGCAATCAGAGTCCGGAGAAGTATAAATTAACAAATTTGTCTCACTAAATCTGTCTATTTTTTTTGGGGAAGTCCATGAAGTCTGCCATTTGAGTCGGTATGTTGGTTCAGAGCTTTTTTTGCTTTTTGAATGAGTTCTTTATTATTTACTGAGATCATAAAAATAACTCCCTATTTCATTTGGTGAGTGCAAGATAGTTTTTGGTGATTGAGCTTCCAGTTCTTCTAATGGCCCATACCCATAGCTTACGGCAATGGCTTGTACGTTATTATTTTTGGCACCTATGAGATCATGTTTACGATCACCAATCATATAGGTTTGGCCAGGGGCAAGCTTTTCTTTGTTAACGATATACTCGATCAGGTCAGTTTTATCTTTACGAGTTCCATCAAGTGCGCTGCCATATTCTCCATTGAAGTAATCTGAAAGTTCAAAGTGAGTGAGGATCTTAGATGCATAGACAATGGGTTTTGATGTGGCCAAGAATAAGTTGAAGTTTATATTTTTTAGCTTTTGAAGATTCTCAATGATCCCTGAGTATAAGGTGTTTTCATACATCCCCACATTTGAAAATCGCTCTCTGTAATATTGAACAGCGAGATCAACTTTTGTTTTGTCAGAAAGGAGTACGTGGAAGGAATCTTGAAGAGGTGGCCCGATACACCAATCAAGGTTATCGGGAATTTCTGCACCAAGTTTTTCAAGAGCGTACTGAATACATTTGGTAATCCCTTGTTTCGGGTCTGTTAGTGTTCCATCGAGATCAAATAAAATGTTCATTTATCCACCTAACTTTTCCTTTAACTGATTTGCCATAAACACATGCTTTTCTGTGTTTTCAGATTTTAACTTTTCTAAATTTATCAATTTCCATTTGATAGCAGGGAGATCTTTAATGACATGAGGAAATTTCGACCAGTCTGGGGTTGCATCTTGGAAGCTTAAAATAAATTCTTTTTCTTTGCTTGTAAGTGAAGAATTAATTTCTTTTATAAGTCTTTTTCTAATCTCAACCAAATCACTGAGTGGGACATTTTCTTTAACCATCCCCAAAAATTCTTTGTTATAAATTTCTTCAATATCGAGTTCGTGGGGATGAATTACCTCATGAATAGGGCGAGGATGTGAAAGCAGATAAGTGATAAAGCCTTCTCTTAGAGAATCTGTAATCCCTTTATTTTCAAAAAGGTATTTAACATCAAAGAGGTCTCTAGGATGTTGTCTATCTAAAGCTGCACAAATTTTCCCTCCGTAGAGATCTTCAAATGAAAGTACGGGGACGTCGTATGCAAACTCAAACTGTTTTTGAGCCTTTTCACAAATTTCCATAACTCTTACTGGAAATAAGCTGCCGCGAAGAACAAAGTTTGGTTCAATTTTAACATCAACACCTTCTCTTGAAACGATAATCTTATTTCCTGTTGAATTCACTACGGCACTTGTACTAGAAAGATTTTTATTGATTTTATAGGCAATGTCTTTAAGTTCAGTCCCAATCTCCTGAAGAGATGTGCTACGATCTTTTAAAGGTAGATATGTAAGGTCAATATCAACAGAGAGTCGCGGCATATTACGTTCAAAAAAATTTATGGCCGTACCACCTTTAAGCGCAAATATGGGTGATGGGAAGATTTGCGGGAAACACTCCAGCATCAATTGCACTTGTTTTTCAAAAATATTTTTATTCATTCACTTTTTCCTTACCCACAAGGTGCTTGGGAACTGTTATTTTATATTTTTTGTCATAAGTGCCCTCTTTGTAGAGCAGTCTATCTCCAGTTCCTAGATCGACTTGTTTTAAGTCTATTTTTTGAAACCATTGGTGGTTGTGCTTTTCTGCAAAAAATAGAAATAATCTTTTAACCCTTATTGATGAGCAGTTTTCAAGTAGTGACTGTATGAGTTTGGGCCTCAGGGTGGTTAAGTTTTCAAAGATTAAATCGGTCTCGTCCCAAGTTTGTTTTTTAGGGATAAGATAAAGTAGTTCTATGATGGCCCGCTCTTTTGAAGAGATCCTTATTTGAAAGCGATCCCATTCGGTATCAGTGAAGCCTTCCTTGAAATCTTCAGAAAAAAGATTGGTCCTTACAAGAGTTATTTGCTCATTCCATTTTTGACCTCTAAACCATTTAGGAAGGTTTCTGACGCTCAAGGGAGAGAAAAGAAATATTTCAGAGTGATCATTTAACTTCAAGTAGTGAGCGCCACCTTTTATTTCAAGGGCGGATTTTGCACCGATATGAATAGGTAAATTGAGTTGCATTTGTACAGCCGAAAGGGCCGCCTGCCAATTGGACTCTTCTCCGTCTCTTTTGAAGGCCCCAACCCCAACTCTCTCCAGCCAGCCACTTTCTACATATTTGTTAGACAGCTTTCGGTTGATCCCATGTTTATCTAACCACGGCTGAGTGAGTATCGCCTGCGGAAGTAGTAGCTTCTGTAAAGTCTTTAATTTTGATCTTATATGACTACTCATAGTGGTCATATTTACATAAAAATAAAGTAAACTCAAGCTTAAACTTTGAAATAGTGAAAATATGACCCCTTTAGGGAGTCATATTTGCATATAAATAAAGTAAACTCTTTAATTCTGCTACAAATCCGACATAACTTGATAAAAATGTCGGATTTGAAGCATGCTGTGTAGATTAGGCTGCACTGTAAGCCTTTGAAATATGGCTTATAATCGCCTCATCCGAAGGAAGAAAGGCCGTGGCCAGCCCTCTGTAGCTCCTTGTTCCTTCACTCCAGCTAGACGAAAGTAGATTTGGAAGGTCTTAAAATTTCTCCATCCCCCAATCCGCATCACAATACTTCTGTCAAAATTGCCTTTACCTCTTTTTTTGTCGTGTAATTCTGCATTAGGCCCATCAAGTGAAACCTGCAAATCAATATTGTTCTTCTTTAAGAAAGTAATGTTCCTTTCTGAGAGCAAAGTACCTTTAGTCAAGACGCTGATAGGAGCCTTGGCCCATTTAGACCTGATACTTTCAACGATAGGTTTAAATGTCTTGCTAAGTAAGGGTTCACCACCACAAATAACAAATGAGGCTTTGGTATTGAGTTTTCGTAGCTGATTTTCTGGACTTCCCCAAAATCACTGGAGACATCATGTGAGACTTTTTTCACCCAATATGGTATGAGGAGAAAGTCATGAATAAATATAGTAACGAATTTAAACAAGAAGCGGTAGCCAGAAGCAAAATAGCAGGAATTTCAAACACCTGTAAGGAATTAGGGGTAAGTAAAGCTGCCTTAAGCCGTTGGAGAAAGGAATTTTCTGTCGGAAAATTAACAAAGTCTAAAGATAGGCCCAGCTATGAGGATCTTGAAAAAGAAGTTCATGAACTTAAAAAAGAGCTTGGTTATATAGAAGAAATTAACCGTGTATTAAAAAAAGCACTGCGATTTTCTCAAGCAAAGAACTGGGCGGTTCCAAGTGATATATGAAATCAGAAAATCCACAACAAAAGTCCCGGTTGAATTTTTATGTAAATATTTTGGAGTTAGTTCCAGTGGTTATTATTTTTGGAAAAAAAGATCTGAGAATATTCATTCCAACAAGAGGGCAACAGTTTGCGATGCTATAAAAAAATACTTTAAAATAAGTAAAAGTACATATGGCTCCCCTAGGATTTACGACGACTTAAAAGAAGCTGGCATTTTAGTAAGTGAAAATACAGTGGCAAAGTATATGAAGGAGATGGGTTTAGATGCTCGTTTAAAAAAGAAATATCGTGTTCAAACTACAGACTCAAATCATAACCACCCAATAGCGCCAAGGCTGTTTAAAGTCGAAGATGCCCATCCATTGCCGTCTAAAGCAGGCAAGTTGTTAGCTGGTGATATAACTTACTTGAGAGTGGGCTACAGATTTATATACTTGGCTGTTGTTATAGATTTATATAATCGTGAAGTTATCGGTTGGTCTATGGGAAATAGTCTTGAAACAAGTTTAGTATTAAGAGCACTCGACAGCGCCATGAAAAAAGTGGGTCCAGATGCAGAAATTATATTCCACTCTGATCGTGGAAGCCAATATGCAAGCAAAGCCTACCGTAATTTTTTAAAAAATAAAAATATTAAACCCAGCATGTCCAGGCGTGGAAATTGCTACGATAATGCTTATGTTGAGTCATGGTTTAGCTCACTGAAGAAAGAGTGGATTTATAGAAATTGTTATTCAACAGAGGCAGAGTTGAAAGCCTTAGTTTTTGAATATATTGAAGTTTGGTATAATAAAAAAAGAAAACATTCTTCACTTGGCAATCAGAGTCCGGAGAAGTATAAATTAACAAATTTGTCTCACTAAATCTGTCTATTTTTTTTGGGGAAGTCCATTCATACTGGTCGATGACTTGACCCAGTCTTGAAATGAAGCCGCACCATGATTTTTGTGATCTTTATGATAACAATGGGTACAATTCAAATTACAGGCATTCGTGATGTCTATTCGTATAGTCAAATACTCAGGTCCACCGATCAACTCAATGAGTTTCCTAGTGGCAAGAGATTTGAGGTTAAAAACATTGCTAAACATCTAAAGCACCTCACTTACAGAGTTGCCCCAAGAGTTTACTCTTCTTTGTAATGAAGTATTGGGGATAGAGATTCGTTCAGCAGCTGATCTTAACGACTTTTCACCTCTGAGTTTGAACAAGATATATTCCTTTTCTTTTTCTTCGGCCATTTCGTCAAGCATCTTTTTGAATGTTGGATAATCACAGTCAAACTCTTCAAAGGCACCTTAAGCTTTTAAACGAAATGTTTTTGCCCCTATTTAATGGTGATCATTGGAAAGGAAATAATAATTAAAAACCAATAAGGGGTAGCGTAAAAAAAATTGTGTCTCCATAAGAATAACTTATAGGACTAAATGGAGAACATATAATATGACACTATCAATGAGTTTAATAAAAGTAGAAATAAGTGTACCAGAAATTGTAAAAGCAATAGGGGATTGTCGGCTTATGGCCGAAGCCTCTCCGTTATTTAGAAGGGGGTGGTTGATGCCAATCTCATTTCGGGTGGCCAGTACCAGGAAGACGTATCTATATATTTTGAGTTTAACAGCCCACATCTTTGTAGGATTTTGAGCATAAATGATACGGTAGCGTAAAAATTATTGTGTACGAAGCCTAACTAGGTGATCCTACAATTTGATTGTGGGCACCACGGAAGGAGCATCGTATGTCAGACCAAAGTTCGGAAATTGCCAGACTAATGGAGAGTCCAGAAATGAAGGACTCTTTAAGCAAAGTAAAAAAGTTTGAGGATCTAAGTGCCCCAGGCGGGCCGATGCAACTGATGATCAAACTCATGGCTGAGGGGCTGATGGAATCAGAACGGGACCATCATTTAGGGTACGGCCATAGCGAGCGGTCAAAGAAAAGTGGCACCAATAGCCGCAATGGTTTCTCGTCGAAAAAAATTAAAACATCGTTTGGGGAGACAGAAATTTCGGTTCCCCGTGACAGGGATGGCGAGTTCACCCCGACACTGCTTGAAAAATACAAGAGAATTGATCCCGATATTGAAAGGAAAATTTTTAGCCTATACGGAAAAGGCATGAGCACTCGAGATGTTACGGATGTCATCGCCGGCATTTACGGCAGCGATGTAAGTGCCACACTGGTATCTCAAATCACTAACAGGATCAAAGATTCAATTGCCGATTGGCAGTCTCGGCCTCTGTCGTCAGTATATGCCGTCGTGTTTTTTGACGCCATATTTTTTAAATCTCGAGAGGACGGCAAAGTTATAAATAAGGCCTCCTATACTTGCTACGGAATTAATACCCATGGGGACGTTGATATTCTAGGTATTTGGATCTCGAACACTGAGGGCTCGCGCTTTTGGTTGAGTGTGCTTGATGACCTACGGTCTAGAGGGGTAGAAGATATTCTAATTGCCTGTGTCGATGGCCTAAAGGGTTTTCCCGAAGCCATCGAAAATATCTTCCCAAAAACTGAGGTTCAGCTATGTATAGTCCACCAAATTCGAAACAGCCTCAAATACGTAGGCTCCAGTGCCCAAAGAGAGTTTATTTTAGATTTAAAAACGATCTATCAAGCAACAGATATAAGGGCCGCCGAATTGGCTCTGACAGATTTTGAGGAAAAATGGGGTTCCCGTTATCCTAGCGCCGTTAACCCCTGGAGAGCAAATTGGCAGCACCTCAGCTCATACTTCAAATATCCGGCAGAAATTCGACGAATGATTTACACCACTAATATCGTAGAGAATGTTCACCGACAGTTCCGCAAAGTCATGAAAACAAAATCGAGTTTCCCCAACGACGATGCCCTAGTAAAAATGCTCTTTCTTGCTATCCAAAGCTTGCTGGCCAAGCCAAGGAAAAAGCGAGGTTGGCCAGTTATTGCGGGCCAGCTGGCCATCCATTTTGAAAATAGGATGACGTAGCTAACACGGAATTCTTAATCAATAATTTTCTGCCCGAACCCTTCGCCCCCCAGGGGGTGAGGGGGGAAAATTATCAAAAAAAAGGCGAGGCGAAGCCTTTCAATATTTACATGAATTGTGACAGCTTTGCTGGCGCCATTCATGTTCTTATAAAGCTTGAAATCGATAAACATTTATGGGAGGTTGCACAAAGAAGGTCAACTTGGGCCCAGCCCAAAGTCGACTGGGTTGATAATAAATTTGCTTCATACACAAAGATTTTTACACTCTCAATGATACTGGATTTGTGTATCCATACCCCATTCTTTTGAGGACTTTAATTTTATTATTTAGTCCCTCTGACACGGCTGTTGTAAGTCCCGACATTATATAACCTTCTATATAATGTCTGTATTTCCTCAAAGTATTTGCAAACTTTAAAAATGGCTTTAATTTGGCTTCCCTTGCAAAGCGATACCACAGGATAAGACTTTTCCTGAACTCTTTTACATTTTTCTTATCTAAAACCTTATGGAAATATTCAACTAACACTGACGCTCTAAATATATTTTTATTTATATCCAGTAATCGCTCTAGCTTTGTGTAATCTTTTTTTGATAAATTCTTCTCTCGCTCAACTAATATATACTTCCTATGGGGGGCAAGCACTTCCATTAAAAACTTATCCTCATTGTCTTTCGCTAGTTTAAACTCTATTTTTCTTACCTCGTCAAAAACATCATTTACACCTTGTGCTAAGTGGAACCTATCAATACAGATCTTGGCATTCTTGCAAGCGTGTTCAACAACCTTGATAAATGCATCGTGCATATCTAATGCAAAATATTTAATCTTTAAAAGTTGCTCCGGCCTCAGTACTTTTAAACAGTTCAATAGGCTTGAACCCTTACGTCCCATTGCGTTTGACAGCACCTTACTGATGTTCGTGCAAACTAAATTCGTAACAAATTGCACTTTGTTTTTATCCGACGATTTCTTCCCAAAAATAGTCCTATAGTGCACCTCATCTGCTGACATACTTTCTAAATCCAAATCTCTTTCAGCATAATTTAAATGTTTTTTCATTTGCTTCATTCGATACTGGTCTATATCCCACATTGTTTTTGATTTTAATCGTAGGATCCTAGCGCTGGCCTCACAAGTTAACTCTTCCATAAGTCGACCTGCCTTTTCGCATAAACTATATGTCATGTTTTTAAAATGAGGATGAGTAAATGCTACCTTGGACGATCTAACTCTATCACCGCAAATATGACAATTGCCTCGAAGTTGCTTTAAATAAATCCAAACCTCTTCATATGCACCCAGTGGAGCGGCTCTAATCTTTCTTAATTTCCACTCATGGACATGAGTAATGCTGTTAGCGCAGACATTACAAACTGCTTCATTACGATTTTGACGGGCATATAAAACTAGTTTTAATTCCTCATCACATGTGGCCCAATACTCAATTTTAATTCCTTGAAGTCCTAAAGATTTTAAGATTAAATCATCATGAAGTTCCATCCGTGTTCTCCTATAAAATTTGTTTTTATTACGATTAAATCTTATTCGAGATGGATGGAACTTTTTACCTTCACTCAAGACCTAGGTCTTGTTGGCATGAATTATACCCTTCTGTAATACGGTGAACCATGGCCGAACAAATAAATGAGTCTTAACTTGCCGACACTCGTCTTCGCTCCAGTTGCCCCTATGGGGGGCTTGGAGCAAGCCGAGGATAGAAGGAGCGACGAGAGTAACCCACCACCTCCGTCTTAATTTAATGGTGAAACAATTTTAGAGCCACCTGTCTAACAATTTTTGTCACATACCATCTGATGGGGGCTCGAAACTGGTCAGGTGTGGCTCTATTTGATTTGAGGCGGAAGAAATTTTGCAAATCAATGCCCTGAACAGGTATGTTTGAAATTAACCTTTAGAGGAGCATATTTATGGAACTATTAAAAAAAGTAGCCTCAGTGGTTACGGCACTATCTTTAGTGACCTCAAGTCTTGCGTTCGCACAAGCGCAGAATCAAACACAACGTGCAACTGATCTAATCACTGGCGAAATTCTTCGCAGCAAAGATCAAGGTGCTAAAATTGAAGACGAACGTGGCAACGAAATTTCAGCCGCACAAATCATCTCCGGCCAAGCAACAACTGTTGTTTATACGCCTGCCGATGGAAAAGGCTTAAAATATATGTACCGTGCAAATCATCAGAATCAATCGGTGGCTTTGGCTGTATTGAAAGCTGATGGCACACGCGTTGCCGCCCGATCATTTAGCGTGGATACAAACCTATCTCCTGAACAGAACGTGTTGAGAATGCGTCAAACAATGAATTCTCTGAGTGCTGAAGTTGACAGAGCATTGGCAAGCAACCCTGTGAAGTCAACAGGTTGTTTTCCCACGTCAGTTGACCCATTCATAATGTTGCAAGCTATGTTTTTAGGTTTGAACACTTTTTACTGCTTTAGAGACCCTAAGAAATATGCTTTTAGTTGCGGATTTGCGGTTTTCATCGGTGCAATGTTTCTTATTGATGTAGCTGGCTAAAATTAAAATAGAAGTATCATGCTAAAAATTAGGCTTCTCTCTTTATTAATGGGTCTCACGGTTGCTCTCAATTCGGGAGTAAGTGAGGCCCTTACTTGTTCACAGCTTTTTACCACAGGCTTTCAGAGAGCCGAATCTTCAGTTCCCCAAGCCCGACCTCAGTTTGAACAGTCCGCCTTTTCCCGAATTAAAACTGATTTAAAAAGTAAAATCGAAGCAAACGAAGACTTGCGGAGCGCCAATTTTGATAACGATTGGTCTAAACTTGCACTCTTTGAAGTGATCGCGGAAAAAAGCGGTTGGGATCTATTAAATATATCTAAAATCATGGCCAAAGGCTCTGGTCGTGATCAACAGCGTGTCACAAAAATATTGAATCAATTTTCATTTGATGACGGTGTCTCCGCAAGAAAATTAGAATCGATTTTGACACGCCTTTATCTTTTAGCAAATTCGCATCCTAAAGGGATTGACCTTTCAATTTCAACAGCTCGAGAAAGACTCATCACAAAGCGGATGGAACTTTCATTTGTAAAACAAAGTTTCATGGAAGCTCTCCATGAATTGGGTTTTATTAGGGATCCCAATTTATTTGAGCGGGTTAAGGCTTTGCGCTCCCAATATTCAAATTATGAGAGTCTGCTAATCACTGCATCCCTTAATGCATTTTCCATAACTCACTTTGGAATACCCGTTCACGTTCCAAAATTGCAGGCCGGAGAGCGGCAGAATATTCCACCGGAGGTTATCCAAAAAATTAAAGATCATGGCATCGATGCAGCTCGGGACGACCTAAAACGAATATATTCTCGTCATTCGAATTTTCAATTGGCCTGGAATACGGTGCGGCGACTTTACACCGGAGCCATGTTTGGTTTAGCCGTATTCATGTCGGTACAGATGTTGCCGATGCTTGAGTATTCTATTGCAAGTCATTTCACAACAGAACAAAGACTGGCTGAAATTCAAAATGCCACGTTCTCTGCGGATAAAGTCAGGGAAGAGCAATTTAATAGTTGGCGACAAGCATTCAATGACCTTGAGGGCCGTTATCCGGATACTGCCAAGTATCCACAAGATGCTGCGGAATGGAATCGCGTAAGTAACAGTTTAGCTCAAATTCCTGATGAACAACTAAGAGTTCAATTTAATGAAGGCGGCGCTCCTGCCCGGAATTGATCCGACAGACCCCGTGTTCCTTTTTAATAATTTACGGTCGTGCTTTTTAAAGGCACTGGTTGAGTTGGGAGCTGTAAACGCAGAGATGGCCTCCGAAAAATACGACCAGGGGCGAGCCAAGGCCGTTTAAATGCGCACAGTTCTGCATTACAAGAGCCTTTTCGTCAGGGATTTTATTAAAAATTAGAAGAGGGATTATTAAAAAAATTGGCACCAAGGAACGGAACAATACTTTTAAGATTCCAAAGACCGCAATACCATCAAAAACTTTCCACAAACGTCTTCGAAAGATTCTGTACCAGTTGATAATTCAACGTAAGCGCTTTATCGCGACCACCTATTTAATGGATGATTGCCCCTCCTTTTTTAAGACAGCTTTTTAAATTTGGCGGTGAGAGCAATAACTCGGCTAACTTTTCATAATCATCAATAGTATTGGCTGTCGGTAGCTGCTTTAATATCTCCGTTAGTACTGTAAAAGGATTTTTACCGTTAAGTTTTGCTGTCAAGACTATGCTATAAAGTATACTTGAAGATTTAGCTCCCTCAACTGTATCACAAAACAACCAGTTCTTTCTACCGATAGCAAATCGTTTTATTATTCTCTCTATCCAGCCGTTGTCTATTTCATAACGACCGTCTTTTAAAAAACCTGAGAGTTCAACGTACTCATTTATAAAATAACTAAGAGCATTGCCTATGGTACTGCTTGGTAAAACTTCTTTTAGCTTCCAACCACACCATTGTTTGATAGCTTCCATACTTGGAGCTATTTCTTCATCTCTCCACTTTTTTCTCTCTTGTGGTGTTAAATTTCTTTTTTTGTAGGCTTCCTCTTTATCATAGAGGAACTTAATCATAGCCAAACCTTCCGAGGCTATACCAGATTGCTTTTTAGCCTCGAGCCATGCTTTGTAAAACCGACGACGAGAGTGCATCATACAACCTAATAAAATTAAGTTATGTCTTTCAAGTGCACCATAACCTTTGTGGGCATCTGCCTGTAATGCCCCTTTGTAGCCAGTCACCAATCGTTTTGCTACAGCACCTCCACCTGAGACATCATAATCAAAAAGAACTATACCTAATTCAGGACTACCACGAACCCACATACTAGATTTTGTTCTTGCCTTTCTACCTTCTTCTTTTAAAACCTGTACTGTGGTCGCGTCTATTCCAACATAACCACTAGCAAAAACCTTTTCTTCTAATACATTCCATAGAGGAATTAATTTTTGCGAGATCTGAACAAGCCAACGAGCCATAGTGGAACGCTTTAGATCAATGCCCTGTAAACGGTAAAGCTCTTCTAGTCTATAGAGGGGCAGGGCTTGAAAAAACTTAGAAAATATTAAAAAAGACAATAACTCTGGCGTGGCTATGGTGCCAGGTAATATGGAGTTACTTTTACCCTCAGCCATATGCCCCTCACAGCAGGGACATGCATACTTAAGACGCTTTTCTAAAACTACAGATGTTTGTGCGGGAATCGTCTTTAACTTTTCATTTACAACTTCACCAATTTGTTTAAGTGGAGTGCCATCATGAGGACATATTTTCTGATCTTCTGGTATATCAATAATGACTTCTTCTCTGGGTACATCCTCAGGTATTGGTTTTTTCTTGCCCCGGCCTTTCTTTTTACGTATATAGCTGATCTGCTCTGTTTCTACTGGAGCTTTGGGTGCCTCTACTTCAATTTCATTAAATACCATCTGCTCGGTAGAGATGTTTTCATATCTCTCAGACTTGGAGCCAAACTTATCTTTTTTTAATAAACGTATAATCGAATGAATTCCCCAGCGCGCTTCGCGCGCCCTGTTTCTGTTTGTAAGTAGTTTTTTCAATACGGCACTCTTATTCTTTGCGCGAGCCGCAAAATCTTTTATCACAGTTTTTGCCAGGTAAAAAGGTCGGTATTCGATTGGACGGGCTTCTTAGGTTTCGCATCAAACCGAGGGAGTCGAGTTCGAGAGTGAAGTTGGCTGGATGGGCGCTTAAAGAACTGTCGTATGGAGATCTTTTTCTTCGTTGGGGAAGATTTGAACGGTGCCGCCCATCTCTCTCTGGTGTTTTCAAGGACAAAAAAGGAGGAGACAATGCAAGCCCTACGAACCCATGTTGCGGGAGTAGACGTTCACAAAAAAATATTAGCTATTACTGTACTACGAGGGAAAGCTGATCAAGAGCCTGAGGCACTTCAATTTGAATGCGACACATTCACTGAAGATTTGATGGCTTGTGGACAAAAGCTTTTAGAGCTTGGTGTTCGAGATGTTGCCATGGAGTCAACAGGTGTGTACTGGAAGCCTGTGCATAATGTTTGGACTCCTATGGGCATTCGTCTTGCCGTAGCTCAAGCTGCCCACGTGAAAAACGTTCCTGGTCGAAAAACTGACATGAACGATTCTCATTGGTTGGCGGAGCTTCATCGGTTTGGATTGATTCGCCCTTCTATGATCCCTGAAGAGGAATTTCAACAAATGCGGTTGGAGTGCGGTCGTTTGACTGTACAAAAACCTCTTAAGTTATAACAATATGCTTTTTGTTTAAAAAATGCATATCATGTTTTAATTTATTTTCAAACTCTTCCGGCGTTAAATAACCTAGAGCTGAATGAACACGTTCAGCATTATACACAGTAGTAATAAACTCAGGTAAATTATTTAATACATCATTTAAGTCTCTATATTGTTTTAAATCAATTTCATTCGATTTTATTGTCTTTATTAAACTCTCACAGAAGGCATTGTCATAAGGGTTCCCCTTTCTAGAACATGAAATATGGAATTCATGATCATTTAATTTCTTTATATAACTTTGACTTAAATATTGAACACCACGGTCCGCATGATGTATCACTCCAGCTTTTGGATTTCTTAGTGTTATAGCCATCTCTAATGCACTTAATGTTAAATCTTGATCAATGTTTTTTGAAATAGACCAGCCAATTATTTTCCTTGAGTAGAGATCCATTATTACTGCTAAAAAAACAAATCCAGTTAATATTCTTATATAGGTAATATCGGCAACCCATACTTGATTAATATCTGTTATGCTAAGCTCTGGCAGTAAATTGGGGTAAATAAATTCTCCATGTTTGGACTGTGTAGTTATAAAATATTTTTTTCTAATCTTCGCTTGTAGGTTATTTTCTTTCATAATACGCCTTAAACGGGTTTCACCTAAAACATAACCCTTACGTTTAAGATAATGTTTCATTGTACGGTAGCCACTCTTTGGAAATTTAATTTGTATTGCTTCAATGGCAGCCCTGACATTAGCATCAAACCTATCTTTTTCTGAACGTGAATTTTTAGTTTTATAATAATAAGTTGATGGACTGAGTTTTATCATTTTACACGCCCCTTTGATTGAGCCAATTCTTTTTTTATTATCTCTAACCCAGTGGATTTTTTCTTGTGTTGTAAACTGTGAGCTTTTTTTAAAAGATCATTTTCGAACATAGCTTGGCCTAATTGCTTTTTATATTCAGATAATTCCTCTTCCAGCTGCATGATATATTTAACATCTTCAGCACTTCGACCATCAGATAATAATTCATCTTTTCTCTCTGTTTTTTTGCGACGATCCAATTCATATTTCCATCGGTGGATGACGCTGACATCAAGTGAATATTCACTGGCTAACTGGGCTGATGTAATTTTTTTTGCATAGTAATCATCTACAATTTGCCGACGCTCTACTTGGTTGTAATTGTATTGCTTTCTTTTCGACATAAACTTATCTCCTTAGGTACATATCGGTACCTTGTTAATAAGCCTTTTGTTTCAACTTGATACAAAGATTGTGTCCTGCTTAGCAACCGCACTCCATACCTTGCAAGCTTCTTCATAGTAGGCTTGGTACTCTTCCCAAGAGTCAAAAACCTGCTCTATTAAAAAGGCTCTTTCTGCACCCCTCGATTTACTTTCCACAACATTTGCTCCTTTATTCAATGAAAACCAATAGTTGGAGAAATCAACTTATCACAACAAATGATCTGTATAAAGCATTTTTCGGGTCAATTGTTTGATTTATAACTGTCTGATTTTATTAGATAATCTAGGAAAAACCGAGTTAAGGAGCCCTAAATGTCGAAGATAGATTCAGATGCAGAAAGAGTTTTTAATGGCTGGTTGGACTTCTTGTTGCCCGACGAAATGACCCCAAAAGAGCTGGAGAGTCTTGCAAAAAAAGCAAAATTAAGTGCAGAGGCATTGAGAAAGCTAAAAAATCGCAACAGAAGGGGAATGTCTACAGAAACCCTCATTCGACTTGCTCTTTGCAGAGGAGCAACGGCCTCGTCGTTAATATCTTCTCTGTTACAGGTAGATAAAAAGTCCTCCTTGGACCAATCAGAAATAGAGTGGATTACCTATGGAGCAAGTCTTCCAGCAAAGAAGCGAAAGGAATTTTTAGATTTTATCAAGTACATGAGATCGACCTGGAATATTTAAAAGTTGAAGCTAAGCCTCAGAAGGATAAGTCTCCAAATTCTAAATAGAGTTTTTTTCCTATCTTGTAAATATCGAGTTCGATGGGGCCACTCTCTGTGATTGCAAAGCTTATCGGACTAAATCCTGCCTTAACCGGAGTCTGCTTTTGAAGTTCTGTTAATTCAACTTCAACGTAGGGTTTGGAGCTTAGCAATTCAAGAAGCATAGGGGATGTTCCTACTTCAACAATATGGTCAAAATCAGGTTTTGCACTAATTAAGTGTGCTCCAAAGATTTCGTTTACGTCACCAAAATATATATATTTAACTGTTTCTGGATGCGTATTGTTTGGCTCAAACTTTTTAAAATATATGACTTTTGAGATGTTAACAGTGATGCTTCCCGTAATGGGAGTGCCACCTCTTTCAAAGTGTCCTTGAAAAATATTTGCTTTGAATGCTCTGGGGTTATTTACCATTTCTGGCAGAACAAATACTTCTGGTACAAGTGTATATACAGTTTCGTTAGGTTTATTCTTTTTTGCTTGGAGGTAAGCTTCTCTATCCTGTTCACTTATCTCCGCTTCCAGGATGACTTGATAATCATGGGGAGAATGAAACATTGGCAAGTGCGAGAGATAAATTTTTTCATTTCCAAACAGGAGCATCCCATGAACTGAAGGGGGATCACTGTGATGGTGCATACTTTGTGCTTGGGCATTTATTGCAAAACCAAAAAACAATCCTAGTAGGATAGTTAAGGAATGTAGTGTCTTCATAATCAATCTCCTTGTTTAAATTTTTACTCAAGGTCTTTCTCTCACATCAAAAGACTTAAATAAAATTAATAAATGAGATCACCCTATAAGTTTAAATGATGTCCCAAGATGACACTGTATATATCAAATAATGAAAAATATTGCAGTATAAAGCCTGCTAACCCTTCCAGAAAAACGATTCAAGCTCTCTTTTTAAAAATTTGAGATCAGCTTCCAGTTTCTCAATTTTTCCAAGAATGGCCTTCGGGCTTGCTTGATATCCGGTTAATAACTGGTGAACACTGACACCATAGATTTCAGCCAATTTTTCGTAGGGCTCGCCTTTAATTGAGCGTCCGTATTCCCAATCCCTATAGGTGCTAACCGAAACCCCAAGAAGTGCGGCGACCTCACGGACTTTTAAGCCCTTGGCTTCTCTATATTTTTTCAAGCGATGACAAAGGTCTTGGCTCTTCATCTTTATATCTTTCCTTGAAATGTTGAATAAGGGCTTGAATTGGCATGTTTGCTAGTAAAATAAATATGGCCCCTATAAAGAACGATAAGCTTAGCGAGGTTTCCCAAATAATTGAGGAGTACATTGTTGACAAGGCTGGCTCTAAAGCCATCGCCATTGCGCAAGCAATAGCTGACGTTGTTCGGCTGCCGAAGTAAAATAGAAGGTTAGGTAATAGACCTATAAGTATTGAATACAAACTAATAGAGATAGCATTTGATGGGATGACTATCCATTGATAGAAAGTCATCCAGCCTTGGCCTAACGAAGGAAAAAGTAGCACAAGCAATGTTAGTAATGAAAATAAGTCGTAGTATAGAGACAGTTGTAACGATGGAACGCCTTGCTTTCTCAATCTGTTTGAAAGGGAGATCCAAGTGGCAATAAATATACTGGCCAAAAGAGGGTAGACGATGGAAAACCAACTCTTAACCTGAAGATCAAGGTGATCTCTACATACAAAATAAATTCCGATGCTACCGGCTATAACTTTTAGAAAAGAACCCAATGTTGAGGCATTATTGAAAAATAATGACTGACCTATGACTATCCAAATCGGATACGAGAACATCACAAATGTTACCAGTCCAGGACTTAACCCCTCATTAATTCCTTTGAACTCAAAAAATTGCAGCCCTGCCCCGCACACTCCTAGTGCAATCAATGGTAAAATAATTTTTTTTGAAGGTATTCCAAAGGCTCTTGAATTGACAAACAATGGGAGTTGAATAAAAAAACGAATACCCACATAGGAAATACAAAAATAGCTTAAAGGAATCCCGCTATCTAAGATCACTTTGCTTATTGGGTGAACTAAGCCAAATAATATTACGGATGTTAAAATGGCTAACATTTTTAAAAACCTCTCAAAAATTGCTGGATTTGTTGTTGCTCTTCATCGGTCATAGAAAGCCCAAAAGGTGGCATATATCCTCTTTCCAACATAAACTTTATTGTGGGCATATTTTGGCGGGTCAAATAGCCACGAGCAAGAAACCCATTTCCCTTGTGACATTTCATGCAAGTCTTTACTTCAAGCTTTTCGTTTTCATAAACAGAATGAAGCCTAAATGGCTTAGTCAATTTTTTGTCTATACGTTCATGGTCAGGATGCGGAATTACTCTGCCGTAAGATTTAATTCTGAAATTCCAATAGGTAATTTTAAGCTTCTCCCAGAGAGTAGTTTTATTAAATGGAGAGCTATAGTTTGGTCGAATTACTCTTGGCCCATTGCTGTGACACATGTAGCAAGATACCTTAAATTGGATTTCTTTAAGAGAATCGTTCCATTCTAGTGGGCCAGTTTCCAGTTGGTAATATCTCGCAGTATGAGGTGTTTTAGCTTTATCTATAACAATGGCTAATCTATCTCATTCACTATCATTAGCGAAAGCACCGTGATGACTCTGGTTCATCATCCAAATGTCTTTATCTTTTTTGCTGATCCATTTTATTTTATTGAATACGGGGTTTCCACTAATGGTTTTTGATTCCTCGGACTCAATAAAAATGGCTTGGTCATCCTTGGAGAGGATGACCAAAGCCGTACTCACAATAATTAGTGCCAAGGCAATAATTTTATAGACTGGTTTCATAGCAAGAAAACATTGTTGTTTTATCTGACACAACAAGCTTCGCTGTGATTGTTGGGCTAGAATCGTAATCACAAGAACCTCGTCCACAAACTTTTGGTTGCTGAATAATGGTTAATGAATCATCAGGGTTATAAAATTCAATCACTTTCTTTTTTAAGAGTGAACCCTCGTCCAACACAAGATTTCCATGCAGAATTTTGGTTTCTTGCGTATCAAGAACAACCATTGTATCAGTTCCCAATCGTGTATATGCTTTTTCATGAACTTCCATTGCTGGATTTCCATCGAAGGCTTTGCATAGATAATCTGCTTGAGCCATACCCCCGATCATCATAGTTGCCATTATGGCAATAAGTTTAATTGATTTCATAGTTTCTTTCTCCTTATGTGTGGTTAATTCCTTTGAGAAAAATACCCGAAATATAGAATTTAGAAAAATTGATTGATTTAATATGCCTATCGGTTTATCTAATGGCTTATGAGTTTATCATCGCTATATTTAGATGCTTTTATGGCTGTAGCCAAAGCTGAGAGCTTTTCAAAAGCTGCTGAAAATCTTCATATTACTCAATCGGCTCTATCCCAGAGAATAAAGAATTTAGAAAGTGAGCTTGGCCTTACCTTCTTTCTGAGGACTCCGAGCGGAGCTAAAATTACAGAACAGGGACAGAGGCTTTTGAGGTTTTGCCAAACAAGAAATTCTCTTGAGAGTGAGCTAATAGATGACTTATCTGCGAATAAGAGCCGTGAATTAACAGGTATTGTGAGAATTGGTGCCTACTCCTCAGTGCTTCGCTCTGTGGTAATGCCAGCCCTAGCACCTCTACTGCAAAAACACCCTCATGTTCTATGTGAATTTATATGTAACCAAATGGACGCATTACCCTTAATGATGAATCGTGCAGAAGTTGATTTAATTATCTTAGATCATCGTATTGAAAGGGCTGGTGTAGAAATCGAATTGCTTGGCAGGGAGCGTTTTGTTGTCATTGAAGGACGAAAGCAGTTCAGCCGAGATGACATTTTTTTAGATAATGACACAAAAGATATAGCCACAGAAAATTTTTTCAGGTCTCAAAAGAAAAAACCGCCAAAATATAGGCGGTCTTACTTTGACGATTGCTACGGAATTATTGATGGTGTCCGCATGGGCTTAGGGAAGGCTGTCATGTCGGAACATTTGGTAAAGAAAGATGCATCAATTAATATTTCTAAAGGTTACAAGCCTTTTGATTTAGAAGTTTGTCTCCATTACCATGCTCAACCATTTTACTCCAAGCTTCATCAGACTGTAGTGGATGAGTTAAAGAAAAGTTCTTCAAAGTTTTTGTAAGATAATTTATTTTTCTTTAAATTTAAAAACCCCATCCTTTGTACTCACAGGAGAATTTATAAATATTCTCCGCTATACTGAAAATAACTTCGTTACCTTTCCAGCTATATCTTTTTCCATCTACAGAAACACCGACCGATATAAGTTTTCCACAGTAGCCACCACCTTGATATGAAAATGAACCCGAAATCTCATGACCGTCTAAATTTCCAATATGAAATCCTTGCTCAAGAAAGTCATCGAAGTAACTAACTGTTTGGGTTTCATGAATATTTGGTCCAATGAGAGTGCAAGTGCCGACACAATGCGGTCTTGCATAAGCACTTAATGTTGAGCATGCGATTAATGCAAAAATTAGGTATTTCATTTTTAGTTTCCCCCTCTTTATTATTTAGTCGATTACGATTTTAAACACAGTTTCAACATCATACACGGATCGTAAAAGAAAATATTCTGAATCAGTTGGACGTAAATGCAGAACTTCTTTAGGTTCTGGATTTGATCCAAAGTACGAAGTAAAAGTCACAATAATTTCACCGTGGCAGTTTCCTCGATAGTGATACTCACCCCCAGGATGGCCATCTAAAGCACTTCCATATCCTGCTGTTAAATCACTGGAGTCGCCAAAAGTAAGATAAATAGGATATTCTGGGTTTGGACTATTCTCCAAAACATAAGTTCGCCCTGAGACTTCCGATTCAGCTACTCCATGAGGAATACAGGCTGCATTTGCTTTCAGGCTAGGAGCCATATACATAAATAAGGTTGTTATCAATAATAGTGCTTTCATTTTTTTCTCCCAATTTTAAATTTATTTCCATTAACATCAGTTTTTAAAAATATCCAATTTAAAGCGACAAACCGACTTGAAAAGTGGTTTGCCACTAACAATCTTTAAGTTTTTTTAATGCCTCCTCGATCAAGCTAATTGCTTCCAATAACTGTCCTCGATTCTTTGGGCTAATTTCACCCACAAGATCAGAAAGAGAAATTGACAGAACCTCCGCTATCTTTGTCGCATGTGATACTGGGATTTTTCTCCCATATTCCCAATCTCGATAAGTCGAAGCCGACACACCAATTTTTTGAGCTGTTTCTTTCATGGTCATGCCACGGGTTTCTCGTACTTTTTTCATTTTCTTAGCTATGTTCATAGAGCTGCGTTTGCCACATAGGACAAGCCCTCCAAGTTTATTTCCTTCCATAAGCTTGGTTCTTTAAGAATGGCTCTGCCAACAGCTGCAAAATCCACTTTCTGCTCAAGAAGAATTTCGTCTATGAAACTTCCTTCTTGAATGCCTCCCACACCAATCACGGGTATGGTTATGGCTTGTTTGATTTGGGCTGCATCTGAAACTAAGTAGCCTTGACCATTAATTCCCCTGGGCCTTCTCCAACCTCCGATTCCAGAGGAAATGTCAATAAGATCAATTCCAATATTTTCTAGCTTCTGTGCCACCCATCTCATATCCGTTGGCTGCAAGCCTTGAGCAAAATGATCTTGTGCGGGCATTCTTGCTGCGACAAGTAGATTAGGAAACAATTGCTTTATCTGAGATACTATTTGAAGAAGTAAATTCGATCTTCCAATAATATCACCGCCAAACTCATCATCTCGATGATTTGTAATTGGGGATAGCCATTGGTTAAGCCCATAGCCATGCGCTGCATGAAGCTCAACAATATCAAAGCCAGCAATTTCTGCTCGCCTTGCAGCTTGAATATACCAACCAATCATCTCTTCGATTCCATTTGCACTCATTTTCTTGGGTGTCTCAAGTTCCTGACCTTTGACTGGAATAGGAATGGAACTTGGACCCAATAAGGGTAAGCCAGTCAATGCAGAGCTGGTTTTTCCGCCAACATGAACAATTTGAAGGCCAGCAAGTGCTCCACTTTTATGAATGGCATGAGAAATTTCGCTTAAACCAGCAATTTTGGAGTCGTCATCTACTGCAAGTTGATTCGGCTCTCCTTTTTTACCACTTTGATGAATATAGGTGTACTCGGCAAATATTATTCCAGCCCCACTATTAGAAAGTTCCTCATAGTGTTGAATCGTTTTTTTAGTCACAAAACCAAGAGTATCGGCAGTTTGAGACGCCATTGGAGGCACTACGACACGATTCTTTGCAGTTTTGCCATTCTTAAATTTATAGTCTGTCCATCTATTTGGCTTCATATTGGCCTCCCATCTAAAAACTCTTGTAGCCTAAAAAATGATGTTGAAAAAGAAATGAAATCGAAATATATATTTCGATTATGGAAATGTTTGAGTTAAAATATTTTTTGGCAGTGGCTCAAGTCGAAAATGTTAATCGAGCCGCAGAAAACATTCATGTATCTGCGGGATCATTGAGTAAGGCAGTATCTAGGCTTGAAACAGAGCTTGGAACACCACTGTTTTTTAAGGCTGGGCGTGGCATTCGTCTTACACCAGAAGGTAGACACCTTAAAAAACGAGCCGCAGATATTGTTGCTCTTGAGGAAGATGTGAAACTTGAGTTGCAAGGGCCGGATGTTGGAAGCGTCAATATATACATTTCCTCTGAAGAAATTTTACAAACATCTTACGGCATTCAAATAGCAAAAAAAATTGACGATCTTATCCCAAATGCGAGGGTTCAATTTTTGATTCGCCCTGAATCTATAGCTATCCAACAGGTTCTTGATGGCGAAGCTCATTTAGCAATTGTTACCCATGAACCTCCAAAAAATGTTGTGTCAAAAATTATCGCAAAAGTTGACTTTAAGACCTGTGCCTCTCCATTACATCCTCTTTTAAAGAGCAGGGCTCACAATAGGAAAATTCCAATTGATGAAGTTCTAAAATATCCTTTTGTCGCTCCCGATACCGCAATTTTAGGAAAGATTGCAAAGTCAGATAGTATCGACGGTTGGAGAGACGATAAATTTCCGAGGAAAATTAAATACAAAGTATGCGGGTTAAAATTAATGGAGAACCTTATCAAAGATGGCTTGGCTCTCGCTTATTTGCCAGAATACTTTGTAGAATCGAGTGGGCTTAAGACTTTAAATGTTACTGGATGTCCGTATTCTTGTAGTCAATCAGTTAAGGTTTTAGCGAAAGACCCTACGGCTTTGAGTTGGTTGAATAAGCTTTGGGATCAAATTTAGGGCTTATAATCCGTCAACTTATTTGAATAAGCCTGATAGCTCGTTAGCCCCTTTTTGTGGGCATTGACCGCTCTCTCGGCCATCTTTTTTACGGAAAAGCCATTTTGAATAAGAGCCAAAAGAGCTAATACAATCAATCCTTTCATTAAATCATTTATCAGAGACATATTTCCTCCTATTTCCAGTTATTTCAACGATTCAAGCCACATCTTCCACCTGTATTTTTACTCGAAGGTGGAAGGGGGCTAAGTAGTTATTAAGAGTTTCTATTTTTGGAATATCATCTTGTGACAGCATCCTGGAAATACTGTGTCTGTGTATTCCTGATATTTCAGAAAACTCCTTAATTCCCATGCAGGAAATTGTTCTTTTTAATGCATCAATAAGATTTAAGCTGTCTTCTCCTTCCATTGAGGAAAGCAAAAATTCTTTTGCCATCTCTGGGTTTTGAAGTTGCTCAGATAAATATGCGTCAAAAGACTCTGTTCTATAAGGCATACTCGCTCCAATATTTTCTAGCTTTCAAAATATCCCTTTTTTGAGTTGATTTATCGCCACCGAGTAAAACGAGAATTATAGAATTATCAGTTTCACCAAAGTACACTCGATAGCCAGGGCCGTAATCAATTTTAATCTCAAAAAGCTTATCTCCTAGTGCTTTAATATTCTTTTTTGAGCCACCGTAAGCGGCTCTGTCTACATAAACTAAAATTTTAATTCTATCCTTTGGCGAGAGTCCATCTGCCCATTCCCTGAAAGGGACTCTGCCATTGGGTAGCTGTAACATTTTAATCGTTTTCAATGTTACCTCCGTAAGTGTAACCAAAATGCGTTACATTGTCAATAATTGAAGTGCCGAGTTTTTTCGTGCAAATACAGGGGACCGAAAAGCCCCCTGTATTTATGTACTTAGGCCACATTTTTATTTTCCCCTTGTAGCAGATCAGTAGAGCCTATTTGTCGTTTCATGTTTTCTGGGAGGTAATCATTGATTTGGATTTCCCCGTATTGAATCAATTCTAAAAAATCACCTTTAGATATATCTTTGTGTTTCTTTCTGTAATTGGAAAAAGCTACTTTTTGGCGGTCTTCGCTGGTTACAGTTTTAGATAAGATTGCAGCTCTTATTTCATCGTCAATCAGTGGAATCAAGGCCTCCAAAATATCCGATGGAGAAATTTTCTTTGAGCCCTTTTTAGCTTTATTTAATTGTTCAACTTCAACATTTAATTTGGAGCAAATATCACCCCTCACTCTCATAGTCGAAGATTGAGAAATGTTACTTTTCTTAGCTTGGTTTAATGCATTTGTATTTTTCATTTTATTTCTCCTCATTTCTTAGGCTGCAAAAGTTTGTAAAAGAGCATTGACTGCTTGAAGCTGCTCAATGCTTAATTTTTCAATGATTTTTTGACACTTTTCGACGGTTTCATCTCTTAAAATGGGTTGCTCCATTAGATAATTGAAATCATCTAGAGTGCTTCCCCAGGACTCTACGATTGTTTTAACTGAGATCGGAAAATAGAAAAATGTTTAAAATCTTCCTAAGCCGCATTGCTTAAGGGGCTGCGGTATTTTTCAAGTGTGGTATTCATTCACAATTCTCGTGAAAACAAAATAAGTTCTATAAGCCACAAAACTTTCGAGGTAGAACCAATGCCTATGCATCATGACAAACATTCTAAAAAGTCTCTTTTTATCCCTGCCCCTCGTTATGAGGTGAGTAACAAAGCTATCGTCTCTAGGGGCGGCCTTCAGGCATTGCTGCATATTTTTGATTCAACAAGCTTGGGTAAAGAGTTGGCTAAGTGTTTACCAGAAGATGGGAGTAATCGCTCATTTGGCAATTACGGTTTGAGCTTACTGCTCATAGCTAGTCTTCTCAGTGGTCATGACAGTATCGAAGATATTGAGGAATTTGATGATGACGAACTTTTGGAAGAACTTTTTGACGGTAAAGTTCCAACACCTAAAACACTGGGAAATTATTTGCGCAGGTTTGAAAAAGAGCACATCAACGCATTAAAAAAGTTTTTAACAACTATGGGCTACACCCTGCGAGCACATACCCGTAAAGTCCACCCTCATAAGGGGGAAGAGCTTCCCCATTTTAAAATCGACGGCACAGCTCACGAGCAAACGGGCCGTAAGATGGAAGGTGTGGGTTGGATGAAGACCTCCCGTGAAAAGTTCGTCTTTGGTTACTCTTCTTTAACAATTTTCGATGAACTAGGTTTTTGCTTTGCCGGAGAGCTCTTGCCGGCCGCTCACCCTAAAGGTCATCCCGTCGAGTTATTAGACCAAGTATTGTCCCCTCTGCGTGGTAAAAAAATAAAAAATCCATTTGAAAAAGTGGCTCACGTTAGCGGTGATTCGGCTTTTTTAATAGAGGACTTTGTTCTAGCCTGTCAGGCACATCAGGCGTCATTCACCATAGCCGCTCCTAAAACTATTAGTAAATCGTCGACGTGACACACACTACTTTTGCAAGTGTGCGTAATCTTTGGGGGTATAGGGCTCCTTGCCACTGTGCAGATCTTGGACCAGTTTTTTAAAATATTCTCTTGGGTTCACCTTATTTAATTTGCACGACTCTACTAATGAGAACAATATCGCATTGGTTTCTGCCCCTCGTTTTGAGTGGGTGCCTAACCAAGTTTTCCTGCCTATAACTGGATTGCGCAGTAAACTCTCTTGGGAGTTATTATCTATTGGTATTAATGGATTCCCTAAAAATAATGTAAGTCCCTCATAGTTTTTCAGAAAGTAACTCATTGCTTTACCTATAGAACTTTTTGTTGAGTAGCCACCTGACGTCTCCATAGATCTTGACTTTATTTCTTCAAATAAGGGCAACATGAGTTTTCTCAACCGCTGTGTTTTATGTGGCCAACGTTTCGTCATTTTATTCAATCGATAGATTTTGCCATAAATCTCTATGAACAGTTTTGCCTCTTCTGGGAACTTATTTTCTGAGTCTTTAAATTTTCTCCGGGCATGAGCATTACAATAAACATTTTTTATTAAAACTAATTTTTCTGCTTTGCGGTGGACATTACTCACTTTTACTGCTTTGCCATAACCAGAGAACACATCACTTACTAAAAACTCACAGGCTGAGTCCTTTAAAATCTTCGAGGCCACATCACCACTTCTCGTATCATGGATCTCAAAATAACAGCTCATTCGTGTAGAAAATCCCCACAAATACCAACTTTTATTGTAATTCCTCTCTAACATCCGATGAGGTGTCTCATCGGCGTGAAGAACTTTCTCTGAACTAACTTCTTTTTTTAATTTATCGTAGGCACCCTTTGTAAAATCGGCCAATACATGTGTTAACTCTATTAAACTTTGTGGGGGTAAGTCTAATAAACCATTTCTCTTAGCCATGCCCACATAACGCTCCACGGGAATAAGATCACAGTACTTACTCACCGCTACATCTATAATCATATCATCACTGTAACTTGAACCGGGCTTTATTCTCGGAGGGGCGGGCGCTGTTACTATATCCCCATGGCACTTACCACATCTATATTTATGGCGCTTCTGACGGATAACTACATATTGAGAGGGAATAACTGTTATAAATTCACTGTTTTCTGTCATCCCTGAGTCTTTCATCTCTGTTCCACAGCACTTACAGCTAGGTAAATCTTGTAACTCTACTTCGCGCTCAATAAGTGGCGCATCCGAATAACGAAGGGACGGAAGTTGAACTTTCTTTTTCTTCTTGCGGTTTTTATTTTGATGCTTTCTCTTGTCTTCAGCACTTGCTTGCTTTTCTGAACTCTTGCCAAAAAATTTATTCTTTATCGTGATGTACTGCTCTTCTATATATAAAGTTTTTTGTTTGAGCTCGTTATTGGCAACCCTCAAACGATCATTATCTTTATTGATTGTATCTATAACTCGCCCTTGCAGATCAATAAACTCAAGCATCTCTTCTTTAGACAGTGACTCGAGTTTATGACGGGGAACTGGGGAAAATAATTGTTGTTGATTCATTAACAATTATTAAATAATTATATCAATGTTTCTTGCAACTCGCTCCCACTGCGGCATTTATTTTTATTTATCTTTTTAATCTCACTTGGACTTTCAATAAATCTTTTCTCTAAATCTGCACCCTCAAAAAATAAAGAAAACTCCGCCTGTGTTAGTACAACCTCTTTATCGTAAAATGGATTGATGCGACTAAAAAGGCCTCGCTCCATTCGTTTGCATATCAGCACTAAACCCGTACCATCATAGAAAAGACATTTACAAGCATTACGCCTCTTATTTATAAAAACAAATAAATGGCCAGAGAAGGGATCCTTCTCCAGCACATTCTTTGTCTTGCTAAACAAGGTGTCGTAACTGGCCCGCATGTCCGTTGGCTCTTTACTTACATAAATCTTGGTTCTGCGATTAATCGCTATCATGCCACCTTTTTCTCCACTTTATTTAAAAATTCCACCAACTGGTCTACCTGGGAAAAGCGAATCACCCTTCCCCTTTCCCACTTCATCGTTATCGGCGACTTGCTGTTGTCTTCACTTGTTGTGGGTGATTCCACTCGTACTTCCTTAAATGTCTCAACTGGAAAGTGACCTTCTCTACGCATGCGCTTGGCTTTTCCTATTATTCCTGCCATACCCGTCTTACTCACACCAACAGATTTATAAAAATCTTTTGTCGTTCCTGACCACTGCTCCCAAGCTGATAAAATTTCCATATACAACTGGTCATCTGTAATTCGAACTCGTCCACTTTTTCCTCGAAATGTACTTATCTTTTTTCTTAATATTTCCATATCCATTCTAACACCTCCATGTGTTTGGTTGTTACTTAATACAATTTAACAGTTATTTTAAATTTGAAAATGTGGGCTATATAGACGATTTACAACTATTAACTGGCATACACAAATTGATGAGGATTCAAAGACATGGGTTGAGTGGGAGTACGGCCCAGAAGAATTAAAAAAATTAAAACGTAAAAAACAAGAGCCCGCAGAGTGTTATGTAAATCGTTGGCACTGGCGCCCGAGCTGGTCTGATAAAAAACTCATGTTCCCGGTAGTAATAAAAAAACAATGGCGAGAAGATGAGGTCTTTGGAGTGGCATGCGGACACTTTCACTACCATGCCGTAGCCACTAACTATGATTTGAGTCAACGAAGCTATCAGTCAGTGATAGAGAGATATCGTCCGCGTGCAGATGTGGAAAATATGATTAAAGAGTTTAAGATAGGCTTTGATGCCAAACACTTGCCTTGCTTAAAAATGTCGGCCAATGAAGTTTACTTTTTATTTGTACTCATTGCTCAAAACCTCATCCGCTGGGCGGCATTACTGGAGCAACCAGATAAACCGCATTTTGCAAAAAAACTAAGGCGTAAACTTCTAACGGCACCGGCTCAAGTGTTAACCGGATCTCGTCAATTAACTCTAAAAGTAAAAGCAAAATTTTTAAGAGAGGTGAGCGCATTTCTAGAGGCATGGCGGTCACAGCCAGTAATAGTTCCGCTGTACTGCTCAACGGCATAGAGATTAAGTCCCGAGAGCGGAACAAGCTCTTTGACAATCAAATAAAAAATTTGGAGTTCGCTTTGAGTTTTGGATTTGGTCGGCAAAGGGTTTGAACCATGCGACAGGATCGAAAGATCCGTGCTACCCCAACTAAATAGCCACATCACTAAGGGCGAGAGCATAAGCCCTAAAGGCCTCATATTGTGGTCAATGCTCTTTGGCCCAGTCGAGTAGCTCGCCAAAGTATGAATCACTACTCCCAAAAAGCGAGGTAAACCCGAATTCTAGACAAACCTATGCACCTTCAGAATTTTCACGGAAAATTCTGTTTATATTTTCACTAAATGGTGTTTTTGGGCTCGTAACGCTTATCTTAATTTCGGATTTCAGTTTTAATTCTCTCGCTGGGAAGGTTCACGCGGCCATTTTCCCAGTGGTCAATTACACTGCGAGAAAGGCCACATAGTTCGGCAGCTTGTGGTCTTGTGAGCTTACGAAGTTTGCGAATGGCCTTCAAGACCCTAGCTTCTTTAGAAATTATCTTTTGATACTTCCTGCCTTCGATTCTTGGTGTGCGTTTCGTTTTATAAATAGACCTTGCAGGAAGGTCGGGAAGTACAATTTTCCCCTCTAAAATGTGACGAAATTCCTCCAGAGTGTAACGATAGCGACGAATGAGCTGCTTCATTCTTTCGTCGGAAATGTTATGTCTGCCGTTTTCTATGCGTTCAATAGTCTTTGCAGATACGCCTATAGCTTTCCCCGCATCCACACGAGAAATTTTTCGAGATATTCTCATTCTTCGTAAGGCAATGATGTCATCTGTAATGACACGAATGTTATGCCTTCCTCCACGTTTAAGTTTGATTCTTTCCATTGGGTCTCCTTTGTTGTTTACGTTTAAACAATTCAAAATGGAGACAGCAAAAGACGAGGCTCTGTAGCTGGTTTTGTTCTTGTCTGATTCGATTTGAGTAGCAATCTGGGGCAATTCAAAGCTCAGAAAGTTTACTCAGGCGAATCAGTGACTTACGAATTTGGCGCGACAAAATTCAGTGCGTTGAAATTTGCATGAACAAGCAAGCCAAAAACAAGCCTCGAACAAGCCAACGAAAGAAAAACGGAGAAATATAAAGAAAGAATCCCTAAAATGACCTTAGTCTTAGGTTTTCAATGAGATCAGTGTGTTAGGAAATTTCCTCAAAATACCCTTGGGTAAATTGGAGCGGGAGACGGGATTCAAACCCGCGACCTTCGCCTTGGCAAGGCGACGCTCTATCAACTGAGCTACTCCCGCGTCGAGAAATGACAATCTACTGATTTCAATAATTTTTGTCAAACTTATTATTCTTCAATAGTTTCAGTTGTTTCAGCCTCAGGTTTATTTGAAACCGCGGGTGCATTGTAAACCTTATACTCGCCCATAGAGAAATTGGGTTCAGGTTCATCCGATTTCACCCAAGGTAGTTTTTCCGGATTCTTCAGAAGAGCATACATTTTTTGATTTATAAACAAAGGTAAATGTTGTGACATTTGACCACGCAAACGAATGCGATTAACAAGTTGTCCCTTTTCTGGGTTGAAAACACAAAGTCTATCATCACCACAAGGGCTTATAAGAACCCAACCTTTATGACTCCAATTGAGTTTATATTTTTTAATCCCCTTGCTATTCATCCGAATGGAAAAGAGTTTGGTGTTATTCTGTACTAAACCTGTGTTGTAACGCCAATGTCCTTCGCCGGTCCTAGCCTCGATGGTTTGTAAATAACCATTTTCAGTTAAAACTGCGATGAGTCCATAGGAGGGAACATATGTAAAACTAGAAACTGCGGGGGTAGGTAATTTGTATTCCCAAGAAATTTGTTTCTTTTTCAAGTTTAAACTCATAGCCATGCCTTCGTCGTTAGCGACATAAGCAGATTCACCAATGGTACTGGCAGGAGTTGTAATATTCCCAAGTTTTTTCTTCTGCCAATAAGCATTTCCATTATTTAAATCTATACTCAAAAGTGAACCATTGGGATCAGTAACAAGAAGAAGTTTCAAAGCTTCATTAATGGTTAACTCGCTAGGGCTAGTAAAACCTATCAGTGGTTCTTTCCATTGCAACTCTCCGGTTTGACCATTGATTTTATTAATATAGAATTCCTCTGTGGCTTCTTTAGTAATAAAAAATAAAAATGAATTGTAGGGCAGAAAATTATTAAAAAGCTGTCCAGGATATTTAATCAACCAAATAAGCTTCCCATTTATTTTATTAAGTTTATAGATAAGTCCACTTTCGGTTGTGATAAATAAATAGTGACTTCCAACAACTGGTGAAGTCATAAACTTGTCTTTTTCATGACTGCGAAAAAACCAAGACCTTTCATTGTTGAAATCAGTCTTAACAAGTTCATGGGGGTAAGTGTAGTAATGGCCAGATTCGTCTCCAGTCCAAAGGGGAGCTACAGAATTTTTATTTACACTTATAGGAAGTTTAATTGAAGCTTCACGCACATAAGTGACGTCACTTTCATAATCAGAATTGTAAACATAAGTTCGCGATAGATTGAGTGATTCTATGAAGTTCCAAGGTCCAAGGCCCTCAGATTCCATTTTTGATTCAGGAATAGTTAAAGTGTGGTTTTGATTTTCAGATAAGCTTTCTGAAAGTGGTTTTCTATTCATAAAATAGGGGTTGTATACATAAATTCCATAAATAATGGCTGTTGAAAACAGAAGCATCAATGTGATTAGGAAGCCTTCACTGCGACGGCGATAAGTGTACATTAGTTTCCTCCAAATTCATTACGGGAAACATTATTGCAAAGATTATCAATTTCATAAACCCGAGTGAATTCTTTTTGTGAGACCACTCTTTTTAAAAAATACACAGAAACACCCATAAAATCGGGTTGCTCCGAGAATTGACTACAAAGTTGTTTAGCATTGTTGAGGTAAATTGTATTATTGCATTTCATTTTTTCATTATAGCTTTCTAAGGCTTCATTGTTATGGTGAGAAATTCCTTGTTTATATAGGATGAATGTGTGGTACTTACACTCAATGGGAATTGGATTTCTAATATATTGTAAAGGCCATTCTAACTTTGATGAGCCAGCAAAAAAGCCCTGCGGGAAAATTTGAAATCCCAGAAAAATAAGGGCAATAGCAAAAACCCACATCTTACTGGGCTCGGGTCGTATATAGGAGCGGTATATGGCTTCACGGGCTTCTTTTTCTTCTTCTGCATGTGCAAAAATAAAATACAAAATAAACAGTAATAGAATAGCAGCGCTTTCCCAGCCCTCCACATAACCCTTAAATATGTTGTAAACAAAGAGTAAGCCTATACCAGTGTAAAACCTTTGATTATGTTTTGATAATAGAAATAGTGGCGCTACGAGTTCCGCAAAAAGACTTGTGGCGGCAATCCATTCTATACCCTTTGGAGGAATGAAAAAATTCAAGTTTTTGCTTAACCAATAACCGGCAAGCCATTCATTGTTAATTTTTAGAATTCCCCAAATAAAGTAACTAGAAATAATAACTAACTTAGTGACACGTAATTTTTGTGGAACAAGGATAAAAAACAAACTTAAAAAAACGACCAAACTATTGGTGTTGCTACTTAAGCTGGAATCATAGGCCACAAAAATCGTATTAATTACAGTTGCACTCAACAAGCTAAAACCACCAAGAGAAAGAACTCTGTCTGTGGCAAAGCTTAAAAAACTCAAAGCTATTAAAAAAGCATAAATACTTAACAAAAATTTTGCATTTGCAGGTGTTGCAATTACCAATTCCTGACAGTTCGGCAGAAAACCCCAGCACACAGGATTTTGCCCATTGAACAAGGGGGCTTTACTCCACCATGCATAAAGAAAAATAGCCTGCCCGATATTGAGTATAAGCCCGAGAAATCTTAAACTTGAAGACTCACGGATTTCCCATAAATTAGCTTTAAAAAATTCCATTGCTACCCATCAAACCTTATTTTTACCTGTATATTCAATACTTTAATTTGTATCCTGACGACCAGCGTAATAACCCCATGTGTACTGAATGCCAGATATTAAACTCAAAACAACACTCACCCAAAGAGCCCAATATCCCCAATCTTGTACAGGAAAAGGACCTATTTCTTTTACAAAAATAAAGGGGATGGCGATCATTTGTATTGCAGTTTTCCATTTGCCAAAGGGCTTTGCAGAAATAATTACCGAATTTGCAGCTGCCACTGAGCGAATGCCGCCAATAAAAATATCTCTAGCTAGTAAAATAAAAACCATCCAGGGGTCTACGTCCCCGTAATGCAAGAGCATAATTAAAGCAGCAAGGACTAAAAGCTTATCGGCAATGGGGTCCATAAATTTTCCCATGGCACTTTCCGCTTTGTAGAGTCTTGCCCAGTATCCATCTAGCCAGTCCGTGAGCGAGGCTAATATAAAAATCGCTGCTGACAAATAACCTGAATAACTGTGATTTAAATACAAGATAAACATTAAAATTGGAGCTATAAAAATTCGACTATAAGTGGCGTACATAGGAAGTTGTTGTTGCCATTTTTTGGACATAAGTTGACTCTCCTCCATCACAAGTATTTAATGAATTACTGAAAACTACAATGAAGTCACTTCTTTTAATTTTTTTTTCTGCTTTGCTTACTTTCCAAGTCCGTGCCGATATCCCTGAGGTCAAGATAAAGGGGGGGGCTTTTTGGGAAAAGCGAACCCAAGTTTTGGAGAAGATTAAAGATCGGGATATTTTAGTGAGTGTGAAGACCGAAGAAATTGAAGGACAGAAAACAAAATCCATCGAAATGCAAGGTGTCGGCCTGGTTCATCGGTCTGTGGATCTGGCCTATAAAATTGCAAAAGATTTTAATAACTTAGAAAAGGTCAGTGATCATATTAAAAAAATTGATTACAATGAAGCAAAGCGACAACTTTACATGCACTCCGTGGCTTTTAATTATCATGCTAAAATGTGGATGCGAGTGGATTTCACTGAAAATGAAAGCATTAAACAAATACGTTTTTTAATTGAAAGGGGAGTGTTTGCT
>JACKAN010000019.1 GCA_020635055.1 Pseudobdellovibrionaceae bacterium
TCATGTCGTTGTATCCTTAAGATTTATGAATAAAATAAACATATATTGGCTGCATTAAAAATCCCGCCAAAACTAAAAACGCATAAGCTGCACCTACAATTCTAACTTTAGGGTCATACTTGGGATGATTGAAGCCAAGTGTTCTAATTGAAGAGCTCAAACCATGGCTGAGATGTAATCCTAAAACTATTAAACAAGCTGAGTACCCAACAACATAAAGTGGGCTTTGGAAAATTTCAATAATCAACCTATAAAGATCTCTTACAACGACACCTGTTTGAAGACTTGTATAATCATAGTGAGGGCCATATTTAAAAGTAATAAGGTGCCAAACTACAAAAGTAAAAATTATGATTCCTTGATATATCATTGTTTTTTGCACAAAACTTGTACCCTTTTCTCCCTCGGCATCTAAAGCATAGGCCTGTGGTCGAGCACATTTGTTTATAAGGGTGAGTTTTATTGCCAATCCCATATGAACAAAAAACAGCAAAAGCAATCCCGCCTCTGCTAAATAAATGGCAGGATTAGAAGTTATCGCATGACCATACATGTTGTAAGCTTCCTGGCTCACAAATATTAATAAATTTCCTAGCATATGAGTTAGAACAAATAGGCTGAGAAAAATACCTGTAAGCCCAACAAGTTGCTTCATTCCTATAGAACTACAAAAATAAGAAGATTTTTTATGCATCGAAAGTTATTCCTTATGTAAGATCTAATTAAAATACACCTAAAGAATGTCAGTGTCTAGAAGCTGCGGCGCAGCTTTTGGTGGTGGATTGTCATTTTCAAATGAGTCCATTATATAAATGATCTATATATTAGAAATACTGTTTAAAGACGGAGTATAATATAGAGGGAGTCTAAATAATGAAAATATTTGTATGTATTAAACAAGTCCCCGACACGGAAACAAAGATCAAGCTCAATGCGGATAAAAGTTTTATTGATACCACTGGTGTAAAATGGGTTATGAATCCATATGACGAATACGCTGTTGAAGAAGCCTTAAAATATAAGCAAGCCCATCCACAGGCCACTGTAACAGCAGTAAGTTTAGGGCCTAAAAAAAGAGTGATCGAAACACTGCGAACAGCATTAGCTATGGGGGCTGATGACGGAATTGCTATCGATGCCCCAGAATCTCTTGATAGTTATGTAACAGCCAAAGCTCTAGCCAAGGCCATATCTGGAGAGGGAGTTCCTCATCTGATTTTTACAGGAAAGCTGGCCATTGATGACAATGCTTCCAGCGTTAGCCAGCAATTAGCTGAATTTTTAGGGCTCCCACATGCGACAGTGGTTTCTAAGTTTGAAGCAAAAGATAATCAGTACCAAGTTGAGAGAGAAGTAGAGGGTGGCAGTCGTGAGATCGTTCAACTTTTTGGTCCTTCGATTATTGCTGCCAATAAAGGTTTAAATCAGCCCCGATATGCCAGCTTACCTGGAATCATGAAAGCTAAGAAAAAACCATTAAAAGAATTAGATCTTAAAAGCTTAGGTGTTGATGAGTCAGAAAAGAAATTAGATTTTGTAGATTACATGCTTCCACCTGAGAAACCACCGGTAAAATTTTTAGATGGTGACGTGCAAAATCAAGTGCAGAGCTTAACAAAGCTCCTGCGTGAAGAAGCCAAGGTCATATAAAAAGGAGTAAAGATGTCAGATGTAATTGTTTTTTGTGAAAGTCAAAAAGGGGAGTTAAAAAAAGGTTCTTTGGAACTTTTAAATGCAGCAAAAAAAACTGGGAAAAATGTATTGGCTGTTGTCTTGGGCCCCCAGTGGAAGTCCATATCAAATCTTCCAGCACTACATGGTTCTAAAAAAGTTTTTGTTTGCACAGATGAAAAACTCAAACATTATAATCCTCAGGCTTATAGTGAAGTCTTAAACCATATTCTTAAAGATCAAAACTTTGAAATTATTTTGGCTTCTTCTACCTTGATGGCTAGAGATTTATTTCCTAGGTTAGCTGCTAAAATTGATGCAGCTGTAGTTAGTGATTGTACTGAATTAGATCTTTCTTCTGGTACAACAGTGAGACGTCCGATGTATGCGGGAAAATGTACGGCTACAGTCAAATTTAAGGATGGTGTTAAAAAAATTATTCTTATTCGCCCCAACCAACTGCCCGTTGGCGAGCCAGACCCTTCTGCAACAGCTGAAATCATTGAGGTTTCAATGCCAATTTTAGACTTGAAAACAATTGTAAAAGATGTAGTTACAGGTACCAGTGAAAAGTTGGATCTCACTGAGGCCAATATTATTGTTTCCGGCGGAAGAGGTCTTAAAGAAGCGGCCAATTTTAAAATGTTAGAAGAACTTGCTGACACTTTGGGTGCAACCATTGGAGCTTCAAGAGCTGTTTGTGATGCTGGATGGATTCCCCACAGCATGCAAGTGGGTCAAACTGGAAAAACCGTTGCACCAACGCTTTACATTGCTGTTGGAATTTCTGGTGCCATTCAACATTTGGCTGGCATGAGTGCCAGCAAAGTGATTGTTGCCATTAACAATGACCCGGAAGCTCCCATTTTTCAGAAAGCTACCTATGGCATTGTCGGTGACGCATTTGAAGTTGTACCCAAACTCACTGAAGAGTTTAAAAAGCTTTTAAACTAAAGTGTTCCAAAAATATTTATTGCCCTATATAGTTTGGGGCTTTTATTGTTTAGTTTCAGCTTCCTGGCGAAAAAAATTAATTATCGCCCCCGAGGTGCAAAAGGCCCTCGACAATAAAGACCCTGTTATTTTAGCTCATTGGCATGGCGATGAGCTGGCTGTTTTACATTTAGTAAAAATTTTTAAATTAGTAACTATGACCTCAACAAGTAAAGATGGACAGCTAATAGATTTTGTAATCAATAAATTAGGTGGAAACACGTCTCGAGGCTCCTCAACTCGTGGTGGCGTCGGCGCCTTAAAGGGTCTTGTTCGTTGGGTTCGTAAGGGGAGGGTGGCATCAATGGCTGTGGATGGCCCCCGTGGTCCTATTTATCAAGTTAAACCTGGTGTCTTTGAGCTCTCGCGCTTAACAAATGCTATTATTGTACCTGTTGGAGTTAAGGCAAAAAGATCTTTTGTTTTTGAGAAATCTTGGAATAAAACTTTTTTTCCACTGCCTTTTCAACAAGTAGTTATGACTTTTGACCAGCCTCTGCCCCCCCTTGGCAAACAAGATCTGACCAAAGATCCTAAGTTGGCGGAAAAATTAAGGGAAATGATTTTTGAAGCGCGCAATAAAGCTGTTAAACTCATTGCAGCAAATGCGGAGCAATGATAGCCTAAATAATGAATTATACATGGGGTGTATCATGCGTTTTAAGTGGATCATTTTAATTGGAGTCGGGTCTTTTTTATATTCAATTGGTTCAAATGCCGAAACTGTTGCAACAGTTGGAAATAAAACGATAACCCTAGATGATTTTAAAGTAAAATATGAAGACATAAAAAAACAGGCAATCAATCCCCCTGAGCCTAAAATTTTTCTTGAAGATTTAATACGATACGAAGTCGGCGTTCAAGAGGCCGAGAAACTCAAGCTAGCTGAAGATCCCATCGTTAAAGAGGAACTTCGCAAAGTCATTTACAAAGCCTTGATAGAAAAATCAATCGGTACTGCTGTTGAGAATATAAAAATCAATGAAAATGAAATGAGAAAATACTATCGTAAAAATCCCGAAATCAGAACGAGCCACATTTTAGTTGAAATTAAGCCCGGAGCTACAGCGAAACAAATTGGAGAGGCAGAAAAAAGAGCCAAAGAAATTTATGATGAAGTTAGGAGAAGCAAGAGACCCTTCGAAGAGTTAGTAAAATTATACACAGATGACAACATTAGCAAAGAAATGGGTGGAGATATTGGTTATCAATCTATAGTTACTCTAGTCCCAACTTATTATACTGCAGCAATGAATATGAAGGTTGGCGAAACCAAGGGTCTTATTCGAACTCGATATGGATTTCACATTATAAAATTGACCGGAAGAAGAGAATATAGTCAGGCAAATAAGCGACAAATACGCGCAGCTGTTTTTGATGAAAAAAGAAAAGAGCTTTTTGACAAATACTTTGATGGTTTAAAAAGAAAATATACTATTAAAAAGAATGAACAGGCCCTAACTAGTATTAAATAATTTATAGAAATATGATTTCATTTTTTATGTTTTTAAAAAGAATCCTAATTTTTACCATGATAACTGGACTTTTGTCTTGTACGGGATCAAATAGTAAATTGGCTAATAGAGTTGTAATTAAAGTAGATCAACTGGAGTTGAAGGCCACTGAGTTTTCTGAAAAGTTAGCAATAAAGCTAAAAAGCTTTGATGCTCTTACCGCTAAAGATGTAAGTGTTTTCAATCGGGCAAAAAATGAGGTCTTAGATGAGTTTATTTTGGACGCTTTAGCTGTTAAGTGGTCTCAAGAAAATGGTGTTCAATTAAAAGATTCTTTTGTTAAAGAAGAGTTTGAAAAGCTTCGACGTGCTTATCCAGATGAGCTATCCTTTAAAAGAGCTTTATCTACAGAAGGATTAAGCTTTCAAGTTTGGCAAAAAAAGTTTCGTTCCACTTTATTACAAAAAGTCGTATTAAATGAGATAACTTCAAAAGTCGAAAAGCCTACAGCTGAAGAAATTAAATCATATTATCAAAAAAACCCAGCAGAGTTCCGCACTAAAGACCAAATGAAACTCCGTCAAATTGTTTTAAAAACAGAAAATAACGCTAATCGTATTTTCAAAGAATTAAAAAATGGCAGAAAATTTGGTGACTTAGCAAAAAAATTCTCCATAACCCCCGAGGCAAGCGAAGAAGGACTTGTTGGTTGGGTAGAGAAGGGCACCTCTGATGTTTTTGATGAAGCTTATAAGGACGGGGTGAAACTTAACTCAAAAATTTTAAAAAGCAATTTTGGCTTTCATATTATAGAAATATTGAATATTAAAAAGGGCGGACTTGTCGATTTAAAAAGTGTAGAGGACATTATTGTAAACAAACTTATAGATCAGAAAAAGCAAAAAGTTTTTTCTGATTGGTTAGAAGCAGAGCTTAGAAAGTCACGGGTTTTTAAAGATGAAGGACTTATCCAATCTATTTATGCTGAAACAAAGGGATAAAAATATGAAAAAATTATTTTTGCTAACTATATTCTTACTTCCAATATTTTCGCATGCTGAAATAATCGAAAGAATTGTAGCCATTGTAAACTCAGAAATCATTACGCTTAGCGATTTGGTAAGCTATAAAGAAAAGCTTAAAAAAGGCGGGCTTGTTGACGATGCCTTGTTAAAAGTCTCTGATTCTAAAAAAATAACAGAAGATCAAAAAGAATTAATTAATCATTTAATAAATGAGCGATTAATAGACTCTGAAATCAAAAAACAAAACTTAGAGGCTACCATTGAGCGAGTCGAAAAAGAAATTCGCTCTATAGCTAGCAAAAATGGAATCTCTCGCGATCAGTTAATTGCCGCTCTAAAAAATCAAGGGGTCTCTTTTTCTGAATATCAGGATTTTTTAAAGTCAACCATTGAACGTCAAAATGTAATTGAAAAGGAAGTCTCCTCAAAAATTAAGATTTCTGATGATGAAATTACAGAATATTATTTAAAAAATTCGAAGAACAAAGATGATAGTCAGTATTTTGAATATGAATTAGCTCATATGCTTTTTCTAAAAGATAATGGTGGAACAGATGCGGCGGAAGGCAGGGCCATAGAAGTTTACAATCGATTATCAAAAGGACAAGATTTTTCAGATTTAGCTTCAAAATTTAGTGAAGACCCTAATTTTAGCCAGGGTGGGCACCTTGGGGTTTTTAAATTATCCGATATGAATAAATCTTTAGCTAAACAGGTAGAAAACCTTAAGCCTGGTGAGCACACTAAAGTTATGATGGCCCCTGGTGGAAATTATCAAATTGTTAAAGTTAATAAAAAGAAATTGATTCCTAACCCGCATTTAGATGTAAAAAAACCAGAGATACAAGCACTCTTGTTTGAAAAAGCTTTCCAACTTCAGCTTAGCAATTGGTTGGATCGCAAAAGACAAGATGCCTTTATTAAAATAAATATTTAAATGAGAAGAATTTATATAACTACTGGCGATTCTGATGGCATTGGACTTGAGGTTGCAGCTAAAGCACTTTTTAAACTTGGACCTCAGCCCCAGCTTCAATTTGTTGTTTTTAGGAGCTCTTATAAATCAAGTAAATGGACGAAACTTCTTGATCAAAAATTCAAACGATCTACCTTTAGTCAGTTAAATCAAATTGGAAAAAAATTTAATTCCATAAACTCAAATACTTTAATTGATATTTGTTCTTCCGCTGAAGCACCTTTTTGGTTTAAAGAGTGTGTTCATGAGTGTATGGAAAATCCAGAGGATGCACTTGTTACAGGACCTATTTCAAAGCCATTATTTATTAATTCTGGATTGAAAGTAATGGGACATACAGGTTTGTTAAAACGAATAACTAAAAATAAAGATTTGTTTATGGCTTTTAAAGGTTCATGTTTTAATGTGCTTTTAGTTACCGACCATATACCTTTAAAAAAGGTGGCCGACCGCTTAAACTTTGAACTTTTACATAAGTCCTTTCTTGCAGCTAAAGCTTTTAGGTCCCAACTTCTCCCTCCGCATAACAAAAAACCTATTGCTATTTTGGGCCTCAACCCACATGCGAGCGACAGCGGCCTAATTGGTAATGAAGAGTTCGACCTGATTAAACCTTTCGTTAAAAAGCAACAATCAAGTCGGCAATCCCTTGTAGGTCCACTTGTTCCCGACGCTGCTTTTATGAAAGAGAATTGGTCTAAGTATAGTCTATTTGTTTGTTTGTATCATGACCAAGGATTAATTCCTTTTAAAATTATTCATGGACAGGAGACAGGTATTCACATTACCTTAGGTTTACCCTTTACCCGTGTAAGTGTTGATCACGGAACTGCAAAGGATATTTTTAATAAAAATATAGCTAATTCCAGCTCTATGTTGGAAGCCATAAAATATGCTATAAACACAATAAAAAGGTGAAATTATGAAAATGAGTTCAGATATTTTTAGAGAATATGACATTAGAGGTGTTTTTAATAAAGATTTTGATACGGATTTTGCAGAGATGTTAGGACAAGCTTATGCCACAATGATTCAAAGAAAAACTCAATTAGATCATCCGGTTATAACCATCGGTAATGACGCAAGATTGTCTAGCCCCGATATTGTTAAGAGTTTAACTCATGGTCTAACAAAAAAGGGTTGTAAAGTTCTTAAGCTTGGACTTGTAACTACACCTATAAGTTATTTTTCGACCTTTACAGTAAAAGATGTCGTTGGATCTATAATGGTCACCGGGAGTCACAACCCACCTGATTATAATGGTTTTAAGATTTCCGTAGGAAAAACTACGATTCATGGCTCAGAAATAAAAGAGCTAGAAAAAATTATTTTAGATAAAAGTTTCGTGGCAGATAAGGACGGCTCTTCCGAAAACTATGACATTTTTCCTTCTTATTATTCTCGTTATAAAGAAGAATTTGGAATTTTAAGAAATATCCCATTCGTTGTTGATTGCGGCAACGGGGCTGCTGGAAGTGTTGTTAGAAAGCTATATGAGTCCGTTGGTTTAAAACCATATATTTTGTTTGAGGAGCCAGACGGAAACTTTCCCAATCATCACCCAGACCCAACTGTAGAGAAAAATTTAGTTCAGTTAGCAGAAAAAGTAAAAGAAGTGGGTGCACTTATTGGAATAGGTTTTGATGGTGATGCCGATCGCATTGGTTTGGTAGACCATGAAGGAAATATGATTTACGGAGATGAACTTCTCGCTTTTTGTGCAAGAGCTGTTCTGAAAAAAAATCCTGGAAAAAAAATAATTGGAGATGTTAAGTGCTCAGATAGAATTTTTGATTACATTGAGAAACATGGTGGGCAACCCATTATGTGGAAAACTGGGCATTCTTTAATTAAAGATAAGGTTAGAAAAGAGAATGCTCCTTTTGGTGGTGAAATGAGTGGCCATATCTTTTTCAATGACAGGAATTACGGATATGATGACGCTCCCTACGCTGGCCTCCGTATAATAGAAATTTTGGCCGAAGAGGGAAAGAATTTTAGAGAGCTTTTAACTCTGCCAAAAGCCTATAGCACACCCGAGATTCGAATTGATACAACAGAGATTAAAAAAATAAAAATTGTGGAAGAAGTTAAAAAAGCTTTCGAGAATTCCTCCTATGGTATTAATTTAATTGATGGTATTCGTATAAGTTATGAAGACGGCTGGGCCTTGGTTCGTGCCTCCAATACGCAGCCGGTTTTAGTTGTAAGGTATGAATCCTCTTCAGAAGAAGGCTTAAAAAGAATTACTAAACATATTGAAGATATCATCCAGCCTTTACTCTAGTTGCTGCGCTAAAGTGCGTTACGGCTTTTGCCGATATTATATTAGAGTCCACAGGTATGTGGGTATATTTGTGGTCTTTAGGGGCTTATGGGCATAAGCCCCTTTATTTCAATATCTGCCCAACTAACTTACTTTTTTCTCATCTTTCTTCAAATAAGATTCTATTAAATCGTTTACGACTCCGGTAGAAAAGTATTGTTTAAACTCCTTTTCGGCCTGTTGATTAATATAAAGGGTTTTCTTATTGGATATTAGATTTTCAATTTGTTTTTTTGATAATGATCGACCTTTTTTACCATAGGTAATAAATTTTTTGTTTTTATCTAAGTATATATAAGCATTAAAATTCAATTCACTGCTGGCAACAATAGACTCATGAGGAATGACTAATTTGTTTTTCTCTTTATCTAACTCCAGTTTAGGAACTTTGTATTCTGTTTTCATAAAAGAAATTATTAGATATCCTTTGCCAAATTCTTTTTCTAAATTGTATTCCGCCCTTTGTTCTGTCCAATCTATGGCATCTACTTCAATAGTATTAATTAACAATTCTGAATATAAATTTATTTTTTTTCCTAGTTTTTTAAATTCTATATCTAAAAACTCTTTAAATTTTGTTAGCTGTTTTAAGCTCACATTTTCAAGAACCGTAGAGCAAACCAAAATATACCCATTTAAACCTTCTCCACTAATAGGTAATGCCCCCAAGACCTTAGTTCTTTTTAAATCCAAATTTTCAAATTTTTCTGATGATTCTAGTTGATCCGTCGCCTTAATGATCGCTTTTTGTAAGAACGACTGCTCCTCTGGTAATATGTTTTTTTCGCTGATTATATTTTCTTTACTTTTATTTACAGTGCTTATTTTTTCTTTGTTTTCTTGATTATATTGATTTTCGTTCTTAACTCCATTCTTAGTTAGTTCGTCTGTATCAAACGTTTTATTATTATTTAAATCCAGTTCCTCCGGTCTATTATGATAATTTTTGGTTTTTTGAGAGTCTCCGTCCATAATTTTTGAATTTCTTTTTGAATCTTGACCTTCTAAAATAAGACTCCCACCCGTGTCTCTCTGACCTTTTTGTAAATTCAATTCAGTATTTTCACTCTCTCCCTTATGTAAACCCGTCCCTTCTGAGTTGGCCGTTTTTTCTTGCTGGATGTTGTCTTCCTTGTTTTTATTCTTATTCAAAGTACTGGCCATGTTCTCTTCAGCATTATCAGCTTCGGCATCCTGGCTCTCATTGTCCTCATTTTCAGACAATGCACTTTGCAACCGTTTCATTAGTTCACTTTGATCTTTGCTTTTTTTCTTTTGACTGTTTGGAATATAAGCTAGCCCTTTTCGCGATGAGGGGCCCATTTCGTGGGGTTCAGTTTTGATTTGTATGGTATTGCTTTTTTTGTCTGCTCCTTTAACGGTAGTTATACTATTTTGATTTTGGTCATCATATAAACTAGAAACTCTATCTTTGTTTTCTGAATCCGCCACACCATAAATTTCTGATAAAATTTGTTTAACTCTTCTGTGAATACTTGGTCCAGACGCAGCTCCTACTAACTTGTATTTAATTCTAGAGGCAGTTAAGCGGCTCTCTGTTTTTAAATCTGGAGTTTCACAAAATCCAACACATTCTGCATTAAAAGCCTGAGACAAAACCCCTGGAAGCCTCATCATTTTGGGGTTTGGATGATTGAAGCTTATAAATACAAAATCTGGCTGATCCCTTGATAAACTGGTGATGGCCTCATTCATTGTTGTAACAACGGTACATTGCCACTCTCTTCGGTTTAAGAATTGAATTATGGAACCAAACTGGGATTTATTTTTCACAATGAGTAAAATGGATACCTTGATTGATTCAATATCCACTGGTTCATTTTTTTGTAGAGTTTCATCTGCCATAGTTTATATTTGCCCGTAAATACTAAGATATTACTAAGTTTGATCGGCAAATATTAAATTTTTATTTAGATATAATAGACGAGCTAAAATACATTGGACTAAAGGCTATATTCACCTTTTGTCCAATGTTTTAAATATTATAATTTTCCAACTAATTGGAAGGCAATAACTAGGGCGTAAATGACTAGTGACTCAATAAGAGCTAGTCCAATGATCATTGGCACAAACATTTCTTTTTGAGCTTGAGGATTTCTTGCAATACCTTCCATTGCAGAAGATCCAACTTTGCCCTGTCCAAGAGCGCCGCCAAGAGCTGCAACACCAATAGTGATTCCAGCTGCCATTGCGATATATCCTCCGCCGGAGGTCGTTTCTTCCATTGCAAATGCCGGAACTGCTGCAAAAAAAGTCGCCAAACTATAAAAAGCCTTTTTCATCTTAATTCTCCTTAGTGATCGTGTGAAATAGCCATTGAAACATAAATCATGCTTAACATGGTAAAAACAAAGGCCTGCATTGTGCAGACAAACATACCTAAAAAATAAAATATAACAGGAATTGGCAAGGCTGCTAATAAAGTTTCATTTACAAATGGAAATGGTGCTAAATCCAGAAAAATACTTAGAACCGTGTGATCTCCAGTCATATTTCCTTGTAAACGTAAACCCAAACTCATGGGTCGAACAATATGACCAATAATTTCTATTATGAACATAAGAGGCGCTAACCACAATAATGGTCCCATAAAATGTTTTAGGTAAGCTACTCCATGCTCTTTAATGCCATAGGCATTATAGGCAACAAAGCTAAACAAACCCACTGCAACTGTTGTATTTATATTATCTGTTGCGGCAGTCATTCCCGGTAATAAACCAATGAGGTTATTGAACCAAATATATAAGAATATAGTGGCAAACATAGGAACAAATTTACGTCCTTCCTTGCCAATTACCATGTCGGATATTCCTGCAATTGCCTCAATAAAAACTTCAAAAAAACCTTTGATAGAAAACTTATTAGCAGGAGCAATGGCCTTTTCGTTTGTGCCCAAAGCTGCTCGAGCAACTAAACTGATAAGAATAAGTAGCAGTCCAGCAACTAGAGCTGTCGCAATATGAATGTAGTCATGACCAACACTAGGAATTAATTGTGTCCAATTAAAATGTACCAAATCCTTCTCTTTTCTTTATAACTAACTAATATTTTGCTTCTTATAATCGAAAGCTATCATAGCCATCACAAAAATCAAAACACCACATCCCATTAAAAAACCAAATGCACTTACTTTCTGGTAGGCAATTAGAAAATATATGGAAGTTATTAAAATCGCGTACTTAAATACAATGACACCAACAGCTAAGGCAAGTCCTTTTCTCTCAAAGATGCGCTGCCAAGCCCAAATAAGAGCTAAAAGATTAAAACCAACAAGAATTTCCCCCGCCATACAGCTCAGCGCATCATTCAGGTCCCAAAAACTGTATACGCCCACCAAAAGTACAAGTGAAGAAAGTAGCCAATAAATAAAAATTTTAAATATAATTTTATCAGGCATCGTTTTTATCGATTATTGTTTCAGTATCAGGTTCTTGATATTTTTTTAATAAAAATACAAGGTGAACTAGCCAACTTAAAAGAACTGCAAAAGTGATTCCAGCAGTAGCAAGTCCTTTCAAATTATAACTTTTATCTAGATGCTGACCAAAAAAAAGCCCTCCAATAATTAAGCCCGCAAGCTCAAATCCCATTCCAGCAAAAACAATGCTCTTATTTTTTTTCATTTACTATATCGTTCTTTCTTTTTTGGTTGATTGGAAATTCTTTCCTTTAATCTTTTTATTTTTATTTCAATAAAGTCTGGATCTTCAGATTTTTCTTTCATTTTTTCAAGAGTTTCAATGGCCTTATGAAATTCATTTTTATCTTCATAAGCCACGGCAACAACCAAATCTAATTTCTCCTTTACAGATTTCTCCGGGAATTCTTCTAGTAAAAGTTCATACTCTTCTATGGCTCTATCAAAATCTTTTTTTGTTAATAATACATTGGCTTTAAAAAGTCTAACTGCAAAAACGTCTTCGTCCGTAAGCTTTTGTTTCAAAAGTGAGTCCAGCTCTAAAACGGATTGAGAAAATTTATTTAAATAATAAAAGGCTTTGGCAACTTTAAATTTAAATTCAATTTTCTTTAAGTTTTCCAGGGGCAGTGCTAATAGCCTACTATATTCTTTTATGGCACTTTCATAATCATTGAGGCGATCAAAATAAATAAACGCTATTTGCTCTTGGGCCTTGCTTCTTTTTTCTGTTTCTTGTGAATACAAAACAATAAACTCTAAAAAAGATATAGCCGCATAAAAATCTTTTGTATTCAAAAGTGCAATTCTCGCTGCCTCATTGGCAGCTTTTAATGATTGTGCTCTCTCGGGTGATTTTTTAATTACTCTAGTATAATGAAATAGTGCATCTTTATATTTGTTAGATTTTGCTGCATCTTTGGCTCTTTTATATTCAATATCTTGAAAATAGAATCCACAGCCAGTTTGCATAAAAAGAATGTTTGTGGAAAATATAACAAAGAGGAAAATTTTTTTCATTCTCCTCCTGCTATTTTACTTATCCTCTTCATCGTCCAAAATCGCCATGGAAGTTACAAACTCACCTGACTTAAGGTTAATGAGTCGGACGCCCTGAGTATTTCTTCCAACGGTAGAAATGTCTGAACACATCATTCGTATAGATTGCCCATTGTTAGTAGTTAACATCAGGTGTTGATTATCAACTACTAACCTTGCTCCTATAACTTCGCCCACCTTGTCGGTAATTTTTTGCGTAATAATTCCCACGCCGCCACGACTTTGTGAGCGATACTCTTTCATGGAGGTTCTTTTTCCATATCCGCAAGAAGTCACAATTAATATGGTTTGATCGGAGTCATGAGGAATGACTTCCATGCCAACAACAACATCATCCTTGCCAAGAGTTACTGCTTTTACGCCACGCGCTGTTCTTCCCATTGGTCTGACGTTACTTTGGTTAAACCGAATCGACATTCCTTGGCGTGTTGTTATAAAAATATGGCTGGTGTTATTGCAAATTTTTGCGTCCATTACATTGTCTTCAAGGTCTGTAGTGAGAGCAATAATTCCAGAAGGTCTTGGTCTAGAAAAGGCCTCTAGTGATGTTTTCTTAGCAATGCCTTTTTCTGTAACAACAATTACAAACTCTTCTGGATTAAAATTATTTACCGGCAATATAGCTTTTACTTTTTCTCCAGAAGAAAGTTGAACTACGTTTGCAATATTTTTTCCCTTCGAAGTACGACTTCCCAAAGGTAGCTTATAAACTTTTTGCCAATAAAGCTTTCCTCTATCCGTGAAGACAAGAAGACTCGTTAGAGTGTTTGCTGAAAATATTTTCCAAACGTAGTCTTCATCTCTGTTGTCCGCTCCCTTGGTGCCTTTGCCCCCTCTTTTTTGAAGGCGATACTCTTCTGAAGAAATTCTTTTTATATAACCATCATTAGTTACCGAAACTATCATTTCTTCTTCTGCAATTAAATCTTCCACTTCAATTTCTGATGAGTCGGCTTCTATTTTTGTTTTTCTTGGATCACCAAATCTTTTTTTAATATCTCTTAGTTCTTCAGCAATAATTTTAAATATCTCATTGCTATCTCCAAGAACCATTTTCAACCATTCAATTTGTTTTTGAATTGCAGCAAGTTCATCAAGAATTTTTTGTCGCTCAAGTCCAGTAAGTCTCTGTAAGCGCATATCCAAAATGGCTTGAGCTTGTTTATCACTAAATTTAAATCTTTCTATTAAGCTATCTTTTGCAACAGTAGCTTCTTTGGAGGCACGAATTATTTTTATAACTTCATCAATTTCATCGAGGGCTTTTTTAAGACCTTCAAGAATATGAGCCCTAGCTTCGGCCTTCTTAAGTTCAAAAATACAACGTCGAGTAACTACGTCTTTCCTATGGCTAATAAAGGCTTCTAGCATGGACTTTAAATTAAATGTCGTTGGCTGATTTTTATTATCTAAGGCCAACATAATAATACCAAAGCTCACTTGAAGTTGTGTAAACTTATATAAGCGATTAAGTATCACTTGGGCATTTTCATTTCTCTTTAAAGTAATTACAACTCGCATTCCCTCTCGAGAAGATTCATCCCTAATGTCGGAAATCCCTTCTACTTTTTTATCACGAACCAAAGCCGCTATGCTTTCAATTAGTTTGGCTTTATTCACTTGATAAGGAAGTTCAGAAACAATAATTTGTTCTCGGTCGCCTTTTAGCGTTTCTATATCCGCAACGGCTTTAATTGTTATAATTCCTCGACCTTTTTTGTAGGCGGAGATAATTCCACTCCTACCAGCAATGATTCCAGAGGTTGGGAAATCAGGGCCTGGAATAATTTTAATTAGCTCATCAATTGTGATTTCAGAATTTTCAATTAGCTTAAGGCAACCCTCAATAACTTCACTCATATTGTGTGGAGGAATGTTGGTTGCCATTCCAACAGCAATTCCTGCGCTTCCGTTTATTAATAAATTGGGCACTTTCGCGGGAAGAACCAGTGGTATCTGTAAAGAATCATCATAGTTGGGTCCCCATGAAACTGTTTCTTTATCTATGTCGATTAAGATTTCTTCTGACAGCGGTGTCATTCGAATTTCAGTATAACGATGTGCAGCTGCAGCATCTCCGTCTATAGAACCAAAGTTTCCTTGACCATCTACAAGGGGATAGCGGAGTGAGAAGTCCTGAGCCATTCTAACAATAGAATCATAAACTGCCATATCACCATGTGGATGGTATTTACCTATGACATCCCCAACTATACGTGCCGATTTTTTATAGGGCTTATTGTGTACGTTGTTGAGCTCATGCATTGCAAACAAAATACGTCGATGAACGGGCTTCAAGCCATCGCGAACATCTGGAAGTGCGCGACCTACAATCACACTCATAGAGTATTGTAAATAGGCCTCTCTCATTTCTTTATTTATATCAACGTTCGTAACGCGACTTACATCCGTAGTTTCCATTTTACCTCTTAAACGTCCAGCCCTCTAGCAAGCAAAGCATTGTCATCTATGAATTTTCTTCTTGGCTCCACTTGTTCACCCATCAATACACTAAATGTTTCGTCTGCACTCATGGCATCATCAATGGTGACTCTCAATAAATTTCTATTTTCTGGATTTAATGTTGTATCCCAAAGTTGCTCTGGGTTCATTTCTCCCAAACCTTTATAGCGCTGAATATAGAGTCCTTTTTTACTCACTTCCATTGCATATTTATAAAATTCTACATAATCGCTAAACACATTTATTTCTGTGCCCTCTTTAACTTGTATAGGCAAATCCACCACCATTGTGATTTTCATCCAGTACTCTTTGAGCTCTGACCACTCTGAGGATTCGGCAAACTTATAGTCAAAAACACTTTTTGTTTTTAAACCGAATTTAGTAGTTTTAATTATAAATTTTGTACACCCATACTCATCTTCTTTTTCTGTTTCTATAGCCGTTTCAGTAATTCCCTTGATGGGATTTTTCTTGGCCCACGTTTGAAACAATTGGAAAATTTGCTGAATGTTATTTTCACTTTTTAATAAATCGGTAAGTCTTTGAGACTTTTCTATATAAAATTTAAGAACATCTTTATCAAATCTACTCTCTAAGCTGTTTAATAGTTTTTCAAATCTATCAATTTGAACAATAAAGGTTTTCATTTCCTCTTCGGTAGTTCCCTCTTTAAGGTTAACTAACTCAAGTTTACTTACGCAATTGTTAGCTAAATATTCACCAAGAGCTTTCTCATCTTTAAGGTAATTCTCATCTTTACCTTTTTTAACTTTGTAGAGTGGTGGTTGGGCAATGTACATGTAACCGCGCTCAATAATTTGTGGCAACTGTCTGTAAAAGAAGGTCAGAAGAAGGGTGCGTATATGTGAACCATCCACATCAGCATCCGTCATAATAATAATTTTATGATAGCGTGTTTTTTCTATATCGACGTTGTCTTTGCCTATCCCAGCACCAATGGCGGAAATTAATGTTTTTATTTCTTCATTGGAAAGCATTTTATCAAATCTTGCTTTTTCTACATTTAAAATTTTTCCACGCAATGGCAACACGGCTTGTGTTTTTCTGTCACGAGCTTGTTTAGCAGAACCACCCGCCGAATCTCCCTCAACCAAATACAATTCACACAATGCAGGATCTCTTTCTTGACAGTCCGCCATTTTACCAGGTAGGGAGCCACTATCTAAAGCGGTTTTTCTTCTAGCTAAATCTCTTGCTTTTCTCGCTGCTAATCGGGCGCTGGCGGCATCTACACATTTGCCAATAATACTTTTTGCTGGATTGGGATTTCTATCAAACCAATCTGAAAGTTTTTCATTAACTAAACTTTCAACAACTCCTTTGACTTCACTGTTGCCAAGTTTTGTTTTTGTCTGGCCCTCAAACTGTGGCTCCATTATTTTTACCGATATAACGGCAGCCAAGCCTTCGCGAATATCATCACCATCTAAATTTCCACCTAAATTTTTTAATAAATTTTGGGTTCCAGCATACGAATTGGTTGATCGAGTTAAGGCTCCGCGAAAACCAATTAAGTGAGTCCCACCCTCAATGGTGTTAATGTTGTTGCAATAAGTGTAGATGGATTCCGAATAGGAATCGTTCCATTGCATTGCGATTTCGACTTCTATATTGTCTTTTTCACCCTTAAATAAAATTACATCGTTATGAATTTTTTTCTTTGCTTCATTGAGGTGTTTAACAAACTCTGCAATACCATCTGAATATTGAAAATCTTGCTTTTTATTGGTCCTTTCGTCTTCTAATTGAATGTGCAAACCAGCATTTAAAAATGCTAATTCTCTAAAACGAGTAGCTAAGGTGCTAAATTCAAAATGAATAGTCTCATCTTTAAAAATTTCTCTGTCTGGTTTGAATGTAACTTTTGTTCCCGATTTAGAAGTGTCTCCTATTTTTTCAACAGAAGCTAGGGGCACTCCTTTTTCGTAGGATTGCTTCCAAATATGTCCCTCTCGTTTAACTTCCACAATACATCGGCTAGATAAAGCATTTACTACCGATGCGCCTACGCCATGAAGACCCCCAGAGACTTTATAAGAATCACTATTAAATTTTCCACCTGCATGCAAAACGGTCATTACCACTTCCAAGGCAGATTTATTCATTTTTGCATGTTTGTTTACAGGGATTCCGCGACCATCATCTTCAATGGTAATGGAGCCATCAGCATGAATTGTGATTTTTACTGTCTTGCAAAAACCTGCAAGAGCTTCGTCCACAGAGTTATCAACAACTTCATAAACAAGATGGTGGTAGCCTCTTGTTGAGGTATCACCGATATACATACCGGGTCTTTTGCGAACAGCTTCTAAGCCTTCTAGTACTTGTATGGAACCAGAGTCATAATTTGAGCCACTCGATGGTGTTACCAATTGATCATTCGCCATTTTTAATTATATCTCCCTGGTTAACTTTATACACAGTTAACTTTTCACTTCCAAAAGCTATTGGAAACTCAAGATCCGTTGTTGTTAGTAAGATCTGAGTATCTAATTGTTTTAAATAACTTATCAGTAGATTCCTTTTTGTAGGATCTAATTCTGATAAAACATCATCTAAAAGCAACAAGGGATAGCTTTTGTGAACCCTACAATGATACATCATTTGTGCCATCTTAAAAGCTAAAATTAGAGTTCTTTGCTGTCCTTGTGAACAATAATATTTAGCATCGAGTTGATCAAAAAGGAACTGAATATCATGCCGTTGTGGTCCAAACAAAGTCATTCCTGAGTCTTTCTCTGCTGAGAGTAGCTCTCTCTGTCTATTAAGCAGTGCATAATAAACTTCTTTGTCTCCAAATTGAAGGGCCGATTGAGAGGATATTATGTAATCCACGGACACTTTTGTGTTGGGAATATCAAGAATAAACTGAGTGGCTGTACAAAAATCATTTTCAATATTTTTAAGAGCAGAAATTCGTTCCGTAGTCACTTTTGCTGCAAGTGGTAAAAAACTTTGATCTAAACTTGTAAGAACATCACTAAACTCCGACTCTAATATTTTTTCTGCAAGTCGATTTTTTAAGAGTTTGTTTCTGTTTCTTAAACAATTATTAAAATCAGCCAATAAACCACTATTTTTGGGATTGTGAGAAATTAATAGCTCGTCTACAAGATTTCTTCGCAGCTCTGGGCCTTCTTTTATTGCTGAAAGGCTTTCTGGGCTAAACAACACTACAGGAAAACGGGCTTGTATTTTTGGTGCTGATACACGTTTGTTATTTAAATATACGCTTTTTTTATTATTATTTATTTCACATTTAAGTGACTCTTTGAGTTGGTTGTGAATTATGTTTAACTCAATAAAAGCTTGATGAGTTCCTTTTTTAACAAAAAGATCAGGCTTGCCAGGTCGAAAAGATTTTCCAGTAATGGCTAAATAAACGGCTTCAATAATATTCGTTTTGCCTTGACCATTATCACCAATAAAAAGTGTCACATTAGAATCAAATTCTATTTGTGACATTCTTATGTTTCGAAATTGATTTTGTTTTAACTTGGTAAGTTTCACAAATTAATATTCTAAATTCTCATTGGCATAATCACGCAGGTGTAATTCTTATCGTGGTGGGGGCGCATCAAACCTGGTGACAATTGATCTTTCAACTCAAAACTGACTTCTTCCTCATCCATACTGCTAAGCACATCCAGAATATATTTGGCATTAAAACCAATTTTTAAATCTACACCGCCATAATTAATTTCAATTTCTTCATGGGCCTCGCCCAATTCAGGATTGTTGGATGTTATTTCCATTTTACCTTTCGTAATACTAAAAGTAACACCTTTGGATTTTTGATTAGAAAGCAAAGAAACTCGTTTTAAAGAAGAAAGTAATAAATCTCTGTTGAGTGAGACGTTTTCTTTTAAGTTTTGTGGAATAAGCTGTTTATAATTGGGATATTTTCCTTCAATTAAACGAATCATAAGCACCGTTTTGTCTTTTCTCACAATAAGTTGAGCTCCCTCTAAAGCCAACTCAAACTGACCTTCAACACCCTCTAGTAATTTACGAATTTCATTTAATCCTTTACGGGGGATAATCACTCCCTCGTTAAAGGCTTCGTTATTATCTTGTTCACTGCCGGAGCGACTGACCAAACTTAAACGGTGACCATCTGTGGCAACCATTTTATATGTTGGCACGCCCTGCTCAACTGAACGTTCAAAGTATACACCATTCAAGTGATAACGGGTTTCATCGTTGGAAACGCTATAAATTGTTTTTTCAATCATTTCAGAAAGCACAATTGCGTCTATTTTCATAAATTCTTTAGTGTTGTAAGTAGGAAAGACAGGATACTCTTCGGGACTAATACCAACAATATTAAATACAGCCTTACCCTGAGTAACAAGTAGCCAATTGTTAGTTTGTTTCTCTAAGGTGACTTCGCCATCTGGCAATTCTTTTACAATATCAAACAAACTCTTTGCATTGACCGCCACTCGACCTGGTTCGACAACTTTAACTTCAACTTCATCGGTTAAACTCACTTCAAGATTTGTTGCAAAAACCTTTAATGTCGATTTCTCAGCGTCCATTAAAACATTTACAAGAATAGGCATTGTGTTGCGCTTTTCTACAATATTTTGTGCCTTAGCTAATAAACCTACTAAGCCCGACTTTTGAATTTTTACTTTCATAATTGTTCCCTCAATTAATAGCTATCTAGATTAATAAATAAATAAGTAGTAGTAGTAGGTCTGTTGAAAACTCCAAATTTCACCTAAGCTCCTAAATATACAGGCCTTTTGCTGTGGAAAAATACACCCTAATTGCTTTATTTGAAAAGCCCTTTCTGTGGATAAAAACAACTTTTACACATTTCCACCATCTTTTCCTCATATTTTTCCACATCCACAATTCACAGCCCTGTGATATTGTGGATTTTGGCTTCTATCTCCTCGATATCTCTCTTTAAATCCAAATTTTTGTTCTGTTGATCTTCAATTCTTCGCAGCGCGTTCATAACTGTAGTATGATCCCTGCCACCAAAGTTTCTACCTATATCTACATAAGATTTATCCAAGTGTTTTTTAATAAAATACATGGCGACTTGTCTGGCGGTGACAATTGACTTGGTGCGGCTCTTACTGTTGAGATCATTCAATTTAATTTTAAAATGCTCTGCGCTAATTTTTTTAATTTCATCGGTAGTGATGGTGACAGTTTCGTCGTGAACAGCCAAAACTTTTTTTACCAAATCGAGGCTTATGCTCAGACCTTGAAGTTCAGAAAACATTTTAACTTTATTTAAATTTCCCTCTAATTCACGAATCGACCTTTTAGAAATACGCGCTATGTAACTTACAACTTCATTGGGCAAACGAATACCGCGTCTTTCTGCTTTGTATTTTAAAATAGCTACCCGGGTTTCTATGTCTGGCATTTGAATATCGGCGATAAGTCCCCATTCTAAACGTGTGCGGATTCGGTCTTCCAGGCCGATAATATCTTTCGGCATCCTATCACTGGCGACCACGACTTGCTGACCATTGTCAAAAAACTCATTCAAAGTATAAAAGAACTCTTCTTGAACCGCCTGTCCTCGACCAAGAATTTGGACATCATCTATTAGCAAAACATCACAGTTGTGGCGGTATTTTTTGCGAAATTTATCCATTTCATTGCGACGAATACTGGAAATACACTCATTTAAAAATTTTTCAGCAGATAGGTAACTGATTTTTAGATGTGGGAAGTTATCACGAATGTAATTACCAACAGCATTCAGTAGGTGAGTTTTCCCCATGCCCGTTGGGCCACAAATAAATAGGGGGTTGTAGTTATCTGCCCCTGGATTTTTAGATATATTATAGGACGCCGCATGAGCAAATTCGTTGTTTCGACCCACAACAAATGTAGAAAATGTATATTCCACATTTAAAGCGTCTCTGTTTTTATGGATATTATTTGCTTGAATAACCAAATCTTTTTTTTGAGACCATTTTTCATTTTCGACGACAGGTTTTTCAATAGCACCGGGGGCATTTAATAACTCGCCCTGCTTATCTGCAGAAGGGCCCTCCTCGTTATTGCCAGTCACCACTAACTCCAACTCAAAACGACCTTCTACTTTTGCACTGATTTCGGCGGTTATTAATTCTAATAAGTTCTCTGATATCCAATACTTATGTAATTCTGTTGGAACCCCTAAACGAAATCTTTTGCCACTTACAGGGTCTTCTTCTACTTGTATTAAACTGGTAGGGTTAAACCACATTTGAAGAGGCATATTTTTAGAATTCTTCATTTTTACTGAAGTTTTTATATTGTTCCAAAAATCTGCACTGACCATAGAGTTCCCCACATGCCCCTAAAAAAGATACAAAGTGGAAAGTAAGTATCATGGCTCTAGAATTCTTTCAATCTCTTGACGCCAAATAAGGTCTATGATTAATTGCGGGTTCTTAATTTAACACATAAATTGACGTTATTAGTCGTCGTGATGGAGAGGGAGCATGAAAAGAACATATCAGCCCAGCCGCAAAAGAAAAAAAACAACCCATGGCTTTAGGTTGCGAATGGCAACAAAAGATGGGCGTGAAGTTTTAGCTAGAAGAAGAAGCAAGGGCAGAAAAACCCTATCGGTAACAGTGGGTGGGAAATAAACAACAACTCGAAACCCTTAAGAGCCGTTCAGACTTTCAAAAATTGTATGAAAAAGGCCAGCGTGTATATCCAAGCCACTGGATGATAGTGAATGTTTGTAAAAACAATCAAGATCAGGTGCGCTGCGGTTGGACTTTAGCTAGATATGTTGGAACTGCGGTTACAAGAAATAGGCTCAAAAGATGGTGTCGAGAATTTTTGCGCAAGAAACTGGCGAGTACAAATGTCAGGCCCATGGACATAAATATAGTTTTTAAGCGTAAAGACAAAGAATTTTATAAGAATTTAAATCATGATGAGTTTAACAAAACTATTGATAGATTTTTTAAAAAGCTGGACAAATAAAATTGCACTTTTAGTTTTAAAAATTTATCGCTTTTTTATCTCACCCTTTACGGGTGGTCAGTGTCGATTCGAACCAAGCTGTTCGGTCTATGCCGAGAATGCGTTTCATGTCCATAGCCCATTATTTGCTTTTTATCTAACGATTAAAAGATTGGCGAGATGTCATCCTTGGGGTGGACAAGGTTATGACCCCGTACCAAAAACATTTAGAAAGGAAACAGAAAATGGCCACTAACCAAGGGCAGAATCAAAGCTTTTTAGATTCAAAAACGATCATTGCTGTCGTTCTGGTAGGTCTTTGTTGGGTGGGTTGGCAAATGCATTTGCAGAAAAAATACCCTAATTTATATAAAGAAAACAGTGTCAACAATGTAGAAGCTACAACAACAGGCACAGAGACTGCGAAAAAAACCAAAGAAAAGTCTCTAGATGCAAACAAAGTGGAAAATCCAGAGATTTCATCTAAAAATGACGAAATTGCCGAAAATAATAAGAATTTTACTAGCGAACACTTTGAAGACAATATTTGGTCTTTTGATATTACTTCAGAGGGCATGGGACTACGAAATATCGAATTAAAAGACTACTCGGGTAGAGACGGTAAAAATATGATTATTGGATCTACTCAAGAGGGAATACCTTTTGCCACAAATATTGTAGGCAAACAGAGCCCACTTTATTTTGAAATAAAAAAAGTTTCCGACAACGAATTTGTTGGAAGAGCCACACAGGGCAAGGCCTCTATTGAAAAAAGAATTTTAATTAACTCACAGGAACATGTAATTGAGACCAAGTTGATGGTTACAGGTCTTAGTGACGAAATGAGCTTCTCAGGTTTAACGACTTTCTTGGGTGAGAAATTAACAAAAAAAGATTCTGGAATACCCTTTTTGCCAAGTTTCGAAAGACAAGAGGTCTTTGTTCTGCATGATGAAACTAGTGACAGGATGTTATTTCATGAGAAAGATGATTCAAAAGTGTTCCAAAAAGTTAAACTTGTAGCAGTGAGCACTCAATATTTTGCACAAGCCATTTTAGATAATTCAGACATTATGCCAGAAGTAAAAGCAGAACTAAACAATAATGAAATGTATGCCAAGGCGAGCATGATTCATTCCTTGTTAAACAGAACCAAGGATTTTAATGTAAACTATAAAGTTTTTGCTGGTCCTAAATCCTTAAAGTTACTCTCTAGTATTGATCCGACGATGAGCTCTATTGTAGACCTTGGTTTTTTTAGTGGATTGGCCAAATTAATTTTAAAAATCATGAAGTACTTTCATTCTATTTTTGGCAACTGGGGAGTGGCCATTGTTCTGCTTACTATATTGGTTAGATTTATTGTTTTGCCTTTCAACCTCATGTCTGTTCGCTCAATGAAAAAGATGCAAGCTGTTCAACCACAGATTAAAGCGTTAAGAGAAAAATATAAAGATGAACCACAAAAACTTAATCAAGAAATGATGCAGCTTTTTAAAACCAATAAGGTAAACCCAATGGGTGGATGTTTACCCATGTTTTTACAGTTTCCAGTTTTTATAGCCTTGTATCAAATGTTGGGACAAAGTATAGAACTGTATCAAGCACCGTTTGTATTCTGGATAAAAGATTTAAGCTTAAAAGACCCCTATTATGTGTTGCCAGTACTTATGGGAATCACAATGTTTATACAACAAAAAGTGACACCATCAACTATGGACCCAGCCCAACAAAAAATATTTATGTTTATGCCAATAATTTTTTCGCTGTTCATGATCACTCTACCTAGCGGACTAACTCTTTATATTTTAGTTAGTGCACTTTTTGCAGTTATTCAGCAGGTAATAGTTATGAGAGACAGCAAACCACTGACAGCTTAATTAGCGAGGAGAAAATAATGAAAGCTTTTTTTAGTAGAATCTTTGGAGGAACGAATAAAAAAGAAAAAGATGTTGTGAATCTAGTTGGAGATGTTTTGCAAACTATTATTGATTTATCAAAAATGGATCTTTCTTTTGATGTAGTAAGAGAAGAAGATTTTGTAAGAGTGGAGCTTTATGGTGAAGATGAAGAACTCTTGACCTCTAAAGAGGGTCAATTATTGGACTCTTATCAACTCTATTTAAAAAGAGTTGTTCAACACCAGTTCTCTGAAGAAAAAATAACTCTATTAGTGGATTGCTGCGGCTTTAGAGAGAATGCAAATCAATCTTTAATAGATTTAGCAGAAAAACTAAAATCCATAGCTGTAAGCAAGGGAAGGCCGGTTTATTTTAGAGCACTACCCCCAAGAGATAGAAAAGTTGTTCATCAATATTTAGCAGAAGATGGTAGAGTTAAGAGTCGCTCTATTGGCGACGGCTTATATAAAAAAATTAAAATTTTTCCTGTAAAGAATGAAAATCAACCAGTTAAAGAGGTCACCTCAGCACCACCACAATAAATTGACGTGGGTCTTTACAGCTTGTGATATATAAGGAAGACAAGTTGCAAGCTTTTTTAGAAAAAGACAAAGATACTATTTGTGCCGTTTCAACCCCACCAGGACATGGTGGGATTGCCGTTTTACGCATTAGCGGAGACAGGGCATTGAGCTTAACTAGAAAAATCTGTCCAGATCTTCCTCTTTCTATAGAAAGTCACAGAGTTTACTTTGCTAAAATCGTCGAAAACTTATCAAAATGTTGTATAGACGAAACCCTAGTGACTTACTTTTCTCAGGGCCGCTCTTATACTGGTGAAGAAACCATTGAGATTTCATGTCACGGCAGCCAGTTCATCACTCAGAAAATAATTAATGAACTTACTCTTATTGGCTGTAGACTGGCAGAAAAAGGGGAATTTACTTACCGTGCTTTTATAAATAATAAAATTGATTTAGTTCAGGCAGAAAGTGTGTTGAACCTAATACAAAGCCAATCCCAAAGAGCTTCCAACCAAGCAATTCGACAATTGCAAGGTGAACTCTCCCATTGCGTATCAGAAATAGAAGATGAACTCTTGTTTATTGGTGCTCATTTAGAAGCTCAAATTGATTTTGTTGAACAAGACATCGAACCACAATTGGAAAAATCTTTATTAAGTAAACTATCGATAACTGAAAGTAAGATCAATTCCTTGTCGGAGAGTTTCTCTAAAGGACGATTGTTAAAGGAAGGATTAAAAGTTGTTTTATTGGGCTTACCCAATGTTGGCAAATCCTCTTTATTAAACGCACTGCTTGTTGAAGACAAAGCCATTGTAACGAGCATCCCTGGGACGACTAGAGATGTTGTCAGTGGTTCAGTTTTACATAGTGGAATTGAAGTAAGTTTTTTTGATACAGCAGGCATTAGAGAATCAGATAATGAAATTGAAAGGATTGGAATAAATAAATCCTTAAAAGAATTGCAGACTGCTGACATTGTATTTGTCGTCGTGGATGCTACAAATATTAATTTACCAGATATAAATCCTAATGATTTTCAAAATAAGAACATTTATTTGCTTTTAAATAAAATTGATCAAATTTCTTCTTTAGAAAAAATAAATAAAATTAAAACAGAACTGTTGGTGCAGACAAAATTATTTTTTAAAGACCAACAACAGCTTGAAATATTAGAGATAAGTGCGCTAACAAAAAAGGGAATTGATAATATTAATAAACTTTTAATAGATTTTATATCTATGGACTCTAGTGAGAATTCTATTGCTGTAGTCTCCTCGCGACAATATGAAGCTTTAAGAAGCGCTGCCGATTATTTAGAGAGGGCAAAAGAACAACTCACTATTAGGAGCAGCCCTGAGTTTCCAGCCTTTGATGTAAAAAATGCGATTATTGAAATCCACAAATTGTTGGGCAAAGAATATGATGATCAAATTATGGATAGAGTTTTTAGTGAGTTTTGTTTAGGAAAATGAAAAACTTTAATTACGATGTTATTATAGTTGGTGGAGGCCATGCCGGATTAGAGGCATGCACTGTAAGTTCACGTTTGGGCTTAAAAACTTTATTAATAACTAGTGATAAAAATAAAATTAGTTACATGTCCTGCAACCCCTCTATAGGTGGTCTTGGCAAGGGTCACATGGTTAAAGAGTTGGATGCTTTGGGCGGCTTGATGGGAATCGCAGCCGATCATTCTTGTATACAATTTAAAAGATTAAACTCAAGCAAAGGACCTGCTGTAAGAGGATCGCGAGCACAATGTGAAAAAAATATTTATTCCTTTTTCATGTCACAACTTGTTTTAAATTACCCGAACTTAGAAGTTTTAGAGTCAGAAGTGAGTGGTTTAATTTTAAAATCAAACACATGTCATGGTGTAACTCTTATCGATCAGAGCAAAATATTTTCGAAGACTGTAGTTATTTGTACAGGCACTTTTATGAAAGGAGTCATGCACATTGGCGACAAGAGAATTGAGGGCGGAAGAGTTGGAGAAAAAGCAACCATAGGTATTTCAGACCAATTGAAAGATTTTAATTTTCAAGTTTTTCGCTTAAAAACGGGCACACCACCAAGACTAAAAAAGAATAGTATTAATTGGGAAAAAACGGAGCCACAATCTGGAGATACAGAGTTTGTACCCTTTAGTTTCCGCAGTAAAAAAGACCTGAATTTGCCCCAAATTCAATGTTATTTAACTTATACAAATGAAAACACTCACAACATTATTCGAGAAAACTTAGATAAATCACCTATGTATACGGGAGCAATACAAGGGATTGGACCTCGTTATTGCCCTAGTATTGAAGATAAAATTACTAGATTCAGTGATAAAGAGAGACATCAAACATTTTTAGAACCAGAAGGTCTTAATACAGAATTTATTTATTTACAGGGTATATCCACAAGCTTGCCAGAGGAAATTCAAATCAAATTTTTAAAAACAATTCCAGGTCTAGAAAATGTTGAATTGTTTTACCCCGGATATGCCGTTGAATACGATTTCTTTAACCCACAACACCTTAAACATTCTTTGGAAACAAAAATAATATCTAATTTATTTTTTGCAGGGCAAATTAATGGAACCAGTGGTTATGAAGAGGCAGCTGTTCAAGGATTTGTAGCCGGCGTGAATGCAGCAAATAAAGTTTTAAACAGAGAACCATTTATTATGAGAAGAGATCAATCCTATATTGGAGTCTTGATTGATGATTTAATTAATAAAGGGACAAAAGAACCTTATCGCATGATGACGTCCCGCGCCGAGCACCGTTTAAACTTAAGAGAAGATAATACTCTAGAAAGATTAGCTTCTATAGGACACCAGATTGGAAGTTTAGATGATAAAACATTTTTAAAAATACAAGATCTACTAATTAAGCGTGAAAAATTGTTGAAAGTTCTGGAAGAAACAAAAATTGTTCCCAACGAGAAAAATCAAAGTCTATTGCGCAAAATGGGAACTAAAGTTATTTTAAAACCCTTATCGCTCAAGGAGTTACTGCGTCGCAATGAATTGAATTGTTATGATTTAAGAATATTTGGAGTCCCAGAAGATTTGTCAAAAACAATAACTGAGCCCGTAGAAATTCTGGTTAAGTATGAAGGATATATTCAAAGAGAACTTGAAATGATTAAAAAATCATCAAAACTAGAAGAACTACTTATACCCGATAATATATTATATAAGAAAATTGCTGGATTATCTTGCGAAGAGGTTGAAAAGTTAGATAGAATTAAACCACGGTCTATCGGCCAAGCTCAAAGAATTAGTGGTGTTAATCCTTCAGCGATTAAAGCTTTAGTGATACACTTAAAGGCGCACGCAAATATATAACTAATATATAATATGATTAATTTACTAAGAGGAAATTGTGTATAGAGGCAGTGATGATCCGACAAATAAAGATAGTAAAATTGAAAAACCAAAAAAATTTTGGAGAATCCCTGATTTTTTTCCAAATTTAGATACCGAAATACAACAAAAATTATTGGCATATCAAACCGAGCTGATTCACTTTAACGGAAGAATAAATTTAATTTCCACAAGAACCGAGCAACAGGCTGATTTAATTCACATAACAGATTGCGTTATGGCGAGTTCCATAATTTTAAAGGCTACTGAGCAAAAACAAATATTTGATATAGGTTCGGGAAATGGGTTACCAGGAATTATAATAGCAGTATTAGACCCAACGCGGCAAGTCATAGTTGTAGATAAGGATGCACGTAAGATGGAGTTTCTAAAACATGTATGCTCTAGACTATCTTTGCGAAATGTTAATTTTTATCATGATCGAGCAGAAAATATTGATGCTAATTTAATTCATTGTGCTGTCTCTAGAGGTTTTGCATCAATTACTAAAGCAATTTTGGCACTAAGAAAACCTTGTGCTGTTGGTGCTGAATACTTTCATATGAAATCTGATTCTTGGGTTACAGAGATTGCCCAAATTCCAACACAAGTCTGCTCTTTTTGGGAACCTTCACTTATTGGTGAATACGAGCTTCCGTTGACGAATGCAAAATTTTCTATTGTTTTAACAAAAAAGATTTTGTGATTGTTCCACGTAGAACATTTTGATTACTTTTTATTTTTAGGATTTTCTTTGTAGTTTGGATTCCCAGCATGAAGCTTAGGAACTCTATAGTTCCAGTTGCGAGGAGCACTTCTTAATCGCTTAGCTACCAAATAATTTTTGTATTCTTCGGGATTTGGCCATGTTTTATTATTTTTAAAATTAATTTTGTAATCTCGTCGTGATTCAACTCGCCTTCTCTCTGATCTGATCTCTAAATATGCTAAATTCTGTTTTAATTTGGCTAACTCAAGAGTAGCCTTTTTTGTTTCCCTTTCATTTACTTTTTTTTCTACACTTCTAGGCTTTATTTTTATTCGTTCAGCTTTTAGGTTCTCTAATGTAGAATTGGTATCTTTAATTAATTTTTCCGTTTCTTTTTTTTCACTTATAAGATCAATATATATGGGATCTAGTTGCTCTGGGTTTGGATGCTCACTTTTACAACCTAAATTTAAAATAATAAAAATACAGAGCAATACGCTCCGATAATAAAAAAACAATTGTTCCACGTAGAACAATCGGTCAATTTAGTAAAAAAGTTAAACCAAATGTTGCTTCAGTTTGAAACATGTGGGAAAAGATATCAATGAGTAATTAAAATGGATCAAGAGGGGGAGATAATATTATGGCAAGAGTTATTTGTATAGCTAACCAAAAAGGTGGGGTTGGGAAAACAACAACTTCTGTAAATCTTGCCGCCGCCCTGGCCCATCTTGGGCGTGAAGTTTTAATCATTGATATGGATCCCCAAGGGAACGCTTCTTCAGGGCTGGGAATAAAACGTTATGAAAGCCAGGATAAAAATGTATATCACGTGGTCATTGGTGAGTTGACTATCCAAGAGACTATTCAAAATACTCAGACTACTCATCTTAAGGTAGTCCCGGCTACCCCTGACCTAGTTGGTGCGGAAATTGAACTTGTTGACATGCCGCAGCGCGAATACAGACTTAAAAATGCACTAAAAAATGTTCTTGATGAGTTCGATTATATATTTATAGACTGCCCGCCCTCCCTTGGTCTTGTTACCATTAATGCATTGTGCGCCGCAGATAGTTTTATGGTGCCGCTACAGTGTGAATATTACGCCTTAGAGGGGCTTAGTCAGCTACTCAACACTGCCGGATTAATAAAAAAGAACCTCAATCCCAATCTTAGGATCGAGGGAATAGTCTTAACTATGTTTGATAAGAGAAACAACCTAAGTCATCAAGTTGTCTCAGAAATTCGAGAACATTTCGGTGCAAAAGTATTTAAATCTGTTATTCCTAGAAACGTAAGGCTTAGTGAGGCACCCAGCCATGGAAAATCCATTTTTGGTTATGACGAAAAGTCAATTGGGGCAAAAAGATATTCAGAACTGGCTCAAGAATTAGATCAAAAGATTTTCCAAAGTGAATATATAGATAGTGATTTAGATAGTGACTTCGAACAAATTGATGCTGACGAGAGTGTAGAGGGAGAGGCCAATGTCTAAAGAGCATATAAAAAAACAACATAAAAAAATGGGCCTTGGTAGGGGTTTAAATAGCTTGCTGGGTGGAGACGCTTTTGAAGACGAATCAGAATCGCCATCAAGAAATAATTTTGTAGAAAAAAGCCTGGCAGAGAAAAGTTTAATTGATAAAAATAGAATTGCTCAGGAAATTCTTCCTCCTATCCCAACGTTAAACAAAACAAACGCGCCAGCGCCAACACCCGCGCCAACACCCGCACAAGAACAAAAAGTAAGTGCACCATTAGAGCCGAAAGTGCCCGAGCATCTTCGGGTTTGGAATGTTAGGATAGATAAAGTTGTAGGCAACAAAGAGCAGCCGCGAAAAATTTTTAATGAAGCGGAATTAGAGAGCTTATCAATATCAATTAAAGAGCAGGGAATCCTTCAGCCCATCACGGTTAGAAAGCTAAGTAATGAAACTTTTGAAATTATAGCTGGAGAAAGAAGATGGAGAGCCGCGCAGAAAGCTGGCTTAGAAGAAGTTCCTGTATTAATCAAGGAAGTTGATAACTCAACAGCCTTAGAGTTAGCCCTCATCGAAAATATTCAAAGAGAAGATTTAAATCCCATTGAAGAGGCCGAAGCCTATTTTCATTTAATAAAAAAATATAAAATGACCCAACAGCAACTGTCCGAAAAAATTGGCAAAGAGAGAGCCACTGTTGCTAACGTATTAAGATTGTTGAATTTATCACCTGAAGTTAGAAAGATGGTTGCAAATAATGAGATTTCTCTTGGTCAGGCGAAGGCCCTTATGGCTCTCACCGATCCAAAGAAACAAAAATCTTTGGCTCTAAAAGCCCGTGATCATCAACTCAGCGTTAGAGCTTTAGAAAAGCAAGTAGCTAAAATTAGAGACAACAATAGTCTGGAAGTAAAAGAAGAAGATATTATAAAAGATAACTCTGTAGAAACGCTTAAGGTAGAACTTCAGCGTTTATTGGGCACTAAAGTTTCTATTGATTATAATCAGGGCAAAGGTAAAATCTCGATATCATTTTATGGTGATGATGAACTCAACCAACTTGTAGATAAATTAAGAGAATCATGGAAAAAATAATAGATAACAAGAATAATAGTGGCGAACAATTGGATGTCATCGACGAAGGACAAGTCACAGCCCTATTGGATAAAGGTGCAACTTTTGACGGCCGGCTCACTTTTGAGGGTACAGTTAGAATTGGTGGCACATTTGAAGGTGAAATTTTCACCAATGACACGCTCATTATTAACCCAGGAGCAAAAGTAGAGGCACAAATCGAAGCGGATACTGTTGTTATTAGCGGAAACGTTAAAGGAAACATCTTTGCAAAACGCCGCGTCATTATGCATCCCCCTGCCTCTTTCCAGGGAACGGTCACTGCGCCAAGTTTAAGAATAGATGAGGGAGTAGTTTTTGAGGGCGCTTCATATATGCCAAAAAATTAAATTACTTGACCCAAAGCTTATAAATAGATATTTCAAAATCAAAAAATTCCAAGGAATTCCACATAATGGCAATTTTAGAATCCATAGGTTTAAATCAAACTATATTCATTCAGTTCGCTATATTTTTTGTTACCTACATATTTGTTAATCTTTTGGTCTTTAAGCCCTACAATAAAGCATACGAAGAAAGGGTTAAAAAAACAGAAGGAAATCAAGGTTTAGCAGAACAAGCTGTTGAGGCTACCAAGATTCTTGAGCTGGAATACGAGACAAAAGCTAGACTCATTAATTCTGAGTTTAAAACAATTTACGATGCTTCTAAAACAGATGCGCTTCACGAATATGACATGCTAATTAGTGAAGCCAAAGAAAATGCTAAAAATGTACTCACCGCGAATCGCAAAAAAATAGCAACAGAGTTAGAAAGAGCAAAACTAGAATTGACGAAAGAGGTTCCTTTGGTGAGTGAAGCCATTGTCAAAAATTTATTGGGTAAGGAAGCCTAAAAATGAGATTAGTGATACTACTGTTAATAAATTTACCAGCCCTGACTTTGGCAGCCAGCAATTCACATCATGGACCTGAAGGCATTCCATATAAAATAATTATTACCCAAACAATTAATATTGCTCTTGCATTGGGAATATTGATTTATTTTACTCGTAAAAAGGTAGCCGATCATTTTCAAGTAAGACACGAGGGCTATCATGCCGAAGTAAGAAAAGCAGAAGAGGCCAAGGACGCTGCTGAAAAGAAAAAAAGAGAAATTTCAGAACGTCTTAAAAAACTTCAAGACACACAAAGTAACACTATAAATCAAGCTCGCGCCGAAGCAGAAGAAATGAAAAGAAAAATTATTGATGATGCCAAGATGGCTGCAAAAAAGCTGGCTGAAGATGCAAAAAGAACCTATGAATATGAATATCAAAAAGCAATTGAGTTACTTAGAAAAGAGCTTCTATCTAGCTCTATACAGATGGCAGAAGAAAAGATGAAGGATGAAATTGACGGAAAAGTTTTACAAAGAATGAGAAGTGAGTTTGTAGAAAAAATTCGGGTGGTACAAGGATGAAATACAGTGAACTCGCCTCACGCTATGCCTCTGCACTTTACGAGCTAGCCGGAGAAACAAAATCACAGGATCTAGTTTTTTCGGAAGTTAGAGAGCTTAACAAAATATTTTCTATAAAAGAAATCTTTGATTATATGAGTTCACCTGTTGTGCAGCCCTCAGAGAAAAGGGAGATCTTAAAAAAAGCTTTCAATAATAATGGCGTAAGCGAAGGGACTCAAAATTTTGTGCTAACATTAGCTAAAAAGGGTCGATTATCTATTTTTTCTGAAGTCGTCATTGCATTTCAAAGTAAAAACGATGAGGTCAATGGCGTCAGAAGAGGTGAGGTCACTTCTTCAAATGTACTGGCTCCAGAAGAGAGAGCCGAGCTTACAAAAACTGTTGAAAAAGTGACAGGGAAAAAAGTTATTTTGTCTTACGAAGAAAACCCAGATTTAATTGGTGGACTAATTGCTAAAGTGGGAAGTTATACTTTTGACGATACACTCACCAGTCATTTGAGAAGATTACAAGAAGATATAAAGAGGAGAGCACACTAAATGGAACTATCGATACGTGCGGACGAAATCAGTCGTGTACTAAAAGAACAGATTAAAAATTACAATAAGAACATTGAAGTGAGTGAAACCGGAAGTGTTTTGAGTGTGGGTGATGGTGTGGCTCGCATTTTCGGCTTAGAAAACGCAATGGCTGGTGAGCTGGTTGAATTTCCAGGTGATGTTTACGGCATGGTTTTAAATTTAGAGCAAGACAGTGTGGGTGTGGTTATTTTTGGTGAAGATAAAAATATCAAAGAAGGCGACACAGTAAAAAGAACCAAAAGAATTGTTGAAGTTCCCGTGGGCGAGGGCTTATTAGGTCGCGTAGTGGACGTTCTTGGAAACCCAGTAGATGGAAAGGGCCCTATTGTAAGTAGCGAAACACGAATCGTTGATATTAAAGCGCCTGGAATTATGGCAAGAAAGCCCGTTGAAGAGCCACTTCAAACAGGTTTAAAAGCTATTGATTCCATGATTCCCATTGGCAGAGGCCAACGTGAGTTGATTATTGGCGACAGACAAACTGGAAAAACGGCAATTGCCATTGATACTATCATCAATCAAAAAAATACAGATGTTCATTGTTTTTATGTAGCCATTGGACAGAAAAAATCTACGGTGGCTCAGGTGGTTGAAAAACTAAGAAAAGCAGGGGCTATGGATTATACAACTGTAATTATAGCTACAGCCTCTGATCCAGCACCTATGCAGTTTTTAGCTCCCTTTTCTGGTTGCGCAATGGCCGAGTGGTTCAGAGACAACGGAAAACATGCTCTAATTGTATACGACGATTTAACAAAACAAGCACAAGCCTACAGACAAATGTCATTATTGCTAAGAAGACCTCCTGGACGAGAAGCCTTTCCTGGGGACGTATTTTATTTACACTCTCGCTTACTCGAACGCGCATCTAAATTGGACGAGCACTTAGGTGGTGGATCATTAACGGCACTTCCAATTATTGAAACCCAAGCGGGTGATATTTCTGCATACATTCCAACAAACGTGATTTCGATTACAGATGGGCAGATCTTTTTAGAAACAGATTTGTTTAATAAAGGTATTCGTCCAGCCATCAGTGTTGGTAAATCTGTTTCGCGTGTGGGTGGTGCAGCTCAAATTAAAGCGATGAAACAAGTTGCTGGAACGATGAAATTAGAATTGGCTCAGTTTAGAGAACTTGAAGCCTTTTCTGCATTTGCCTCTGATTTAGATAAAGCCACCAGAGCACAGTTAGATAGGGGAATTCGCCTTGTTGAAATTTTGAAACAAGGACAATATTCCCCCTTTAAGGTAGAATCTCAAATTTGTATGATTTGGGCGGCAACCCATGGTTACTTAGACACAGTGCCGGTTGTGGATATTAAAAGATGGGAAATCGAATTTCTTGATTTTGTTAATCAAAAATACAGCTCATTGTTAAATCTAATTACAGAACATAAAGCTATGAAAGACGAAGTTAAAACCGCTATCAAAGAGGCCTGTGAAGAATTTAAAGCCATCTTTAAGCCGACGGCTGAGGTTAACTAAGTTATGAGTTTAAAAGAGATACGTGGACGTATTGCCAGTGTTAAAAACACTCAGCAGATAACAAAAGCCATGAAAATGGTTTCTGCGGCTAAGTTACGTCGTGCTCAAGATAATATTATAAATCTTAGGCCTTATGCTAAAGGGGTTTTAGGATTAATTGCTGACATTGCAGCGACTCATAGGGTGAATCACCCCTTGTTACATTTAAAAACAAATCCACAAAAAATATTGGTAGTGGTGATTACAAGTGATAGGGGTTTGTGCGGTAGTTTTAACGCATCAGTTTCAAAATATGTAGAAAACTATTACAAAGAAAACAAAGATAAATATGAGCAACTTGATTTCTTGTATGTTGGTAGAAAAGGTTTTGATTATTTAAAGAATCGTGGGTTTCCTAAACCAGTAGACGTAATATTAAATTTGGCCAGAGAAATTTCTTATACATTAGCAGCTAATGTTGCAGAAAGATTAATGACCGCATTTACCAGCGGTGGTTATGATGAAGTTCGCTTTGTTTATAATGAATTTAAATCAGCGATTTCACAAAATAGAGAAACAGAAACTTTATTGCCCATAGACATGAGCCAATCAAGTTTAATCAATCAAAATGAACAGAAATTCTCTAAAGATCTTATTTTTGAACCCTCACCAGAGGAAATAGTCGAAGATCTATTACATAAGCACTTTGCCGTTCAGGTGTATCGAATTATGTGTGAGTCGGTTGCCGGCGAACATGCCGCCCGCATGACGGCAATGGAAAATGCAACTAATAATGCTGTTGAAATGGTTAACAATTTAACTTTGAAATATAACAAGCTTAGACAGGCCGCTATTACTACAGAACTTATGGAAATATCTAGTGGCGCTGAGGCACTTAAAGGTTAGCAAGGGAGTAATTCAATGCAAATGGGTACAATTAAACAAGTTATGGGTCCGGTAGTGGATGTGGAATTTTTAACAGGCGAATTGCCACCAATACTTAATGCTTTAACGGCTTCAAATCCAAGTATTAATGATAAAGTAGACAACTTAACTTTAGAGGTAGCTCAACATTTGGGAGATCGAGTTGTTAGAACAATAGCTATGGATGGGACAGAAGGCCTAACCCGAGGACAATCCGTTAAAGACACTGGGACAATGATAACAACTCCTGTGGGTGAATCTTGTTTGGGAAGAATTATGAATGTCGTGGGTGAAGCCATTGATGGAAAAGGTGAAATTAAATTTAAAGAAAAGTGGCCCATCCATAGAGAAGCACCAAAATTTGAAGACCAGTCTACAGAAGCCGAAATGCTAATGACGGGTATTAAAGTTGTGGATCTTCTTGCCCCCTATGCTAAAGGTGGAAAAATCGGTTTGTTTGGAGGAGCTGGCGTAGGGAAAACAGTTTTGATTCAAGAGCTTATTCGCAATATTGCCACTGAACATGGAGGTTATTCTGTATTTGGTGGAGTGGGTGAAAGAACTCGTGAAGGTAATGATTTGTATAGAGAAATGTCAGAGTCTGGAGTTATTAATAAAACATCACTTGTTTTTGGACAAATGAATGAGCCTCCAGGAGCAAGAGCTAGAGTGGCTTTGACTGCCTTGACTCAAGCCGAATACTTTCGTGATACAGAAGGTAAAGATGTACTGTTGTTTGTAGATAACATATTCCGTTTTACACAGGCAGGAGCAGAAGTATCCGCTTTATTGGGTCGTATTCCTTCTGCTGTGGGTTATCAACCTACACTTGGAACAGAAATGGGAACTCTACAAGAGAGAATTACCTCCACTAGCAAAGGGTCAATCACTTCTGTTCAAGCTGTTTACGTTCCTGCGGATGATTATACTGATCCTGCACCGGCAACCACATTTACTCACTTAGATGCCACTACCAATTTGGACCGTGAAATTGCTGCAAAGGGTATTTATCCTGCAGTGAATCCACTGTCTTCGACTTCTCGTATTTTGGATGCTGATGTAGTTGGTGAAGAACACTACAGGACAGCTCGTGATGTCCAGTCCTTACTGCAAAGATACAAAGAACTTCAAGACATCATTGCTATTCTAGGTATGGATGAATTGAGTGAAGCTGATAAAATGGTTGTGCATCGTGCACGTAGAATAGAAAGATTTTTATCACAACCCTTCTTTGTGGCAGAGCAGTTTACAGGCATGCAAGGAAAGTACGTTGATATTAAAGACACAGTGAGAGGCTTTAGAGAAATTCTTGACGGTAAACACGACAGCCTACCAGAACAAGCTTTTTATCTTGTAGGAACAATTGAAGAAGCACAGGCGAAAGCAAAAGGAATGTAATCGTGTTATTTACACTTGTTACACCAGAAAAAAAAATTATAACGGAAATGGAAGTCGATGAGATTTTGGCTCCAGGTAGTAAAGGTCAATTGGACATACTTCCTGGCCACTCTCCCCTAGTTACAACATTAGCTACTGGGATTTTAAAGTATAAACAAAAGGGACAGAGTAAATACAATCCTATTTCTTTAAGTTGGGGCTATCTTGAAGTAACTCCTCAGGGGGTTAGTGTTCTTGCGGAAACTGCGGAAACCCCTGAAGAGTTAGAAAAGGAACGAGCAGAAGAGGCACTTGCTAGAGCTCAAATTAAGCTAAAAGAGGGTTTAACTGTTGGTGATATTATGAAATATCAGAGAAAAAAACAGAGAGCCCAATCAAGACTGGAATTAATCAAGAGTTATAGTAAAAATTAATTTTTGCTGTAGCTTCTTTTAACTCTACTTTTTTTGCCGTCGAGGGTAGCTGGCAACCTTAAATTTGTCCGAATAAGTTTTTCGGCTATCCATCCCCCAGAATTATAATTTTTAGAATTAATATCAATAATCATCGGATATAAATGTCTTTGTAAAACTTGACCCGGATGAGTGCTATTCACAACTAGAATTCTTTTTTTAATTTCTGTTGGTAAGAGGTTGAGCATTTTTGCTGTTCCATTACCCGTTATGTAAAAAACTCCGAGGGAATCTTTATTCCTAGTCATCGCATTTAAAACCGGGCTTGGAGACTTAGGGGAAAGAGAATAAAAAAGAGTTTTTCTATTTATTTTCTTTTTAAAATTACTATAAAAACGATAGTCACCAGAGAAAACTAAAATATTTTGGCCTAAATCCATAGTTCGAGGATTTTGAGAATTCAGGTAAAAATATTTATCAATATTACTTTTTACTACCTGATTAGAGATTTTTTTAAGCTTTCTTAAATTATCTTTCAATTGTGCTAGAAAGATCTTTGGCTGCACTTTAAATAAATCATTATTTTTGTGAGTAAACTTTGAGTAAAGTATTCTTTTAAGACTCATGTTTAAACGCTCTTCACTGATTCTTTTTTCTTTTACGGCTTTAAGAACGGCCTTGTATGCTAGTTTTTGATTTTTTTTAGTCCAGGCCACCATTATCATGTCATTTCCGGCCTCAATGGCCCTAACGGCTCTTTCTCCTATTGAAGGAATAATTGTGGCCCCATGCATTTCGATGTCATCTGTGATTACTAATCCATTGTAGTTAAGTCTTTCACGCAATAATCCGTTTATAAGTTTACTGGAAAAAGTGGCCGGTAACCCGGAACTATCAATATTTGGAAAAGCAATATGGGCAACCATTATGGCGCCGGGAAAAGTTCCATGGGAAAAGTGAGCAAAGGGCACTAAGTCTGTTTGCATAAGCTCATCTTCTGTTTTTAGTTTTTGAGGAAATGCCACATGGCTATCCTTTATAGCTCCTCCATGACCTGGGAAATGTTTTAAAGTAGGAAGAACTCCTGAATCTTCTAAACCATCAGCAAATTTTTGCCCCATAACTTTAACTTGATGAGGGTCCTTTCCAAAAGATCGACTACCAATAAAGTTAGTAAAAGTAGGATCAGAAATATCGACAACGGGAGCCAGATTCATATTGAAGCCCAAAAGAGAAAGCACTCTCCCAGTTGCTTGTCCCGTATCTCTTGCTAATGAAGGATTTTCTGTGGAACCAATAGCCAAAGCGGATGGAGAGTTGGGTCGAGTTTTTATACGAGAAACCACTCCCCCCTCTTGATCGATCATGATTAACATAGGAAGGCCAGTGTTTTTTAAACTAATATCTTGGGCTGCGCTATTCAGTTTGGCAATCTGCCATGGATTTAAGATGTTTCTCTGAAAAGCAATGATAGCTCCTGGACTTAGGCTATTTAAAACTCTATCTAAGTGTTGATTAATTTTAGTCCCCGAATACCCAAAGATAAAAAGCTGACCAATCTTTTTTTCAAGACTCATTTTTGCTATAAAATTTTCGACATCTTCTTCAATCGTTTTCTTATCTAAAAACAATTCCTTGGGGCTTAAATTTTGATTTTCAGATGGACTTGCAAAAGAAACGGTGGCAGCAAACAAGACCAAAGCGTAAAAATTAGCAAAAAATCTGGTCCACATTAACTTTTTAGGCAAGAATTTCTCCTAACTTTAGTAAGATGTTATTTATGAATACAAAAGCTTCTCACCTACTTATCGGTTTACTTTTTCTGACTCTAAATGCTTTTTCTAATAGTGAAGATAAGAGCCCTGTTTCAACTGAGGGCCTGTTATTAACAGACGAAAGTCCACTAATGACTAGACCAAAAGACAGTGAAGACTCTATTTTTATAGAGGACAGCACCATTACAATTGAAAACGACATGGATCTATCAACCGAAGTGGATCAGGTAACTAAAGAAGAGTCTAATGAGGTGCCTAAAGAAGATTTTGCAATTGAAGAGGATTTAAAACTAAATCCAGAGACAGAAAAAAATTTAGAGTTAGCAGAAGATTTGCCGGCAGGGACTAAAGAAGAAGAGGCAATAGAGATTAAATCAGACGACTTGCCAGATACCATGGTCAATCAAACTGTGATTATTGAACCTTCCAATGCTGTTCGACTAGATTATGCCAACAAAAAACTGCAAATTATCCCCTATAGTGAACGACGATTAAAGTGGGGTAGATTTATTGGTTTGTCTGTGGGTCAATCTAAACCAGAGGGCTTTGCATCGAACTTCCTAAACGATTCGTACTCTGAAATCTATGGTGATGATGAGGGTTTAGGTGTAGAAGTGAATATGAATTTCAAGAGAAACTTTGAAACACTTTCTACAGGTTTGGAGATAACTTTAGGCAATTATAAAAAGAACTCTGACGAAGATTTAATTGATTCTAGTTTAGAAGTCTCTTTTTGGAAGATGGGTGGGCAACTGGCGCTTGATAATATTTTTAGAGAACATGCCTATGTGGTTCCTTATATTTCTGGGGGAATTTACCAAATTCTATATAAAGAAGAACAAGCGGGTGTTAGTAATAATGGTTGGACTGAGGTCAGTCTGTATGGCTCTGGTGGTTTAATGTTTAATATTGATTGGCTGGACCCCCTTACTGCAAAAGAAGCCTATTTTGAATCTGGAATTGAGAACACATTTATTTTTGTAGAAGCTACTTATTTTATGGAATCTAATAATGAAAGAGATCCCAATTTTTCGGGTTTAGATTTAAAAGCAGGATTTAAAGTAGAACTTTAAAATAGAATTATAAATTTAAGTGGCTTGTGCCTTCAAAATTTGCAACTCTTCAAAAACTCTTGGCCATGTAATTTCTTTGATCCGTAAAATTAATCTACTGTCTGGAGAGAGATGGTATTTCTTATTAGCCTTTTGACAAAGTTTTAAAACTTTCTCTATGGAAAGTGGATTTTTATCATAAAATGTTAAAGATATGCCTACACGACTCTGAGTTAAGTCCTTTACTTTTAAATCTTTACATTGTTTTTTAATTAACATGATACCCATCAAATTTACTAAGGGCTCTGGTAACTTTCCGAATTGATCATGGATTTCTTGCTCAAAACGATCGAGGTCCTCTTCAGAAGTAATATTAGATAGTGCTTTATAATAATTTAATCGAACGCGAATATCAGGGATATAGGTGTCAGGTATTAGAGCTGGAATTTTAATATTAATTTCTGGATCTACATCTTGATCATCTAAAGCCTCACCCTTTTGTTCTCTAATGGCGCTTTCCAATAACTCCATATACATTTCATAACCAACAGCATTGATCTGTCCAGATTGTTCTTCACCCAACAAATCACCGGCCCCTCTTAATTCTAAATCGTGTTGAGCAATACGAATCCCGCTTCCCAAGGCAGTGTTTTCTTGAATGATTCGCAATCTCTCTTGGGCCTCTCCATCAATTTTTTTATTGCTTGGTACAATAAGATAACAGTAAGCTCTTTCTTTTCCTCTACCCACTCTGCCACGCAATTGATAAAGCTGACTTAGACCCAACTGATGAGCGTTATCTATAAACATTGTGTTGGCATTAGGAATGTCCATCCCAGACTCAATAATTGTGGTACACAACAAAACATCTATTTCTTTGTTAAAAAATGAAACCATTGTTTTTTCAAGTTGATGTTCTTCCATTTGTCCATGGCCGATACCAATTCTAGCTTTCGGTAAAATTTCTCTTAATTCAGAAGCGATGGCCTCGATGCTTTGGACGCGATTATGCAAAAAGAAAACCTGTCCTCCCCTTTGTAATTCACTTTCTATGGCCTTGCGAATAATTTCTTTATCAAAACGGCAAATAAATGTTCTTGTAGGCAAGCGATCTACGGGGGCGGTATTAATTAAACTGAGATCGCGAATTCCCATTAAGGACATATTTAAAGTTCTAGGAATAGGTGTAGCCGACATTGTTAAAGTATCCACTACACTTTTTATTTGGCGAATTCTTTCTTTATGTTTTACTCCAAATTTTTGTTCTTCATCGATGATTAACAAGCCGAGGTTTTTGAATTCAACATCTTTACTTAGTAATCTGTGAGTCCCAATGACAATGTCAACCTTACCTTCCTTGAGTTCCTCCAATGTTTTTTTAACTTTAGATCTTTCAACAAATCGATTCAGAGAGCGGATAGTCACGGGCCAATTTTTCATTCTATTGCTAAAGTTTTGAGTGTGTTGGAAACTTAAAATGGTTGTTGGAGCTATTAAACACACCTGTCGACCATCTTCAATACATTTAAAAGCAGCACGAAGAGCCACTTCTGTTTTACCAAAGCCAACATCGCCACAAATTAAACGATCCATAGGTTTCGGACCCGTCATATCAGAAATCACATCACTGATGGCTTTATCTTGATCTAAAGTTTCTTCATAAGGAAAAGTATTTTCAAAAGCTATATAGTCGTTATCTGGATAACTGAATGAGGGTCGTTCTGACTGAGCACGAGCAGCATAAAGTTTAAGGAGCTCAGCGGCCATATCGCGCAAATGTTTTTTAACTTTAACTTTTGTTTTTTCCCAACCAGTTCCGCCCAGCTTATCTATTATCCTATGGCCCTGAGGACCTGAGAATTTTTGAATCTGGTGTATGCGATAGATGGGCAAGTAAAGCTTGTCTTTATCTTTATAAGATATTTGAACAAACTCAGATTGAATTCCATCTATAGGCATTACTTTTAATCCTTCAAAAACTCCTACACCATGAAGCTTGTGAACAATTAAATCTCCAGTTTTAAGATCACTAAAATCAAATTGAAACGCTTTTTTCCCATCTTCAGCAACCTTGCTTACACGGCGTTTCCTGTGGCCAAGAAAATCATCGTCTCGGAAGAAAATTATTTTCTCACTAGGAAGTCGATAACTGTGCAAAAGTGGATAGGGCAAAAGATGTATATAATCCGAGTGCTGGTACTGAGCTTCGCGCCACTGAGTCCAGGTAAAAGTATTTTGCTCCACTTCTAAGGATTGAAATTGGCAAGTTTGCAATAAATGTTTGAGCTTGTCTCTTTGATGTCCCAATGGTGAGGCGACAAAAAAACTGTATCCGGCCTCTCGCCACTGATGGAATCTTTCTTTTAAATAAGAATTATAGGCTTCTTTGTCTCTAAATAAATTTTTACAGTTGTTTCTAAAATCTTCTAAGGAGTAAGAGTCGTAGATAACAGGCTCTTCGGTGATTTCTTCAGTACCACTTTGAATGAGAATGTTGTCAAAGTTAATTTTTTTAGACTCATCGGAAATAGATTCATCCAAGCCTTCAAAACCCTCATACAAGTCTCTATAATGAATTCGTAGATAAAAATCAGGAAAAGCTTCGTAGTCCTGTTTTAACTGTGATAAAAAGTGATCGTAGTGAGTGGCCATTTCACTGGACTGACAAAGCCACAATTCAACAGGTTCCGAAAAATATTCTAAGGGATTATCTAGTTTTTCATAAAAACAAGGGAGCAAGAAATCTATTCCATGAAAGTACTTACCCTGTGCAAGTGAAGAGACAGTTTCTTGGGTGTCTATTTGCAGCCTTGCAGTTTCTGTTAATTTGGATTTATAGGACTCTACAATTTGTTGACGTCGGTCCTCATCATAAATGATTTCTTTAGCTGGAATGATTCGAGCCCGTTGAATTTCTCGCAGTGAAAGCTGGGTATCAGGATCAAATAACTTAATGGACTCAATTTGGTCGCCGAAAAGTTCTAAACGAAAGGGGTACTCATAAGCTGGAGAAAAAATATCAACAATTCCTCCCTTTATTGAAAAAGTCCCAGGGTCTTCAACTACTGGAGCAAGATAATAACCCCAATAAAGTAATATTTCAGAATATTTTTCTGGTAGATCAGATTGTTTTTCTAAATCAATAGAGTGAGTTTTGAACTGCTTAAAGGGTAGAGTTTTTTGTAGCAAACCTTTTATTGAGGCAAAAAACACTAAATTTGTGGAACTGCGCTCACTTTCATGAAGCCACCTTAAGCGCTGACCCACAATTTTAGGACTAGGATACAAATTCGAGTAGGGACTAACATCAAAACTTGGCAAAATACAGTATTGGAAATCGGGGTTAAAAAAACGGATATCTTGAACTAATTGTTGGATTTGTTCCTCTTCATTCAAAACAATAATCAATGGTCGATTGAGTCCATGATTAAAGCGTTGAGCAATTAAGGGCGCGAGGGCCATTGGCGAATGACACCCCGTAACATTTAGCTTATGATTTGCTGGATCTTGCAAGCATTTATCTAAATTTCTATTTATAGAAAAATTAAAGTTTTCATTTTCCAACAAAACATCCCTTTGCGCGGTGCAAATAAAAGGTCTACCAAAACACCTTTTCGTTGGTTTATAACCTGGGCCTTTGTATAAATAAAGCTTAGATTTCACTAGGTTTTCTAATAACAGGAGAACAGCAATGACGAGCCTTGTGGCAGTGCTTATTCTTACGCTTTTTGTTATAGCCTTCGGCGCGGGACTATTATATTTAGTTTCCCTCGTTGGACCCAAGCCAAAATTTTCGAGCTTAAAAGACGCGTCCTATGAGTGTGGCTTGCCCGCGCAAGAAACGGGACACTCAAAAATTCCCGTTAAGTTTTATCTAACCGCGATTCTTTTTATACTATTTGATATTGAAATTATTTTTATGTACCCATGGGCCATATCATTTGTCGATTTTATCGAGAATGACATGGGTTTACATGTTCTATTATCAATGGGATTTTTTCTGTTCGTTTTTATATTTGGTTTAATTTGGGAAATTAAATCTCGCGCTTTGGAATGGGAATAAACAATGGGTACAGATTTTTTTGAAATAAGTATTAATTTTGTAAAAATGGTGGCGATCTTTTTATTGATGGTTCAGTTGGTGCCTGCTCTTGTATGGGTAGAGAGAAGAGGATCGGCATTTATTCAAAATCGTTTTGGGCCCAATCGTGTGGGACCCTTAGGGCTCACACAATTGCTAGCCGATGCGATTAAGTTTATATTTAAAGAAGAGTTTATACCTTCTCACACTCGTAAATTTTTATTTTATGCTGCACCCGTAATGTCCTTAATACCCGGTGCTCTGGCTTTTGGCTCTATTCCTCTTTCTCTTCCATTCCATGTGGAAGCCTTTGAGTTGTTTGGTCAAACCATGGGACCCTATCGTTTTGCTTTTCAAAGTTTTGAAATGAATGTGGGAATTGTATTTGTGTTAGGAATATCTTCTTTAGGGGCTTATGGCATGCTCACGGCGGGCTGGGCTTCTGTAAATAAATACTCAGTTTTTGGTGCTCTTCGAGCGAGCGCACAAATGATCAGCTATGAATTAGCTCTTGGCCTTTCTATTGTTGGTATTTTAATGATTTATGGAACTTTTGATTTTGCCGATATGATTGCTTATCAAACGGGCCCCCTGACATTCACATGGCTGGGTTCCGAGATGACAATCCCCTTTTTACCGAATTGGGGAATTTTCTATCAACCTCTAGGGGCACTTTTACTCTTTATCGCCATGTTTGCAGAAACTAACAGAGCCCCTTTTGATCTTCCAGAAGCTGAGGCCGAGCTAGTTGCGGGTTATCATACGGAGTATGGTGGCCTTAAAATGAATATGTTTTACATTGGCGAATATGGCCACATGATGGTGGCTTCGGCACTAATGACCACTTTTTATTTTGGCGGTTACAATTTGCCTTTTGTTGAACCAGAAACAATAAATGAGATTTTACTGGCAGCAGGCTTTAGTGCAACGAAAGCTAGCTTATTAACTTCATTTACATTCTTTTTAGTTCTCTTCACAAAACTACTAATATTTTTATGGATATTTATTTGGGTACGATGGACTTTGCCAAGATTTAGATACGATCAACTTATGGATCTGGGATGGAAAAAGCTTCTTCCCTGGGCCCTGGGCAACACCATAGTTACAGCCGTAGTTATTTTTGTGATGAAGACCTGGAGTTAAAAATGGATATGACAACTATTTTGTTTTATATATTAGCTATTGCCATTGTGGTGTTTTCTCTGGGAGTGGTAATGACAGCCAATCCCATATTTTCAGCTCTATTTTTAGCTTTGACCATGGTAACTTTGGCCTTTGTTTATTTCCTATTAAATGCTCCGTTTATTGCAGGCGTACAATTGATCGTATATGCCGGAGCAGTTGTTGTTTTATTTGTAATGGTTATGATGCTTTTTGATTTGAAACAGGAAAAAGAAGCTTTCACAAAAGGAAAATTCACAGGCTTTCTAAAGATTGCCTCTGCGGGATGGCTTTGCGGTTTAATTGCTGGCGCAATTTATATGTCAACAGAAATGGTGGTGAGTGGAAATCAAATTCTTGACGTGAATAAAGCCTCGACAAAGATTTTGGCAAAGGAGCTTTTTTCTAACTACGTTTTTGCGTTTGAAGCCCTCGGGATTCTATTGCTTCTAATTGCCGTAGGTGCTGTTTCTATTTCTAGAATAAAAGGCGGAACACATGCTAAGTAATTATATTCAAGTCAGCCTCGAACATTATTTAATTTTATCAGCCATCATTTTCACTATTGGCATGATGGGTGTTCTTATGAGGAAAAACATTCTCGTTATGTTAATGGGAATAGAATTAATGCTCAATGGTGTAAACTTGAGCTTTGTTGCTTTTAGCTATTACACCGGAAATCTCAATGGGCAGATCATGGTATTTTTTGTTATGACAGTGGCGGCTGCTGAAGCGGGTGTTGGCCTTGCTCTAGCTGTTACCATTTTTAAAAAATTTAAAACAATAAATATTCAGTTTTTTGAAAAATTAAAAGGTTAGGGTAATGAGTAATACAGCCATTGTATCTTTAATTATATTTGCACCATTGTTAGGTTTTTTAATTAATGGATTTAATTTTAAAAGTAAGAACTACAAAACGGCAGGGGCTATAGCTAGTGTGGCAGCAGGTTTGGCCTTTTTGGGTACTTTAGTTGCTTGGGTGCAGCTTTTTAATTTAGCAGAAGGTAAAGAGAGTTTTACTGTGACTCTTTTTGATTGGATAAATCTCGGTGGCTTATATATAGGCTTCGAATTTTTAATTGATCATATTAGCATAATAATGCTTTCTATAATTACGGGTGTGGGCACTCTTATTCATATTTTCAGCATCGGATATATGAGTCACGATGATCGGCCAGCTAAATATTTTGCATTTTTAAACTTGTTTTTATTTAATATGTTGTTGCTGGTTCTAGGTAAAAACCTGCTTGTTATGTTTGTGGGATGGGAGGGCGTTGGTCTTTGCTCTTATCTATTGATTGGTTTTTGGTTTAAAGATAGTGAAAAAGCAGCGGCTGGAATGAAGGCTTTTATTACAAATCGAATTGGCGATGCTGGTTTTTTATTAGGAATGTTTTTACTTTTTGTAACTTTTGGCACCTTAGATTTTGTCAATTTAGCACAAGTAATTCCACAAACTCCTGAAACGGCATGGTCTGGAGCTTTGACACTTTCTTGCTTGTTTTTATTTATTGGTGCTACTGGAAAATCTGCTCAAATTCCTCTTTATGTTTGGTTGCCAGATGCTATGGCTGGCCCGACTCCAGTTTCTGCACTCATTCACGCGGCGACAATGGTAACTGCGGGTGTTTATATGATTATTCGTTTGTCACCACTCTTTTTGATGGCACCGAATGCGATGATGGTAATAGCCACTATTGGTGCGCTCACAGCTTTTTTTGCAGCCTCAATCTGACAACTCAATGGGATATTAAGAAGGTTTGGCTTATTCTGCTGTTCTGGTGGGTTATATGTTTTTAGCGGTTGGCACTGTGCATTTATTCCTGCTCTTTTCACCTAATGACCCATGCTTTTTTAAAGCACTTATGTTTGTTTTTAGGTTCAGGCAGTGTTATACATTCCATGCATGGCAGCAAGATATAAGAAAAATGGGGGGTCTCTAAAGGTATATGCCGATCACTTATTGGACTTTTTTTGCAGGCTGGTTAGCAATTATTGGCATACCGCCCTTTGCTGGATTTTTTAGTAAAGATGAAATTTTATGGTTTTCATATAGTTCACCCTATAGTCATCCAATTTTGTGGTTCATTGGAGTAGCCGCGGCGGGTATGACAGCATTTTATATGACACGCCTTATGTGTCTAACCTTTTGGGGAAAGACGCGAGTCCCTGAAAACATACACCCCCACGAATCCCCGCTTTCAATGACTTTTCCCTTAATTGTGCTGGGCATACTATCTGTTGTTGGAGGCTGGATAGGAATTCCACATCTAATTGGACACCCTCTACACATTCCTAATTTTTTTGAGGAATGGCTTAATGGCGCGGGATTAAAAAACCCAAAGGTGGCAAGTACATCTATAATTTTAGAGTTTGCACTTATGGGAATTTCTTTTGGAGTGGCAGGCTTGATGGCTTTATTAGCTTATACTTTTTATATTAAAAGACCAGAGCTGCCAGTTCAGTTCACTGAGAAGTTTAAAGGGGCATACAAATTAATTTTCAATAAATATTTTGTAGATGAATTTTATTTTTCTAAAATCATCAATCCCATAGTGGAAGCAAGCAAAGCTTTATGGTTGTACATTGATGTTAATTTTATTGATAAAATCACTTATGTAATAACTGACTTTATCAAATCAAATAGTTTAGGTCTCAGAGGCCTGCAAAATGGAAACATGCAACAGTATGCGATGTATGTGGCTCTTGGTGTTGTGGCCTCTGTCACATATGTATTAATGGGGTAGTTCATGATGTTAACAGCAGTAATTTTTTTACCATTAGTCTTTGCAGTTTTACTGACTTTTCTAAATGACAATAAACTAATTAGACTAGTTACATTTGCTGGCGCCTGTCTGGAGTTTGGTTTATGTTTAGGTTTGCTCAGCCGATTCAATCCTGAATTAGCAACACTACAGATGGTTGAAAATATTCCATGGGTAAAATCAATAGGAATTAGCTATTTTTTAGGAATAGACGGTCTGTCGATTTGGCTTGTAGTCCTTACTGCTTTTTTAACACCAATTACTATTCTTGGTTGTTGGAAGTCTATTGATGTAAAAGTGAAAGGCTTTCATATTTGTCTTTTAATACTTCAATCCGCCATGTTGGGCTCGTTCTTGGCTATGGATGCCATTCTTTTTTATGTTTTTTTCGAAGCGGCACTCATCCCTATGTATTTCATTATTGGAATTTGGGGCGGCGAAAATAGAGTTTATGCAACTATGAAGTTTTTTATTTTTACAATGGTGGGCTCAGTATTTATGTTGTTAGCGATTATCGCCCTCATGTACATGACCAAAGCTTTGCCAGGCGGACAAATGAGTTCAAGCTTACTGGATTTTTATAAATTAAAGCTACCATTTATTGCTGGTGATTTGTTAAGCACTCAAACACTTTTGTTTTTTGCTTTTGCCCTGGCCTTTGCTATTAAAGTTCCCATGTTTCCATTTCACACTTGGTTGCCCGATGCCCACGTGCAAGCGCCTACACCAGGATCTGTCATCTTAGCGGGAGTTATGTTAAAAATGGGAACCTATGGGTTTTTAAGGTTTGCCCTCCCCTTATTTCCTGAGGCTGCTGATTATTGGTCCTGGCTTTTCTTATTATTAGGTGTGATTGGTATAATTTATGGCGCTCTAGTCGCAATGATTCAACCGGATATGAAAAAACTTGTAGCCTATTCTTCGGTATCTCATATGGGCTATATCATGTTAGGTCTGTTTGCTTTAAATGAATTTGGCGTGATGGGAAGTTTGTACCAAATGCTAAATCATGGAATAAGCACCGGCGCACTGTTTTTACTTGTTGGTATGATATACGAGAGAACTCATTCTAGAGAAATAAGTAAATATGGTGGGCTAGCCTCTGCCGCTCCTATTTTTACGATCCTTTTTATTATCGTGACTATGTCATCAATTGCTGTGCCTATGACTAATGGTTTTGTTGGTGAGTTTTTAATTTTATTGGGAACTTACCAAGCTTATCCTTATTACACATACTTTGCAGTAACGGGTGTTGTGTTGGGCGCAGTTTATATGTTGTGGATGGTAAAAAAAGTTTTCTTTGGCCCAGAGGGAGAAATTGTAACTAAGTACAAGGCTGAAGGATTGGATTTAAATTTGCGAGAATTTGCAGTAATGCTCCCTTTGGTAGTTATGATATTTTGGA
>JACKAN010000002.1 GCA_020635055.1 Pseudobdellovibrionaceae bacterium
AAATAGAGATAATAAAGTGAGTTATGAGTGTCGTTATTATTTAACAAGTTTAAATGGAACCGCTGAAAGATTTGGTGAATGCACTAGAAAACACTGGCAAGTTGAGAATAGTCTCCCTTGGGTATTAGATGTGAATTTTAATGATGATGGCGATCATAAACGAGCAAAAAATAGTGCAACAAACTTTAGTATGGTAAAAAGAGCTGCACTCAATATTTTAAAAAAAGATAGATCTAAGGGGACCATGAAAACAAAATGAGTTCGAGCTATTTTAAATGAGGAATACTTGGAAAATCTACTTTTTTAATTTAAATCCCATGAAAACCCTATAAATACTGGTGCGTTAGCCCTGATGTAGCGACCCAAGAAAGAAGTAACTAATTGATATTATTAACTTATCGCATCGTACCGTCTCGAAGTCAGGTATACTTTTAGATATTTTAATTTCACTTTTAGCTTCCACTTTAACTTCCAAGGTCAAATTGTTTGAAGAGGTTATCATGGGTTTTTAAAGCGATTTTAATAGGTCCCTTACTGCAAGGCCACCCCATCGTTGTAGAAATTTATTAAGGTTATGGCTAGGTGTCTTAACTTTAAGACACCATTCGAAGTATTTTTTAAAAAAAATGTCGCACTGGTAATGTGAACTCAGCCCGGGAACCTCTTACTTGATTGTCGCCCTTACTTACTACAGTTGTGTGCGGATATAACTAGAAACCTTGGCTTGATAACCTTTGGGCACGCGAATTCTATGACTGTTTACAAAACCTGGGATAAATCCCATTTTTAGCTCAGGGTTGAGTTTTTTTAAATTCTTTTTCGTCACACCAATGTAATTGGCTAAATTATGTAAATCGGTTCCGCCGGGCACAAACATGTATTCGTATTGATAGGGGGCCTGTGGATTCAAATCTTTAAAACCATACAAGCGTGGGGCTTTAGAAATAAGAAGGGCGGCTAACATTTTAGGTATATAATTTTTAGTTTCACTTGGGAAATCATCTTTGTTGGAGAGCTCCCAATAATCTTGAGTTTGATGCTTTTTAATTAACCTTTTTAAACGAGTTTCTCCCATATTGTAGCCAGCTGCAGTTAAATACCAGGAATCAAAGATTTTATATAAATCACCCAAATAAGAAGCAGCAGCTTGAGTGCTTTTTATAAAATCTCTTCTTTCGTCAATCCACCAGCTGATTTTTAAATTGTATTTTCTAGCGGTCGCTTCAATAAACTGCCAGTAGCCAACAGCATCTGCTGTACTTACCGCATGAGCTGAGAATCCACTTTCAATTAATGCTATATAAGCTAAATCTTGTGGGAGACCACGGGCGGAGAGAGCTTGTTGCATGTTAGGCAAATATTTATTAGCGCGTTCAAGGCGATTTTTTAACCATTGACTTCCCTCATTTTGATAAAATCGAATCCATTTCTGAACTTCTTTGTTGTAGGTCACTGGAATATCAAAAAAAGGTTTTTGATCAATCTGATTGTAAGTGCCTCTAAAACTTTGAATTTTAGGGTCGGGTTTCTTATCGCGTCTAAAAATATAATTGTTTTGATTTTGATTTTGCTTTTTTAAATCTTTAGATCTTTCATGTCTTTGCTTTTGTAATTCGTTAGCTATTTCTTTAAATGTAACCATTGAAGATTTATCAACGGCGGCCTCTGCATGAGCACTCAAAAAAAGTGATATCAGAATTACTAGTATTGATGGCGTCTTTAAAAACAGTATCTGCATACAAACATTAGTATGTCGGACATTATATAAAATGAGTAGTCCCCCTATGTTACACAAAGGTCTAGTTTTATGTCATAATTTTATCCCGACCGACGAAAATTTGACTCTGACAATAGTCATTAAAATAAAACGAACAATGTCTCGTTGTGACATAATTAACTTCTGGAGCAGATTTTAACTTATGGCATATCAATTGCTCTATTTAATAAGTGGAAAAAGATTTTCCTGGATGAATGGAGAGCTATGAGTACAAAAGGAATTTATACAGCTGTCAGTGGCGCTCTTGCACAAAGTGCAAGATTAGACACTATAGCTAATAACATAGCCAACACCAACACAACGGGATTTAAAAAAAGCAAACAAGTTTTTAATGAATACTTAACGGCTAATGAAAAGTTACCAGATGTTATTCAAGTTCCTAGAGTTCCAGCCTCTATTGAAAGTTTTTACGACATGCAAGGTGGCGATAAAGCCTTCGTTAATGCAGCAGGTAGTTATGTGGATCAGACACAAGGGCAACTCAAACCGACAGGAAATACTTTTGATTTGGCAATAGAAGGCTCCGGCTATTTTGAAATACTAGCTCCCGAGGGAGTTAGATTAACTAGAGATGGATCTTTTAAAAAAGACGCTGATGGTAGGTTAGTAACCAAGCAAGGATTTCCTGTACTCTCATCTGGTTCAGGGAATCCGCAGTCGCGAGTGATTAATATAGGTTCGAGCAATTTGACTGTTTCTTATAGTGGAGAAATCTATTCAGCAGGGGAGTCTGTGGGACAGCTGTCTTTGGTGAATGTTACCAACAAAGAGGCTTTACTTCCCATTGGTGCAAACGGTTTTTCCTTAAAACCCAATTACGATCAGACATTGGTTCCATCAGATGATATAAAATTACACCAAGGTTTTTTAGAGGGAAGTAATGTGAATGTGGTATCTGAAATGACAGATATGATAACCGCAACGAGAGCATTTGAGTCTACTCAACAAGCAATAAAAGCATTTGATTCTATGAACGAAAAATTAGTCAATATTGTGCCAAGGTTAAAGTAGGAGAAGTAAATGATTAAATCCTTAAATACAGCAGCCACCGGAATGCAAGCTCAACAAAACAGTATGGATGTTATTGCCAACAATATTGCTAATGCGTCCACCACTGGGTTCAAAAAAGCAAGGGCTGAATTTGAAGAATTAATGTATCAGACTCTTAAAGAACCGGGGGCAGCAACAGGAGCCAACTCCATTTCTCCAACAGGAGTTCAAGTGGGCCTTGGAGTAAAAACCAATTCCATTCAAAGAGATTTCGCACAGGGCTCTACTGTGATTACTAGAAATGCCTTGGATGTTGAAATTCAAGGAGCTGGATTTTTACCTGTTCAATTGCCCAGTGGACAAATTGCCTATACACGAGATGGTTCGTTAAAAAAAGGACCATCTGGAAGCTTGCAAGATAAAAACGGAAATCTTGTTCAACCTGAAATTACTATTCCTGCTGAAGCCTCTGGGGTGGAAATCTCTCAGGATGGTCAAGTAAGGATTATTACTGGATTGAATACGGTTCCACAAAATATTGGACAAATGCAGTTGGTGAATTTTGTTAATCCTGCCGGATTAAAAAGCATTGGTCGCAATTTATTTATCCCCACAAATGCCAGTGGACTGCCTCAGCAGGGAGTGCCAGGTGCCAATGGTTTGGGAATTATGGCTCAGGGACAATTGGAAACTAGCAACGTAAACATTGTCGATGAAATGGTGAATATGATTGGAGCTCAGAGAACATATGAAACTAACTCAAAAGTTATTCAAGCCTCCGATCAAATGTTACAATATATGAATAATTTAAGGTAGAAAATGTACAAACTCGTTTTTTTCTTTTTAACTATTTTTTTAACTGAGACTCTTTTTGCTGAGGGTGTTATAAAAGTAAAGTCGGATGTAGAAATCAAAGATGCAAAAACCATCACTTTAGGTTTGATAAGTGAATTTCAAAATATTCCAAAATCCATTCAAAATTCACTCAGCCGGGTAAATCTTGGAAGAGTTCCTATTCCAGGTGAAAAAAAGGTTTTTACTAGTTCAGAAATTGCTATGGCCTTTCGAAAAAAAATAAGAGACGAACATTTCAAAGACATAAAACTTATAATTCCCAACGAAATACTTATTAGATATAAAGATCATAAATGGAGTGAAGAAAACGTTAAAAATGAATTAATAAATATTTGGCGAAATTATTGTTCTGACTGTAGTTTTCAAGTTCAATATTTAAATCTTCCCTATTTTGCAAAAGATCAACATGTAGAAGATTGGAGTTTGGATGCGGGCAGAGACTTACCAAAAGGAAGTTTTAACCTTCCTGTTTATTTAAAATTCAAGAATATTCCTTTAAAGCAATATTGGTTGTCGGGACAAGTAAAACTGTATCGAAAAGTCCCTGTTGTGGAAAAAGCCATGAATATCGGCGAAATATTTTCTGAAGAATATATTAAAATTGTAGAACGGGATGTAACTTTTGCCTACGATAGTACGCCCGAATTGAAAGACTTAATTGGTAAACGCTGCTCGCAATCTCTAAGGTCGGGTTCTATTATTTGGCAAAATCTTGTTCTTCGCGAAAAGGCAGTGAGTCGGGGCGAAATAGTAAAATTAACAATTGGTAACGACAGATTTGAAGTTTCAACTATGGGTAAAGCAGAGAAAGATGCGTATATTGGTGACACTGTCCAAGTGACTATTTTGAAATTCAATAAATTAGTATCCGGATCGGTGGTCAGTAAAGGTGAGGTTAGAGTCGAGTGATGAGAATAGTAGTGCTGGTGATTTTTAGTTTAAGTTTTATGGGATGTGCTAATTTTGGCAAAAAAATGAAAAGCTTTTTGCGAGGTGAATCCGCGACGGCCTCCGAAGAAAATCTTCAACAAACGAAGTATGATAAAAAATTTTCTCAAAATGCAAATTACATTAAAGGGCCACAAAGAAAATACAAACATACAAAACGATCCACATTAGAGAATGAGTCACTGCTTGCCGATAATTCGGGTTCATTGTGGGTTATGGAAGGACAGGGGGCTTACCTGTTTTCACAAAATATAATGCGCATGATTGGCGACCCTTTAGCAGTTCGCATAGACGGAGAACCCAGAGAACAATTGGAATCCAAAGTTAAAATAATTGTGGATTTATTAAATAGTTTATCTTTAAAAAGACAACAGGCAGCAAGACGTATTGCAGCTCAACAAGAGGCTAAATCCAAAAAAGAAGGGGCGAAAAATGTCACAGCTAAAGATGGCTCCACCCAGGGTTCTACTGCGGATAATAGCAAGAACAAGGATGAAAATAAACCAGAATATGACTCTATTTTTCCTGTTAAAACAGTTCCCACTCGAATAATAGAAAGATCAGTTGATGGAAATTATCGTGTTAAAGGTTCGCAACCTTTTATGATTGGAAAAAGAGAATACAATGTCATTGTCACTGGAATAGTTCGCGCAGAAGACTTTACCGAAGAGGGGATGAGCTCTTCTAAATTATTAGATCCTAAATTTGATATTGTCAGTAAAAAAAGAAGGGATACAAACTAATGAAAACATTCTTGTTTTTACAAATGACCATTTTCATTTTAACGATGACAACACTAACTCATGCTGCTCGACTCAAGGATATAACAAACATACGTGGAGTAAGAAGTAATCAGCTTGTGGGTTATGGTATTGTTGTTGGACTGAACGGAACTGGAGACAGTAAGTCCGACTATACAAATAAAAGTATTACAAGAATGTTAGATAGATTAGGAATGAAAGTCGATGGTAAAGAGGCCGCAAGCAAAAATGTGGCTGCTGTAATTTTAACTGCGGAGCTGCCGCCCTTTGCCAGATCTGGAAACCGAATTGATGTGACGGTAAATACCTTAGGGGATTCTTCGAGTTTAAGGGGAGGAACATTGATTCAAACCCCATTAAGAGCCGCAGATCAACAGGTTTATGCAGTTGCTCAGGGTTCAATGCTTGTAGGTTATAGTCAAGAGGGAGTGCACGAAACCGTCGGTCGTATTCCCAACGGGGCGATCATTGAAAAAGACATGGGCAATCAATTTTCAGGTCACAAAATGTTTCGTATGACCTTGCACAATCCCGACTTTACAACAGCGGCTAGAGTTTCAAAGAGAATTAATATGGAACTGGCTGGTAAATACGCGACCGCAATTGATGGTGCCACAGTCGATGTTGTATCTCCGTCTACTTATGAAGGAAAGGGCGTAGAGTTATTAGCTGTTATCGAAAATATAGAAATAGAACCCGACACTCGTGCAAAAGTCGTGGTTAATGAGAAAACCGGAACAGTTGTAATTGGAGAAGGGGTTAAAATTTCTAAAGTTGCGATCAGTCATGGTGATCTTACTCTTAAAGTCGGGGGGGGAGCTAAGTCTAGCAAGGATAATGATCGCGTTATTGAGTTGGAAGAGTCCGTAAATGTAAGGGATATCGTTAAGTCTATGAATAGATTGGGTGTTTCTCCAAAAGACCTCATTACCATCTTGCAAAACATCAAAGCGGCTGGGGCCTTGCAAGGAGAACTTGAAATCTTATGACCCATACAACGACCAGTTTTAATCAGTATGTTTTAGAATGGAACAGTTTTTATATTAAACTATATTTAGGAGACGTTTACATATGGATGTGTGATGTCCTCGGGGGGGATAGTGAGTTAGAGAGCCAAAGCCAAGGATGGTCAAGGGACTCCAGTTTCGCGCAGGAAACAGGGGCAAAATTCAGTCGCAGTCAAGGATTGACAGTGTTGAGTTTGTATAAATTAGTGCAGGATGCACGATGATTAAGTTCCTGGCTCACAATCCCTCATTTTTTTTTCTTACAAGTTTATTTTTTTTAAGTCCATTAAGTGCAGAGCAGAAAGAGCCTTTGCCAATCAAAAAAGAGATTCCAACTCTTAGAAATACAATGGATATTCAATCTGAAACTCAGAAAAAAGATTTTGAAATGAAAATGCAAAGTGCTGCTGAACTCTATGAAAAGCAGTTTTTGCGAAATATGGTCAATGCAATGAGATCCACTATAAAGTATTCAGATATATCTCAGCCAACAATGGCAGAGCAAATATACAAAGACAAACTGTATGAAGAATATGTAGAAAAATGGTCACAAAGGGGCGGTGTTGGTTTTCGCGAAATTATTTATCAACAATTGTTGGAGAGATATTCACCCTATCATCGCTCACAGGAGAGTCTGGCAAAAGGACCTATAGATTTGGAAAAATCTCGACCTAGAGCTCTGAAAGACCCTAAGGGTGGGAAAAATATTCCTAGATTAAAGATGGAAGAATAAGTTTGCATTGCGGCAAGATGTCTCAGTATGATACTATAAGATATGGCACGGATGCGGAGGAAATATGAAAATTAACAATTCAATAGGACCTAATCTTACAGGAGTTGAGACTTCCAAATCAAAAGATCTCGAAGCCCTAAAGAGCGACAAACAGAATTTAAAAAGTTCACAAAATTTGGAAGGCTCAGCAAAAGTAAATCTTTCTGAGCGCGCACAATTGATGCAAAAAGCAAAAGATATAGCTTCCCAATCGGAAGACATGAATGAATCTAAAATTGCTCGATTGCAGAAACTTATTGATGAAGGCAAATATCAAGTCGATGCTAGTGCCATAGCAGATAGATTGGTTGACGAACACATGATGTACCCTTCTGAGTGAGGGAGAGTGAAGGAAGATGTCGCAAAGCACTTTTTTTGAACAATTAGTTGATAATCTAGAGAGAGTGGTAAAGGTTTATCGCTCTTTATTACTGGTTGTTCGACAAGAGAAGGACATTTTAATTTCTGCAAATTTAGATGACCTCAATGAGAATAATAAGACAAAAGAATCGGTTTTGATGCAATCTCGATCTTTAGAAAAAGAGCGATTAGAAATTTTGAAAAACCTAATTGAACAAGAAAAAATTGAAAATAAAAATGTAAGTCTTTTAGAGTTAGCCAATCATCTGCAAGGAGTGCAGGGCGAAAAATTACGAAACCTCAATGCGGTTTTAGAATTATTGATTAAAAGAGTGAGAGATATTAACTCTCAAAATGAAACCTTAATCCAATCAGCGCTTAAAAATATTACTGGAGCTATGAAATCGATTAAGGAAATGTTGGATGAAAATAAAACTTACAAGAAAAAGGGCACGATTAGTGACTCTCAGAATCATCAAAGTTCTGGGAGATTGGTAAGTAAGCAGGTTTAATTATCTGCCTTTGGAGACAGGATGTCGAGAATATGGTCCATGATGGACATTGGTCGGCGCACGATGATGAACAGTCAGACGGCGCTTCAAACTGTGTCCCATAACATTGCTAATAAAGAGACCGAGGGCTTTTCTCGCCAGCGTGTGGAACAACAAACCAATGTGCCAACAGGTATGGGCAAGTTGCGCATGGGCAATGGTGCGAGAGCTGTTAAAGTAACTCGAACGAACAATCCTTATTTAGAAAAACAGATTCAAAAAGAAAGCGTAAATTTAGGTGGGTCACAAACTCGTGCAGAAGTTTTAGCACGGGTTGAACAAGTTTACAACGAACAGGTCAACAAAGGGCTCAATAAGTACATGGCAGAATTTTTTAATTCATTCCGTGAACTATCCAATAATCCAGAGAGTTTGGCTGCGCGAACCCTAGTTAAAGAATCCTCCGATTTTTTGGCAAAAGATTTTAAAAGAGTGAATAATCAATTAAAAGAAATTCAAGTGGATGTTGATTTTCAAATTGCTTCACATGTGCAGGAAATCAATTCGATTAGCAAAGAGGTGGCAGAACTCAATCAAAAAATCCAAGTGGTAGAACTTAATGACATTCCTGCAAATGACGAAAGAGACCGACGCGAGCTCTTGCTTAAAAAATTAGGTGAGTTGGTGAATATTAGATATTCCGAAGGTGATGATGGCATGGTAAATGTCACAGCTGGGAGCACGGCCGTTTTAGTTTCAGGACATAGCCAGCGTGATCTTATCGCCATTCCCACTGTTGAGGGTGAAAGCAAACGTGAAGGGAATTTTGAAGTATTTTACAAAGCTACAGATAAAGGCACACCAGTAAATATTACCAAACAGTTAACTAGTGGTAGGCTGGGTGGATTGGTCCAAACCAGAGACGAAACTATAAATTATTTATTAGATAAAGTGGATAAAATGGCTTATTCATTAATTAAAGAAGTGAATAAAGCTCATGTATTTGGTTACGATCGCTATGATCGTCCAGCTAAGGAGTTTTTTAAGAGTATCGAACTTAAGAATGCCTCTGAACACATTGCGCTTAATGATGATTTGATTAGAGACGTGGTCTTGTGCCTCGACAGCCGACCCAGAGTGCTCCCCAGAGACAATCGTATGTAAATACCTTTTGCCGACATTCGAGTACAAAGGTGCGATGAGTGAAGGTGATGCTTTACCATTGATGAATTTTTGCCAAACTTCGATGGTAGGAGAAGTGGGAGTGACTGCAGCTAAAGGCCAACTCAGGATTGAAATCTCAAACCGATTTGGTGAGCCAATTAAAAAATATTCATGAAAGTATCCAGTGGTGTAAGTTTAGATGAAGAAACGGCAAAAATGATAGAGTTTCAAAAGCTGACCTGCCTCTGCACGCTTGAGTTTCGAACGACCGACGAAATGATGGACGCTGTTTTAAAATTTGAAGAAGTACAATAAATGAGAGTCGCTGATAAAATGACATACGATCAGATTTTAAAAATGTTACTCAAAACAGATCAAGGAAAATATTGACCCAGCCAAAATAAGGCAGCTACTAAAAACAAGTGAATAAACCCTCCTGATGATCCCGTGGCGGCAGCTCGTGGCACTCCAGCGCACGCATTGATCTAAAAGGCATAGATCAGTACGGCTTAAACTATGCTCAGTCTTTTTTGAATTTACAGATCAATCGCTTGATGACTTATCCACAAAATTTGGTGCGATTAAAAGAAAATTGACAATGGCCAGGTGAACGATGCGAGCTCCAATAAAGGTACTCGTCGAGCAGTCGCAACTGAAATTAGATCAAATACGCATAATCAAATTTGTTAAAATTGAAATCATAAATTGGCCGATAGATTTATTTTGTTGGTTTACAAAACAACTCGAGTTCCTTTAAAATCAATGGTGAGTATCATGGTGATAGAGGAGAAATGTTAATTGGATTATAAAAGAAAACTATTTACCAATAGATGGTACCGGGTTCTAAGTCTTTTTAGGAGAGGTTTGTCTGCAGATGGGATATCTCATGCGTCATCCATAAACAAGCTACCATTGAAGAATTTCTTGTTGAAAATTTTAATTCAAATAACATCAAAGCCCAAAAGCAGAATCATCTCATCCTGAAGTTTCACAAAGAGGACCCGCATCGGTGGGGAAAGGTAGTTACGAAGTTCTGTTAATCGAAGCAAAGTAGAAGGCAAAGAAGTCAACAGGTTAATTTATTTCACTAGTAAAAGAAAGTTGAAATCTCTCTTAAAACTGATGACAAAATATCTTTACAGAATACATTGAAACAGGTCAACGATGCTATTTTAAGTCGTTTTGGCGCGTTCACAAGTGGGTGCAAGATCTATGACTCTTAATAATTCATGAAACTTTACAAAAGGAAAGTGGACGGAAATAGACATTCCAATTTAGAAAGATACTGGATCCTTTCAAGTTGTGAGTGATATCAATAAACAAATCACACTTAAAACACAACCACTTCAGGTAAATGAGTACAAAGACAGTCATATGGATTTGATAACTAATCCAATCAACAACTTATATTCATGGTGTCCATTGATACAAATTCACCTGTTTTGATTTTTTAAAATTAAAAGGGTTTCCGAATCACTTTAACCCCTAAATTATCTTCTTCCACGAGATAAGGCAAATCACTAAATCCTAACATAATCTTTTGGTAAAAATCTAACATAACGATAAGTTTAGATAGATCTAGGTTTTCTTTTAATTCTTCATTGGCCTTTTATTCTCTCGAACAAAAGAATTTGCTCTAGCTTAACCAGTTTTCACTAACTAACAACCAACACCCAACATAGCAGCTAAAAGTTATACAACCGGAGCCACATGTATTATAGCTAATTCCACTAATAAATATATGGAGCCACCAATGATAACAGTACCTAAGACAGTTCCACCAACAATACTTGTTGCCGAAACTATAGCAACTCCATACTAGCGAGAAGGACAGCTTGAAGAAGCTCCAAGGTTTTTTACCATGTATTTAGATTTATCTAATACTTCACGAATATTCGTATTGCGCTCTTGATGTCTTAGGCTAACAAGTAGACGTTTCTGCTACAAATGGAAACTTTTACTCTCAGACATTAAGATTCACTTTGGTATTAGATGGCAAATCAGAAATAGAACTCGACTTTGTCCCTAGAAATTGTCTTCTCCCATTGGGTTGTTTTTGGCTGAACTTCAGGTCCGTCTCTAAAGCGCCAAATATATGTATGCAGGAGGTTTTATCACTTGAAGACTTAAGGCCTTTAATTGTGGATTTGCAAGTTGTTTTGCCGCCACTCGCAGATCGACTTTAGCGTGCTCCCATTCACCACAATAAGTGAATAAACCAGCTAACCAGAGGCGCAAGGCAGGATCATCAAATTCGCTGCGTTGATTATCGTAAGAACCTTCTAAATATTCGCTAGCTCGACGTGCTTCAACACAGGCTTCCTCAGGTAAATTTCTTTTGGCAAATGCATATCCAAGTAAAATATGAAAACTAATGACCTCATGTTCCGCTGGATAATAACCCTCTTCTGTTTCCATATAAAAAAAGTTAGCAGCCTCTTGTGAAACATAAGTAACCTGTCTTTTTTCTAAATTTTTTGCCAGATCTAGATAAAGGTAGGGCTGGGGTTCGCCGCCAACTAAGTCCAGCATTAATTTTTCAGTGGATGTAATAAAGCCTTTTTTTTCTTTATTTGGAAACTCTTTTTTTGCCTGTTCATAGTCCCCTCTTCTATAGGAGGCTAGGGACTCTTGATAATCACTTTTCAATGCCATTTGTTGCGAACTGCAAGCAACTAGATTTAAAAAAAATAACAAAATAATAATTTTCATACTTCTATGAAGTCTTAGATCAAATATTCTGGGTTTTGACTAGACTAAGAAATAGATTTTTTACAAAGAAAGTCTTCCTGAATTGTTAATTTTTAATAGAGGAAGAAACAGCTGACTTGACAATAATTAGTAAAAATAATAGCTAAGGTTCAATGCTTTTTTACCCGTTAAGGTAAGTGCAGTACCAATAATTAATATTGGATAGCGTTTTAAGATTGAACGAGAGTACGGCTCAATCTTTGACTAGGATGTTGAAGGAGACCTAAAATGCTGGTTTTAACTCGGAAGCTCGGAGAAAGCATTGCGATTGATGATCATATCAAAATCCGTGTTGTTCAAATCAAAGGAAAGCAAGTTCGTCTAGGTATTGAAGCCCCAAAAGACACAAAGATTCATAGGGAAGAAGTTTATCAAGCCATTCAGACACAAAATGAACAATCTGCGTTATCAAGCTCAGAAAACTCACGCGCTGTAGCAAAACTATTAAAAACATAAATTATAAAAAAATAATGTATTTTTAATAGGATAAACATCAAAAAGAAAAGTCTTGTTAAAGCTTTCCAATATTTTTTTAGTAAATTCTCCTTGATTTAACCAAATTTTGCCTTGCGGTGTCTCTTTTATAGGGGCATTCTCAATATAGGTAAGGGGGAAAGTAATGAGGATACAAACGTCTAGATTTGGTGCTGTTGAGCTGACCGAAGAAGACATTCTCACATTTCCAGAAGGTTTACTTGGTTTTATAGGTTTAAGAGAATTTGTTTTGTTAGATGATCCTAATGACGAAATCTTTGCCTGGTTACAAAGTTGTGAAAATCCAGGAATTGCATTTCCCATTTTAGAACCCGAACTGTTTGCTGGCAGTTACAAAGTAGATCTCTCTCGTTTAGACCTTTTGGTGATTGAAGCGAGTAAAGATGATAATCTGAGATATTTTACTATTGTAACAATTCCAGAAGATCCCACACAAATGACTGCCAATTTAAAAGCTCGGTAGTAATAAATGTAAACTCACACGAAGCTCGTCGTGTGTTCTGCAAGATAATAATTTAGCTATAAGAGAACCTATTTTTAAGCTTCAACTTGACGTGTGGTGCAGAACCCAAGTAAGCCTATTAAAATTCAAACTGAAAATCTAGAGTTTAACTGTAGCAAGACTTCCGGGACCAAGTAAAACCAAGAGTTATAAAAGTAGCTATGTGTGTATAAAAATAGGACCCTTGTTCTTAGGTTTCAACAGCCAAGCACTAAAAAATATTGTGTTTTATCCTGCTGTTTGTTAGTACTAAGCAAATTGCTGAAAAATCTGAAGTTGTTTTTATTGTCTATAATTTACTTAATAGGGAAGATAAAATTCTAATGTTTGAGAACAAATTAATAGTTTAATTAAAAAAAGATCGAAAATTCAATTCAAAAACAAAGACAAAAATTTCTATATTTGGACATAAAATCAATATGAGTTTTCTTTGGCGGATGAAGGTACTGTCAATATGCCCAGTGGCTTCACTAAAGAGTCAAAAAGAAAGAAATTACACAAATGGTAGTCAATCAATACAAGCGTTAATTATGGAATATGATTTATAGATATTGGGTTGCACACAGGAACTCTACTCTTCGCATACTTAACTGCCGGAAAAAGAAGGTCTAGTTCTGGCTTTGGAGCCCAGCCTATGTTTCGAAATCCTAAAAAATCAATGCTTCTTTTAAGCTTAGATAAACACATATTGAACACTTTAAACTTTGCAGCAACTAGAAGAAGATGGTGAATTTGAGTTTTGTATTCCAGACAATGGATTTTGTAATGGCGGAAACTTAAGCGTTATTAAGAATCAAAACATCATGAGTTTAAACTTAAAGGATTCTTGGTAAAAATCCTGAAAATTATTTGAGTCACACCGGAACCATCTGGATAATCAGTTTAGTAGAAGTAGATACTGAAGGTTATGATAGATTCGTCTTAGCTTCCTTAAAAAATTAATTATGAAAAAAAAGACCTATACTTATAGCTGGTATTAAAAAAACTCACTGAAGAAAGTATCGCTTTACAATCTTTTAGCAGAGGACCTCGGCTACAAGATATGCTACCTTGATCATTTCTTTTACCGGACCTTGTTGGAAAGACAATAACCAAGACCGATCTAATGGATTGGCCAAATTTTGATATTATTTGTTTCCCCATGCAGTAAGCCTATAAGACTATTGAACAGTTGCTTATTCTGAACACTACCTACATAAGTCTAAAATGAGACATTTTTCTTAAGTCTCAAAAGCCGACATCCGAAATACATATATACAAGGAATAGCCAAGGACGGCGGGAACCACTTAAGGTTCCTATGTTTAACTAAGGAAGGTGCATCCATGGAAAGGAAATGGTTATGCATTTTTTTAAATGGGTCCTGGCTTTATGCTTGGTCACGTTCACATTTAAGTCGGAAGCAAAAGACGCGGCTATTTTTGATTCAAGAAAACCCGTTGCTCTTTCAAAAAATGAAACAACATATATAGATTTCTATATCAATGCGGGAACTGAAGAAGGCATACAAAGGGGTGTATTGATCACAGCTGTTCGCAGTGCTTCACTTTATGATGCCTATCAAAATAAATCTCCAGGTGACTTAGTAATTCCGGTGGGTCAACTAAAAATTATTCATGTTCAAAAGGGTTTGAGTGTAGGTCGTATTCACAAGATTTTTACTCGAGAGTACCTCCCAACTTTAGATTACAACTACATTATGGTGGGAGACCGATTGGATCTTTCGACCATGGTTGCCGAAAGCAAAGCTAAAAAAACTTCAGCCTCTGAAGTTTCCGCACCTTCAGATAAAAAGATTGAGAAAAAAGCAGTAGAAATGCCAAAAGAGACTGTAGATTTTGCCTCCTAGTTTGCCGGAAAATACTTCAATTGATCTGCCTCAATTGCAGCCACTTTTATCTAAGGGTAAGTATGAACTCGTCTTATGGACGATAAATACTACAAATAATATCTTAGGTTGCTCTAGAAATCCAAGACGAACAACAAGCTTTTTTTTTCGAACATGGTGCCTTAGGATTGAGCGAATTTAAATTTCAGACAAAAGACCAAGCAATTACGCACCAACAACAATATATACAGAAAACTTCAATCTAGATATTTTTTTGAAATTCGACCCCCCACCAGGGTTTTCAGACTCTAAAAGCAACGATTCACCATGAATCCCACTAAAACTGAAAAAAATCAAGATTGGTTAGAAGAATGGAAAAAGGTTGCAAGCTTTCGAAATTGTTAAAGACATTTGGTGGATTTCCCCCTGGCGTGAAGCCTCCGCAAGCCAAAAAAAAATTATATGGATGGAACCGGGAATGGCTTTTGCTTTTAGCTTTATGAGAACCAGTTGGTTGCGCAATTTGAGAAGAAATTCCCCATTCAATCACAGAATCTCTTCTAGACATTAGTGCAGGTTCAGGTTTACTTTCCAATTCTTGCCCGTGCACTTGGGTTTTAGAAAAAGTTATGGCCAAATGATATTGATCCGAAGCTTTGCGTGTTGCCCAGGAAAGTTTGATAAAAAATAATGTGGAAAAATCTCGTGGAGATCACAACAAAACAAATTTCGAGATCGACCAGCAATTTGATTGGGTTGTGGCCAATATCATTGACGGAGTTTTGTTAAATATAAAGAGGATTTACTAAAGTGTTTAAAACCAAGTAGCCATTTTAGTTTTGGGCAGGATTTTAAATTCTCGATGGCCTCAGTTCAAACAAGAATTTGTAGAAGCTTCTGGTTTAGCTCCCTAGGTGCAAACAAAAGGAGAGTGGTCAGGGGTACTTTTGCATGCGTAGATATTGGTAGGATGGCACTTTACAATTAGAACAAGAAGTGGAAATTCATGGTGAATTATTCCATCATATTTGTGAAGTCTGTCGTCTACCAGAAGGTGCCAAGTTTGAGCTATTAACAACAGATCAAAAAGCCATGCTTGTGATCCTAAGTAAAAAAAATAAAAAGAATGCACAAATCAAAGTTTTAAACGAGCGCACTCTCGCCCCCCTCCCGCGACCTTATATAAATCTGTGTTTATCCCTACCTAAATTTAATACCCTTGAAGCCGTTTTAGAAAAGTCCGTGGAATTGGGAGTGTACAAGGTCCAGCCTTTTTTTTCTGATTACAGTTTTGTGCGTACAGCAGAAAAGATTTCGGACTCTCGTTTTAAACGTTGGCAAAAAATTGTAATGAATGCTTCCCAACAGACGGGACGTAGTCCATTAATGGAAATTGGAAAACCAGTGAAGTTAGTGGATCTTTTAAAATCATATAAAGAAAGTAAAGATGTAAGCGGAATTTTTCCCTACGAAGGCCAGGACAATTGGATTTGTACGAAAACCTCAAATCAATTAAAAATAAAGATTGCCAAGAAGTTTGGTTATTTGTTGGTAGTGAAGGTGGGTTTTCAGATAAAGAAGTAGAATTATTTAAATCCTTTGAACTTTCACCAATGAGTTTGGGGCAACAAGTATTGCGAGTAGAAACCGCTTGTGTAGCCATCACTAGCGCTATCAAGTACGAACTTCGATTGTTCTGATTTTAAAAATACTAAAACTAAAGTTAAAGTTAAACCCGCATAACACTCGCCAGTGCAACTCAGGCAATAACAAGCTGAGTTAAAGGTAGCCACCTGACGGGCCATTTGCAACTCAGTTTTTGAGAAAAAAGGAGTTGCAAAAATGGCTTACCGTCGGGTGACCAGTGAGGATCGTGTTCGTATAAAAGACGGCCTCGATGCTGGACTATCAAATACACAGATTGCTGACAAGCTGGGATTTCACAGGTCCACAATAGGCCGTGAAATCTGCCGTAATAAAGGAAAAGGCTACCGGCCCAGACAAGCCCATCGCAGTGCAATGGGTGGGAACTCTCAAACACAATGATCCCTACAAAATGAACCCTGTGATAATGGCTCAGATATGATTGAAACTTGAGGCAAAATGGTCTCCGGAACAAATCTCCAGATCGACTCTGTCTTGAAGGAGAAACCATTGTCAGCACCGAAACCATCTATAAATTTATTGATGACGACTGAAAGCAAGGTGGTGACATGTGGAGGCATTTAAGGCGATCAGGAAGAGGGTCAGAAAAGCGTTTTCCCTCTGAAGACAGGAGGAAAGATCCAAAAGGCCCCTGTCAGAAAGCGCCCAGGAGTGCCAATAATCGCAGAAACGTGGGTCACTGGGAACGGGGATTTGATGGGTTTAGTAGAACCACCAAGTCAGCGGTTTGGTGGTGACAGACCGCAAAACCAGGTTCAACAAACTGAAGAAACTTGATGGCAAACATACCAACGGAATCACTGTGAAACAGCAAAGCCCTGAAGAGTTGCCAGTAAAGACCATAGTAATGACCGTGGACAGGAGTTCTCAGACCATCTAGGCTATGAGAAAAAAACAAAAGATCAAGGTGTACTTTTGTGATCCCTACTCCAGTTACCAACGCGGGACCAATGAAAATCGAATAGGAATCCTCAGACAGTATTTGCCAAAGAAAACTGACCTTACAAGCCTGACAAATCAACAGCTTGAGAAGATAGAATTTGAGATCAACAGTCGACCGATGAAGTGTCTTGACTGGAGGACTCCAATGGAGTTTATGATGGAGAAAAGTTGCACTGGGAAATTGTAGTCAGGAAAATTAAAATTAAAATTAAAATTAAAATTAAAATCAAAATCAAAATCAAAATCAAATGACAGTTTACAAAGAATAAAGCTCGAGCAAAATTTAAGTGATCGCAGTACTAGTGGGTTCCCAATTTCTAAGTTCAGCTTTTCCATTTTCTATATTTACATAGTGGTTGCTTAACATCCATGAACCAGAATTAATATATAAGCCATGTTCTAAAACCTTAACTCCTGGGTGATGAGTGTGGCCAAAAATTATGGCATCAAAGCCACGGCGGCTCAGTTCGGTTGCGGCTTCAAAATAACTGGGGGGTTCACCAACAATGCCAGTGCGCTTGGCACGGATTTTTGATTTCCATTTTTCAAAACCTATCCAAAGTTTATACAAAGCCGGATGAAGTTTCAAAAGGTAGCCGGCAAAGTGGGTGAGAACTTCGTACATAACAGGATACTTTACAAAAAAAGGATCATAAATATGACCATGTTCAATACGAATGCGAGAAGTCCCAGAATCTACATTTAAAAAAGGCGTCACTTTCATCACGCCCCAGTCTTCTAAAAAATGCTCTAATACAATATCGTGATTACCGGTAACGTAATATACATTTTGTCCCTGTCTTTGGATTTCCCCCAAAGCGCGCAAAAACTCTGGAACTTCCACGGCAATTTTTCTAAAACTGGCTTGGGCAATTTCTAAACCATCACCATTAATGCAAATATCATATTTATTTTTAGCTGCCCATCGTAAGAACGCGATCACTTGACGTCGAATTTGTGAAAAAGGGTTGCCCAAATGTAAATCTGAGATGACTACCATGCGATTGGATTGAATAGAGGTGATCAAGATCAACCTCCAACAGAGTTTATAACTTTTTGCACTTCTTCTACTGGAAGACGGTAGTGGTGGACGAGTTCTAAAACTCGATCACTTGCAAATTTAACGCGAAAACTCATTTGTTGAAGCATTTCAAAGGCAAAAGTAGGGTCGCGGCGGATTTTTAATAAAAAGCCAGCCGGTTTTAAGATCAACAATCGTGTTGGTCCCATGGCAAAGGCTCCAGCATATCGCGGAAGGCTCTGTAAAAGGGCCATGTCTCCAAAAAAATCCCCTTTTTTAAATTGAATAATTTCAATGTCCCCCTGGGGAGTGGATTTTCTAATGCTTACAACTCCGGCTTGAACTATGTACAAATCGCGTCCGGTTTCACCCTCAGCGAATATGCAGTCTCCATCGTTGTAATCTTCAATCAGTTCATGTTTAAAACGAGATTCGGGTTTTATATCCATGTGTTATAGGATAAATCCTTAAGCTCGGTCTGTCATGAATCATAACAAACTAAAATTAACCGCCAGACAAAGGTGGGGAGTCTAAAAGACGGGGAAGCAGTGTTGCACCTAGAAACCGCTTGCGTCGTCTCCACCTGCATCATAAAGTAGGTCCTGAATTAAAAATATCTCATTTTGGAGGAAAAATGGATCCTTTTGACGACTTTGAGATGAAGCCCATCACAACAGGCCTAGGTTTTCACAAACGAAAAACTACAGATGATGAAATAGCAGCTGAAGTTAAAAAGGAAATACCTAAATTTTCACAAAATCAAAATTTGGGAGAGGAACAAGAATTGGATGAGTTGATGTCAGCTCTGGATCGTGTATCCAATAGCTTGGCAGGCTCCATGGCGGATGTACAATTTAAGGAAAAGTCCCATAAATCTAATTTAGATAAAGACATAGAAATAGTTGAAGCTCTCCCAAGAAAAGCTATGCAAATTGATACGCCAACTATCGGTCGCAATATGCCTCCAATTATTGAGGACCTTCCTAAAGTTCGCAAAATTCCTGAAAAAATCCCTAACGTTGTAAGGAGAGAGGTTAGATCCACACCAGCAAAAACGAGCGTCGGCACTCGGCGAGGTGCTGCGGATTCACCAATTCGTTCCTTAAAGCCAGCTGTTTTTAGCATCAGTTCTGCAATTTTAGATATGTTAGTTGTTCTGGCAATGGCACTTTTGTTTTTAATTTCTTTGTTGTTGGTTACAGGGGTAAAATTGACAATGGTGTTTAAAGGTCTCCAATCTGACATCATGACTCAGGCAAGTATGGGCATGTTATATGTGGCAGTATTGCAATTGTATATCATCGTCTCTCGAAGTTTTTTTGGTAAAACACTGGGTGAGTGGACTTTCGATTTTCAGATGGGTGATAGCGAACAAATAAAATCGCCAATTTATCCTATTTTAGTATTATGGAGAAGCATCATCATCATGGTGACAGGAGTAATTACACTTCCTTTGCTTTCGGTAATATTTCGCATTGATTTTGCTTCCTATTTAACAGGTTTGCAATTTTATAAGAAGACTTAGGGAATGGGACAAGCGCTTTCTCAAGCAGAATTATTGTCGACGATATCGACTGTAAGGAAAAATAAAAAAGTTGTTTTTACTAATGGTTGTTTTGACATTTTACATGTTGGCCATGTTCGCTATTTACAACAAGCACGTCAATTGGGTGATATATTAGTTGTTGCCTTGAATTCAGATGATAGTGTTAAGAGATTAAAAGGCCCTCAAAGACCCATTCAAAATGAAAAAGACAGAGAGGAAATCCTATCCTCACTGTCCTGTGTTGATTACGTCACTATTTTTTCCGAAGAAACACCTTTGCGTTTGATTACTCAACTACAGCCAGATGTGTTGGTAAAAGGGGGAGATTGGCCCGTAAACACAATTGTCGGGTTTGAAGTTGTTCAGGCTAATGGTGGTGAGGTGTACTCACTCCCATTTGTTGAGGGTCGCTCTACGACCCAAATTATTAAAAAATCCCAACAGTAATAACTTTCTGTCGTGAAAGCGACTGAAAGTTATTACATTCAATGAATGTGTATTCATTTAGATTACTTTATCAATAAATTTTAATGAAGATTGTTCATTTTTGTAAGGGAAGTTTGCCACTCCGCGATTGGGCAGTGCTTCTTCTTCATTAAATAATTCATTCAACTTTGCTTGATACGAATATCTAGTCATAATTGAGCTTACATAGTCAAAAATAGCTAACAAAATTAAATTACCAATAAATAATCCAAAGATAAAAATCACTGTGCTATTCATATTTGTATCCTCCTAAAATAAAATTTCCTGCAGCTAAAAGTGATGGCACCCATAAGCCAACAAATATAGCTGTCAATTCGTCACCGGTAAAAAAAAGATAAACCGAAAATAGAAATGACAATATGGCAGCCATAAAAAAATATAGTTTCATCCGAGTTATATTTTCTTTTTTTTGCCAACCGAAACACTCTATATAACTTTTAGATTGTTCCAAACGCTCTCCTTTCCTGACTTATTTTAAATGTGATGCATCTTAAAAAGATTTGAATTTTAAGGATTGAAGAAGCAATGTTAGTTTTGTTTAGAAATCACATCTCTTTTTTAATGACCATGAAAAAATTCTAATTATAAGATGAATTAGAGAAAATTTTGTAAATACATATTTCAGAATTTAAAAACGCAAGCCGAACTTTGCACTAAAGATGGGTTCTATATAGCGGTCCAATTGAGCGGAAATAAAAAAGTTAGAAAAATCAAAATTAAGTCCAATAAAGATGTGACTGATTTTACCTGTTTCCTTGGTAGTTAATTGATCGTCTACAACGCCATCACTACCTCCCATAAATTGTCCCTCACCCTGTAATTGACCTAAACCAAAATAGAGAGCTAAATTGTCTACGTTAACTCCTGTCATGATTTCAACGCCCACAGTTTGATGAACAAAACTGTCAGATATATGAAAAACGCTGCCCAATACTAAAAGTGAAAAATTGATGGGTAGGAACTTAGCTTCGTAAAAACCCCACTTTAACATTCCGCCATAAGTGTTTACTTTTTCATGCTGATCAAAAGGGGCAAAATGAAAGAACACGTCGACGTTATTATAAAGCCCTTTGCCAAATGTGAGTTCCACTAAAGATAAAGACCTTTCATTGTTAGGGGCTTGAAGTCCTAATAATGAAATCTCATCAGTTTTAATAACTTGATAGCTTATGCCTACTTCTAATCCGACATATCCACCCAAGGGATAAGGATTTGATAAAAATTTAGAACTGGTAGGAATACCTAATTCAGTGACAATTTTTTCTCTTTCTATGTGATTCAATCCTTTAGGCAATTCAATAGCCCTTAGAGTTAGGGAAAGAAAAAAAACTACTAGGAAAATCGGCGTCCGTAACATCCATATAAATTACACTATGATATTGTATGGTCAATGGCATTAGTTAGAGTAAGATCAAATGGGAGCTATCCCACCAGCAATGCCACCATCAATGGCGCGAATGGCTTCGTTTAGAGCTGAAATTAAGGAGTTGTCAATTTTTCCTATTTTTAGAATATCTGTAAGTAACTCTTTTGTTTGCTCATAATTTTTAATAATTGATGCAGTCAGCGCAGGGCTACGATTGCCATCAACATCTAGGGGTGTGATGGTATCCGAGGGAGTATTGTCATTGGGTTTCTTTAAATTGGTTCTTGCTGATTTAGCGATTAAAGTAGCAGCTAATGTTTGAGCAAAAGGATAATCATTTGTCACAACAATCGATTTTAATGTACTTAAATATTGCAAATTTGCATAGGTTTCTAGTTGATTACGAGCTAGAGAATTCACTTTTTGAGTCATTGTTGGTTCGGCTATAACTGTTGTTAGAAAGTAAAAGCTTTGATAACTGGGGGTGCTTCCAGCCGCTCTTACAGAAAAAATATTTACATCCTCACGAGAATCCTCTGCCATAGCTGTTAGGACTTCATAGAAAACAGCAGTTGAAACACGTCGACCTAAATAATGAGTTATAAACTCTTGTACTTTCTTATAACTGGGATAATCCAAAAGGATTCGGACCCATTCGTCTGTGCTAGCAGGTGTCTTATTATTGTTGTTATTTTGAGGGAATCCAAAAGCACCATTAAAGATATCATTTTCAATTTTATTTTCTGAAGAATTTGGATCTTCTTTTTGTTTATTTTCTGTTTCTTTATACTTTACGACTTCAGTAGGTTTCGCATCTTCCTTTTTGTTTTTATCCTTCTTATTCTCTTTCTTTTTCTTATCTGATTTTTTATTATTTTTCTTTTTAGGATCTTCTTTTTTGGCGGGGGCATTGCCAAAACTGTGTGTTTTCGCAAAATCAAACTCACTTTTCTTCATGTTTCCAGCTACTTTGATTTTTTTAAACTTAAAGTTTTTAGCTTCTGAAAGCACTTGGCCTTTACTTAGGAAGAAGGGTTGTAGCTCTAAGTTTTTTAATTCATTAGAGGTGATTTGTTGATTGTTAGAATTGACCTGTTTCTTAAAAGATATTCTTTTGAAGGATTCAAATACCCCTCCAATAAATAGAATAATAATTAGTAAATATAAGTGTCTAGCCTTCATATATATACATATAGGCATCTTTTGTGCCAAATTGAGATATCTAAGTAGCTGAAAATACTGATGAATTTTTGTACTGTTTAAAAGCTGTTAGAATGGGGTGTAGGAATTCTGTCATAGATTTTACACATACTAAAAACATAAGCCTTTTCAGCTACATACAAGGGCTTTGAGGATCAAGCCAAGAGTCACAAATTGTCACTGTAGAAATTAAGGTCCTAATTCCGGACACATAAAGTCGTTTTCTTATCACAAATGAAATAAGGCACATATAAATGTTTCCGATAAAATCTAAAAAACAGTAACGCAAAGCATTAAGTATATGAAATATATGCCGATAGAACTGGATGGAGGTCCTAGCGTGAAACTAAGCCTAGTGGAACCCTTTGTTTCCAGACCGGCTCCGGAGAATCAGGCTCAAAGCGAAGAAGTAGAGGGTTTTCAACCCATAAAAATCAAAAAAATAAACGCTGAGATTGGAAGTGAGTCCAATTCCGAGGCGGATGAAAAGTCTAAATACCGTAGATATCTGGAATTTATGGACTATCTCAGCAAACATAAGGATTATAAAAAGCCGAATGCAGAATTAAATGATAAAGCTAAATCTCAAGCTTTGTTTAAATATGAGAAGATAAAAGACTTCCAAGGACCCTTCGATTTAATGGGCAATCGATTAGATAGTTGGGCATAACCAATATTATTATTAAAATTCAGATACTTACAAAATATATGCAACGCATCAATTATCTTCTAAAGAAATAACGCAATGCGCCGATAATACCTGTGACTACTGAAATGAAAATATGTCTGTGGGCCTTTTTTCCAATATGGGGGAAGAGAGGTGCTAAATGCCGTTTAGAATAAGCTCTAGTAGCGCTGCTATTGCTGCGCAAAGGTATCTGAGTAAGTCGCAACGAGAAGTGGATGTTTCGTTAAAACGACTGGCTTCAGGATCGAGAACTGTAAATGCCGGAGATGATGCTGCAGGTTTTGCGATATCTGAAGGCCTCAGAGGCCAAATTCGTGGACTCAAACAAGCTTCACAAAATGCGGAAAGTGCCTTGGCTTTCGTCCAAACTGCCGAAGGAGGTCTCAACGAACAAAACAATATATTGATACGCCTTCGTGAACTTTCTGTTCAATCAGCCAGTGATACTATTGGCGATCAGGAGCGGGAATACATTGATAAGGAATTTCAACAGTTAGTACAAGAATTTGATCGTATTGCCTTATCGACTCGTTTTGGCCATAAGCAATTGCTAACGGGTTCAGGGGAACAGTTTGAATTCCATATTGGAGCCAGCAAGGACCAAGAGAATGTTATTAAATTTGCTTTGGATGCCAACACTACAGCTTCGGAGGTGGGGATTAGTGGTTTAGCTATTACTGATCAGGATTCTGCTCGAGATATTATGTCTGATATTGATACAGCTCTATCCGATATTGCTGATGCTCGATCCACATTTGGTGCTGTTCAATCACGCTTTCAATACGCTATTGATAATTTATCTGTGCAAACACAAAACCTAGAAGAAGCACGTTCTACTTTATCGGATGTAGATGTGGCTCAAGAGGTAACTAATTTAACCAAAAACCAAATTCTTCAGGACATAGGTGTTTCCGTTTTGGCTCAAGCTAATGCTTCCAGCAAACGAGCCTTAGCATTAATTAATAACTAACAGGGCGGGCAAGAATTTTAAAAAAACACTAACAAACAGTCTAAAAAAGGCGCAAGGAGTGGGTACCTTGGCCTTTAATTCATTCTTTCAAAACCCATTCAAGGTCTATAATCCAAAATAACATCACCTGAAAATGCACTTGTAAGCTGATAATATTGCTATGCGTTAATGATTTTTAATTCCTATTCCTAAAAAAAATAAAAATATTTTTAAACTTAAATATCTAATTAATACATACACTAGATGCGTTGCGTAATTTAAAACCTAGACCAAAGGCTAAAGTTTTCTAGACCTTAGTCGATAGGAGATGTGAACGCGTTGAAGCACTTGTGAAGTTTTCATTTCAGTAGTCAACGAAATGAGCCTCCAAGTCTTTATTGTCGTGAAGGGACCAATCACCCCTTTGCTTCAATAATTTCAACACACAAAAATTATTAACCAGACACGGACTAGTCCGTACAGGTGTATTTTAGGCAGTGGGAGCTGTTTGACAAATACCTTTGTGCGTTGGTTTTAGAACGAAACTGTAACTACGGAGGCCAAAATGGGCTTAAGGATTAATACAAACCAAGCTTCGATTGCTGCACAAAGACAGTTGTCAAAGCAGCAAAAAAGATTAGAGCACGCTCAAACAGCTCTGTCTTCAGGTTCGCGAATTGTTTCGGCCAGTGATGATGCTGCCGGACTGACAATTGCAGAAAATATTCGTGGACAAGTTGTAGGTATTCGCATGGCAAGAAATAATGCCTACAATGCACAATCACTCATACAAATCTCGGAGGGTGGATTGCAAGAGGTTAACAACATCTTAATTCGTCTGCGCGAATTGGGAGTGCAATCAGCTTCAGATACAGTTTCTGATGTAGAAAGAGAATTTTTAGATCAAGAAGCTCAACAATTAATCGAGGAATCAGAGCGGATAGCTCAGTCCACACGATTCGGAAATAAAGAACTTCTTAATGGCAGTGGTGAAGAATTGGAATATCACGTAGGTCCCTTTGCCGGCGAAGAAAACGTTATCAGATATAACATAAAAGCAGATGCAACCACTTCTGCTTTAGGTATTGATGGAGTCAGCGTTGCGGATAAAGGTTCAGCAAAAGACACTCTAGCCTCTGTTGACGATGCCATTGTTGTACTCGGTAAAATGCGTGCGGATTTTGGTGCAGTTCAATCAAGACTTCAAATTACAACAAGCAACTTAGATATACAAAACGAAAACTTAACAGCAGCAATGAGCCGAATTAAAGATGCCGACATTGCCCATGAGACAGCCGAAATGACATCAGCTCAGGTATTGCAACAAGCTTCTGTGAGTGTGTTAGCACAAGCAAATCAAAATGGTGCGGTAGCACTCAAATTAATATAAGCACTTTGAGGGTTTAGTTATACTAGACCCTCTACTTTTTCGATTTTTAAACATGAACTTTTTAAGATTAAAGAGTTCATGCCTGAAAAATCGAACCTTCCGGCCCACAGACATTTTTGGAAGGTTCTTTAAGCCCGCCCTGGGGTTATCCCACATACCCCAGGGTTTTTTATTCTCTTATCTAAAAAAATTGTTATCATTCCCTGGACCCGACTATGGTCTAGCAATAATATTTAACTCAACATCTCAACACAAAAGTCCAATTCAACTCCATCTTTAGTCTTAGTACCAAAGTCATAACACCCCCTTTATAAATAAATTAACACGGACCATAGTCTGGATTGTGCAAGACCATGGTCCAGAACTCCTGCGACCATAGTCCAGTTTCGCTAGACTCGACTTAAGTTAACCCAGACCTGGCCGAAAGAAAGGCATAGTAAGCAACACTTCTTACTAAAAGCAAAAGAAGAAAAAATCTCGTTGAGTGATTGCAATGATTTTTTTGTTGAGGCTTTTGCTTAAATAAGAGTGTTTCAATGCGTTCAACCAGGCACAGGGAAGTGCGCCAAAGATAAACATCTGTAGGAGATGTTTATAGTTGTAGAAACGGAATTCTTCTAAACAATTAGGAGGCCTTCATGGGTTTACAGGTAACTACCAACGTTGCGTCAATAAATGCGCAACAACAACTTTCCAGATCTCAACGCGAGATCAACAAGTCATACTCTCAGTTAGCATCAGGCAGTCGAATAACTAAAGCGGCTGATGATGCTGCAGGATTGTCTATCAGTGAAACTTTAAAATCCACAATACGTGGTTATACTCAAGCGCAGCGAAATGCGAATGATGGAATATCCATGGTGCAAGTTGCAGAAGGTGGATTGGGAGAAATCTCAAACATTTTAACTCGTCTAAGAGAGTTGGGTGTACAAGCCGCTTCTGACACCGTTGGTGATACAGAAAGAGGTTTTATAAATAAAGAGGTACAACAATTAGTTATGGAAGTGGATCGTATTTCAGAAGGTACTCGTTTCGGTAAAGTTCATTTACTCAATGGTTCTGGTGATATGTTTTCGTTTCAAGTAGATATTGGTAACGATGACTTTGTAGATAGAATTGAATTTGATGCTAGTCAACAAATTGCTACGACTAATGAATTGGGTGTCGATGGTTTTGACTTTTCAGATAAAGGTGATGCGCAAGCCGCATTAGATGTTCTGGAGGATGCACAAAGACAAGTGAATGGTTATCGCGCCAACTTAGGAGCCATACAAAATAGATTATTGTCTACTACTGAAAACTTAGGTGTAGCAATAGAGAACTTTAGTGCCGCAAACTCTCGAATTCGTGATGCTGATGTAGCACAATCTAGTTCCGAGTTAACTCGCAACAATATATTATTAAATGCTTCCATTGGAGTTCTTTCGCAAGCGAATCAGACTCCAGCGTCTGCATTAAAATTGATTGGATAATAAAAAAGGGAAGAGATCGGTCTCCTTCTCTTCCCGGTGCCAACCTACCTGGGGGGTTACTTTTAAACCTCCCAGGGTACTTAAAGGGTTGGAAACAATGTTGTCATATATAGGATCTGCCTAAGGTCCTTAACTTCTTAAGTCCTAAGGTGTAAAGTCGAGTCTATACAGACTAAAATATTAGGACTTTGTTTCAGAAATTTACGATTTTCGCCTAGTATTCCCCGTCAAACGTCCAGATATCACTGGTCATTGGTCTACATTTTCAAGACGCGACTAAAGCCATTTCCAGACTAGCCGTTAGAGAGCTATGTGATGCAACAATCAAAACTTAAGTAATAAGGCTTAAGTCTAGGTTTGAAAAGAGTGTAGGTTCTCGATTCAAACTTAAAAAATAACTAGGAGGATTCCATGGGTTTACAAATAACCACAAATATATCATCAATCAATGCTCAACAAAATTTGAACAGGTCTCAAAGAGGCATTGAAAAATCTTATGCACAATTAGCTTCAGGCAGTCGAATTACAAAAGCCGCCGATGATGCCGCTGGATTATCAATAAGTGAAACTCTAAAATCCACAATTCGTGGTTACACTCAAGCCCAACGAAATGCTAACGATGGTATTTCAATGGTGCAAGTAGCAGAGGGTGGCTTAGGTGAAATCTCAAATATTTTAACTCGTTTAAGAGAACTCGGTGTTCAGGCAGCTTCAGACACAGTTGGCGAGGATGAAAGAGGTTTCATAAATAAAGAAGTTCAACAATTGCTATCTGAAGTGGATCGTATTGCTCAATCCACTCGCTTTGGAAAAACACAGCTACTTGATGGCAGTGGTGAAGAGTATGCCTTTCAAATTGATATTAACAATGATGATTTCGTTGATAGAATTAGCTTTGATGCCAGTCAACAGGCAGCAGCAACAAGCGATTTAGGAATTAACGGTTTTGATTTTTCCGAAAAAGGAGATGCACAAGGGGCCTTAGAGGTTTTAGAAGATGCACAAAGACAGGTCAATGGCTATCGTGCCAACTTGGGTGCCATTCAAAACCGTTTGATTTCCACTGGTGAAAACTTGGGTGTTGCGATTGAAAACTTCAGTGCTGCCAACTCTCGTATTAGAGATGTGGATGTCGCCCAGTCCTCTTCGGAAGTCACTCGTAACAACATACTTATGAATGCATCGATTGGAGTGTTAGCCCAAGCTAATCAATCTCCTGGTGCAGCTCTTAAGTTAATTGGATGATTTTAATCACAAAATATAGATGGGAAGTGAATATCCTCCCTTTCCCTCTATAATATTAACCTTCAGGGCAGGTCTTAGGACCTGTCCTTATTAAGTGTTATCCTATTCAAGACTCTCATTAAGTCGATAGCTTCCTTAGTATAGGGGATTTCAGTCAAGTCGAGACAGACTTTCAAATTAAGACTTTGTATCAATTAAATATGCTTTTAGTCTGGAATTGCCAGACCAATAGATGGATTCCCTTAGACCATTAGCCAGAATTTCAAGACGTGACTAAAGACTTTTCCCGACTAGCCGTTAGAGAGGGTAGTAAGGCAACAATTCATACTTTAGCCGATGAAAGAAAGTTACAAATGATTTGTGTAAACAGACTTTTATCTAGCTGGGGATAAACTTAGGAGGTAACTATGGCACTTGTAGTGAGTACCAATATTTCATCAATCAATGCACAACGCTCTATGAACAGCACTCAAAGAGAAATGGACAAATCATACGCACAATTAGCTTCGGGCAGTCGAATTACAAAGGCCGCTGATGATGCTGCTGGTTTATCAATTAGTGAAACCTTGAAATCAAATATTAGAGGTTACTCGCAAGCTCAACGCAATGCCAATGATGCCATGTCTATGGTACAAGTGGCAGAGGGTGGTTTGGGAGAAATATCAAATATATTAACTCGATTAAGAGAATTGGGAGTGCAAGCCTCTTCGGATACCGTGGGACAGGACGAGCGCAGTTTTATAAATTTGGAAGTGATTCAACTTAAAAATGAAATGCAAAGAATAGCAGAGTCCACACGTTTCGGTTCAAGAAATTTATTAGATGGATCGGGTGCAGAATATCAATTTCAAATAGATGTACATAACGATGATTTTAAAGATCGCATTGCCTTTGATGCTTCTATGCAAGAAGCGACTTTGGACAAACTCAATATTGCTGACTTGGATTTTGAAGACAAATACACAGCTCAAGATTCTTTAGAAGTACTTGATGATGCACAAATTATGGTAAACGGATATAGAGCCAATTTAGGAGCTATCCAAAACAGATTAATTTCTACAAGTGAAAACTTGGGAGTCGCCATAGAAAACTTCAGTGCTGCCAATTCTCGTATTCGCGATACCGATGTTGCAGCTTCCTCTGCTGAAGTTACAAGAAATAATATATTAATGAATGCCTCTATAGGAGTGCTTGCCCAGGCCAATCAATCGCCGAGTGTGGCCTTAAAATTAATTTCCTAATTTAAATTTAATATACTGTTAAAACTGCTTACCTTCGGTTATAACAGCCTTACTACATCCGAGTCGGCAAGAAGCTGGCTCGGATTTTTTTATGCAAATAACCTTTTTTAGTCATTTCAATGACTTCCACTAAATCTGTGCACGATGTCTCCAAGTTGCATAAATCCATATGGCCCTGTAGAGGTGACAATTATTGACTCCTTAATCTAGTACCTAAACACTAGTATAAATATCAAAAACAAATGTAAAGGGCTAAAAGAAACATTAGGCATTCTAAGTAGCTAGAATCACTAGCAAGGGAAAGCAGTATCAAAATTCTGACAGTGTTTTAAACAATAGCATATAAATTGCAAAAGTTTTGATTCTATGGCCAATAAACTCTTTTATTCAATATTAAAAATCACGAAATTTTCAAGCGATAAGGTGAGGAAATGAGACAACTAAATTCCTTAAAATTTACTATTCTAAAATGGCAAATAATGATTATTACACTGTTAAATATGTTTAGCCTTTTGGCTAATGGCAACCCAGTTCATGAGTTTAATCTACCTAATCGATCAGGAGCCCTTTCCATCTGTGATAATTTACTTCAGTCAATAGATTTCTCAAAATTTAAAGAGGAGGAAGTAAGAAGTGAAATTGAGAATATTTTTAGCCAAGTTCGCGGTAAGATCATTGGACAAGAAAAGTTAATAAAAAATATTATGATTGCCATGTTAGCTGATGGACATGTTCTGTTAGAAGGTCCACCGGGGGTAGCAAAAACTAGGACAGTAAAGTCTTTTTCCGAGGCAATCAAAGCCACATGGAATAGGATTCAGTTTGTGCCAGATTTAATGCCAAGGGATATTACTGGAATTATTGAACATGATAGAACTAAAAATGAACGAAAGCTAGTCGGTAGTCAGTTGCCTTTTAATTTTATACTCGGTGATGAAATAAATAGAGCCCCTGAAAGAGTACAAGCTGCCCTCCTAGAAGTAATGGAGGAACGTCAATTCACTGCAAATGGTCAAACTATTAAAATGCCAGATTTTTTTATTATATTAGCAACACAGAATCCCAGTGGAGAAAGAGGTACTTTTAAACTACCAGAAGCGCAATTGGACAGATTTATAATGAAACTTCTGGTGGACTATCCGCAACATGAAGATGAGCGTTCAATATTAAAAATGACTGTCCAAGAAAAAGAAGCCCGATACTCTCAAAAAACCACTACTAATATTTCAAACGCACTAGCTGCATCACAAGAATCTATACTTGCTGCCAGAAAATTTGTTTTGAGTGTAAAAGTAACAGAAATGATCGAGGATTATGTCCTAAAAATCGTAGAATCCACTCGCAATCCTAGTATATATGATGCAGAACTTGCACAATACATTAAATCTGGTGCTGGTCCACGCGGTAGTCAAAGTTTACTTTTATCTGCTATGGCTGCCGCTTGGCTTAATGGACATCCGAGTGTGGAAGTTTCAGATGTTGATTCTGTTGTTACCAATGTTTTAAGACACAGAATTACTTTTGATGAGTTCAGTGATGAAAATTCAATTGAAAAGGTCATTTCTCAATTAATAAAGGCCGTTAAGAAAGAAATGGGTTTAGATCAAACACGTAGGCCTAGTGACAGCTAACGGGAAAATAGAGATATGCTAATAAACCAACATGTTAAAACTTTGTTTCTATCTATCCTGAATGTACCTATTATATTGTCAATATTGCTTCCAAGTCTTTCTATTGCAAAAAAAATAGAAGTTCAAAAAAACAACGATAGCTATAGAAACATTGTAATACCCAATTATCTACGCCCATTTGATGGTACTAATGAAATTGAAAAGAATAAATTAGAAGAAGAATACCCTGAAAACTGGTATGAGGAATTTAATCCAGAAATGCATTTCGATGATATTGAAATGCCTCTTGCGAAAACAAAACTCAATGAGTTTTTAATTAAGGCTGGAGAACGCCTAGAAGTCAGCGTAAAATACAGAAGTCTTGTTACAGAAGTATTTGTTCGCTCCACAATGATGTTTCGCCTTGCTGGAAATGCTTATAGTAGGGCTTATTTAAAGGAGCTGAATTATATTTTTCGTAGACTTGCAGACATTGATACTGAATTAGGAAATTTACAACTTCAGATCGAAGATCGTAAAAGTGAATTAGATAGAATTATAGAGGGTGCTATAAATGCAGGGATTGAAGAACTTACCTACAATAATCACCGAGCCATACCTATTATTAAAGAAGTATTATCAACTATAATTGATTTTGGCAGTCGAGACATCTACAAGTCGCAGGCTCAAAACAACTACAATAGTAAAAATTCATTTTATAGAGTAAGTAGCAAATTTTTATCGTTTTTTATAATTAGTATTAGCACCCTTATAGGTTTTAGTCATTTCGAACTAGCGAATTATTTAGGAGTTGAATTTGATAATTTGTTTCTATCTAGCCTAATTTGCAGTTACGGCTTAAGTAATTATGCTTCTAATTTTATTTTTCCTTATAAATTTAAGTGTAAACAAAAATATATTTTTAACCAAACAGTTCAAACTTGCTCAGATATATTAGGTGACAACAAATGATTGCTCTGGATAGATCAATCAGAACTATCTTAACTCTGGGTCTAATTTTTAACAATCAGATTTGTGCAGCCACAGAAGAAGCAGTAACTGGGCCTCAAATGACTCAGCAACAAGAACAGGTTTTAACTGGAGAGGAACTTAAATATTTATTTCTTAATACTGTTTCGCCCATCAACAATTCACAACAGTTTTTTCGAGAAACTCAAGCTTCTTCCCCTTTAATAAGAAGTTCCTACGATGATCAAATAACTACTAATAAAGATCTAATGAATATGGCAAGGGAAGGCCAAAAATTTCGCAATTATTACATAGCCTTTCTTAAGGAGGGTTTTACAGGTGAATTACTACAATGGGCCACAGACCCAGATGCCGCTGTATACAGAGAGTTAGTTCGTTATAGCATGAGAGAGGACATACAGAATAGTGAAATGCCTGAAACTCTTGCTGCCAGAAGGGCCTGGCGCGAGTCTCTTTCACGACTGCATTTACCTGCGACATTAAGTTATAATCATGTCATAGATGGGGCTAAAGACAACCCAAATTATGAAAATGCCATCCAACTTTATCAACGCCTTTACTTAGTTTACTTAGATGAAATTACTAATATGGTTAGTCGAAAACCTTTTAATTTTGATGAATTTCTAAAGCGAATTGAGTCAAAAATTACAAAAGCTAGAGAAGCAAATTTTAAACAAGCAGCAAATTTATTAATGTCTATAAGAAAGCAACCTTTTGTGTTTTTAGGAATTAGCGACAGTAAAAGTACTTACATAAATATCCCAGACTTTTCTGAGGCAAGCATAAAATTTACAAGAGACTCAGCACACAAGGGCAAGTATCGATTGAAAATTGAAAATTGGTATGACTGGTTTACTGAAATAGTAAATTTTTATGCCATAAGTCTGAAGAGTTTTGATGTCGTCGAAGCAAGTTCCTATTTTAAAACTCACTTTTATCAAGTCTCTACACCTACTCATTTAGTTGAAATTAAAACAGCTAATAAAACAATAGAATTATCTGAAAGAAATTACTCTGAGTTATTGCACCAGCTACTGAATAAAGCCAGTGTTAGAAATGATACTGATAGTGTTTGGAAATCACGTTATGTGCTGGAAGCCTCACGCCGTGATGTAATGTTGGCAGAGACTCTTAGCTTTTTGCGAAGACAAAAAACTAATATGGGTTTAGAACTTCTTATTAAAAGTTATTTAGCTAGGATGAATAAATACAGAGGTAAAGCAAATATTTATTCATCATCCCTCACTGAACAGATGAGAAGTTTTGATGAACCACTCAGTGAAGCTGAAGAAACTGCTGGCAATAAACTTACTGATCTCAGATGGGCGGGTTACCAAGTACATCCAGACTTTTGGAGAGTGAGAGATGCTGTGTCCACAAAGGCTAATGGAATTAAATATTCTGAAGTTATAAATAATAGAGGATTGTCTAATAAAATTAACTTTGAAGAAATACAGGGCACTCAAGATTTCGTTAAGACAAACAAAAAGGAAATCAAAAATAAAAACTACAGAGAGGGCTCAAATTTAAAACGATCTAGCCAAGTAACTAAATTTTTTACTTTCCTTACAAGTCTAACTGCTGCCCTTAGCTGGGGCACGTTTCATGTTTTGGATACAATATCCAGTTCCCTTGTATCCAATAAAGGACAGCATGAATTAAGAATGAAAAATAATGATACACACAGTAACCTTTCACAAAAAGAAGCACAAAAAAATGGCCAGCTCATCTTCGATGTCGACCCTTTAAAACCCAATGTAAGTCTACCCACTAATTACAATAGCCTTGGTATGAGTAATTTGCCTCCTCAAGTAAAATATGAACACATAAATATTTTAGGAGAAGAACATCCGGCAGTAAATCAGGTTCATTTAGAACTGCAAGATAAACAAAAAGCGGATATTAAAATAGTCAGTCATGCTCCGACTACCTCTTACGATGGTCGAGTTGCTATATTAACTCCTGACCATTATAGGTTAAGATCCTTAAACGTAACAGATAAGGATGGCAAGGCATTGTTGTATGATGTTGATTATAAGATTTACCAAGTGCCTACCAACGGCCTTTATTATTTTGAGTCTTCACAAATCGAGTATGAAGTTAAATATTATTATGAAGCTACTTTTTCTAAGGAAGAAGCTAAACCCTTGCCTAAGACAGCAAATTTTTTTAGTAAGAAAACACTTTTAAAAATTACTGATAAGCTTAAATCGTCTGGGGCCACTCAGATTCCGAATGCCATTTTTAGGGAACTTGAATATAAAACAAAATTAAGCTTAAGTGAAATTGAAAGTATATTTTCACAAAATAGTCTTTATACTTATGACAAAGAAGCGTCTCTTCAAATTATTTCAAACAACCCATTTGTATTTTCGACTCCATATCTGAGGAAGGATGGTGTTTACTACTTTCAATGCACTGGATCCAACCATCTGCTTGCTACATTTCTGGAGCAAGCATATAGAGAAGCGGGTATAAATTCTCGAATTATTGTTGAACAAGTAAATGGTTTTGTGCTTGATAATAAGGATGGTTTTTTGTCTTTTCCGGGGCACCGAAGAACTCTTGTTGCTGATACAAAATTAGAAAATAGTTTTGTGTTTCTTGACGGAACACCAGTTAAAATGGACCCAAAATATCAGGGTGCTGCCGATGACCACCCCTTGTTTTGGAAACTTAAAAGAGACAATCCCTATTCTCCTAGAGACTTAGGTTTTCTTAATAAATATGTCTTAGCTGGCCGTAGGCCTATTGAAATATCGGAAGTCACGAAAGCTACTGGAGATGTAGATGGGGCTATGACTGAATATGAGTATGAGGATGCAAATGATGAATTCATAGCAGAGAAAAAAAAGGCAGAACAAAAAAAATATATTTTAGATCAAGCAAGAGTATTGATAGGGCTAAAAAAAGATTTACGTGAAGCTGTTTTAACAGTTATCAGTGAAAGTAAACAAACTATAGGCGCTAATACTATACATGATTCATTGAAGGATTTATTTTACCTAATTGATACTTTAAGCTCTTTTCTATTGGGAAAGATTTCTAAAAGCACACTGTTGGATGATTTAATTATCAACAAGTCTAAATTGCGCTTTTCTACTGAAATGATGAGTGTAGAACAAGCACATCACTTGATTGAAATGAGAAAAAAATATTTTTCTATATATGGAACAGAACAGAACTCCAATAGCAATACAGAACTTTCTTCTGAATCTACTTTAGAAGAAAAAACAATACATAACCTCATCCAAGAAATTACAGATAGATTTTCGCAGGTTTTAGATCGTATCGCGGAACAAGAGTCGCAAACAAATAAAATAGGTCATGGCTATCTTTTAGATGACCGGGTCCGTTGGATTTCATTGCAAATTTTAAATATTTTAAAAGACCCCTCTTTTAAAGTAAACTGGCTTAGTGAGAAATCCTCAGCTGAAAGCCCTAAAGATTGCGATAAACTACTCAATCAATCAAAGTAGAATTTGAATCACCTCTGTCCGGTTTAAATTCTAAAACAAACTGAGTTGTTACCAAAGCGGATGCCTAGTTACTCGGGGTTGCACTCCTAGGATCCTCCCTAGTGGATACTTTCGTAGCAGCAATGTTCCAATAATCGTCATAACGTCTGGAACTGAGAAACTCTATTTATTTGCGAAGAGAGGCATTAGCACAAGTGAAAACTTAATCAATGCAACTAGAACCAGCACTTTTAGTAAGCTCTAGTTTCAAAGAATTTCTTGATCCTCAAATTTTTATTATTTTTTTTGTCTAGACAAAAGTATAAGTCTAGTTAAGTTTTTCTTAAATCATCCGAATAATAAAGTGATGAATATTAAAACTTTTGTTAATAATATTAGCCCTGTAGATCGAAATACGATAGTAACTCCAGCAAAAAAATCTGTGAAGTCGGAAGATACTAGCCCTGATAGAGACCCCAATGGTCAAAATGATCGAGGAAAAAATCCAGGAAAACAATTTTTAAATGATGAAGAAATGGCAAACGCATTATCAAAACTTAAAAATTTTCCTGGAGTAAAAGAGAACTCATTAAAAGTAGAACTGATTGTTAAGGAAATCTCACGTTTTGTTATTATCTCTGATCCACTTGGAAATATTGTTCGACGTATACCCGAAGCAGAGCTTTGGCCCTTAATCCAGGAAAAAGAAAATAATAAAGGTCATCTAATCGATAAAGCAGGTTAAGGAAAAATTGTCCTTAGTCAGAAGTCTATGACATATTATTGACTCACTGTATAGAAAACTTTCCCCTATAATAAAACTGAGTCACAGGCATTGCAGGATGCAATGTATGAGATACCAGGAGGGTGATCGTGGCATCCATTTCTATAGGAGGATTGAGTTCGGGCTTACCAGCCAATCTGGTGGATCAGCTTATTGATGCTGAACGCCAACCTATTAGAAATTTAGAAAATCGAAAAGCAAAAACACAAGGTAAGTTAGATTTAGTCGAAGAAGTATCAGAAAAAATTGGAAAGCTTACGGAATCTCTTAGTACATTAGCTTCAACTAGAGGGTTCAATGATATTAAACTCCTCTCAGGAGATCCAAATATTGTTCAAGGTGTTATTGACCCAGGATTAGCACAACCTGGAAGTTATAATATAGAAGTCATTCAGTTAGCACAAAAAGCATCTGCCGTAACCAATGGCTTTCCCGACAAAGATAGAACTGAAATTGGAATTGGCTATTTTGAGTTTGAAACTGCAAACGGGGATGTAGAAGTATACATTGATGGAACTAACAACACACTGGAGGGTGCGGCCAACGCAATAAATAAATCTCAAGTGGGCGTGAGAGCCACTGTTATTAATGATAGAAAGTCTCCCGGTTCTCCATACAAACTGTTAATTACAGGAGATAACGTAGGTGAAGATAACGAAATAAAATACCCTACACTTTACTTTTTGGATGGAGATCAAGATCTTTATTTTGATGAGCAAAGGGAAGCAAAAAATGGAATAGTCAAAGTTGATGGTTTTGAATTTGAAATCAGTGATAACACAGTAAAAGATGTTCTGCCTGGTGTGACTTTAGAACTTAAGCAGGCTGTTCCTGGAAGAAGCATCAATGTCACAGTGAAAGAAGATCAAGAAGTCGTTTCAGGAAAAATTAAAGAATTCGTAGACAATATGAATGAAGTGTTAAAATTCATTCAAAAGCAAAATCGACTCGATGGAAAAACGGATACATCACGCACTCTGGGGGGAGAAACTGTAATAAGATCTATCGAAAGTCGGATAAGCCAATTGGTTCAAGGAACTCAAGTGGGTGTCAATGGTCCTATCAAGCGACTCAATCAAATGGGTATTGTCTATAATAGAAATGGCACCCTTGATTTCGATCAAGAAAAATTCAATTCCGTTTTAAGTAAAGATCCACCTGCAGTTCAAGCATTTTTTGCGGGTGATGGGTTTTCAACAGGTTTTGTATCCAGTTTAAGGAACCAAATTAGAGCCATGACCGATCCAACTCAAGGATCTATTTCATTAAGAAAAAAGTCGCTTCAAGATCAAATAAAAAGAATTGACGACAATATAGAAAGAAAAGACAAGCAATTGGTAAAAAAAGAAGAAACCATGCGCAGAAAATTTGCAAAAATGGAAGAAGCTATGTCACGACTGAAGTCTCAGGGAGCCTCTGTCAGCAGTATTGGGTCTATGGGTATTCCTGACTTAAGTGGAGTGAAAGTTGGTTAAAAAGAAATTAAGTAACACAAATAAATTACCGATTTGTATTAAGCAGAATAAAAAATCATTAGCAGGAGTTGCTTGTGAGTAAAAATAACTATCAGAAATATAAAAGAACATCAGTCGAAAGTGCCAGTCGTGAAAAGCTATTGCTAATGATGTATGAGGGCGCGATCAAATATATAAAAAAAGCGATCCTTGCTATTGAAAATAACAATATTGCTGAAAGAGGAATGAATATAGGTTTTGCTTACGATGTCATTATGGAATTGAATAATACTTTAAATCACGAAGTGGGTGGAGAAGTCGCTCAGAATTTAGAGCAGTTATATTTATTTATGACAGATCAATTAATAAAAGCAAATATAAAAGCGGATAAAGAGAAGTTAGTAAGTGTATTGAAAATACTCGAAACACTTTATGGTGGATGGGTAGAAGCTATTGAAAAAATAAAAAAAGAAAATGTGGCAGGTTAATAGTTAATTCCAAGGAGGAGAAGTAATGACAAGCGTCTTAGATCTACTAATACAAAAGAATCATTTCCTAGATAAGTTTTCACATTTGAATGAACGTGAAATACTTAATTTTATGGAGGGAAATTTTGACAACTTAGATTCTTTCTACAATTCACGAGAGAAAATATTAGGTATACTTTCTGAGATTGATATTAAAATACAAGAAGAAAGTATTTTTGAAGTCGAATCAGATGTGGATAATCAATTGAGAAAAAAGATCCTAAGAGCTTTAGATTACAAAAGTGATCAAGTAACAAGAATTCTTGGACAAGATCTACAGATTTTATCTTTGATCGAAACTGCCAAATCTAATATCATCAAAGAGTTATCACAGGTCAAAAGTACTAGAAAAATATTAGGTTCTTATAAATCAGAAAAAAATATAAAATCTGATAAAGTGAATGAAAAAGTCTAGTTTTCTCGTCAAAATACTGACTCCATCAATTTGAGTAAGTCAAATTGATGGCACTCTCTTCTATTGAAAGGCTATTAACTGAGTTCTAATATTGGCATCTTTGTTGCTCTCTTTAATAATGAATAAAGAGGTGGGAGATGTCAGAATTAGAAACAGGTCATAAGATCAGGTTTCCAATAAAAGAGAGAATAAAGAGCAGTGAAGAAACAAAAAACAGTTGTTATGTTGTTAACAAAGATGTTCGCCAACAAAAATTAAAAGAGTTTGATAATGAAACTCCTGAAATTGTTGAATCCTATATACTGGAGCTCTTTAATAAAGCAAATCAAGCATACAAGCAAGGTCTAGACAGTTTAGCCCACAAATTGTATTTACAAATTGCAGCCTCGGGGAGTTACAATTCTGAAATTCTGTTTGTTACATACAAAAACCTTGGAAATATATTGGTTAGATCTGCTGATTTAGATGGTGCTGAAGAATTTTATAATAAAGCTTACACACTAAATCCTGATTCAGATGTTTTGCTTGTCAATTTAGGAACATTGGAAATGCAGAAACCAAATTTAGAAAAGGCTTTGGAAAGATATAGAATGGCGGTGGATGTCAATTCTTCAAATCCCAGAGCTTGGATTGGATTGGCATTGGTTCATCGTGAATTTGGAGATTTAGAATTATCGTGGGGTAATTTGGAGAAATCACTGGATATTGATCCTTGCGATGAAACAGCCATCGAATTGATGGTGGAATGGGGAGTTAAAGAATCCAAATTTGAAGCTCTTATTAAAAGGTTGGAAGCCTTTTTATTGATAAATTCAAAAAACTCTTCCATCGCAGAAACCTATGCAAGGGTCTTAATCGTTGGCGGAAGATTGGAGAAAGCCAGATTCTTTATTCAGAATTATATAAAGACTGAAGGAGAAAATCCAGTTATGGAGAAAATAATGGCTGTACTTCAATCCTCCATGAGTAAAACGGAGAGTGCTCTTGCTTAAAGTCCTGAAATCAAAAAACCATTCTTCAATTTTTACTTGGGACGATAAATATTTGTGTTCACGAGTCAATCCTCAAAAAGAAGCAACGGATTGGTTAAAATTATATAAAGAACAAATTAATACTTGTAAGAACATTATTGTGCTGGGCTTGGGGTGTGGTTATCACATTTTAGAATTAACAAAAGTGTTTCCCAATAAAAAAATTATTGTAATTGAAACTCAAAAAGCAATTATAGATTACTTTGTTAAAAACAATTCGATGGAATCTTCTATTATTAACATCCAGTGGATTAAAAATGAAAATGAATTATTGGTAAACTCAGAAATTAAGAGGGCTGTGAAAGAATTTTTTGTTGTGTTATATTGTACACCCATAATTAAGATATTTCCGTCTCTTGAAGTATATAAAAGTTGGCTTATGGGTCGTAACTACGAATCCTTACAATGGCTCTTTGGGCAGAGAGAATTAACCACTGAATTTAATCTTGTACACTTAGGAATTAAAAATTTAAACCAATTAGGTCCTACTCTATTGGATTTACAAAGATGTCTTAACCTTAAAGAGTCAGTAAAATCCCAAAAAATCCATTTTCAAATGGAAGCGCTAAGTGAGTTAATTGTATGAAAGTACTTGCAGTCAGTTTACTTAGATTAGGAGATATATTGATGTTAGCTCCTGTTCTTCGTGGACTAAAAGATCAAGGTAAAGATGTTGAGCTACATGTTCTAGTTAACAAACAATTCCTTTTTGTTAAGGATTTAATGCCTTGGGTAGATAAGTTTTTAGGCTTTGATCGTCAAGAATTACAAAGGGGTCTGGGCGAGCCAGATAGACAAATTTTTGAACCCCTGGATCGACTCAATTCGATTGTTTCTTTTCTAGACAGAGAAAAGTACGACAAAGTTATAAACCTAACGCACAATCGATTTAGTGGGTTTCTATGTGGTATGATTAAAGCTAATGACAAGTTAGGTTTAACTATAAATCAACTGAAGTCTGTCAGTTTTGGCAATCGCTGGTACTCTTATATGAATGAACAGGTTGCGGGCGGCGCAAGTTTTACAGCACATATGATGGATATTCACTACTATGGTTCGGGATTACCTTATAGAGAACACAGATTTGATTTTAAACTTAACACTGAAGGCGAGGAAGAAGCGCAAGCTTTATTAAAAAATTTAGATCCTTTTATCTGTGTACAACCCCTGACAAGCGACGAAAAAAAGAACTGGGAAATTGAACAATTTGTAGATGCCCTAAAAATATTTAATTTTTTAAATCCCAATTTTAGCATTTATTGTCTTGGAGCTCCCAATGAGGGTGAAAAAATTGCTGAATTTATAACAGCCTGTAAAGCAGAGGGGATTCAAGTCTATCCAGCTATTTGTAGTTTGCAGGGGGCCTTGGGTTTGTTGACTCAAAGTCGCTTGCTACTTACAGGTGATACGAGCATTAAGCATTTAGCTAGCGGAACGGATTGTAAAATTATTGAAGTCTCTATTGGCTCCAGTGATTATCAAAAAACTGGGATTTATAAGCCCAACAGTTACATTATAACCAGTCAGGCATCTTGTGCACCTTGTTCTCATAGCTCTAAATGCTCCCAGCCCTCACATATCTGTGGAGAGAATGTTGATGCGGAAGCTGTTGGCCTTATTATGAATCAAGTCTTAAATGGGGGAGACAAGGAAATACGTATTATTGCTCGAGAATATAATGACAAACTGAGGGTCTATAAAACATTTTTTAATCATTCCGGTTTTTGGTATGCTCGAGATTTATCTAAAGGTTTTGACTCTACAAATCTTGAACAGGTGGTTAACTTATCTAGTTGGAAGTTACTCAATCAGGGAGAACACCTTAAGCTCATTGGTGAATATGGCAGTGAATGTGTAAAGCTCAATGCGGCCATTCAACAAGCCTTCCCAGAAGTACAAAATAAAATTAAGCAAAGTTTTTTTTCAGACTTAGAGCTTAGAGTAGTTAAAGGTGGGGAGAATCTTAAGCTTGTAAAAGAATGTTTACAAAACTTATTAAAGAAGAAAACACTAAATTCCAACGATATTCAACGCAATTACAAATTACTTTGTGAAGAACTAAGTCCTAAATTGGCTGACGAAATTTTGTTTTTTACAAAGAACTATGATGGCAATGCAGTCCAGAATTTTAATCAACTTAGAAAGTATTCTGAGGCCATGCAAAGTGCATTCAATAGAAATCAAATTCAACTCAAGCTTATAAGAACTATGATGAATCAAAGGATGGCAGGCTTATGAATAATTCAAAAGCAGTAAATAATCTAAAGAAATCTTTAGATAAACTCGAAAAAGCGGCTCAGCAAATTGTTAGCACTAGAGGTTATACTAAAGAGGTTGAAAACATTCGCATGCTTAACGAAATGATCAGGGAGCAGCTAATTAATGAAAATATTAATTGTTCAACTCGCAAGATTCGGTGATATTTTTCAGACATGGCCAGTAATTTCTGCCTTAAAACGAACTTATCCCTATGCGGAAATTGATGTTCTAGTTCGCGAAAGATTTTCAGAGGCTATGAATGAAAACTTACATGTAAGCAAAACAATAAAGCTATCTACAGCTGAGATCCTCTCGAGTATTATCATCAATAATGATGAAGAATCGTGTTTAAAGCGTATTTCTGCGCTCTGTTCTGAACTTAAAAATCAAGATTACGATAGCATAATTAATTTGTCTTTTTCTCCATTTTCTAGTTATCTTGTATCAGCAATATCTCAACCCAAAAGCACAGTACTTGGTTATACGCGTTTTTCAGACGGTTATCTTTGTATTCCAGACGATGTGAGTGCTTATTTTTATGCTCAAATTGGAATAGGAAAGGCCAACAGAGTTCATCTCACTCAAGTCTTTGCCGGGGTGGCTCAAATAGATCTTGTTGACGAAGATTGGAATTGTCAAAATCTTGGAACCGAAAATTTGGAAACATTAGCAGAATTTAATCTTCCTCTCAAAAAATTTATAATACTGCAAGTAGGGGCCAGCCAAGAAGAAAAAACATATGGTATAGACAAATGGTCTCAAGTGATTAACCACTTCAAAAAATTATCAAATATAGCCTTGGTTTTAGTTGGGTCTTCGGATGAAAAAGATTTGGGAGAAAAAATACAACAATCTACCAATGGCGCTAATATAATAAATTTAATTGGTAAAACAAATCTTAGTCAGTTGAGTCAAATTGTTAGAGGTTCCTGTTTAGTTGTAAGCGGTGATAGCCTTTTGCTTCACGTGGCCTCACTGACTCAAACACCCACATTGTGTGTATCTTTGGCTGCAGTCAATTTTTGGGAAACGGGACCTCTCGCTCCAGAAAGTAGAATTATTTATGGTGAGACACGTGATGACATAGCCTCTGATCGAGTTGCAAAAGAAATTTTATGTATGACTGAAGAAACAATGAGTGGAAATCCGATATTGTATAGAACTTCCTATGGTCCCGTAGCTTTTGAGTTTGTTAATTACAAGTTTGAAGATTTTAGTTGGCATCTCATTGAGGCAATTTATATGCAGAAACCTTTTCCAACTATTTGTGATGCCGATTTAGCACATGGAATGTTACGTTTAAATGAACTGGCTCAACTTGCAATCCAACAATTAGATGAAATCAGTTTCGAAAAGAAAATGGATATTCAAGTCGAGTTACTTTCGCAAGTAGATACGATGTTGGAAATAATTCCGAGATTGGTTCCAGCCTTAGCTCCTCTGGTTTCTTGGTTTCAAACTGAAAGACTTAGAATTGGTCCGAACTCTTTAGAGCAAGTATTGAGCCTGACTAAAAGTAAATTTTTTGATTTAAAAATTATTACTGATTTATACATCCCAAATTCAAATGATTCAGGAGTTGTCCATGCAGACACAAATATACTCACATGATGAGTTGAAAAATATCTATCCCTCAACAAGTTCAGTTAGTGAAATCATTGCCGATTTTGAGTTGCAATGCTGGGAAAAGGGTTCTGTGATTTGTGAAATTCATCTCAATGGTATTTATATTTCTGAAGAAGAAGAAAAGAATTTGAGTAAAAAAACGATAAATGATGTAAACACTCTAGAAATTCTAACTCGAGATCAAACGGAATTGATAGAAGTTACTTTACGGACGATGAACCAATGGATTCCTAAAATAAGAGACAGATCCCGCGAGCTCTCGACCTTTTATAAAATCCAAAAGGAAGTGATTTCAGCAGATGATTTTATTGAACTCATTGATGGATGCAAATGGCTTTCGGATTCCTTACATTTGTTAAAACCAACGCTTTTAAAATTAGTAAATAATCCCGAATTCGAAGAGAAGTGGACTCAATCGGAATTAATTTTTACATCTACGGCTAAAGAAGTATTAAGCTCATTCGAAAAACAAGATATGGTCTTGTTGAGTGACATATTAGAATATGACTTAAGCGATTCACTGGACCAATGGCAGGATCTTCTTTTTAGTCAATCCACCATTCGTACTCTAGCAAAAGTATGATATTTTTAAAGTGTGTCACCTTACAAAAATAAATGGCTTTTTTATTATGATCTTAACTTAAAGGAAATAGTTCAAGCCAAACTTGGACTATTAGGCTCAAGTTTAGAATTATTGCCATTTAAAAACATTAAAGAAATTAAAATTTTAAATAAAAAGATAGTTTTTATTGCAGTCTCTGACCTGTCTTTCATACAAGATTTACATCTTAAGCATCCCATTATTGTGTTTTTTAAAACTTTTCGCGTTGATGAAAACGTTCTTGTTCCAATTACTCAGAACAATTTATTAGAGGGATGTTTTGATTTAGATAATGTTTTAAAGGTGCTTGATCCCTATTTACACAACCAGAGTGGAAAAATGAATTCTATTAGTTCTGAAAGTATTAAAGAGATTAATTTATTTACTGAAAGAGTATCTAAGGTAGAATCTCTCTCTGAATTACTGTTGGAATTAAAACATGAATTTCGATCAATAAAAAAAATTAACTCCACTCTGCTAGCAGTGAATAAATTTTCTGATGGTCTCGACTTACTTTTTTTTCAAGGTGAGAAGATTAGAACAGCATCTTTAAATGCCCATTCTGAAGAGGGCTCACGGATGCGTATGAATCAACAGCAAGACCGCAATCTCTTGGCTGCAACATTAGGTCGCCCTATAGCAAAAATATTAGCGGTTCCCATTTTAGGAGGAGTGAATCCCGTTACCATATTTATTGAACATGACTTGAATGAAGTTGAGCTTTCTTCTATTTTAGATTTTATCTCTAGAAGATTGCAAGTGATAGAAACCATATTAGATGTTTTATTAATTGAAAGAAGGCTCAATGAGGCCTCACAATTGTGGGAAAAAACCTTCGAAGGCATAAGCGATCCTGTGGCAATTGTTGATAAGGAATTCAATTTATTAAGAGGAAACAAAAAATTTCGCCAATTTCCAAAGATGAAAAAGTGTTATGAAGTTTTCTTTGATAGAGAAGAGGCATGTTCGACTTGCCCTTTATCAAATTTTAATAATAAAGAAGATGTTACAGTGGGTCAGATTGCTGGAAATAAAAATAGCTATGAAGTTCATAGCTCACCCATTTATTTGTACAATAAAACTCAAGTTGCTGGATTTGCCAATCACTACATCGACCAAACAGAGACCTTGGGCTTAAAAAGTCGAATTATCCAAAGTGAAAAAATGGCTGCCATTGGACATTTGGCAGGAAACATTGCCCATGAGTTAAACAATCCTCTTACGGGAATACGTTCATATTCACAATTGTTGATTAAAGAAATGAAGAGTGAGAGTCAAATTTCTCAAGATCTTTTAGAGGTAGAAAAGGCGGCTGCTCGTTGTCAGAAAATCATTACAAACTTATTAGAGTATACTCAAGTCCAACAAGAATCTTTGACCAACGTTTCCCTCAATCTTGTCGTTGAAAAGACAATTCCCATGTTAAAATCAGCATTGTACTCTTATAATTTAAAAATTGAGCAAAAAAACCAAACTGTAATTGTTAAAGCAAATGAGCAGCTTTTGCAGCAAGTACTATTTAATCTTGTATTGAACTCCACTCAAGCCATGTCAGACAGAGGGGAAATTCAAATTACGGTGGCTAAAGATGGTAAACAAGCTATTTTAAAGGTGAAGGACAACGGGCCGGGCATTCCTAGAGATATTCAAGACCAAGTTTTTGAACCCTTTTTTACGACTAAAGAAAAAGGGAAAGGGACGGGCTTGGGCTTAAGTATGGTTAAAAAAGTGGTGGAATCTTTCGCTGGAAAAATTAAGTTAATTAGCCACCCACAACAAGGAACTGAAATAACTTTATATTTTCCCCTACAACCCACATAATAGATGAATGAACATTTTAATTATAGATGATGAAGATTTAGTAAGAAAATCTTTGGGGAGAGCTTTTAAGGCCAAAGGTCATGTTGTCTATTTGGCTGAGGGCGGAATTTCGGGTTTAAAATTGTGGAGAGATAATTCTGTGGATATAGTTTTGCTGGATATACTAATGCCAGATCTCTCTGGACCAAAAGTGCTTGAAAACAAACCCTCTGACTGTTTTGTCTTGTTGATGTCAGCTTTTAAGGGTGAGTATGACTCTATATCAGCGATACAGTTGGGAGCTAATGGTTTTATAGCGAAACCATTTGAAGATATTTTCCAAATAGTTGAAAAAATAGAAAGAAGTTATTATGAATACCTTGAGAACAAGGAATCAAGAAATTGAGAATTATATCTGGAATACTAAAAGGACGTCGTTTAGTAGCATTTTCGGCCCAGCACATTCGTCCCACCACGGACAGAGTTAAAGAAACGATATTTAACAAATTACAAGGGGATATCAGCGGATCAAGAGTTTTAGATTTGTTTTCTGGAACAGGAAATTTGGCCATCGAAAGTTACTCAAGAGGAGCCAATTATACAGAAGCGGTAGAAATGCACCCTCAATCTGTAAAAATTATTAAGCAAAACTTAGATAACTTAAAAATCACAGATAAAATTCAGCTTGTTGTCATGGATGTATTGAAGTATTTGCAAAGATATCAGGGAGAAAGTTTTGATATTATCCTAGTAGATCCGCCTTTCACAAAAGTCCTTTCTCATAGTGTTTTAGAGATCTTAGGTGATTCTCGAGCTGTTAAACCGGGAACTATAGTTGTAATAGAATCTGCCAAAGCAGAAAGAGTGGATAATAACTATTCAGGATTAATCTTCTTGGAACAAAAGAGCTTTGGTGATAAAAAAGTGACGTTTTGGCAGGGCGATGAAGTAAAAAATAAATAGGTGAAAAATATGATAGCTGTATATCCTGGGAGCTTTGATCCTATCACTATGGGTCATGTCGACATCATTCATAGAATTAGCGTTAAATTTAAGACGGTTCACGTCCTAGTTGCAGAATCCACAGACAAAGTCTATATGTTTACACCCGAAGAAAGAGTTTCTTTTCTTGAGCAATCACTTTCTGATTTAAACAATATAAAATTTCACTTAACATCTGGTTTAACTGTAGATTTTGCCGATGAATTGAAAGCCGATGTTATTGTTCGTGGGATTAGAGCCGTGAGTGATTTTGAATATGAGATGGTTATGGCTAATATGAATAAAAACTTAGCTCCCAAATTAGAAACAATGATAATTTTTGCCAATCCAAAATTTAATTTTGTTTCTTCTCGGCTAGTTAAAGAAATTGCTAGTCATAACAGAGATTTGAAGGGGTTGATACCCGATTGTGTTTTGTCCGCTTTTCAGAAGAAATTTGCTAAATAAAAGAGGTGCCCATGTTATCACTAAGAACCAAAAACCTAAAACCATCACCCACTTTAGCTTTAGCAGCCAAGGCAAAAGAATTAAAGATTCAAGGTCACAATGTGATTTCCTTAACTGTTGGAGAGCCTGATTGGGACACATTTCCAAGTGTTAAAAAAGCAGCAATTATGGCTATTGAGAATGGAGATACTAAGTACACTCCTGCCAATGGTATTCCAGAATTAAGAAAAGCTATTGCCGAACAAGTGAGCAAAGATTTAAATTTAGTGTATTCGCCAGAAGAAGTGACTGTTTCTGCGGGCGGAAAATTTGTTATATTTAGCGCTTTGCAAGCAGTCATAGATCCGGGAGACGAAGTCATAATTCCGTCGCCTTATTGGGTTAGCTACCCCACTCAGGTAGAGTTGGCAGAGGGCAAACCTGTGATCGTCGAAACTCTAAAAGAAAACAACTTCACCATGACCGCTGAAGAATTGGAAGGGGCAATTACAAAGAACACTAAAATGTTAATTTTTAATTCACCCAGTAATCCCACTGGAAATATGTACAGTGAAAAAGCTTTAGCCTCTTTAGCAAAAGTTCTAAAAAAACATCCTCGGATTTTAATTATGAGTGATGATATTTACAACCGTTTAGTCTTTAATGATTCTGGACTTGCGCCACACTTATTGCAACAGGCTCCAGAATTAAAAGAAAGAGTCATTATTATCAATGGAGTTTCAAAAACTTACTCTATGACAGGTTGGAGGCTGGGATGGGCCTTGGGTCCCAAAAAAGTAATTAGTGCCATGACAAATTATCAGAGTCAGTCAGTGAGTTGTGCTGCAGCTTTCACTCAAAAAGCTTCTATCCAAGCTATACAAGGTTCGGAACAAGATTTAAAGGACTCACTTGTTAAATTAAAAAAGAGAAGAGATTTTGTAATTGAGCATTTCAATCTTTTGCCAAATATTTATGTAGATGTACCCGACGGAGCTTTTTATATTTGGGTAGATATCAATTATTATTTAGGAAAAAAATGGAAAGATATTAAGGTCAAAAATTCTAGCGATTTTTCGACTCTGCTTTTAGAAAGCCAGATGGTGGCCACGGTTCCGGGCATCGAATTTGGACAAGATGGCTATTTACGCATAAGCTATGCATTGAGTGAGACTAAAGTTTTAGAGGCGATCAAGCGCATTCAAGTCTTTTTGACAGATTTTAACTAACTGTAATTCTGTATTATAGTTTTTTAAAATTAAATTAATTCAAAGGAAGTGTTACATATTATATATTCCGTGTAACACTTGCCCTTATTGTATTATCCTTAAGTCTAGTTGAGACTTTTTAAATTATAGACTAAAATATAAATGGATAGTTTTTTTACGGGGGATGCAAGTGTCGTTGTGGATAATAGTCCAGTTAGTTTTCAATATTTTTGTTGCATTAGTTGTTTATGTTTTTTGGGTTAAGTTAAGAAGACCCCCCAAAGATGATCCACGTTTGAGTCGTGGTCTACAATTGTTACAAAGTAAAATCTCTGTGTTGGAAGACCTTTCTGATAAAACAGAATTACAGGTGGAACAGTTAAACTCTTTTATGGAAAAAAAAATCAAGCAAGTTCAAAATAAACTAGAAGAAGCCGACACAAAACTGCGTCAAATCGAATCCCACATACAGCGAAACAAAGAAGTTGCAAAGATTTTTCAAAATAATATCCCCCATGATGAAATTGTAAAAAGACAAAATACAATTAAATATATAAAAGCCGCAAAGATGGCAAATACAGGATCTAGTGTCGAAGAAATTTGTCAGGTGGTGGACTTGCCACAAAGTGAAATTGAATTGATTGCTAAGTTAAATAAAGACAATTTAGTTTTTGATGACGATGGTCTTCCAGAGTGGGCGCGTGAAGAGAGTGAGAGTTATGGGAATGACGAATGGAAAATAAAAGAAGAAAATTTTGTTCATGGGGATATTGGACAAACTTTAAACTTTGAAGCTAAAAAATATGAATCTTTACAAAAATTGGGTGAGGAATTCCGCAAAGCTTGTACTGATTTCGAAATGAATAGCAAGGAAGAAGAGAAACCTAGTCAAATCATGGAAGCAGCTAAAATAGTGAAAGAAAAGGTTGCAGATTTGAGTGGTGAATTGGCGGGAACAGTTGTTAGTAAAGTTCAAAAGTCTTTAAATAAATTAAATGATAGTTTTGAATTTCAAAATTCATCAGGCGGAGAAAATGAGAGCATTGAAATTGTAGAAGTAACAACTCCCAGCCCAGAGTTAATTTTAGCCAAGAAACCAACAGTTAGTCCAGAAACTCATCAGAAACCTTCATTTAGTTATGCAGAAGTTTTAGAGACCGACTCAACGGTGAGTGCATTAAGTAAAATGCAACAAAACCGAAGATTAGAGCTTTCAAAGCCTGAGTCTCAAGAAATTAAAAAGGTGCAATTTCCTAAACTCAATATGGATATAAATAAAACCTTAAGATGACTATGAAATTAGGGCAAGTTGTACAAGCCAAGGTTGTTGAGCGTGTGTTAGGCAATACTTATATAGTTAATTTTGATAATAGACTATTAAGAGTAGTGAATACCTCTGGTAAAAGACTACAAGCCTCTCAACTTGTAAAGCTCAAAGTGATAGCCTTGTCCCCACTAAAATTTCAAATTTTTGGTACTAGTAAAAATATTTCGATTCAAATATAAAACATCACTAATGATTGGCGCTTAGGCGTATAAAAAGAGAGAAGTAATACTTAACTAAACTATCTTTATTAAAGACTTCCCCTTTATAGGTCCACAGTAGTTCATCAAAAGGTCCCTTTTTTGCCCGAATAAGATGGATGAGAGAGGAAGAGGGCTCTTGGCTGCCCTGCAATCCGCCGACCAAAGCCGTATTGAGTTGTGAGGAATAGACTTGAATGACTCCAGCTTCTTTTATTGAAAAAATTAACTGAATATTATTTCTGAATAGCATGAAATCAGAAACCGTTTTAGAAACTCCATAAATTTTTATTTGAGAAGAAACTTCTTTTCTAAAGCTATTGTATAACTGGGTCGCATCTGTAAAAGACGCTTTGAGTTCGCGTAAAAATTCAATGGAGGACTTCTCAATAGAGTATGTGGGCTGAATATCCAAAGAGAGATCTACCAAGCCACTAACTTCTTTTTCTTGCTCTTCTAGTAGTAGATCCTTAATCCAGTCTAATTTTTCCAAATCTTATCTCCTTTGGATGCGCACAGCATCATTGTGACAAGTTTAAGGACTCTTTGTCAAGTTCTGATCTATTGGTTTGGGGCTCAAAAAATCCACCTGTAAAGCTTGGATTATGCTTCTACTATGTTTTTCATAAGAATCTAAGGCAGGTTTATAGTTTTTTAAATATCCTTCTATACTTACTAATTGCCCTTTACTTAGATATTTATGGCAACTTTCACCCAGCCGGCCCCAAACGAATACATCATGCCAGTCGGTCATTTCGTCCCTCTTGTCGGCATCTCTAATAAAATAGCGCTGAGTTGCAATTTTTAAAACAGCAAATGAGCTTCCTGATTCGGACTTTTTCAATTCTGGATTTTGCCCAAGTCTTCCGCTTAAAAACACACGATTTATGGTCATAAAACCTCCTTTTTTAAATTGATGTGTGCAAGTGGTAGACACGCTCCTGCTGCATTTTAAAATACAATACTCCCAAAAAGATTTCGTAATTCGATATAAAATTCTTTATTCGGATGGAAACAATAGAAATGAATGCTGATTCTTCGTTAAATTATTAATTTATTTTTATTATTGCTATTAGTCAATCATCAGGGACATTGACATTTACTTAGCCTTTTCTAAAATAGGCAAGCGATTAAAGGAGTTTATGTATGATAAGAAAAGGTTTCTTTGCTTTATGTGTTTTGGCTATGGTTTTTAATATTTCTTGTGGAAGTAAAGATAAGAAAGGCGATGAGGGTGGAGTTCCTGGTGGTGATCCCGATGCGTCCATTGAAACTAGAAGTATGAATTTTGACCCTGAGGGTAGTGATAGTGGGAAAATTGATGGTTTAACAACTGTTAATTTTGAATATGACAAAGCAACTATAACTTCAAAGGCAAAAGACTTACTTAAGAAAAATGCCGGTTGGATTAATAATAATAAAGATGTAGTAGTTCAAATTGAAGGTCACTGTGACACAAGAGGTTCTGTAGAGTACAATTTAGCTCTTGGTGAACGTCGTGCGAAATCAGTTAAGAATTATATGGTGACTTTGGGTGTAGATCCAAAAAGAATGACAATAATCAGTTATGGTGAGGAAAAAACACTGGATGATGGAAATACAGATTCCGCTCACGCCAAAAACCGTCGTGCGAACTTTGTACCACTTCCTAAGTAAGGATCATGGATTTATTTATTAAGTTTAGGGCCGACATCCAAAAAGTGTCGGCCCTTTTTGTATTATTACTACTGAGTGCTTGTGCAGGACCTCGTCCCCTAGAAGAAATGGTCTTGGCAAAAGTGGCCATCAAGGCGGCTCAAGATGTAGGCTCTGTGAGTATAGCCCCGGGTTATTGGTATAAAGCAGAGGAAAATTATAGGAAAGGCTTGGAGTCGTTAAAAGGAAATTATAATTACGATGCAAAAGAGTTTTTTGTACAAGCTAAAATCTATGCAGAAAAAGCCGAAAACTCTACTCGATTAAAAAAATTCAATTCGGGAGAAAATTATCCATGAAAGTTTTATTATTTTTTAATTTAATCACTATGTTTTTCTTAAGTGGCTGCTTAACAACTCGATCACAGATGAAAGAGCAGTCACAATTGCAATCACAAGTGGCAAATATTCAAGAATCAAAAGCAGATTTAGATGTAAGGTTACAAGACTTTGAAAATCAAATGCGAGAATTTAATGGGAGAATTGAAGTCTTAGAAAACGATTCTAGACAATTTCGTGATTACAATGGCAAAACAACAGAACGAAAGAAAATAGACGATGGATTATTAGAAAATAAATTCAAAGTTATACAAGAGGCTCTTCTTAAAATCGAAACTGAATTACAAAGGTTGTCTGTTGAATTAGATAGCTTAAGAACCAAAAATACAAAAAAGGAAACTTCAAGCTCTTCAAATAAAGGAAATTATCAACAAGCAGAAAGTGATTTTTCTAAAAAAAAATGGAAAGAAGCTGCAGTCGGGTACCAAAAATATCGGGATTTAAATTCCAAGGGTAAGTATTATGCAGATGCTACCTATAAAATTGGGGTTTGTTTTCAAGAAATGGGAATGAAAAAGGAAGCCAAAGCCTTTTATGAAGAGATTATCGAAAAGTATCCAAAATCACACATCACTTCGAAAGCTCAATATCGTTTAAAGAATTTAAAGTAATGCCATTGAATAAGATACTTGCTGTTGAAACTAGTTGTGATGACACATCTGTGGCTATTTTAGATTCAAATGGGCTTGTATTAGGTATGATATCTGCAAGCCAAGATGGTTTTCATGAACCTTTTGGGGGAATTGTACCTGAAATAGCAGGACGAGCCCACTCAGAAAAGTTACTTCCATTGATTGAGAAGTTATTAATTTCAACAGATCTGTCTTGGGAAGATATTTCTGCCTTAGCGGTAACCAGCCGGCCAGGACTTGTGGGTTCACTGCTTGTAGGGCTTGTGACTGTAAAAACATTAGCATTGTCTCTTAACAAACCCTTTATTGGAGTGAACCATTTAGAAGGACACATTTGGGCTCCTTTCGTTTTTGATAATGAAAAAGATAAGAATCCATTTATAGAAGAGTTTTTAAGCCTTGTTGTAAGTGGTGGTCATACACAATTAATTCATGTTCAAGGCATTGGGAAATACAAAGTCTTGGGACATAGTATTGACGATGCTGCTGGAGAGGCCTTTGATAAGTTTGCTAAAATTATTGGTTTAGGATACCCAGGTGGCTTAGTTATCGATCAAAAAGCTAAAGTGGGCGACGTCAAAAAATATTCATTTCCTCGGCCCATGTTAAAAGTCGACAATTTTGACTTTAGTTTTTCTGGATTAAAAACTGCGGCAATGAATACTGTATCTGGATTAAGTTGGGAGCAAATTAAGCAAAACACACCAGATTTGTGTGCTAGTTACCAAGAGGCTATTGTTGATGTTTTAGTAACTAAATTGAAAGCAGCAAGTGATTCAATGCCTTATCTTCCCGTGACGATTACCGGTGGTGTCTCAGCCAATTCCCGTTTACGTGATCAAGTGACAAATTGGTCTAATATGGCAAAAGTGAAATGTTATTTCCCGAAACTTCAATTTTGTACGGATAATGCTGCGATGATTGGATTTGCTGGGTTGCTTAGAATGTCTAGGGGTGAACACAGTGAGCAAAGCTTAGGCCCCAGTCCAAGATCCTTGGATAGAGATTTTATATAATGACAATTCAGGAAGTGAAGTTACTTTGTAAGGAATTAGGCATTCAACCATCAAAACAACTGGGACAGAATTTTCTTATTGATGAGCGAATATGTCAAAGAATCATCAAAGAGTCGTTTTTAAGTCCATTCAATAACATCTATGAAATTGGCCCTGGTTTAGGAGCTCTAACCAGGCCTCTTTGGAAAGCTCATAAAGAGTTAAAGCTTATTGAATTAGATAGTAAGTTGGCAAATTACTGGCAAGAAAAAGGTTTAGATTTAACCCATCAAGATGCATTAAAATTTCCTTGGGATGAAAAACTAAATGAAGAAACTCTGGTAGTCAGTAATTTGCCATATCAAATATCATCATCCTTAGTCATATTGCTGAGTTCGGTGAAAACTGTTAAAAAAATGATATTTATGTTCCAAAAAGAAGTCGCTCAAAGAATTAAGGCAAAAGAGGGAGGTAAGGACTATGGTTTGCTTTCAATAGTTGCCCAATCCTATTGGAATGTAGAAAAACTTATAGATGTTTCAGCAAGAGCCTTTTATCCACCACCAAAAATAGAAAGTCGAGTATTGGTATTTAAACGTATTGAAAATGTTAAGGTGCATGAGCCTGATTTTACCAATTTTATAAAATTGGCATTTAGCCAAAGAAGAAAGCTTTTGTTTAACAACTTAAAAGCATATACTCCAAAAGGCAGATCAATGGAAAGCGTTTTTGATCATTTAGGTCTGGATAGGAAAGTGCGAGCCGAGCAATTGAGTATTGAAACTTTCCAAAATTTATTTTTAGAGTTAAAAAATGGGAATTAAAATCATTGCTGAAAACAAAAAAGCTCGTTTTGACTACGAGATTATTGAAACCTATGAAGCGGGTCTAGTTTTATTAGGTACGGAGGTGAAATCTCTGAGAAGTCAGCAAGTATCTTTAAAGGACTCCTATGTATCCTTTCAAGGAGAGGAAGCTTTTTTACAGGGTGCATATATTGCAGAATACCCACAGGCGAGTCATTTTAATCACAATGCGGAACGCTTGAGAAAGCTGCTTTTGCATAAAGATGAAATAAAAAAAATATTCTCTTCAATTAGAGAAAAAGGTTTTTCTTGTGTCCCCCTAAAAATATATTTCAAAAAAGGGAAGGCAAAGGTGGAGTTGGCCTTAGCTCGTGGAAAGCAAAAGGGTGACAAAAGAGAGAGCATTAAGAAACGTGACGTGAATCGCGATTTGCAGCGTCAGATACGACGACAAAGGACTTAGAATCAAGTTCACCCAGTTGTTGTTTTCTTGAGTTCACAAAATCCTGCCAGTTTTTATAGTCAGTAATGTGGCTTCTATCAATTTTTACATTTTTAAGTTTATCTAAGTCCTGTTTTAAATCTTCTCGAAAAGATTGAAGAAAATAATTATAACTATCAATAATGTCTTGAAACTCATCACTTTTACGAATTCTGATGGGTGGAACATTCCATAGACCTCTATTTAGCAATTTAAGATGATTCTTAAGTATTTTTAAGGGACCAACTATTTTTGCAGTTAACTTAAGCATAAAAATATAAATAAAAATGACTTGTCCTAACATAGAAACTAACATTAATGAGTTCATCCATATCTTTTCATTTAGCAAATTATTCACAATATTGGGAGCGTTCAAATATGACAATTCAATAAATATATCGTAATTTTGATTAATAAAATAAAACAATGGAATGTATCCAATAAGACCACTAGTCAGTGTACCGATGAGAGCGATATATATGTATTTATGTTGAAAGTCCTTATCTATGAATAAACTCTTTCTATTTCTAGTCATTTTGGGTTTAATTAAGTCTCTATATTCATAGTTCCACATACATTATATTTTAAATAAAGTTGTTTTTTTTATAAAGCTTTCCTATCATTTACTTATGAAGTCTCATCGAATGTCCATCGGCAAAATATTCCTATACTCCCTTTATGTCCTGTTTTTAAGCCATTGTTCTGCTTTTAAACATAAAAATACTTCTACACTAGATCAAAAGGGGGAGGGGACAGAGGTTTCAGTAAAAGAAGATAAGGCGGCCCTAGAGGAGTTAAGAAAAAATATTCCCCCAGATGTTAGGGAGCATAACGATACTCTAAAAATAATACTTAGTATGATGGGAGAGTTAAAAACTCATCCACAAAAAGTAAGAGAAAAATTCAATCATTTTCAACGTCAAAGAAGGACAAAATTTCAGAAGGAACACAATAAGATTCGCAAAAATTTTTCCAGAAATGAAAAGCAACTTCGAGATAGTTTTTTGAAGGATATAAAGAAAAAAAGAGATGAAGGGAAAGCTCAGAATATGGAGCGTGATCAAAGAAATGAATTTTATGCAAAATTGGAATATCAGAGAAAAAATTATTTTGATGAGCAAAGGGACAAAAGAAAAGATTTTGAATCTGAGATGCAACAAAAAAGTCGTGATTTTTATTCTGAACTCAATGAACAACAAAAAGAGTTTAATGAGGAATGGCGCATTTATAATAAGCGTTGGCAAGATTGGCAAAAATCAAAAGACATTAAAAAGAAAGAGTCTAGAGAATTAAGGGAAAGTTCTTCACAAAATAGATATTTAAGTCCACAAGAAGAGCAAGACTTTAAATATTTGCAGAATTCTTCAGGACAAAAATTATCTACTGAAGATAAATAATTTACAAATTAATTCATTACTTCTGCCGGTTGACGGTTGGTAAGAGCTTTAGAAAAATTATCTTCATTATTTTTCTTAACTTCAAACACTCCTGAAGTCAGTGTTTCACCATCTGTAAATGTCCAGGAAATTTCGGCCTCAATATTTGCCTCTATCATAAGATATACAAGGGGTAGAGAGTTTTTTGTAAAATCTTTTTTAAGTGCTGTCGCCCCATTAATTTTTAATTCTAGTGTACATTTTTCCATGCATTGCTCTTGGGGAAAGATAGGTATTTGTCCACCCTTAGTATGCAAAAAAACGTGATTTAATTCTGGAAAGGGAGCTGAAAGAGCTACCGGTTTACTCTTAACATTTAACTCCTCAACATCAAGTCCTTTGGGCATTTTCGGTGGCGTAAGATCCAAATTATCTTCTGGAGTTGTAGAAGATAAGTCTTTATCTTTTGCCTTTGAATTGTATGAATTTTTCTGAATTTCAATTCCTTTTTTATTTGAAACTACCGCTCTCTTGTTTTTCATTTTCACTTCATCACCGCGGTATTTAACATTTAAGTTTTTTTCGTAACTAACAATTTCCATCCCAAGACCCGGTTTGTAAGAGACGGAAAATTGAGCGTCTTTTTCGCCATTGATTGTTACTGATTCGTCATCCGCCTTAATTTCGATTTCTTCAGATTCACTCAATGCTCCAGACACACCACCCTTCTCAATTTTCATATCTAATTTACCACCGACTTCCCTAAGAACTACTAAACTTTGTTCGCCTATAACTAGCTGTGAACCTTTAAGGAATTTGACCATAATTTGAGAATTGTCTCCAGAAAAAATAGAGTCACCATTTCCTATAGTCTGACCCTCTTCCAGATTATCAAATTCAAAACTCATAGGCATTCTTCTCTTAACTTGTTGATCTACTTTTATAACCTCAGCAATTTTATCATCTGGGTGGACGAATTTTCTTTTAAATAAACTTTCAAAATTCACAAGAATAACGATTGCAGAAATAAATAGTATACTAGAAAGAACGACTAGCACTTTTTCAATTGAACTACATTTATCCCACATTTTTTTCATATTTATATTTCCAAATCTCCTCTATATATATCGGTAAAAATGTTTACCATTGAAGTCTAGATGATTAAGACCTAAGTATTAATAAAAGCGAAGTGATTATTGCTTCATAGGCAAAAGTCTATCCATCTATGGGAAGCGCCACCCTGTTAAGGCCGATTGAGACAAGTGTCTCCATTTAGAACGGTTTTTTTGATCAATGAGTCTCGGCCTTTAAACTCGACTATCCGTCATCACAGCCGAGGCTGTCTGACATGGTGGTTTCCTCATCACTAAGCTCTATCCGGAATGGCTGGTTTTTTTACCTACCGATATTAAACAGAGTTCTTAGTGTTCAGACCCGATACTCTCAAAAAACTTATTTTCTATTCGTCATTCTGTTTTAATTCTTTAGCTTTTATTAATTTTTTATTCTCTTAAAAGTTTATTTTTTTACTCACCTATCCGTCATAAGCAATGGCTTCAAAACACTCTGTGCTCAGTTTGCCACTAATGCCCGACACTCAGTAAAACAAATCGAACTCGCAATGGTTCATGGGTTTTCGTCATCGCATCCGTGGGGTTCGTCACCGCTTTTCCAGAGAAGTGCAAAATACTAAACTTCATTGATTAACTTGCCTGTGAAGGCACAGCCTCCACTTTTGATTTATAATTCCTATTGTACTGACTCTCATCACGTAAAATAGCATAACAGATTCGTGACATTCTATGAGCTAAGGCCACTATTGCTTTGTTCTTTGTTTTATTTTTTTCTAAATTCTTAGCCCAGACCCAGTGTTTATCGTGGGGATCTTCTGTTTTTAACCAAGATCGTGCTCCGTGGATCAAACAACGTCTGGCCATCTCAGAGCCACTTTTTGTAATCGATCCCATAAAAGTCTTATCCGCCGAACTACTCACGCTCGGTGTTAAACCTAGATAGCTTGCAAATTGCTTGGCATTTCCAAAACGATGGACGTCATCACTAACAGCTACTAATGTATATGCGGTTATATCGCCAACACCACGAACACTCTTTAATCTACCTATTCGCGGGTCATCTTTGCTGTACTCTTTAAGATGTTGCTCAATTTTTTTCTCCTGCTCCTTGAGTTGCCGACATTGTTCCAATAGCATTTCTAGACTTTCTTTGACGTAACCACAATCTATAGCCGCAATTCCTTTGCCGGCAAATTTCCAGAAGTTTTCAATACCTGTAGGGAAAACTACTCCGTACTCCCTCAGTGTGCCACGTATATGACTGATAAAACGAGTACGGGTGCTTACAACTGCTTCACGACTTTTCAACAATGACTTTAACTGCCGGGCATATAAAGAACGTAGGTGAACCTCTGGAACAGCGTTTAATCGTAACACTGTGGTCAAGGCCTCGGCGTCCCGATAATCTGTTTTCTTGCCGTTAATACCTATAGCTTTAAATTGGTTCGTTTCAACAATCTTCACAACATGACCTTGTTCTCGAAGCTTCAGTGCCTTATCGTTGCTGCCGCCTGTGGCTTCAATAGCTATTATACCCTTACGATTAGAAAAGTGCTCTAAAAGCCGATCTGATTTGATTGTAATCGGTTTCTCCGCCTGGGTGCCATCTTGAAAAGATGCGTAAATTGTACTTGTGTTTTTGTGGAAATCTATGCCATAAAATATCTGTTTCATGTCGTCCCCTTTTTTGTTTGGCGGGATGCTTAATTGCATCGATGCCGTTTTTTACTGCTTTTTATAAAAGCTTTTAACAGCAATAAAGGGGCGGCGCTTTCCATACCTCCAGTAAAAATGTTTACCATTGAAGTCTAGATGATTAAGACCTAAGTATTAATAAAAGCGAAGTGATTATTGCTTCATAGGCAAAAGTCTAGTTAAATAACTTTATGTTGGGGAAAAAAAATTTAGATCTTTTCATTAGAATATTACTTTTTACCCTAGGTGTGAGCTCCTTAATGTGGGGGGGTTATGGTTTGCAAAAAAGATTTGAAGCTAAAATGAAAACTCAGGGCTTAAGCCATAAAATAATTGCTTCTACTGAGAGAGAATTAAAGATAGCTGAGGATACAAACTATGAACCTTATCGTAGAGGATTGGCTTTACAAAGAGTCTCTTCAGAAGCTCCAGAGGCGGCGGAAGGATTGGCTTTTGAATGGCTAGACTCACCATCAAAAGAATTAAAGTTAGCTGGGATTAAAGCTCTTTCAAGAATAAAAAATCCTAATGTAATAGAGTCAGTGTATTCTTTTTTAAATGATGAAAACCAAGATATTCGAATAAGCGCATATAGCACTTTGTATGATCAAAAATATACGGATCTCTATAACATTTTAAAATCTAAAAATTTAAGTGATATGCAATTTGATGAAAAAATTGTAATTTATGAAATTTTATTAAAACTAGAAAAAAATAGTGATAATAAAAATGAAATTATAGGCATACTTTTTAAAAATTATAAAAAAAGCGGTGTTAATGAAAAATACAAAATTCTTACTCTGTTGAACAATTTTGACCCTGGAAATATCAAATTAAAAGAAATTCTGGTTAATATACTAAAGACTCCAAAAGATGAAAATCTTCAGCCTTTAGCGATTACTTTATTATCTAAATCAGAAAATGAATGGCTTAAGAAAAATCTAACAAAATTTTTATTTCATAAAAGTGAACATATTCGCTTAGTAACATTAAATATATTAACTAATATATGTCCAAAAAACTCTGAAGTTTTGTTAAAAAAGTTTTTAGCTGAAGAAAACAATATCCAACTGCTACATTTAGCAGTTAAAATAAAAGAAAAGTTATCTCAAAAGCTAAACTGTATTTCTTGAAAACAAATATATTGTTACCTCCCCTCTCCTTTGGTCTGGTGCCTCTCTTGTTTAATACATATTTTTTTAATGATTTCAGTAAAATACCGATAAATATTTGAAATGAAAACACAAGGTCGGATACTACTTAGATATAAACTTCTTGCTTTATTGGCTCTTATGCCAATTACTTTTTTAGCAATTTACTTAGTGCTAGCAACTAATTTGTTTAAAAACGATAAAAAAGTTTATATTTTTGATTCCTCCGTGTTTATGTCTCGATCATTGGCTTTGCAAATAAAAATGGAAATTGCTGCTTACAAAAGATCCGCGGCCCCTGTCCTAGAAGCTATAAATTTTGAAAGTTATAAATTTAGTCCAAGATCCATCAGTTTTTTTGAGGCACAAAAAAGGATTGAACACTTAATAGTTCTTAAAAAGCAACATGGAAAAAATGGAAAATATGTAGAGACAGATTACTTAAAGGCTGAGAATAGGGAAGTTAAAGAGTTAGTTTTAGATCCAGAAAATACCGATAAAATGAGAACTATTGCTTTAAAGCAAGGAATAATGATAAGCGACTACAAAGCAGTGACTCGCTATTTTCTTATTATAGAAAGTCATTTTCCAGAAAAAGACCCCCGTCATTTTATGACACTCGCAGTTTATAAAGCTCCTGAAATTTTTGAAGCCTTTGCTACACCGAATGTTTATAAAAGTTTTTTAATCAGTAGAAGCCGATTTATTTCTATGAGACCTTTGTTTATAAGGAGTGCACAAGATAAGGTAAGAATTAGTAATTTTGATTTTTTTAATACAATTATCACACAACAATTGCCAGATGGAACAACGGAAGTAAAAACAGAAGAGGGTCATCCCACATTAGTCTCATTTTCAGATGTAGGGGTTGGGGATCTTATGGTGGTTTCTGTAGTTGACAAAATAGCGGCCTTTAAAACTATAGATGATTTAATATATCAGTCTATATTGTTTTTTGTTGCCATAATTTGTATTGCCATATTTATAAGTGTCATATCTTCCATTAGTCTAACATCAGCAATTTCTAAGTTAATGCACGCGACAGAACAAATTGGAGAAGGAAATTTCTTAGTTGATTTAAAACTAAATTCACGTGATGAATTTGGTGAATTAGCTAGACGCTTTTCTACGATGGCAGACAAGGTTTCTTCTTTATTAACGGCTACAGCAGAAAAAGCAAGAATGGAAAATGAGTTAGAAATGGTACGAGTGGTTCAGGAAAATCTTTTTCCACCATCCAGTCTTGAAGTGGGTCCAATTAAAATTATAAGTCATTTTGAACCTGCCAGTGAATGTGGCGGTGACTGGTTTCACTACTCTCAAATTGCAGGCAAGGTTTACCTTTGGATTGGTGATGCGACTGGACATGGAGCCCCCGCAGCTTTGATAACTGGTGCTGCAAAATCAGCAGCCTCCATAATAGAAACTTCAGAAGGAATAACTCCAGGACAGGCTCTGGAGGTAATGAATCATGCTTTGCATTCTACAGCTCATGGTTCCATATTAATGACTTTCTTTTTAGCTGTTATCGATCCGGAATCGGGGATTGTAACTTATGCTAATGCCTCACATGAGTTTCCTTATGTTGTCCCTGATAAAAAAGGATTAAAAAAGAAAGATCTTATCCCCTTGTGCGAATCTAAACAAGGCAAGAGATTGGGGGAAGAAAAAAATAGTAAATATGATGAAGCGACTTATCAATTGCAACAGGGAGACTCCATAGTTTTTTACACTGATGGTGTTATTGATTTACAAAACATTGAAGGTGCTGAGATGGGGGAGCGCAGTTTTATCAAAGCCATTTTGACGGCTACAGAAAAGAGTCCTCATTTAGCTGGACGTGTAGATAACTTTAAAAAGATTATCAAAGAATACCGTGGAAATGCCATCTTAGTAGATGATGTGACCATGTTCTGGATCCAATATAAAAAAATATAACTTAAATTATTTATATTACTAATTGCTTTCATAAAGAAGGATTAAAGATTTTAAGACTTAATTATGTAGATAATTTTCTATTTAATTTTTTAAAGTATTCTTTTTTTGAAATAGTCTTTTTTGTTTTTTTCTTTTTCCCTTTAAAAGAATGAACTTTCTTCTTTTTGTTTGAGGGGACTATTTTCTCGGGTTTAAATTTATAAAAGACTTTTTCGACATCTTCCGCAGACAGTTGTTGTATCTGCCCTTTTTTAAGCTTACCTAAACGCAACATGCCGATGGCTACTCTTTGGAGCTTCATAACGTCACAACCAATTTTTTCCATCATAAAACGGATTTGACGATTTTTGCCCTCAGAGATAATTATTTTTATCCAATTGTACTTAGTTTCTTTATTGGGCAATCTTTCGACGGCAATAGCACGGACTCGTCCTCCGGGAATGGTCACACCAGTTTTTAGTTTTTGCATTTTTTGTTCAGTAATTTCGCCAGAAATCTTCACTAAATAAGTTTTAGGGATTTGTTCGCTGGGATGTGTGACTTTTTGTGAAAAATCTCCATCATTTGTTAAAATCAATAAACCTTCTGAGTCCCAATCCAGTCGTCCCACGGGAAATACTCTTTCATTTAGACCTGAAAAATAATCCATAACTGTTTTGCGTTTTTCAGGGTCACTGGTTGTCGAAAGAACAGAATGGGGCTTATTAAATTTAAAATAAAGTAACTCTTTTACTGGTTTGATAAGCTTATTGCCAACTTTAATGGCATCATTTTGGGGGTCTACCTGTAGGCCCAATTCCGTAGCGATCTTGCCATTGACTTTAACCTGACCTTCTAAAATCATTTCATCAGCTTTGCGTCGACTGGCTATACCTGATTGGGCTATGTACTTATTTAGTCTAATTTTATTTTGTGTTACCATAATTGACTGAATAAATGATTTTCTTGCGTATGTCATACTATTTCCTTTAAAATATAAAAACTAGGGGGTGTTTGTGAGTGACACCATGAATTTAAATCATAATCCGTTACAAAATTTAGCCCAACATGTGGCTAGTTTACAGAAGCGACTTTCCGAAATGGACCATCGTTTGGAAACAACAAATGATCGATTAATGAACCTTGCAAAGGCGAGTAAGGATCGTTTCGACAGAGTACAGTCATTAGTGGCAAGTCTTGATTTTGCTCACAAAAAGTCCATTGAAGACCTCAAATTGGAGCTTTCTAAAATATCGGGGCAAATCACTCAGAAAAGAATCATCGATACACGAATTGAAGAGGCTCTTAAGAAACACAATGAAATGGCCAGTCAAGTAGAGCTAAGATTGCAAGATTTAAAGAAAACACTTTCTGCCCACGATATGAAGTTTAGTAAAGTAGAATCTTGGGTGAATCATATTGAAATGAAGCAATTTAAATAATTAGTTTCTGTTGCCTAAAAGGCCACAGAAACTAATTATTTAGCAGTTAAGACTTCTTTCATTCTAGAGGCAAATTCCTCCGGCTCCTCAAACCCATTGAGTGTTTTAGATAATAAGAGTTTTCCTGAAGGGGCATAAAATGCAATGTGGGGTAGGCCAAGTATTTTATATTTTTTCTGCAGTCGTACAAATTCTTCTGTGGATTGAGTGGCATCAAATTTTATCCAGACAAATCGATCTTTAAGTGCCAGCACTTTTTGATTGGGAAAGGTATTTTCTTCTAATTCTTTACAGGCGGCACACCAATCAGCCCAAAAATCTATTATGACTCCTTTTTTGTCCATTTTGGCTTGATTTAATGTTGATTGACTATAGTTTTGCCAAGAAATGGCAGATTCCAATTTATTAATTTGTGAGAGCGGCGAAGATGTAAAGCCAGGAAAAAGAGACCTAATGAGTAAAAACACTCCCAAAATAAAGGCCGTTAATAACCACCCTTTTTTACAACTCGTCCACTTATTGGAGTTATCGTCGGTTTGAAAGGCACCAAAAGTACTGGCTGTTGTTATTAAAACCACACTGACCACCAACCACCATGTGTTTTCAGTTAATACAGGTCGAATATAGTAAATGGCTAAGGCAAGCATGACCCAGCCGAAAAGGTCTCTCACCTCTATCATCCAGTGGCCTGCTTTTGGCAATTTTTTAACAATATGAGAAAAAGACCCTAAGACTATAAAGAGAAGACCAAAGCCAAATGCAAATACAAACAACAGTAAAGCACCGAGAAATAGATCTTGAGATTTTGCAACAAATGTAAGAATACCGATTAACACCGGACCGACACAGGGACTAGCTACAGCACCGGCTAACAAGCCAGCAATGAATACACCTTTTAAGCTGGCCTCCGTTTTCATTTTCATTAATCGTTTTTCAATAAAATGAGGGGCTTTAAGTTCGAAAAGCCCAAACATACTCAGCGCCATAGCAAGGAATAACAAAGCTAGGAAAGTAGCAAATATAGGACTTCCAAGAAAACTTCCAAAAAGTGAGCCTGTCGACGCGGCAAAAAGACCTAAGCATACATAAGCTAGAGCAATTCCGAACACATAAATGCTACTTCTTAAAAAACCTTGCCAATGACTCAATTGTTTTTTATGTCCGCTCAAAACAGCTAATGTGATAGGGATCATAGGGAAAATACAAGGAGTAAAACTAGTTAAGACTCCTGCCAGAAAAACCAATAATACTAAGTAAAATATCCCTTTTTTTTGAGCTATTGCAAAATGACTATCTTTATCTGGAGAATCATCCTCTATTGTTTTTTTTTGTAATAGTTCATTAATTTGTGATTCAGATACAATATTTATTTTTAAAAGAACATCGGCTGTTTTTGGAAGATGGCAATAAGTGTTTGTGCAGGCTTGGTAGATCAATTTTAGACTGTATTGGTGTTCCCCTAAAATTACATTCTCAGGCACTTCAAATACTGTTTTGATGACAGCCTTATTTTCAATGCCACTTTTATTTTTTTTAGAAAATTTATCATAAAAAATAACTATGGGTTCTATATTCAATTTTCCAAGTTTTAAAGCGTTTTCTGGAGAGCTTACTAATTTAAATTGTTCTAAGTAGGCGTGGTGATTGGGGAGAAGTGCAACATGAATTTTAACTTCAGCATTGGATCCTGGTGCCAATTGACTGGACGAAAGGCTTATTTTTTCAATGGTTAAGGGGTGGGAGGGAATGTCCAATGCAAATAAATTAGAACTCCAACAGACTATAAAAATGTAAAATAACTTTTTAAAGCTCAACATAAATAACCCTATTTATATTCGGACAATTGACATCTTTTTTAAAACTTTTAATTCATAGACTCAAGTCTTGATTTTTTTTAGTGACACAAGTTTTTCAAGTATTTATCCGAACAATTAGGAAGAGATGGAGGTCCTTAAATGGGATTTGTGGGAATTATCGTAGTTACAGTTTGTGTCTTTGGGGGCTATATTTTAGCCGGTGGACACCTTCATGTTGTCTGGCAACCCTTTGAAGTTATGATTATTTTTGGTGCGGCCATTGGCGGATTGATCATTGGTAACAAGCCGAGTGTTATGAAAATGTTGGGTAAACAAGTCGGACATGCTTTGACAGCCAAAGGTTTTCAAAAACAAGAATATTTAGATTTGTTACAAATGTTATTTCAATTATTCCAAATTTTTCGAAAAGATGGACCGCAAGCCGTGGAAAAACATATTGAAGAACCACAAAGTTCAGATATTTTTAAGGCCTATCCCACGTTTTTGAAGAATCATCATGCTATTGATTTTTTGTGTGACACAATGAAAATCACTCTTTCCGCAGATCTGTCTCAGTATGATGTGGATGATTTGTTGGATCAAGATATAAAGACCGCTCATGAGGAAGAACATGTATCTCAGCATGCTCTTCAATCAATGGCAGATGCCTTACCCGGATTAGGGATTGTGGCTGCAGTTTTGGGTATTGTTCATACAATGGATTACTTGGATCAAGGTGTACAAACCATTGGTGCCTTGGTTGCTGCAGCACTTATTGGAACATTTTTAGGAGTTTTGTTTTGTTATGGTTATGTAAGTCCAATAGCTACTAAAATCAAAGGGGATATAGATGATGAAGGTCGATATCTTGTAGTTATGAAAGCAGCCTTAGTGGCCTTACAAAGAGGAGCTCCACCCTTAGTTTGTGTTGAGTTCGCCAGACGCAGTATTTATCCTACAGTTCGTCCCACATTTGATGAAATGGATACTGCGACAAAAGAAAAGAAAAAAGCGGCATAGGAGTAAATAAATGGCTGAAAAAGAGCCAATTATAGTTATTAAAAAAATCACCAATGTTCAGGCGGGTGGACATGGCGGATCATGGAAAGTGGCATTTGCCGACTTTATGACGGCGATGATGGCGTTTTTTCTTGTGATGTGGTTGATTTCCCAGAGTGAAGAAGTCAAAAAAAATGTAGCCGACTATTTTTCTACTCCCAGTATTATAGAATATAATTTTGCAAATTATGGAGTAGAACTCACTTTAGAAAAATTATTTTTGGATCTTATGAACGAACCTTTAAAGTTTTTTGAACAGTTTATTAAACCTACCGATTACACGCCTAATGTAATGACAATGGGAACCAAAAAAATTGTGATATATCACATGGCAGATAAATTAGGTGATGTCGCCACCGATGTGCAAGTGACAGATACTGATATACAATTTGAAATTCCTGCTGAAACTCTTTTTGTACCCGGTACGGCAAATCCAAGTACCAAATTTATTGAAATTATGGAACATGTTAATGGAGTTACAGCAGGTTTGGAAGAATCTAATATTTATATAGATTCAAAAATTTTCAAGGAATCTGTAAGTGAAAACAACTCTACAAAAGCAAAAAATGTGGCTGAACAGCGTTTGGATTTGATTTCAAAAAAAATCGAAGCCAGACTAGAGCACCCGACAGTAGATATTTATGGCAAACCCTTGGTGGAAGAGAATGGTAAGATAGTAGCTGGAGTGCGAGCACAGGGCAGTATTAAGGTTATAATAAAACAGAAAGAGAATCTATTAGACAAAAAAGATAAAAAGAAATTCAAAGAACTTTTCGGTTCAAAAAATGAGTCGATGAATGTTTACGACAATTTTGTAAATCAATTGTCTAAACGAAAACAAGAGTCTAAGCCTAAATAGACAAAAGTTTCTTAATAATTAATGAGAATTTATTTAATAGGATTTTAACATCGTCCATGATTCGAATAAATGCTGGGAAAAAAAGCCCTGTCATAGTGGAACCAAAAGCCAGCCCCCATCCCAGTGCCAAAGCAATCGGAATAACAAAAGGGTCTCCTCCTCCAAAACCAAAAAGAAGGCGCAATTTATCTCCGTAGGCAGTGGGCAAAAGGCCACTGATGGTAGTGACAGTTGTTAGTAAAATAGGTCGTAATCTCGTAGTCGCTGAGTCAATAATAGATTCGTCTAAATTGCGACCTTCATCTCTTCGACGATTTACAAAGTCGGTAAAAACGATGGCGTTATTTACAATGACTCCAGCTAGAGCTATTACACCTAGCATTGCCATAAAGCTGAAAGGCCGACCATGAATAAACATGGCCCAAATAACACCTATAAAACCGAGAGGAATGGAAGATAGAATTAGAAGGGGCTGAAGAAAGCTTTTAAAAGTAATAATTAGTAAAGCAAAAATAAAACAGGCAGCAAAAACAAATGCAACAATTAAGGATTGCATCGACTCTTGGGTGTCCTTATCTTCACCACTAGATTCAAAACTATAGCCTGGGGTTTTTAAAACAATTTCATTTAAAATAGGTTTAATATCTTCATTCACTTTAAGAGCCGATGCCACGTCTGTGTTCAATCCCGCAGATACATTAATAATGCGTTTAAAATTTGAATGACTAATTGAGCTTAAAGACTGCTTCGGTTCAAAGCTAGCAACTGCATTCAATTGAATTAAATTCCCTTGGTTGTTGCCAACTTTAATTGAATTCAGTTGATCTTCGATGGGTCCTTGTTGCTTATCTAACTTTACACGGATGTCTATTTCTTCATCCAGTGAGCGAATGGAAGAGGCTACAATTCCATCAAATGCCGCACGAATAGTTTCAGAAATATTCATAAAAGTGAGCCCAAAAGAAGCTTCGTTGTTCTTTGGTATCACTTGCCATTCTTTTTTACCCATTTGGTAGGAGTCTCGGATGTCACTAATACCTTCCAATTGGGCTAATTTTTCTTTAAATTCATCAGACATTTTTCGTAATACATTAAAGTCTTCACCGATAATATTAATAGAAATAGGACGTCCCTGGGGTGGACCTTGTCTCACCAATTCGAAGCTGATTTTTTTTACTAATTCTGGTTTCTGAATTTTTGATCTTAAAGAATCAATAATCTCCTCTGCACTTCGTACTCGCACGTTTTGAGAGGTTAAGGTTACACGGATATTAGCTACATGTGATCCCCTATGAGTTAAAGGATCCATCATATCCTGCTGTATTATTCCTATATGGGAAACAACATCTATCAATTCTTCTTTAGGAATTTCTTGTAATAGTTGTTTCTCAATGGGCAGAATAATTTTTTGCATTTTTTCTAGTGAAATTCCTTCTTCTGCTTCTACTTGTGCAAAAAATATCTCCACTCCCTCTGAGGGAAACAGAACAAATTTTCCAGTTGTAGCCACTAAAGCTATGGAGCTAATAAAGATAAAAATATTTAATACTAGTATTAAATAACGTTTTCTTAGAGTCCAAATGATCCATTTTTTATAATGGACTAAAAACTTATCCCAGCTTGTGGGTTCTTTCTTTTTTTGACTCTTGATTTTATTTACAAAGGGGCCCACCCAACTTATAAAATGTGATGGCATTATAATAAAGACTTCAAATAATGAGAAACTTAAAGCCAAAATAACCATTAGTGGTATTTCAAAAACAAAGGCTCCAAAAATACCTGTCATAAATAGCATGGGGCCAAAAGCGGAAACCGTGGTTAAAACAGAAGCTAATACGGGAGTAAAAACTTCGCTAGCGCCATCGATCACTGAATTTAAAACATCTTCTCCATTTTCAATATGTCGCCAAATATTTTCACTGACTACAATCGCATCATCCACAAGCATACCTAAAACAATAATCAAGCCCATTAGACTTAACAAATTGAGAGAAAGTCCTGATAAATAAACAACCATAATTGTTGAAAGAAGGGCAATGGGAATACCCATAGTGACCACTAAGGTGACTTGCCAGGGAAGTAGGAGACTCAAAAATAAAACGACTAATATCAAACCTATAATTAAGTTCGAACTCAGGGCTTGAATTCGTGTATTTAAATAAACAGAATAGTCATTAGATGTATTTAATTTAATTTTTTCTGAGAATTTGTTTTGATATTGATTTACTTTATCTTTTACTTGTTGGACTAAGGTGAGCACATCATACTTTTCTTTTTTGGAAATAACCAAATTTACAGAGTCTTTCCCATTCGTATGATACAGCAATTCTGGTTTAGCCAGGGTTTCAGAAACTGTTGCAACATCTTTCAATTGAGTGCCTAGTCCAGAGTCATTGGCAATGAGAAAGGTTTCTAACAGCTCTTCTGTTTTTGTAAACTGACCTTCAGTACGAACTAAAGTTTCCATTCCAGTGGAATCCACAATGGACCCACCGGGAAGTGATATATTTCTAGCTTTAATTGATCTAATTAAACCAGAGAGTGGAACATTTCGTTGAGCTAGGACTTCTGGATTAGCTTCAATTAAAAACTCTTTTTTTCTATAGCCTTGTTTAGTGACTCTGGCGACGCCACTCATTAGACTCAAATCATCGGCGACTATTTTGGCTGTATTCCTTAGAACTATGGGATCTTCATCACCACTAATGGTGATTTCTATGATGGGAATAACACCGCTCTCAATAGAAAGGACAATGGGCTTTGAGGCGTCTTCAGGGAGATCATCAGTTTGATCCACTGCCCTTTGGAGGTCATCATTAGTTAATTTAGGATCTCTTGCATCAGGATCCAATTTTAAGACAATTACACCTGCGGATTCAGTGGATGTGCTGAGAACATCTTTTAAGCCGTCAATCTCTTTTATTGAAGCTTCTAGTGGATTAATAATCAGTTTTTCAATTTGTTCGGGAGAAGCCCCAGGCAACATTGTCCTGACAGTCGTAACATGAAGGTTTACTTTAGGCCAAATATCTCTTCGTACTACAAAAAGACTATAAATACCAATTGCGAGAATCAAAGTGGTAAGTAGGTTGCCAAATAAATGTTCTTTTGCAAAAAATCTAATGATGCTTTTCATATTATCTTTAGTAATGTTACTATACTTTATCTTTTGATTGCCATGATTGCTTTATCGCATTATGAATTTCCTATGTCTGAATTAGAAAAAAATTGGAAAAATACGACTTGGGTCGCTTTAGATACAGAAACTACTGGAAAATATCCATTGGAGTCAGAAATTTGCGAAATTGCTGCTGTAAAATGGAGGGATGGTGAAATCGTTGGCAAATACCAGCAACTTATAAAACCTTCAAAAAAAATGAACCAGACAGTTATTGATATTCATCATATAACCAATGAAATGGTTGAGAATTCTCCACCTATAGAAAAAATAATTGTTGAATTTTATAATTTTATAAATGACGCCTATTTAATAGCACATCACGCGCCATTTGATCTCGGATTTTTAGCCATTGAATTTGAAAAAAATAACTTGTCACTTCCCCTGCAACCTGTTTTTTGTTCCAGCCTAATTTCGCGACATGTTTATCCTGAGAGTACCAATCATCGGCTACAAACGCTTATTGATTTTTTTCAATTGCCCAAAGGTCAGGCTCATAGAGCCTTAGATGATGCCATGGCTTGCTTATCAGTAACAATAAAATGTTTCGAAAGAATGGGTGATAAAGCAACCTTGAATGATATTTTAAAGAGGCAGGGAAAAAAACTTTATTGGGCTTCCTACTCTTTAACAGAAGTATCAAAAAATGCGAAGTGGCAGGCCATATTTTCTGCTATAAAAAATAATACGGATGTTCATATCACATATCAAGGTGGATCACGTCCAGGCAAGGAGCGACTTGTAAGCCCAATAGGTTTAGTCCGAAGTCCCAATGGAGATTTTTTGGTAGCAAAATCCGAAGGTGATGAACAAAGTAAAAGATATTTCCTGAATAAAATTTCTAATAGTCGTTAGAGGCTTTGTTTTCTTCGGAATCTTGAATGTTATCTTCATTTTCTGAGCCTTTTTCTGGAAAATTATATTTTCCCACAGGTAGAATTTTCTCTCTTAATCTGTCGGCTATTTCTTCAAGATGTGTAAGCTCATCTCCTGCTCGTACTTTGAATTTACGATCTTTACCTGCCAACAAATCATCTACATATAATTCAAAAGCATAAATTGGGCCAGCGGTACGATGAGAAACAATTCTACCAATAAGAAATAAGACAATAATAAAAGCAAAGCTAATTGATGAATATGTTATTAAAAAAGGTTCAAGAAATTTTTTTTCCATGACAAATGTTTGGGTAAGTGCGAGCTCATCAATTGTGATTTTTAGAAATGTAAAAGCGAAAACTCCACTTATAATTGCAAACCCAAAGCCTACAGAAATGAGTACAAATATATATTTAATCTGAAATTTAGGAATCACCCAAACATTTTTACGTGTATCTTGAGAAGGCCAAATTTGCTCACCATGGACGATCAAAGTGTAAACTATCATAAGATATCCAACCCACTGTAAGGCATCAGCTATATTAAAAGCTGGAGACATCCAAAAAGGGGTTCGAACTACTAAAAAATCAATAACAGATCCACTGTTTATACGATCCGTAACATTTCCTAAAATGCCCCCCAACAAGATCGACATTCCCGCACGTAGTAGAAGTGATCTTTTGGGTAGAAGGTATTGAATAGAAGAGTAAATAAAAATGAGGAATGCCCCGCCAGTAGATAATGTGACGACTCTAAGTATAGGCGGGAGACTCGAAAAGGTCCCTAGCATAGCGCCTGGGTTTCTATGTAATACCAAACCAAAGGGTCCCCAAAACCTTACTGGCAGTCCTTGTAATTGATGTAATGCCCACATTTTTGTAATGTAATCAAAAAACCAAACAGCAAAGATTAGAATAACAATAAAAAACCATTCTCGTTTTTTCACTCTTTCAGTCTACCAATCTTTTTTGCACTTGAGGAGAAGTGAGTTTTTTTGCAGACGTTAGTCTCATTAAAATCACATTACAAACCAGAATTTTATGTGGGAGAGGAGTAAGCCAATTGTGTTTGATTGCGACCCTGATGTTTGGCCTGGTAAAGGGCTCTGTCGGCGGCTTCTAAAAGGAAGAGTGCCGATTTTTTATGATCGGGATATGAGGCCACGCCAAGACTTATAGTCACATAGGCCTCTTTTTCGTAGGGGCCAGGAAAGGGGTTTTCTTCGAGATCTAGACGTAACTCTTCAACCTTATCTTTTACTTCTAGAGCGGTTTTTCCAGGAATGATTATAGCAAACTCCTCACCACCATATCGAGAAAGAGTTATTGGTGGGGCAAAATACTTTAACATCCTCTGTCCAATATTAAATAGTAAGCGATCGCCCTCGGGGTGGCCATAGCGATCATTATAACTTTTAAAATGATCAACATCGATCATCACTATTGCTAGAGGAGTATTATTTTTTACAGCACTTTCAAATAAAGTTTCTAATTTATTCTGAAAATACCTATGGTTAGTTAAGCCTGTCACAGGATCTGTTGTAGCTTGAATTTCAAGTTTTCTTTTTTCAATTAAACGAATATGCGTTTGCTTGGCTTCTAGCATCTGTAATTTTAGGTATTCATTGTCCCAAGGTTTAAGTATAAAACGATGAATTTCAGCTCGATTTATTGCATCAGAAATATCTTGAATATCCATTTGTCCAGATAGAATGGCTCTCACAGTAGTTGGGCATATTTGTTTTACATGCCGGAGAAGCTCAATCCCACTCATTTCTGGCATTTTATAATCACTAAGGATAATAGCAAAATTAGGATCACTCTCTAAAATAGAAAGAGCTTCCTGAGAACTTGCAGCAGTTATAACATCAAATTCATGACGTAAAAGACGTCCCAGTGAATCTAAAACATCCACTTCATCATCTACACAAAGAATTTTAAGTTTCGCTGTTGGGCTCATTGACTCACTTATACGCAAACAATAAAGGGGTAAAATCCCCATTCATTGCAGGTTTATAACCTTTAACTCTTTTATTTACTATAGCTACTTGCTGATTGTACCACAATGGTATTATTGGTAACTCATCTAAAACAATTTTCTGTACTTCTTGATAGTGTTTAATACGTTCTTTAGTATCTTTAATAGATAATCCATCTTCTAATAATTGATCCAATTTGCTGTTTTTATAGTGACCACGATTTCTGCCCGGCGGAATTTCATTGCTATGGAGGGCCAGTCTATATATATCAGGATCAATAGCTCCCACCCATTTCATTGTAGCTAATTGGAAGTTACCTTTCATAATGTCACCATAAAAAGTTCCCCATTCAAAACTTTGGAGTTCAGCAGTTACTCCCACTTGGGACAACTGATTGACTATGACTTTGCCTATATCAACGGCGGAAGGATTGTTAGATGTTTTGAGAGTTAATTTAATATTTTTTTGTTTTAATTTTGCTATAATATCCTTGGCCTTTTGTAGGGCAAAGGGAATAGGTTTAAGTTGGCTATTAAAAAAAGGATTAGAGGGTGTTAAAATAGACGTTGCTGGCAGTGCATAACCCTCTAATTTAAAATCAATAATTTCTTTTAGATTAATGGCATGTGCAATAGCATTTCGAGCTTGAAATTCTTTGATTAATGGATCTTCTAAATTAAGAAGAATATAGGTGAAAGATAAACCTGGGTTTTTATAAATTTCGAAATCACTTTTTTTACTTTCAAAATTTTTTACTTTTTCAAGGGGGATTTCGGACTCGGCAATGTCGATTTCACCATTGTACATCTTTTGATATCGAGTAAAATCATCGCGAATGATTTTAAATTGAATTTTTTTAATTTTTGGTTCTAGCAAGGGGTGATGAGTATTTACTTCTAGTTCCACTTGGTTGGAATCTGATTTCACAAGCTTATAGCTACCCGTGCCCAGTGGACCTTTACTATAGAGTTCTGGTTGTTCAGTGGTTTCTTTTTTTGGTAAGAGTTTGAGTACGGGGAGGTCGCTTGAAAGAAATTTTGCTGAAAACTCCTCAAGTTCGATGCTTATAACAAAGCGATTTTCCTTTTCACTTATATTTAAGTTTTTAATGGATTGAAAGGAGGATTGAAAGGGGCAGTCCTTTAGTCTGTATTGCTCAAAAGAATATAGAATATCTTCTTTTGCAAGTGGACGTCCATTGCTAAAAAAAATATTGGGTTTTAATACAAACTCAAAAATTTTATCTTTGATTTCCCATTTTTCTGCGGCATCCCCTTCCACATTAAGATCAGGGCCAATTTTTACTAAGGAATTGTATATTAAAAGGCCCATACGCATTCCGTTGGCATCTGTAGCAAAACGGGGATCTAGTGTTTTGGGTTCAGAACCTATGGCCACAACAAGAGTGTCTGGGGGAGGAATTTTTTTACCGGTACAGTGGATTAGAGTTAATGCAAAAATTATTGTGAGCAGGCACATATCGCGTCGCAAAACAGACCTCCTTTTAGTGTGTTTTTGTTATACTCTTATCAAGTAGAATTAGCCAACATGTAGTTTAAAGGGGTTAAAGTTTGCGCCATTTTATAATATTTTTGACCTTCTTTTTGTTTCAAGTGCCTAGTTTCTCAGCGACGGCTCCTGATCAAAGTATAAATAAAAAAGTCATTGCCAAGAAAATTGCTGATAAAATCCAAAAAAGTGATATCCCAATGTCGGATCTTGGTATTTGGTTAGGTGGAACCCTAGTAGGAGCCAAAAGCTTTTATGAATTAAATAGTGAAAAGTTATTTATTCCCGCTTCTCTAACAAAAATTCTGACAGCCTATACCAGTTTTAAAAATTTTCCCATGGATCATAAATTTAAAACTCAACTCCTAACAACTGGAATATTTGAAGAGCATAGCCTCAAAGGTGATTTGATTCTAAAAGGAGGTGGGGACCCCTCTTTTATATCTGAAAGTATGTGGGTCTTAGTAAATAATTTTATTCGTACAGGAGTTAAAGAGATCTCTGGAAATTTAGTGGTCGACGATAGCTATTTTGATTCCATAAGGTTTGATGATAGTCGCGAAGACTCTCGTGTAGATAGAGCCTACGATGCTCCTGTCGGAGCATTGTCGTTCAATTGGAATTCTGTTAATGTATATATTCGTCCTGGAAAAACAATTGGCTCTCCTGCAAAAATATATGCTGATCCGATGAGTTCTTATATAAAAGTGATTAATCGAGCAACAACAGCTAAAGGAAATGTGAAAAAAATTCGAGTCTCACGCCAAGTTGATAAAAGTCGGCCCGGCGATGTTATTATTGTTGCGGGCACGATTGGTATCGAAAGAGACGAGGTCGTTTCCTACAAATCTATTACGGAGCCAGATTTCTGGAGTGGCATTCAATTGAAGGAGTTTTTAGATCAAAGAGGTGTCCTTTTAAAGGGAAATGTAGTTAGAGGAAAAGCACCTACTGAGGCCAAGGTTTTAGTTGAATTAGAAGGATCAGATCTTCGAAAAGTAGTGACTGATATGATGAAGTTTTCAAATAATTATGTGGCTGAAATGTTAACCAAAAATATTTCGGCTTATGTTGATAAAGAGCCGGGTAATATTGTTGGCGGCATTAAAATTATTAGAAATACTCTTGAAAATGATTTAGGTTTTCAAAAAGAACACTACAACCTAGTCAACCCCTCGGGTCTAACCAGGTTGAATAAGCTGCGACCTTTAGATTTGGCAAACCTTCTAAATAGAGCCAAAAATGATTTTAAATTTTTTCCCGAATTCATAGCATCAATGCCAATTTCAGGAATTGATGGAACCCTGAAAGACCGATTTGGACAAGATATAGACATCCGTGTACGTGCAAAAACAGGATTGCTCAATGGTGTGACTGGGCTTGCAGGATTTATTGGGCATCCCATGGGTAAAATGTTTACTTTTACATTTATTTATAATGGAACACAGACAAAAATTAATAAAGCTACACAATTGTTCGAAGATATTATTAAAATCATAATTGCCAACTGATTAAAAAGGACTTTAATTTGAGATCGCTGATATTATTTTTAATGTTTTTTTTCTATATGACTCAATTCTCATTGAGTTCTGATAAGCAAACACCCGTGACCTTTGGTGATTTTCATCAAAATGTCAATCTCGATGAAGCTGAGACATGGTCGGTTCCAGATTTTTCCGGTCAAGAAAATTTTTTAGGTTATAGTTCTGCAGCATTCGGTGTTCCGGCGGGAATGGAGGAAAGAGTTTCCTTTTGGTTGGACATATATACGAAGTACACAACAGATCAAGGTTTATTGCACGACAGTCGCTATGTTCATATAACTTACGAAGCCGTAGATTTTACTGAAATAATGAAAACAGAAAATTTAGACAAAAAAAGTATAAGTAAGTTGAGACGTCAACATATGGATGCTGCGAAAGACAAAATAAGAGCGCGATTAAGAAGGCTGAATGCTTTGACAAGTCCTGCCGGTTTGGAAGGGGAAGACTTACGTTATTGGTACATGTTTGCAAATATTAATGAGGAAAATAAATTTTCTGAAGCTGCTAAAGATGGACGCTTGCGATTTCAATTAGGTCAAAAAGATCGTTTTATAGAGGGGATTTATCACTCGGGGAGATACTTAAAGCAAATGGAAAGTATTTTTAAAGAAATGCAATTGCCGATGGAATTAACTCGTCTACCTTTTGTTGAAAGCTCCTTTAATCTTAATGCAAGATCTAAAGTTGGCGCTTCTGGAATTTGGCAGTTTATGCGTGCTACCGGAAAACAGTATATGAGATTAGATGATGTCGTGGATGAAAGGAATGACCCTTTGTTAGCCACTGAGGCGGCTGCTAAAAAACTACGATCCAACTTTCAAATGTTAGGGAACTGGCCATTGGCTGTGACGGCTTACAATCATGGTCCCTATGGTCTTAAGCGATTAGTGAATAAATACAATACGGATAATCTAGTGGAGCTAGTAGACATTAGAAAGGGTCGTTTTGGTTTTGCCTCGGCCAGTTTTTACGCTAGTTTTTTAGCTGCTCTTGAGGCTGAAAAGAGAGCTGAAAAGTATTTTGGAGTTGTATTTAGAGAAAAACCTTTGTTAGTTCAAAAAATTAAGATAAACAAAATGATTTCAAAATTGAATATAATAGACCTCTTTAATGGTGATAAAAATAAAGCAGAGAAATATAACCCCCACATACGAAGTCACTTTTGGAATGGGAATAAATATCTTAAAAATGGAAATTTTATTTTTGTTCCTCAGAATGATTATGAACAATATTTAACTCGATTCAGAGCCATCGAATTAAAAGATAATAAGAAAGTTGCCACAGAAAAAACCTCTGAAGGTACCTATCGTATTTCTAGTGGAGAAACCCTCAGCCAAATTGCAATTAATTTTAATGTTAAATTACAAACTCTCATGGAAGCAAATGGGATAGATAATCCTCGTCGAATTCAAGTAGGGCAAAGATTAATTATACCAGAGTAGTTAAAGCTCTAAAAAAAATGAGTCTCAGTTTTTATTATCACTTTCACTGCCCCAGCGATAAATTATTCCTGCTGTGATATTTAGAGTATTACCTGGACCAAATCCAAATTTGAAATCGACACGCCCCCAGTAGGGTCCAGCCATTTGGAAATAACTACCAAATCCAAAATGACTGCCATAACTAGTTTCAAAGTTATTATTACCAGTTTCAGAATAATCTCCTTGATAATGTACACCCTGAGCCCCCAGTCGAAAGTAACCAGAAAAAAAATCGTAGACTGTATAATCTATGCGTAAAGACAAAAGGCCTTCATACCAACTGACTCCTTTCGCTTTAGCAGAGCTAAGAATGTATTCCAAATTTCCATAGACTGTGGGGTGAGAATACAAAATTCCAACTAGAGGATAATTATCACGGACTCCAGAAATTCCAAAAGGTAAGAGATTTCCCATCTGCCCACCCATTTCATAGAATTGTGAATCTGCATAATTTACGATTTCATTAGCTGTGGTATCCTCATTTATTTGTGCAATACTATTAGAGCTTATAAAGAAAATCAGTATCGCAAACAATGAAGGCATGATGAATTAGTTCATATTTTGAACTTGGGCAATGTAAGGTAAATTCCTATACATCCCTTGATAGTCTAAGCCGTAACCAACAACAAAATCATTGGCAATCTTAAAACCAACAATATCAATATTGCAGTCTGTTTTTTTGGCTTCGGGTTTGTGCAAGAGAGTCACGGTGCTGACACTTTTAGGATTTCTTAATTTTAACATATTTTGTAGATAGCACATAGTCAGCCCGCTATCTATGATGTCTTCAACAAGAACAACATGTTTGCCAGCCACATGAGAACTTAAATCTAAAGTGACTTTAACTTGTCCTGATGAAGACATAGAATTGCCATAACTAGAGCAAGCAATAAAATCACAAATAACATCCGTATTCATCGCACGAATAAGATCAGAGTAAAAAACGAACGAACCTTTGAGAACACAGACAGCAATCACTTCTTTATCTTTGTATATGTCAGAGAGTTGCGCGCCCATTTCTTTAACACGATTTCGAATATCGGATTCACTTATAAATTTACTGAGTACCAATGGTTCCATATTAACTATGAAATATGCCTTTCTGATCCTATAATTGCAAGCCTAAATCTGGATTTTCCTCTTGGTTAGAGAATTTGTGAGAGGCTTTCTCTAGCCTTAAACTGAGTTCAGGGTCAAAGTGCCTACGACACCTAGCCTCATAGGCTTCCGTTGACCCAACAAGAATATTTTGTTGATCACTTACAAGACGTTGAGTTCTTGTTGCAGGTTCACCACAAACCATACAAATAGCATACTGTTTGTTAATTACTTCAGCTTGTGCCAATAATTTTGGCATGGGACCAAAGGGGGCTCCTCGCCAATCCGTATCTAAACCAGCAACAATGACTCTCTTTCCCTCTTCGGCTAACTGATGAATAACACCTAAGATTTCTTCAGGAAAAAATTGAACTTCATCAATCCCTACAACTTGAGTGTAAATATCAACGTGATGGAGTATTTCAAGGGGGTTTTCAATGACTATAGAGGGAGATTTATTGTTATTGTGGGAAGCCACTTCATTTTTTGAATAGCGATCGTCTATTTTAGGTTTAAATACTTTCACTTTTTGCCGAGCTAATTCAGCACGGCGAATTTGGCGAATCAATTCTTCGGATTTTCCACTAAACATGCAGCCAGTGATCACTTCAATCCATCCAGGACGAGTAGAAAGGCGAAAATAAGTATCTGTCATAAAGGCCAAACTGTATTAATTCATTTAATGGATCAAGTAAGAATTTTACTTGACGCTTATGAGAATCAAAAATTCTGAAGGGCTTTGTGCGTCAGGACTTACAAAGTTTTCACTGGTCATAATGCTTAGGGGAGTTGCTTGAAACTCTTGACTGACATTGTCGTTCAGCTTTAGGCGAGGCAGAATTCCAGATAAAATCAAAGTGGATTTTGATGAGAATTGATAGGTTCCTGAAAGTGAACTGTTTACAAGCTCATTATTTTCACCAGCCTTAATATTTAAAAAAATCTCATACTCTATGCTTAAATTATTAGCACTAAGTGCGTTCAGGCTAACTTGAAAACTTAATCCCTGCTCATCACCTTTTTCTGTGGTTGAAATAAAATTAAATACTTGAGTTGGATTTTCGGAAAAACGCTGCTGGTGGCCGCCAGGAAGAACCTTAAGTTCTTTGTCTAACTCTTTAAGTGCAATAAGTCCTGGGTTTTTATTATAAATGATGACTTGCATTTCATTGGTTTCTGCTAGAATTTTCCCCTGGTTGTAAAGTTTATCCAATTGTGATCGGGAAAACTCGACAAACTCAACATTCAAATATTCAGGGGCTTTCACCACTTCTGTACCTTTATTTTCTGATTTCTTATCTTGAGTTGGAAGAGAATTTTCAGAAGGAATTGTTTCCGAGGGTGAAGCCATTTCCTCATTATTATTTTGGGCGACTTGTACCTCTGGTTCCATTTTCTCTATTTTATCTGAGTTTAAGTTTTCATTTTCCTCAGACAACACCCAACTTTTAGCCGTTTTAGCAATTTTTGAATCGGGGAGGGTCGTTATGATTAAACTTAAAATGACTAGAGAAGAAACAAAGAGACCAACATAAAGTGATGGGCTATTGAGAATTCGCACTATTACCGGTTTGGGCTTAGCATGAAAACTTTCCACATCTATACCACAATTGGCACAGTACCGATCTTTAGGTTGAATAAAACCACATTTTGGACACTCAATAATCATTCTTAACAAAGTGTATCATAGCCAATGATGAGCCCCCAAACGAAGTTCCCGACTTGACGCACCATAGTGGTTTGATAGAATTTAAGAGTGATACATCAGCCCGTTTTGCTTCAAGCAATTTTAGATTTTCTAAAAAAAAATGAAATTTCCCCACTGAACATTGTTGATGGGACCTTTGGTCGAGGAGGACATAGTCAAGCTCTACTGAAAGAGTACCCCAATTCTAGAGTGCTTGGTTTTGATCGCGATCCTGAGTCAGTGGAATATGGTTTGGAGCATTTTAATCAAGAAATTTCCACCCAAAGAATGCAGTTAATTAAAGCTAACTTCATGGATATCAAAAATATTAGTAAAGCGGGTTTCGCTTTATTTCAGAATCAAGCTCCCGACTTTGTATTGCTGGATTTAGGAGTGAGTTCGCCTCAATTGGACGTGAGTGATCGTGGTTTCAGTTTTTATCATACGGGACCATTGGACATGAGAATGGATCTTGAGCAAAATTTAACAGCCGCAATGATTGTTAATGAGTGGAGTGAAAAAGAATTGAGCGATTTATTTTACAATCTCGGTGAAATCAAATTTCCCAACAAAGTGGTGCGTGCAATTTGTCATCGCCGAAAGGATAGACCCATCGAAACAACGACGGAACTTTCGGACATAATTGTGCATTCAGATGGGTGGCGAAAAAAGGGTAAGCATCCTGCAACTCAATATTTTCTGGCATTGCGCCTAAAAGTGAATAACGAACTCGAAAATATAGAAAACTCACTCAAAGGTCTGGTGGAAATACTTTCTCCTAATGGACTTTTAATGGTGATTACATTTCACTCCGTCGAAGACAGAATTGTAAAACATCTTTTTAAATCTTTTAAAGATATGGGAAAAATCTTAACAAAGAAAGTGATTCAGGCCGAAAGACTAGAAATTAAAGATAATCCTCGTGCTAGGAGTGCTAAGTTGAGAATATTTCAGAGGGGGGAAGACCTTTGTGAAGAATAGATTAAATGAATTAAAACCCATCATTAGTGTTTTTTTTATTATCTGTACATTGTTTTTTTTAGTTTTTTCAAAAATGGAAGCGCGTCGAATGGGCTACTCGGTTTTAAAACAATCTCGAGAATTGCGTCGTCTTCAGGATAACTACCGTTTAAAAATAATTGAATATGCAAAACTGACTAGTCCTGAACATTTAAGAAGAATTGCCGTTTCAAAATTTACTTTATCAGAGGCAGAAGTTGGGCAAATCATTCATATGAGCGGGAAACAAATAGCGGTAAAACAATGAAGAGTCGCATTCTAATTTTGTTTTTTGCGTTTTTCTGTCTATGGATGGGTTTAATTGCTAAAGGTATATACTTACAAGTTTTACCAAATCAAAGATTAGAAGAAAAACAAAAAAAACAATTTGAAAAAATTGTCACTCTTAAACCAAGAAGAGGTGTGATCTCAGATCGAAATGGCAAGGAGTTAGCTGTGACAATAACTTCCTTTTCATTATTTGCAGATCCTTTTTTAGTTACAAATCCTAAGTGGGCAGCTCAAAAACTTTCCAGCCTTTTAAATATAAGATATCAAACTGTATATAAAAAACTTTTAAACAAAAAGCGAAGATTCGTCTGGATTAAAAGACAGTTAAATAAAGAATTAAAACAAAAAATTTTAGCATTAAAATTGGTGGGTTTTAACTTTATAGAAGAACCAAAAAGAGTTTATCCTTCTGAAAATGTACTTTCACAGGTTCTGGGTTTTGTTGGCAATGAGGGGCAAGGTTTGGAAGGGCTTGAACATTTTTATGATGAAGTTTTAAGTGGTAAAACCAAACAACTTCAACTACGTAAAGACGCTCGAGGAAGACCGCTACTTATTAATGGTCAATTGTTTAGCGAGTTCCCAGATGGCTTACAAATTCAATTGAGTATTGATGCTAACACGCAGTTTTACTTAGAACGTGAATTGCAGCATGCCATCGATAAACACGATGCGGATTCTGCTTTGGGAGTTATAGTGGATAGTGATTCTGGAGAAATTGTAGCAATGGCTAACTCGCCGGTTTACAACTCCAATCACCCAACACACTACTCCTCTCAAATTAGAAAAAACAGAGTTATGTTGGATTCCTATGAGCCAGGAAGCACCTTAAAAACATTTATTGTTTCTGCGGCACTTAAAGAAAATATTATTAAACCGAACACTAAGTTTTTTTGTGAAAATGGAGAATACCAAATTGGAGATAGGGTGATAAGAGAGGCCGACACTCGCCATAATTTTGGTTGGCTAACTGTAAGTGAAATACTGGCCCAATCATCAAATATTGGTTCGGCAAAAATAGCGCAAAAAGTGGGAGCTGAAAAATATAGAAAATTTTTAGAAGATTTTGGATTTGGAAAAAAAATTGACGTGCCCTATGGCAGTGAATCTAAGGGTATTTTACAAGAGTTACCCTGGAGCACACACTTATTAAGTAACATTGCCTTTGGTCATGGGATTAGTGTCACACCTTTGCAGTTAGTTATGGCTTATACAGCCATTGCGAACGGTGGTTGGCTATTGAAACCTTTATTAGTAAAAAAGATTTATAACGAAATGGGTGGTGAAGAAATTGAATACACACCTGTGAAGGTGAGAAGAGTTCTAACAGAAAGTGATGCTTCCATGTTGAAACTGATGTTAATGTCTGCAACAGCTAAAGAAGCCACAGGCTTTAGCGCTAGAATTAAAGGCTTTCCTGTGGCAGGGAAAACTGGAACAGCACAGAAGGTGGATTTACTAAAAGGGGGATATCAAAAGGGTGCCTACCTAGCCAGCTTTGCGGGATTTGTGCCAGCCAATGCGCCCAAATATGTAATATACATTGCTGTCGATAATCCACGCAAAGAGTACTATGGATCCCAGGTGGCAGCCCCTGTGTTTTCAAAAGTAGCTAGTTATTTAGTCAGAAAAGAAGGTCTACAGCCCGTATTGATTAGTGATATAGATTTAATTAATGAATCTCTAGATACTCACAAGAGCAAGAAGAAGGTGGTATCAGAATGGTTGGGAGACAATACTCCAGACCTTAAGGGCTTAACTTTAAGAGAAGTTTTAAGAAAGCTAAATGGAAGAAAAATTGATCTTGATATTCGAGGGAGCGGTAGAGTGTCATCAACATGGCCAGAGGCGGGTGAAAAATTACCAGGCAATAATAAAATTCGCATTCAACTTAGCTTTGAAGAATAAATGGGAGTTTTAGTTCGGTGAAATTGGCACAATTACTTTCAATATATCCTCAATTAAAATGGGGAGAGCACTACAATCAGGAAGTCACTAGCGTAGTTGACGACTCTAGAAAAGTCATTCCAGGTAGTGTCTTTGTTGCAGTTAGGGGATTTAATGTTGACGGTCACAATTATTTATCCTCTGCTATTGCAAATGGTGCCATTGCCCTTATTCTTGAAGATGACACACAGGTTCCAAAGCTTTTTATGGGTGCCGTTGTTAAAGTGGTCGATTCAAGAAAAGCACTCAATCAAATAGCCAGTAAGTATTTTGGTGAGCCGGCCAAGGAGCTCTTCTGTATTGGAATTACTGGAACAAATGGCAAGACGAGCACTTCTTATTTAATTGAAGAAATTTTTAAAGAATATGGATGGTTATCTGGTGTAATGGGTACCATAGATCACCATGTAGGATCAAATTCATGGAAAACCAATTTAACAACACCAGGTGTTCTAGAGCTTCACAGAAGACTCAAAGAATTTGTTTCATTAAATGCGCGCGCAGCTATTTTTGAAGTTTCGAGTCATGCACTTTCACAACAAAGAGTGGACTCCATTCCTTTTCGTGTAGGAATTTTCACAAATTTAACTAGAGATCACTTAGATTATCATAAAAATCTTGAAGAGTATTTTTTAGCAAAACAAACTTTGTTCAAAGAATTACCTTTAAGGCAATCCAACAGAAATTTTGTTGCCATAATTAATACGGATGATGATTATGGAAAACGATTAGAAATTGCAGATGGAATTAAACTTATTACTTTCGGGAAAAAACAAGCAGATCTAAGCTTTAAGATTTTGAAAGAATCATTTGAAGGTGTCGAATTCCAACTCAACACTCCACGAGGTGAAGAAACCTTTTCCATTCCATTGCCTGGCGAGCACAATGTGTACAATTCCGTTGCCGCAATTGGTGCGGCTCTCGTTGCGGGAGCCTCCTTAGAAACCTGTAAAAAGGCTCTCAAAAAATTTAATGGGGTGCCAGGGCGACTTCAGAAAGTGGCCAATGATAAAGGTGTTCATGTTTTTGTCGACTATGCACATACGGATCAAGCTTTGGAAACAGTTTTAAAAGCCTTAAGAAAAATCGGCGAAAGTCTTTCTGGAAATTATCAAATGATCACTGTTTTTGGATGTGGCGGGGATCGAGATTCTGGTAAAAGACCTTTGATGATGAATGCAGCAAAACAGTACTCTGATGTTGTTTTCTTAACTTCAGATAATCCGCGAACGGAAGATCCAATGAAGATCATCAATGATGCTCTGAAAGTTGTATCTCCTCAAGAGTTAGACCATAATGTTTTTGTAGAGCCTGATCGAAGCTTAGCTATTGCCAGAGCCATACATTCTGCACAAAGTGGTGATGTTGTCTTGATAGCAGGAAAAGGTCATGAAGATTATCAGCTCATTGGACAAGACAAAATACACTTCAGTGATATTGAAGTCGTAAAGGAGATTTTTAAAAATGCCTAAATTTTCTTTGCAGTGGATTGCTAACTCGACTCAAGGACAAATTGAGAGTGATATTTTTACTCAAGGCATTGGAATTGGTACTGACACGCGAAATGATCTTAGTGATCAGGTATTTATCGCTTTAAGAGGAGCCAATTTTGATGCCCATAATTTTTTGGCGAAGGCTGTCGATAAAGGTGCAAAAATATTAATAATAGACAAAAAAAGTGCCATTGGGGAAGAGCTCAAAAAGAGGGTATCCATAGTTTTGGTTGAAGACACATTAAAAGCACTTCAAGATATGGCTACAGTTTGGCGCACAGAGTGTAAATCTCAGTTTATGGCCATTACAGGGTCTAATGGGAAAACTACGACAAAAGAATTTGCCGCAAGTATTATAAGCACAAAGTTTAAAGTCTATGCCAGTCATGGAAGTTTTAATAATCATTGGGGAGTCCCGCTGAGTCTACTGCAAGTAGAAAAAGATCACCAGGTCACTATTTTAGAAATGGGCATGAATCGGCGCGGAGAATTGACTCGACTTTGTGAAATATCTCAACCCACTGTAGTTTTAGTGACTATGGTGGGAAGTGCTCACATTGGTATGTTAGGTTCTCAAGAAGAAATTGTTAAAGCTAAAAAAGAAATTTATGAATCTTGTGAAGACTGCATTAAAATTTTTAACAAAGACAATGAATACACTATAGCCATGTATACAGATTATTTAAATAAAGGTGGCGGTAGGCACTTCACTTTTTCCTCTTTTGATAAGAGTGCCTCTGTGAGCTTGCGAGTTGAGCAAATGGAGTTAGGTGCCATATTATTATCTGGACATATCAATAATATAGAGGGTCAAACAAGAGTCCCTATTTTTGGACGTCATAATATTAATAATATCATGGCCGCTAGCTGTTTAGCTTTAGCAGCAGGGATGTCAGGGGAAGAAATCTGGAAAGCACTACCTTTATGTCGTGGTGCCTGGGGTAGAAACCAGCTTTATACATTACAAAATGGCGCACAGATTTTATTTGATGCTTATAACGCTAGTTTTGATAGTACATCGGCACTGATTAAAAATTTGTATGAAATAGATTTCAAAGGAACGCGCCTAGCCGTCATTGGACAAATGTTAGAGTTAGGTGAAAAATCACCATCTTTGCACGAAAAATTGGGAGAGCTTATAGCACAGGCGGGCTTTGACACCATATGGTTTATCGGCCCAGATCGCGAAGCTTTTGGCCGGGGAATAGAGCGTGGAAAGTTTAGTAAAAATCTAATATTATCAGATACTTATGAAGAAAAGCTTGCATTGCAGGTCGGCTCTATGTTAAACCCTCAAGACGTTGCTATAATTAAGGGCTCGCGTGGAATGAAGCTAGAAAAAATATTAGATAGCTGGAGAGCCCATGATTTGTTATAAGGAAATCCTTCGTTTTTAGGGTTTAAAAGGTGTTTGGGTGCTCTATCGCTGGTTAGTTGAATTATCGGAATCTTTTTCTGCATTGAATGTTTTCCGCTATATTACATTTAGAACTTTTATTTCTTTCTTTACAGCATTTTTAATTTGTTGGTTATGGGGACCTCATTTTATCCGTCGGTTAGTACGTAAACAGCTCAATCAAAATGTGAGAAGTGATGGACCAGAAAGTCATTTCAAAAAACAAGGCACTCCCACTATGGGTGGAGGCTTGATTCTTGCTAGCTTATTAGCTCCCAGTTTGTTGTGGATGGATATTTATAATCCACTAGTGAGATCTGTTCTTTTGATCACTTTGGGTTTTTCTTTAATTGGTTATATAGATGATTCACTAAAAGTAGCTAAGAAAAATCACAAAGGACTTTCAGGGAAATTGCGCTTGTTATTGGAGTTTTTATGCTCTGGTTTGGTGATTGCACATTTAGTATATCACCATCAAATTTCAACAGAGGTTTTTGTTCCCTTTTTTAAACATTTTCAGTTTGAATTGGGTTGGTGGTACATAGCTTTTGCTTCATTCGTGATAGTGGGCTGTGCCAATGCTGTAAATTTGACAGATGGACTCGATGGATTAGCCATTGTTCCAGTAATAATTAGTGCTGGTACATTTATGTTGTTTGCCTATGTTGCTGGCCATGTTGAAATTGCTCAGTACTTGTCCATTCCTTTTGTTTCTGGAGCTGGAGAGTTAGCACCTGTAGCGGCAAGTGTTGTTGCCGCGGGTTTGGGTTTTTTGTGGTTTAACTCCTATCCAGCACAAGTATTTATGGGAGATATTGGAAGCCTGGGTCTGGGTGGTTTTTTAGGTGCTATGGCAGTAATGACAAAGAATGAATTATTACTCACATTATTGGGTGGAGTTTTTGTAGTGGAAGCCCTTTCTGTAATTACTCAGGTGATATCTTTTAAGTTAACAGGAAAAAGAGTATTTAAAATGGCCCCATTGCACCACCATTTTGAATTACAAGGTCTCCAAGAGAGTAAGATTATTGTTCGTTTTTGGATTATATCTATTTTATTAGCTGTATTAAGTTTAAGTACATTAAAGTTGAGGTGAAGAAATGCTTGATTATCAAGATATTGCAGGAAAAAAAGTTTTAGTTGTTGGTTTGGGCAGGACGGGTGTGGCACTGGCACATCTACTAAGCAGAAAAGGGGCTATAGTTACGGTTTCCGATCATAAATCCAAGGCTGAGCTAGCCAATAATTTGGATAAAATGGAAGATATTGAGATCAACTACGATCTTGGCGGACATACGCCAAAAAGTTTTTTACAACAAGACTTAATTATTTTAAGTCCTGGAATTTCTCCAAACTTAAAAATATTTGATTATGCTCGAAGCCAGGGCGTGAAGGTAACGGGAGAGCTTGAATTTGCCGCCACCTTTATTAAGGAACCCATTATTGCCATAACAGGAACCAATGGCAAAACCACTGTAACAAAATTAGCACAAATGATGTTGGAAGAATCTGGTGTAAAGACTTGGGTGGGTGGAAATTTTGGCCCACCTGTTTCCGAATATATTCTTGCAGAAAAACCGGCGGATATTGTTTTGTTAGAAGTTTCCAGCTTCCAGTTAGAGCATGTGGAAAAGTTCAACCCCAAAAATATTGTATTCACTAATTTGGCAGAAAATCATTTTGATCGTTATCGTTCCATGGAAGAGTATGTGAATGCTAAACGACGCATATTTTTAAATACCAACCAAGCGACGACCAGTATTTTAAATGCTGATGATAATGCCGTTGTCGAATTGGCTAGAGATCCTGCTGTACAAAGAGGCCGCATTTTTTACTTTTCTCGCAAACCCTCTCTTGAGCCACAAATTATGAACATCGGTGGAGCGGTAGTGATTAAAGACCGCGTTCATGTTCGTACAGGACCAGAAATAGATTATTACTCACTTGAAAATATAAAAATGCGCGGAGCCCATGCCCAGGAAAATATAATGGCGGCTATATTAGCCTCGCGCGAACATGGAGCTAAGCCAGAAGCAGTACAAAAGGTAATAGACACTTTTGGTGGTATGCCTCATCGTTTAGAGTATGTGCGCAAAGTGGGAGGCGTGGAGTTTTACAATGATTCCAAAGCCACAAATGTACATGCCGTAAAAAGGGCTTTAGCCGCTTTTGAGGAGAACGTAATTTTAATAATGGGCGGTAAAGATACGAATTTAAATTACACCCCATTAAAAGATATTATTCGTCAAAAAGTTAAAAATTTAATTTTAGTGGGAGAAGCCAAGGAGCGTATCAATAGAGATATTGGCGACTTTTCGGAAACTTTTTTGATTGGTACTTTTGAAGAATCTGTTTTAATTGCCTTTCAAAAAAGTCGGATTGGTGACAAAATTTTACTTTCACCAGGGGCATCCAGTTTTGATATTTTTGATAGCTATATTGAGCGTGGCAATTACTTTAAAGAGATAGTAAATAAGTTTAACCGATAATTTAAAAAATTATCCCCTAGCCCAAAGCCTCGATTCAGCTTACATTTATTAAAAGTTGTTTATTACCCAATTCAAATAGAATTGGGTAATTGAGTTTGCTAGGACTCCTGCCAAGGGGTAATATAAATAATAATGTATTATCGTGGTAATAAAGGCTTGTTGTTAACTATTTTGTTTCTTCTAGGACTTGGAGTTGTTCAAGTTTACTCATCTAGTTTTATTTTTGCTATTGAATCTAGAGCCGATGGACTCTACTTTTTTAGAAAACAACTTTTGTATGCATTAATAGGTCTTTTCACTATTGTTACCACTATGAATATTCCTTGGAAGTATTTTGAGCGCTATGGAATATTCATATGGCTGGGGTCCTTTGGGCTTCTAGCTCTCACTTTTGTACCGGGTATAGCAATAAAAGCTGGGGGAGCTCATAGATGGGTAGGTCTACCACTAGGGCAAAGATTAGAACCTGCAGAGTTTTTAAAGTACAGTTTACCTTTTTTAATGGCTTTTTTTATTTCTAAACCAATGAAGATTTTGGGTATTTATAAGTGGCCATTGTTTTTTTTGATTGCAGGTCCATGTTTATTCCTGCTATTGAAACAGCCTGATTTTGGTAGTTTTGTGATTTGTTCACTAATCCTTTTAGCAATGGCCTTTAGCTTTGGCTTAAAGTGGAAATATCTTTTGGGAGGAATTGTTGCTGCCCTTCCAGCAGTTTACTTTCTAATAGTAAATGTTCCTTACCGATATGCTCGCGTAGTTTCATTCCTTGATCCTTGGTCGGATGCAGAAAATAAAGGATTTCAAATAATTCAAAGTATGTTGAGTTATTATTCTGGTGGAGTGAGTGGTGTGGGCTTAGGACAGGGACAGGGAAAATTGTTTTTTTTGCCCGAAGCTCATACTGATTTTACGCTCTCTGTTTTAGCAGAGGAGATGGGCTTCATTGGATTTTTCTTAGTTTTATTTCTTTTTGGTTTTATTATTTTTAAAGGATTCCAAATTATCTTACACACAGAAAATGTTTTTGCAAAAGCTGTGGGAGTGGGTGTTGTAAGTGCTTTCTCAATGTCTGTACTTATTAATTCAGGAGTTACATTGGGTTTGTTTCCTACCAAGGGATTGAGCTTACCTTTTTTAAGTTATGGGGGAAGTTCTCTGGTGGCGACATGTTTTGGCCTTGGTGTTTTACTAAATATAGATAGAATGACTCATAATTCTCAGCTAGAAAAAAATTTTTTAGGTATTTAATATGTCAAATTCACAGGTTTTTTTAATGGCTGCTGGGGGTACGGGCGGACATATTTTCCCAGCATTGGCATTTGCTGAAAATTTGCTGGAAAAAAATAAAAATGTTGAAATTCATTTTGTTGGAACGGCTCGAGGTTTAGAATCAAAAATAATACCAAAATTTCAATATCCTCTACACCTGATCCACATAGGTCGCCTTAACAATAATGTTTCTATTTTAGAAAGAATGAAAACATTAATATTATTACCTTGGGCCTTTTTTCAATCTTTACTTTTAGTTAAAAAGTTAAAACCTGTAGCCGTCATAGGAGTTGGTGGTCACGCTTCAGGTCCGGTGCTATTGGCTGCCGCTCTGTTGGGTCGCCCATCATATATTTGGGAGCCCAATGCCTTTCCGGGAATGGCAAATCGATATTTAGCTCCCTTTGTTAAAAAGGCCTTTGTTGTATTTAAAGAAGCAGGAGAACATTTAAAAACTAAAAAAGTGGAAATCTGCGGTTATCCATTAAGAAGAATATTCTCAAACAAAGCTTTAAAAAAAAATTATGATGGACCACTTAAGTTGTTTGTTTTTGGTGGGAGTCAGGGGTCGAGAGCAATCAACAATGTGCTAATAGAGCTATATAAAGATATAGATTTTCTAAACGAGAATTTAGAGGTAGTTCATCAAACAGGTAAGCTGGACTTTAAAAAGGTACAAGTCGTCTACGAACAGCTGCCAGAAAACCTAAGAAGAAAAATTAAAATTTTTGAATTTATTGATGATATGCCCCATTTTTATAAGTGGGCGGATATTGCTCTTTGTAGATCAGGAATGGGAACGGTAGCTGAATTGTCAGCGATGTCTGTACCTGCTATTTTTATACCGCTACCAACAGCTGCAGATAATCATCAAGTAAAAAATGCAGATTCTTTAGTTGAAAGGGATGCAGCAGTTTTGATTCTTCAGAAGAATTTTAATTTAAAGCTTCTTAAAGAACATCTTCATAAATGGATATTAGACAAATCAACTTTAAAAAATATGTCTAAAAATATGTTCGATTTCCACCAATCAGAGGCTACAAGTAAAATAGTTACATCAATATTGAAGGATATAGATGTAGACACGGAATTGAGTATGAGTTAATTTCCGAGATCTATGAAAAAGTTAGTGGGTGTAAAATTTCATTTTGTAGGCATTGGTGGAATCGGCATGTGCGGATTGGCCGAGCTTATGAAGAACTTAGGTGCAATTGTTTCTGGTAGCGATATTAAAGAGAATCAGCAGACTCAATATTTACAATCTATGGGCATAAAAATATTTATTGGACATAAAGCCGAACAAGTTGGCGATGTGGATGTTGTTGTCTATTCCAGTGCTGTCAAACTAGTGAATCCAGAATTATTAAAAGCTTTAGATAACAAAATTCCAGTAATTCCTAGAGCCGAAGCTCTTGCAGAAATAATGAGACTTAAACGTGGAGTAGCTATAGCGGGAACTCATGGTAAAACGACAACTACCAGTTTGTGTGCGTCGGCATTTTTAGCTACTTCTTGTGATCCGACGATTGTTGTAGGTGGTAGATTAGATGTCATAAAATCTACTGCGAAATTAGGAAGTGGAGAGTGGTTAATTGCAGAGGCTGACGAGAGTGACGGCAGCTTTCAGAAATTGTCTCCTGAAATAGTGATCATTACAAATATTGACGATGATCACATGGATTACTATAAAAACTTTGAAAATTTACAAAAAGCTTTTTATAATTTTGCTTCCAGTATTCCCTTTTATGGCAGTTGTATTGTTTGTGGTGATGATCCTCTAACACGTAAACTTTTTACTGAGTTCCCAAAAAGAATATTTTGGTATGGATTTAATAGTGAAAATGATTTTATTATTAAAAAAGAATCTGAAGGCTTTAGTATTCAATTTCAGGGACAAAAATTCGCAAGAGTAAAGCCACCTATTCCAGGAGATCACAATGCTCTCAATGCCACGGCAGCATTGATTGCTGGGCATCTTGCTGGATTAGATTTACAATCTTTAGTTGAAGGGATAGAAAGTTTTGGTGGCGTTGATCGTCGTTTTCAATATAAAGGTCAATACAAGGGTGTTAAAATATATGATGACTATGGTCATCACCCAACGGAAATCAAAGCTGTATTAAAGGCCTTTCGAGAAAAATTCCCAAAAAACAGATTAAATGTGATTTTCCAACCTCATAGATATTCTCGATTTCAATCCTGTTGGCAGGGCTTCTTAGAAGCCTTTGATAATGCAGACCAACTTTATGTGGTTCCAGTATATAGAGCCGGAGAAGATCCCCTTGTAGGAATTGATTCTGAAAATTTTTGCACAGAACTAAAACATTCAAATGTTCACTTTTTTAATGATTTTGCATCACTCCAAAAGAACTTAAGACAGAACCTAAAAGAAGGTGAGATCTTAGTCACCTTAGGCGCGGGCGATGTATGGAAAATCGGGACCGAATTGTGCCACCCATAAGGCCTTCGTGGTTACAGGAAAATGTATGTTTAAAAAACTACAACACCTGGCGAGTGGGAGGAGAGGCACAATTTTTTTGTCGCCCCCCAAATTTAGAGATCTTAAAAGAAGCCGTATTGTGGGCTCATCAAAATCAATTTAATTTGACCCTTCTTGGAGGTGGGTCCAATGTATTGATTAGTGACCGCGGTGTTCAGGGCTTGGTGATCTGTACAAAAGATTATTCTAAAATTGAAGAGACCTATGTAAAAGACAATAAGTTTTTTATACGAGCTCAAGCAGGAACAAAAAAGGGAGATCTTTTAAAATATTTTTTACAAAGAGACTTAGCACCAGCTTTATTTTTAGCAGGTTTACCTGGTGATGTGGCTGGTGGTGTTGTTATGAATGCAGGAGTTCGGGAGAAGATTCAACCAAGAGAATTTGTAGAAATAGTTGAAGACGTGGAAGTACTAAAACTAGAAAATAATAAAGTAATAGAAAAAAAATTTTTAAAAAATGATATCCATTGGAGTTATCGTCATAGTTCAGGCTGGCAGCCAGGAGTTATTTTTCGAGTAACTATGGCTTGGCAATTACAACCGGACTCGGAATTGAAGAACAAAGTTAGACAAGCCAACCAATTAAGATTACAAAAACAACCCTTAAAACAACCCAGTTGTGGTTCTACATTTCGCAACCCACAAGGCGATTCCGCAGGTCGTTTAATCGAACAAGCGGGGTTAAAAGGATTTAAAATTGGTGGAGCTCAAATTTCAGAAAAGCATGCAAATTTTATTGTGACTGAGGATGGAGCCTCTGCACAGGATGTGAGTTCAGTAATGGATCATGTGGTGAACAGAGTCAGAGATCTTTTTAAAATAGAGTTACAGTCAGAAGTCGTCCGACTGGGCGATTGGTAGTATTTTTTTAGTTAAAAAAATTGTTTAGGTTATAAATAAAAAAGGGCTCCCGAAGGAGCCCTTAAGCGAAAGGACGTTGAAGGAATTAATTAGTTTGTTCCCGTAAGTAAAAATTCAGGAGCCATTATTTTAGCGCTATTCACTGCTTCTTCGGCATTAACCATTCCAGCGCCCCATTGATTTTCATCATTGGCTTCATTCAATTGTGTTGCAGTATCACTTATAACTTGTCTAACTTGTTGAGCTCTCAATCTTGGATTAGAAGCCCTTACAAGTGCTGCTACTCCCGCAACGTGAGGAGAAGCCATGGAAGTTCCTTGGAAAGTAGCATAGTCAGTTTTATCAACGGCAACCACCATCGTAACTTGAGTGCCGCTATCTATAGCATTTTTTACGCTGTCACCTTGCTCCTTGTTCATGCCTAGAACAGGAATTTGATAATTCAAATCATCCCCAAGAGTCCCATGTAGCATTTCAGCTTCATGGTTATAGATAACAACTGCGCTAGCTCCTTTTCTAAGAGCGTTGTCTGCCTTATCTTTAAAAGAAATTTCGCCTCTTTTAATGAAGGCTACTTTTCCTTTTAAGTTTAATGTTTTTAGGTCTTCTTCTCTGCCCAAGCCAGCGTATATAACTTCGGCTTCAATTTCACCAGTTCCAGATCCGGCCATAGGTGTACTTTCTAAATCGACTCTAGATTTTCCTAGTAAACCTTCCAATCGAGAGTTTCGTCCGGAGCCAAGAGGGACAGAAGAAAAAACATCTACTCCTGGAGCCATAACATTAAGCTCCTTGCCCCACTGAGAAAATTTAGCTTTTTGGAGTTTAGAATCAACTGCGCCAACAGCGAATGTAGTTTCATAAGCTGCAGGGTAAGAAACACTATTTTTTCCATCATTACCTGAGGCAGCTACAACAACTATGTCCGCGGCTTCAGCTCTTTTATAAGCCTTGATGGCCGCACCACTGGGGAAAGGACCACCTAATGACATATTAATGACATCGACTCTTTCACTGATACCCCAATCGACAGCACCAATGATTCCGATGGAAGAACAACCGCCGCCACAGACACGAGCAGATAGGATTTTAGCCTTAGGAGCCACACCAACAAGTCCACCACCTACGCCGTCTGCTGCAATTGTGCCGGCGACATGAGTTCCGTGACCGTTTACATCTTTGAAATCATATTCAGCACCATCTTCTCTGGGCATAAAGTTTTTGCCTTTTTCGAAGCGTGATTTTAAAGCCGGGTGGTCTTTGTCGATTCCAGTATCTAAAACAAGAACTCTAACCCCTTCCCCTTCATTAGAATTGCCCCAAGCTTGAGGAGCTTTAACAGCATCAATTCCCCAGGGAGTATCTAATGGACCAGAAAGTCTTCCAAAAGTATTATTAGCACTTGTATTAACAAAGGGTTTTGGCTCTGGGAAAATCACTTCTTCTTCCACATCAACGAGTCCGCTAGCTTTTAGTGTTTCAATGTCTTGTGGATTATTAGTTTCTAAGACTAACATTTCTAAATTATCAAAAGTGACATTAATTTTTTGTGGATTCTGACTTAGGAAGTGAAAGGTGCTACTTTGCTCAGTAAAGGTACCAAAAGTATCAAAGCCTTTTTTATGAGCTTGTAATTGTTTAAAAACTTGAGGTGAATTAATTGTTACAATATATTTCTTTGCCTCGGCTAAGGTTTGTAAACTTAACAAACAGACACTAACTAATGTTACTAATATGTTCTTCATGCCCCTCCCTTTGAATGAGCTTCTGTGCTCAAACCCCTATTGAGGTGTAATTTTTGTCATGTTTTGCAAAAAATGCAAACAAAAGGTTCCATTTTGGGACCTAGACTTTGGTGACGTAATGATTTCATGGTCTTAACGCGCCAAGATAATGCTGAGGGTTATAAAATTTAGTAATAGTTATGGGATTTTTTTACAGCCGAAGCTCCGGCTGCATGTTAGAATTTTTTTATTATAAGGAGATAATCTTGAAAAAAGTGGCACTAATATATGGAGGATCTGGGGCGGAATCAGAGGTCAGTAAAGTTACTGCTAAGGCTTTTTCAAAGGCTCTAGATGACTTGGGTGAACAATATGAGTGGGTTGAGGCCGATGATTTATTACCTAAAAAATTATCTATATTAAAACCAAAACTAGCCTTACTTGCCGGCCATGGTAAGTATGCTGAAGATGGAACCTTACAAGGGCTTTGTGAATATTTAAAGATTCCATACACAGGCAGTGGTGTGTTGGCTTCATCGCTTTGCATGGATAAAGCTTTTTGCAAAATTCTTTTTGAAAAACACAATCTGCCAACGGCAAAGTATCAACTATTGGATTTAAAGATTCAAAAGATTGAAAACTTTCATCTAGAATTAAGTTATCCAATAGTTGTAAAACCCTCTCGTGATGGCTCCAGTATGGGCGTCAGTGTTGTTCAAGATGAAAAATCTTTTAAAGCTGCCGTACAATTTGCTTCACAATATGATCACTATGTACTGATTGAAAAGTTTATTGATGGAAAAGAGGTGACTGTACCCATCTTTAAGGGAAAGCCCTTGAGTTCTGTAGAAATTAAACCCAAGCACGGATTTTATGATTATGAAAATAAATACCAGCAAGGACGTACGGAATATATTTTACCTGCCAATGTAGAAAAAAGAACTATAGATAGAATGCAAGAAATCACAATGGAAGCCTGTCATATTTTAAGGGTGAGATCCTATGCACGTGTGGACTTTATGCTGGATAAAAGTGAGAGTCCATATATTATGGAAGTGAATACCCTACCTGGCTGTACGCCCACTTCTTTAGTGCCAAAAGCAGCGGCTTATGAGGGTATTGAATTTAAAAATTTTATTAAGCAAATCATGGAAGAGGCAACGTTAGATTATGAGGGTCTTAAGTAAGCTCATAACAGTTCTTGTCGGCATAGCCGTTCTTGGGGCTTTATTATTCTTAGTAGATAGAAGTTTCTTTAAGTTAGACTCTATTTCAATTGCACAATTAGACAATTCTGTTCGTGATTGGATGTTTGAGGATATCAAAAGCAAAATTCATTTAGAAACAAAATCCTATGTGGGAAAATACATATGGGATATTGATCTCAAAGACTTGTTGGGTCGAGTAGAATTGGATAAACGAGTTAGTAAAGTTCAAGTTCAGAGAAAGTTCCCAAATAAAATAGAGGTAAAGATTCTTCCCCATGAACCCATTGCTATTTTTGTAGACAAAAAAAATCAATTTATACCTGTCGCTAGGGATGGAACTTTTATGCCAGAGTTAAGAAAAGGTAATTTCTTAGACGTACCTATATTGAGGGGTGAAAATTTACTCAAAGACAGCATGGTTAGAAAAATGGCCATAGATCTATTATTGAATTTAGAAAATAAAGAGCGGGCCAATTTGCAAAGTGTTTCTGAAATAATATATGATTCCAAGCAAGGTTTTACATTGATTTTTTCTCCCGAGGGGGAAACTCTAAAGATTGGTACCTCCGATTTTTCTAAACGTCTAAATATGGCAGATCAAGTGTTCACATACATGCAAAGCAAAGGCTTGAAGGGTCGCGTCATTGATGCGAGATTCTCAAAGAAAGTTGTTGTCAGGCTGCGTAACGCCCCTTAGTCTAAATTATATGGTATCTTTCAGGACGAAGGATGGAGTAACACAAAAAGAATTTACATCAAGAAGTATACAACAGAGGAAGTGAATGGCAAACGCAAACAATAGCCAATCGCTAGCGAATAAAAAGCGAGTCATTGCAGGCTTAGACATTGGCACAACAAAAGTCGCTTGTGTAATAGCCACTCAAGGCACAGATTATATTGAAGTCATCGGTGTTGGTCGAGCAGCCACCACAGGAATGAAACATGGAGTGGTTGTAAATATTGAAGCCACTACAGAAGCTATTAAAAAAGCCAAAGAAGAAGCTGAGCTTATGTCAGGAGTTTCTGTAGAAAAAGTTTGGTTAAGCATTGGTGGAAATCATGTCGAATCTTTCGACTCCATGGGCATGGTGGCAATAAAAAATAGTGAAGTGAATCGAGAAGATATTGAAAGAGTGATTGAAGCGGCAAAAGCCGTTGCAATTCCTAATGACAGGCAAGTACTGCATGTTTTACCTAACGATTACAAAATTGATAATCAACCAGGAATATCTGATCCCATTGGCATGGCGGGTGTACGTCTTGAGACCAATGTTCATATAGTCACAGGAGCTAAATCTGCAATTCAAAATGCAATCAAGTGCACTGAAAATACAGGCCTCAAAGTGCAAGGTTTAGTCTTGGAACAATTGGCTTCTTGTAAAGCCGTACTCAGCGATGATGAAAAAGAACTGGGTGTTGCCGTTGTGGATATTGGTGGCGGAACTTGTGATATAATAAGTTATTCTCAGGGGAGTGTTTTCCATACAGGAGTTGTTCCTGTTGGAGGAAATAATTTTACTCACGATGTAGCCATGGGTTTACGCACAACTCAAATTGATGCAGAAAATCTTAAGAAGAAATTTGGTTGCGCATTAGTGGAACTGGTTACAGAGGAAGAAACAATAGACGTTGAAGGTGTAGGTGGCCGTCAAAAGAGAACGATTGCACGCAAGAACTTGTGTGAAATATTAGAAGCTCGCGCAGAAGAAACTTTGCAATTAATAAAAAAAGAATTGGTAGATTCTGATGTTATTTCTAAATTGGGCTCAGGATTAGTGCTTACGGGCGGAGCTAGCCAACTGGTTGGATTAGTGGAAATGGGAGATTTTGTATTTGATCTTCCAGTACGTAAAGGAGCTCCACAAAAAGTGGGCGGTCTCACGGATGTTATTAAGTGTTCGAGTTATGCCACAGCCGTAGGTTTGCTGATTTATGGCAGTGAGCAAATGAAAAAATCAGATAAGAGAAAACAAAATGATTATGAAGATAATTTTGGTGATAAGATTAGTGGTTGGTTTCGTCGTGCTAAGGAAGCACTGTCAGAATAAAAGGGTCCATAGGAGGGGATATGTTTGAGTTGGAAGAAAACACGGACATCGGTGCCAGCATAAAAGTAATTGGCGTAGGCGGCGGCGGAAACAATGCTGTTCAAACGATGATTGAAGGTGGCTTAAACGGTGTTGAATTTATAGTTGCAAATACGGATAGACAAGCTCTAGGTGCCAATAAAGCGGAAGTAAAAATTCAGCTAGGGCATGAGTTGACGAAAGGTCTTGGCGCTGGTGCTAATCCTGAAATCGGTAAAAGAGCAGCCATTGAATCCTATAATGATATTGTAGAAAGAATCGAAGGCGCTGATATGGTTTTTGTAACTGCCGGAATGGGTGGTGGAACAGGAACTGGAGGCGCGCCTGTGGTAGCTCGCATTGCCAAAGAATTAGGAGCTTTAACAATTGGTGTTGTGACGAAGCCTTTTATGTTTGAAGGTAAAAAAAGAAAACGTCATGCAGAAATGGGCATACAAGAGCTTAAAGAAAATGTAGATGCTCTGATTGTAATTCCCAATCAAAAATTGCTTTCGATTTCAAATGAACGAACTCCATTACTTGAAACTTTTAAAAAGGCGGATTCAGTCTTATTACAAGCAGTAAAGGGAATTTCTGATCTAATTAATATTCGTGGTTTAATTAATTTAGATTTCGCTGATATTCGTACAGTGATGGCAGCAAAAGGTATGGCTATAATGGGATCGGGTATGGCAACTGGAGAAAACAGAGCCATTGAGGCTGCAACTCAAGCCATTTCTTCTCCACTGTTAGAAAATATTTCTATAGATGGTGCTACTGGAATTATCGTAAATGTTACTGGTGGTCCAGACTTATCCTTGATTGAAGTCAATGAAGCTTCTACGCTCATAACAGAGGCCGCACATGAAGATGCGGAAGTGATTTTTGGTGCTGTAATTGATGAAAATATGGGTGATGCCGTTAGTGTAACGGTCATAGCCACTGGCTTTGGAGATGAAAATCAGAAGTTAGTAACGGATCAGTTGCTTAAGTTACAACAAATGGCCAATGTACAATTAAATAATGTACAAAATGATATTTTTGCTCAAATTAATCAGACACAAATGACTCTTCATCAAGAAGTCGTTCAGAAAAACTCTCAGTTTGAAGAAGTGATAGAAGTTTTACAACCCATTGAAGACAAAGTAGTTAATAATGTAGAGGTTAAAAGAGAAACCGATTCTCCTAAACAAGTGGCTGAGGTAAATAAAATTTCACCACCAAACAATCAAAATCAGAGACCAAAACCAACTTCACCCTTAATAGATAAAATCAGTGATAGTGAAAGTATTTTACCAAGAGATATTTTATTGGCAAAGGCTAAGGCTTATAGGGAGAGTCAGCATTCTCATACTCATTCATTTTCTGAACAGTTAACAATGAATGTAGATGAAGAACCTACGCCAGATATGCCATCCGCACCTTTTGACAATCAAAGTTTGGACGTACCTTCCTATTTAAGAAAGAAGTCAAATTCTTCTGATTCACAGAACATTGAGTGATAATTTAAAAGCATTTTTTATATCCGACTTGCATTTAGGCTCAGACAATGAGCCTAATTTTATTTTATTTGTAAATTGGTTAAAGAAATTAGAATTACAAAATGCGAGTCATTTATTCTTGATGGGTGATATTTTTGATTTATGGATTGAAAATCATAAATATTTTAAAAATAAATATAAAATTATTATAGAAGAACTCCAAAGACTGCAAAATGGTGGTGTTCAAATATTTTACTTTGAAGGTAATCACGATCTCTATTTAAAGAGTTTTTGGCAAGAAGAGTTGGGATTTCTCATATTTGAGCAGGTCGAATATATTAAGTTGGGACCTTGGTGTGTGCGTGCAGAGCATGGCGATCAGATAGATACCAAAGACTGGGGCTATTTGTTATTGAGGTGGTTTTTAAGGACTCAAATAATGAAGTGGGTAGCTAGCAACTTGCCTGAAAAATGGATAGTTAGAATTGGTGAATCTGCCAGTAAAAAAAGTCGGCATTATACTACTGAAATTAAATCTATAAGTGAAACCGAATCTCGTGAAAAGCTTCATCAACATGCCCATAAAGCCTATGTGGAGAAAGCCTTTGACTGGTTGATTTGTGGCCACACTCATATCAAAGAACAATATAGTTTTTTTAAAAATAACAAAGAAATTAAAGCCATTAACTTAGGTACATGGTTAAAAGAGCCTGTTTGTTTTGTTCTCACAAGCTCGGGTGGTTCTTTCCAGAAAATACAAAATTAAATAGTTAATGGATTTGGTACAACGATATCAACATAGATAACTTCCGCGCTGTCCAAATCAATACCTTCTTTAATTGTTAATAAACCGTTCTCCCAAGAAAACTCATCTTCTTTTAGGGAATGAACGAGACCCTTATTATCAAGAATTTTAATACGATAAATCCATTCTTGGGCCTTTTCGTCGAGTGGCAATTTATACAGTCGACTTGCAGTAGTTACAATAAGATCGAAAACAAACTTCATAGCTTCTTCATAATCAGGCATACAAGCCGGGAATGTTTTCATACGTTTTGGACCAAGAGTCGCTGCCAACTCTTTAAATTTTTTACCTTCATAGACCACAGATTGTGAAGGTCCATAGTAATCTGCCAAATTTACCCCTTTGCAAGCCGTGCTTTCTTGAGAAGGATCATTTATAAAGGCAGCAATAAAAAAGTTGCCACCATGGGCTTTCTTTAACATTTCAGTAACGCTACTCACAACTCCCTCTGAACTAATAAAACTATCGTTAATAATATTAGAGGCAGCCCAATTGTACTCAATATATTCTGCGCCGCCTTTTATGCCTTTACTTCTACCATCGGCAAAGCGAGCCACGGAGCAAAATTTTAAAGGTTGATCCAATCCATAATCAACAACAGAGGCTGCATCAGGATAGGCCATTATACTAGATAAAGTAGGAGCAGGGTCGTTGGAATTAGCCCCACAAATGGCACCATTTTTAGAATTAAATGAGATATTGGCCTTAGCATTTTTGTCGTAATAAACTTTTTGACAAGAGTGTAAGTTGGCCTTTCCTAAACTAGTGAATTCAGATTCAGAACAACTCCTGATTTCATTGGCCGGGGAAGCCCAAGGATCCAACTTAATATCTGAACCAACTATACTTTGTTCACCACCTTTTCGGTGAACACACTGATAGGTACAAGCTAAGTCGGCATCATTCACTGTGGGATTTGAAATTCCGTTGGCTTGCAGTAGCAGTTTCAACTTGTTTTTGGCAATAGTTTTTTCTCCTGCATTACATGATAACTCCACAGTCGCATCGTTATCACCGATGGACTTTCCGTCACAAAGTTGGTTTGCAGTTAATCTTTTCACTCCTTCAGTACTGCTATTTAAAGTTGTTCTAAGTTCATTAACTGAACAATAATCATTGCAAGAAATTAAAGTGCTGTCTATAGAGCCCCAACCAGCAGTTGAAATCTGGGCACTTTTAACAGCGGCCGAGCATGATGATACACTAGCAGCACAAACTCCAAAGGATTTTGAAGTGTCATTATTTGTGAGTGTACTTGTAAATCCAATATTAGAAAGATTGCCATCAGAGGCGTAAGTCAATTGACAATCTAGAAAATCACTGCCGTCTACGCCGGTAGCATTGTAATTTCTTCTACTAGATACCCAGGATTGACATCCACTATTATAGCCGGCAAGTGAAGCGCTGGTAACAGAGGCTGGATAAGTGATATTGTTTGCATCAACGGCAACATTTGAAGTGTCGATCCAATCATAAAGCCAATTTGTATTTCCATTATTACATTTTACTTCACAACTACCTGGTACTAAATCCAAATAGCTGGGTGCTACATTTGCATTAAAATAATTAAGATCTGTTCCCGTGCAAGCTTTGTATGTTGTTGATGCCCCTGAACAAGCTCCTATAGCCGCGGGTTTTCCATTATGGTTGACTTCACTGGTTTGCAAATTATAAATAGGAACACCATCATTTTCACCCACTTTTACATTTCTTTGATACTTAAACTGCCATGAATTTTGCTTTAGATAATGACGGGCGAGTCTGCGTGCAGTTTTATGAGAAATTTGAATTGTGTTCGTTTTTAATTTGTTATTTGTTAAGTTAAAAACGAATTGCTCTTTTTCTGTATAAGACTGCTTGTATACTAAACGAGACCATTTTTCATCTTTGTAACTAACACTGTAAGCAAAAGTACAAGCGGGATCAGTATCGTCACATTCAATACTGGCACCAGTTCTAGGTGTAGAGGTTCTGTCCCATCTTTGACCTTCGGAGCGCAAACAATTATCAATAGTTGATTGATCGTCTTCATTTGTGGCTAATATATATGTGTGGAAATCACTAGAATCTTTATAAGCATCAATATTTCTAATTAATGAGCATAATGTCACTTCCGTTTGTGATCCACTCACATCAATTTTAGCTATTTCATTATATACATCATTTTGGAAGGATTTAAATTGAATGTCATTCATTTGCGCTGAAAAAGGAATACTTCTGAATGGCGAAAAATTAACAAAGCGTGTCCATTTTTCATAAGTGCTAAAAATGGGATTTCCACTATTATCAAAATCATTCTTATAGTCTATTAAGTCAGTATCCGTAAAGTTTGTAGAGGGAACGAGACTGCCTTTATCGTTTTGAATTTTATAGTAATTTATAGTGTCTCGATTGCGTGCGGGGTGATTAAGCTCCTGAGTAGTTGAGTACAGATTTACTGTTCCACTAAATCCCTTTAAAGCACTGGTTGTAGAGCTTACGGCAGTTTTCACTTGTCCCTGAATTTTAGTCATACTGTTGGAATTATCGAGTACAGTTGTTACATCTATATTAGGTCGATTCTCATTAAATTTTGGACTGAAAGAAATTTGCCGAAGAGTGCCATCAATTCCGGCTTTTTGTAGTTCGTCTGTGGTTTCAAAGTTCACATCAGAACAATTTTGAAAAGTGGTAATGACTGTTACCAAAAAAGCAAATACCATAATTGGTATATATAAACGTTTTCGAGCAAACATATGTTTCCCCCATATCCCATTATTAACTCATCTACTTGTTACAAATTATACAGAAGAATAACTTTTATATAAATGTATTAAATATATTCGTATCAATATGAATCGTTAATTATTATAATTAATTAATTTTTTTTGAATGTAACAGTATGGCAACACTATTATTTATATTGTTACTTAAGGATACTCTTACATATGAAAAAGGCACTTAAGATTGCAGGATTTCTTCTAGTTTTTATTGTTTTATCCACTACAGCAATAGGTATCCTTGCAGTCAATTATCTGCAATCTGAAAAGGGCTTGCAAAACATAATGCAATATGCAGAAAAGCCATTACGAGATCACGGCCTAGAAATCAGTTTTGCTGAAGGAAGTTTAAAGCTTATTTCTGGATTAAAAATTAGTAACTTTCAAGTAAATATTAAGAAGGAAGACTTCAGGGCACAAATAAAAATACCTCTTGTTGATCTAAATTGGAAAATCCACCCTTTTTCAAGAACGTTAAATCTAACTAAGTTCTATTTGATTGAGCCGAACATAAATGCGCAAGTGAGTTTATCAGAAGGAGTTAATAAGCCTGAAAAAGAAATAAATAAAGAAACATTTGCAGGGTTTTCTATACAAAAAAAATTCGTAGAACTTCCTTTTGAATTGAGTATAGAAGACTGGGTTATTAAAAATTTAAAAGCTCAAATTGAGATCCTGCAAGGACGTGAAACTACCAATATTAATGTTTCAGAGTTCACTCATAGACTTAAGTTAAATGTAAATAATAAAGGTATAGGTTTAGAACAAGAACTTAAGGTGGATCAAGAGACTTATTTAAAGAGTCAAAAAATGAAAGTTCTATTAAAAGGAGAACATAAACTAGATGCTTTTTTAAAATTTGAAAAAGATCTAGCAAAATTTACTTTTAATGATTTTAATTTAGCATTTGATTTAGATTCAATAGACACTCCACCCCAAATACCTCCAAAAATGAGTTTAAGTGGCTCACTTATTGAAGATCAAAGGATCTTGTTTCAACTTAAAATGGATAGATTTAAAATGGGAGATCTAAAGCCCACTACATTCAGCTCCAGTTTAGATTTTTCACTGGAACAAGCTTTGGATAATTTTGTTTTTCACACAGAAGTGCAAATGTATTTACAAAAAATTGCAGATTTCAATACATACTTTAACTTTAATAATTTAAAGACTAAGATCGTTGGCAATTTGTGGCTTCCTCAAGAGTTTTTGAAAAAAGAAACTGGTTTAAGCCCTTTGAAATTGGAACTGGAATCAGATAAAGACGTCTATCAGTGGCAAGCTAAATTAGAACTAGAAAAATTAATTTTAAAACCATGGGATTTAGAAGAACTTAATATTGCTGCTCAAATAAGCTTGCCTAAAAAAAAGAATGATGAGTTAACACTAAATGTAGATACAAAAATTAAACAGATAAAATTAGATAAGTTTAGATTCCCATTAACAAGTAAAGTAGGTTTGAAAGTATCGAACATAGATACGGCTCAAGCCTTTCACCTTGAAGGAGAACTGCTTACAGGATCAGAAGAATCATCTTTTAAGCCCCCTTTGGATTTTCAATTTATTTTGATAGGCGAAAAGTTAGGTGATGACTTAATTAATATTGAAAAGCTACAAATGAGCCTTAACAAAACTCTTTTTAACTCTTATTTTTCTGGAAATTCAAATTTAAAAGCTGGATTGGCTGAATTTAAAGGAAGCATAGAATTAGATTGGCCCAAAAATTACCCAAACATCTTTGATTTAGGTTTTCAAGGGAAATTAAAAATCCCGATGGAATTAGCTCTTGCTAAACATAAGAACTTATCCCTACAAACAGCTTTCACATTTAAAGATTTTAGTGTCAAAAAAGAGAACATTGAAATTATTGAATTAAACGGAAAAATCCCGATCAATGAAGACTTAGTAATTGAAAATAACTACTTTAAATTTTCACATTTATTAAAACAGAACGCTTTTGAAAGAGTCACTTTTAGTAAGATTCTCCCTTTTTTAACTTCTATTGAATCATTGCGAGTTAAAAAGATTAAAGTCGATGAAAAATACTATGGTCCCTTTGTTGGTTATGTAAGTATGAATCAAAATCTAGTTACAATTAATAAGTTTGATCTCAGTTTGTCTAAGTCTGCTATTTCTGGGGAGTCTTTTTTAGATTTTCAACCTTCACAACTGAGTTTTGGCTTATTGACACGATTTTCACAGTTGAATCTTGGTGATGTCCTACCCAAAAAATTCCTTAACAATGTTCAAAACAGTGCGCCCATGAATGGCAGAACAAATTTAGTGTATAATTTAAACAAAAACTATATTAATGGTAGATTAGATATTACTGACATAAGTGCAAATCAATTGATTGCCATTTTAAATATTCTTGATATCGAGTATAAAGATGATAGTTTGAACAATGTTAGAAATTATTTAAATTATGCCTACCCTACATATGTAGGGCTTGAGTTTCAACACAACTACTTAGATATAGATATGACAACAAATCTTTTTAAGATACCCACAGTTAAATCTGTACCCATTGGCACACAGCTTAATGATTTTTCAAAGTTGTTTACTGAAAAAATAAAGGAGATTCCTATAAGATGAAAAATATTTTATTTATTATTTTAAACTTTTTAATTGCAGGCTGTGTCAGCCCACAAATATATATTATCGACCGACAAAGTGTTATGGAAGCAGAAGCGGGTGGAGAGTGGCCTGAATTAGATATTCAATTATTAAATGTTGGGCAGAAGGCGGGACCTACTTTTTTTGCAAAAACTACAGATAAGAAAAAACAAAGAAAACTACAGAATGTCTTAAATGGTGAGTTGGCTGAAAAATGAAAAAATATTTTTGTTTTTTAATTTTTACTCTAACACCCTTAGTGCACGCAGATACAATTGTAAAAAAAAGACTGAATGAACTTCCCAAACTGGTTCAACCTAAAAAATTAACTGTTGGTCCTGACGACAATTACCAAGTGGATGTAAGCAAAAGTGAAAACCTAATGGTGTTCACAAGAAAATCTCATTTATCCTCCCGTCTTTATTTACAATCACCAAATGATGATATTGAAAGACAAATATTAGATGACACAGCCGATGCTAACAGTGCCGTTTTTAGTCCCTCAGACAATAAATTGGCATTTGTCTATTACAAAACGGCATCTCGGGGAGATTTGTGTTTAATAGATTTGAAGGCTACAAGAAATAACCCAGAGTGTTTTCAATTGAAAGGAGAAATTGAATCTCCGCAATGGGTAAATTCAGAGCAAATAGTTTATGTTAGCAAAGAATTCACCGAAGAGAAATCGTCTTTGTTTATAATAAATATTAATTCTAAAAAGAGTGAACTTATAGATAAAGGTATAATTTGGTCACCGGCCGTTCAACCAGGGGGAGAGTATTTAGCTTATAACAAAAGAAGGAACAATAGCTCTCATTTAGTTCTAAGAAAATTAAATCAAGATAAGGTTTGGGAAATCAAAGTGGACCTACCTGGAATTTCTGGTTTTCCTGAGTTTTCTACAGATGGTCAATGGCTCTATTTTAGTCACTATTTCAGTGATACGGATGCTGATCAAAAGATCGATGCCAATGATAACAGTGTTATTTTTAGACTCAATCTTAAACAGGTTTTTGCAAACACACTGGTTGTTCCCCAGCAAATCACTTCGGGGGAACAAAATTGCAGCTTCCCTAAGCTGAGAAATAACCACTTGTTTGTTACCTGTGACTTTGAAGGATCTTTGGATGTCTATCGACTTCCCATCACTGGTGTCATTCCACCGGATTGGAATGCAACAATGTTAAATGAAGCACATCAGAGTTCAAGGAACTACAACCAACGAATTTTGTTGTTAAATCATTTATTGTATAAGGGTTTTATAACTAGTGGTGAGCTTTATTCATTAAAACTTTTTAGTGATTTTATGTTGAATGATGATGCTTTAGCTGCCAAATATTATTTAAATAATCTTAAAATTACAGCAACACCCTCAGAAAAATTAATTTGGAATGAGGTGGATCTCTATTTGCAAGCTAGAGTTCTTAAAAAAGCACAGAAAAATAATGAAATCACAAAGGAATTCGCCAAAAAACTGAATTTCTTTATTGAGAAATTCAAAAAAAGTAAAACATCTACAGCAAAGTTTGCAGAGCTTTTACTCTATACATTTCTTAACAATTATAATTTAGCTTTTATGGGTGTTAAAAGAATTCAAGGTTTAAGTTATTCAGGGATAAATCAGTATCTTTATGCTGCCCTTACTCAAACATTAGTAAACAATAAGAATCTATCTATCCAAGATGTGTTTAATTTGTATAGACCCTTACTTTTAGCTGATCGAATTAGCAAAGAATCGCGACTTTACTATGCCTATAATTACCTATCCAGCCTGCAAGAAAAATTCACTAATCAAGAAAGAAGGATGGTTTTAAGGGAACAAGTAACATTGTTAAAAAAATACTCTTATTTAGAGTCTTTATTTGAAGCGGAAATAATAGCTATTCGAATTATTTTAGAAAAAAATGATAAATTAAAAGATAAAATTTATCCCGAGCTAGATAAATTAATGAGTCTTACAAGAGATGATTATTTTTTAAGAAAAGCTTTATATATAAGAGCAATAGATAATTTCGTTGAAGAGAATCAAGTGAAATACTTAACCTATGTGGCAACAACATGGCTTAAATATACACAAAAATCAGAAACAGAATTTATATATGCTCGAGAGGTCTATGTAGACAAAGTGTTATCACGTGCTTATAAAAATATTGGAGATGGACAACATTATTATGCTGCCAATAATTTTTATGGCTCATTAAGCCTTACCGACGATTTGGAATCACATTATAGTTATATTCTTTCAATGAAAAATAGCGGAAAGAGTGATTTATTAAAAAAACAATATGATAATTTAGTTAAACGAGAATTTCTGGACGAAAATATCCATTATGTGAATTCCATCATTGAATTGACAAGCTTAAATGCTGAAAAAGATTTATCTACTCAATCACAATTGTATAATAAAATCTTAGAGAATTTACTAAAGATGAAAGAGTCCTACTCTTCTCCTGTTTACCAGTTGCTATTAGGTTATGTTTATTTAAAACAAACAGAACTCAGTATAAACAGGTTTTCTTTCAATCAAGAATTAGCAAAGTTGTCCCATAAACATTTAATGTTGGCTTACGATTTGGGCAGAGACAATTTGCGTATTAAAGCCTCGGCACTTTCGGATTTGGCATATTTGCACTATCATACGCGAAATTGGGGGCTGTCGAGAAGATTTTTCGAACTGCGAGAACCTTTGGGCTTTGTGAACAATGAACAAGAGTTTGCACATTATTGGTTTTATAGTCGCGTATCTTTTTATCAGTCTGATTATGTTGGAGCCATTGAATTATGCAAAAAGTTGTTAAATATTAAAGTTCCAAACAAAAACTATGAAGCTGAAATCCTTCAAAGCTTGGCATTATATCAATTGGCTCAAGGGGATTATATTAATTCTGAAATTAATTATGATATTTACTTAAAAAAGTTTCCAAAAGAATCTTTATGGAACCGAAGTAAAAGTGAGTTGGGCTTGGGATTTTCACGTTTTAAACTATTAAAAGAAAGATCAAAGAATCACAGTGAAACGACACTTTTAGCAAAAGCCCTTGAAAATTTTAACAATGTAATAGAAAGCTCAAAGAAGTTAACTTTTATTAAGTCTGGTAATAATATAAAAATGGATCAATCTCCACAACGACTTATATATTTAGCCCAGGGCTACAAGGCTCAATTATTAGAAGGAGGAGCTGCTGTAGAAGCCAAATTAAAGTTTTTAAATATTTTAAATGAGCTAGAACCAAATTTGTCTTCATTAGCCATGGACAATAAAAAATGGCAGGCGCAGAAAATAAAAACGGAATTGCAATTGTCATCACTATTATTAAAATCTAAAAATACTGCAAATTCCATAAGTCATTTGGATCAAGCCTTTAGTTATCTAAAATCTTATATTGAAAAATATGGGTATTCATACAATACGGATTTGGTAGAAGCTTTAGTGTCTTGGGCGGGATTAGCTGTTTCACTGAAATCTAACAAACACGCTATGCAAGTAAATGATTATTTTACTGCTACTATAGAAGAAATGGCAAAGATGAAATCAGAGGCTACGGCTCTCCTATTTCAAAGCTTGAGGCTTAAGAGCTTTCAGTGGTTAATTCAGGATCATTTGTTAAATCAAAAATCTGATATACAAAGAAAATCATTAGAAGAACAACTTGGTAAAATTCAAGATTTACCCTGGAAAGAAAAAGCACAAAAAATTATAAAGATATTTTCTGTAAGTTTTTAAAATTTAGTTATTGCTAGCACCAGCAGTGATCCAATTGATTATCTCTGATTTTTCAGACGCACTAAGATTTTGATTGCTGAGGTGAACAGAGTAAGGTGTGCATCCAGAAACTCCAGCAAAATTATTTTGATGATAATCATCAAATAAAACTCCAACCAAATAAGAGGTTTCAGGAGTGTTTCCGACAATAGGTATTCCCCCACAAGTTCCAATACTAGAAGCTCCAGTTACATTCAATGATGTCAGAGAACTATAAGAGGTGGTTTGAGTTGAAAAGTTCAATAGAACCCCATCGTTGTCATAGGCATCCCCGCCAGGAGCATGGCAACCTACACAACTTTGACTAAGAACATTGTTGTATATGTTGGTAAATGAAGGTGTTGCACTTGTGGAGGCGTTTTTTTCACTGCAATTCACTAGTAAAAATGAAACGGATAAAAGAACAAAAAGTAATCTATGATGACTGTTCATATATTTAATCCTGTTGTGTTAGGCCCAATATAGCCTGGGCAATAATGGGATCATAATTAAACTGATGGTCTACAAGATAGTTAAAAACGTCAATGGCTAATATTTTAATTTGAGAAATTCTTTCTTCGGATAAATTTGAATTCTTTAAATAATCATTTAAAGCCCATTGTACCTCTAGCAAATTGGCATCTTTGGGTATGTGTTGAAAGGCCTTAAAAAGAATCGAAATTTCACTGTAGGACCAATTGTAGGAAACAATATAAGAGGTGATATCTCTAACAATAAGATCAAAGCCATCACTGCGAATTAAGGGCAATAAAGGTTTAAGCTTTGCAGCGATTTCGGGATTCATATCGGCTCTTGTAATCTTACTGGAAAACTCTTCATTTAAAGAGGGAATTTTATCATTTTTAATAATTCCTAACTCAGCTAAGTGTTGCCAAACTCTATATGGATTAAATAAATCTTTGTTTACAGGATAACCCCCTCCATTGGCATACAGAGCTTCCATGGCAGCCGTCACACAACTGTTAAAAACACTATTATAAATATCCTGTTCCTTGTGTGCATCCGAATTTAAAATAGCAAATTTTAATATTTCTGATGCGGCTTCGTCTCCGGGGTGTATTAGCTCTACTTGTTCTACAAAATTACTTTGAGTCTGGTCCTCGGCGGTATGCTGAGTAGACTGTAATGAATAAGCATTAGCATAAACACCAGTGACTCCTCTAATGGGGTCCCAACTCTCAGGACCATTCTGGGTTCGTAATGCCAAAAGTGTATACACAAAATCACCAGGAATCTGTATTGGGTTTTGGTGCCAATCCTTCAAAGGCATTTTATTATTCTGCGGAATTAATGTTATTGGGTCTGAAATTTTCATGCGATACTGCATGTGTGCTCCAGCACCTTGAACAAACCATTCTAATTGAGCATAGATATTAGTAATTTTTGTAAATTTTGGAATTATGGCGATCCAAAATTGAGATTCATGTTCTGAGATCATGCCATGAATAAAATTGGCAAATATATAATAACTGTTAATGTCTGCCTTGCCGTATAGGCTTTTAAGTCTTTCCGTAGTTATATTAAATTTAACCAGTTGTTCATTGTTAAGTAAACGAAGGCTGCGTTTTATTTTATATTTTAGAGGATCTCCAGGAAGAGAGGATCTTAATTCAAGGGAGCCATTCCCCTCAAAACCAAGCAATTCATTTTCTAAGACCTGCTTTTCAGGCATGGTAGGTGCAGTTTCAAAATCAGTGAACTGGTCCGTGTAGATATTGTCAGCAAAAGAGAGTGAGCTGAAAAATATAAAAAATGTGATTACAAAATTTAAAATTAACATTTTTAACCCTTCCCCTTTAAAGCATTACTTTTTAGCAATATAGGTGAAAAGATTAAATTTTCAAATAGGTAAAGTATACAATTATATTTGATGGTCTTTTAACAGCTGTTTTGCATGTTGACGGCTAGTATTTGTAACCTTTGTCCCAGAAATTAGACGAGCAATTTCAGCTTCTCTTTCTGTAGGGTTCAGTTTTTGTAGATCCATGGAAACTTTTTTACCCTTTTGGATTTTACTAATTACAAAATGTGAATCTGCAAATACTGCAACTTGCGGTAAGTGGGTCACACAAACCACTTGCTGTCCTAGTGCGATAGCTTTGAGCTTATTTCCCACTTTTTCTGCAGTTTCACCACTAACACCAGTGTCGACCTCATCAAACAAATAAGTGCGAGGTAAATCAGAAGAACCCGTTATTTTTTTCATGGCTAACAAAATTCTGCTGAGTTCTCCACCACTGGCAATTTTGTGGAGAGGGCGAAATTTATCTTCTTTGCTCACTTGAATTAAAAATTCAACATCACTAGATCCACGGCTATTTAATTCTTGTAGTTTCTCAACATGAATACCAAATTGGACCCCTTTCATATTTAGGTCTTTCAATTCGTCGTTGATTTTTTTTATCAAAATTAAAGAGCCACTGGATCGAGATTTGTGTAGTTTTTCAGCTTGTTGTTGCAAGCTAGTACTTAATCTTGAAATTTCCTTTTGCATATTTTGTAATAGGCTTTCGTGATTCTCCAACTGATCAATTTCAGTACTGATTTCATTTTGTTTGATCAGAACTTCGGATGCAGTTTGACCATATTTTTTTTGTATTTTTCTCCATTTTGACATTTTCCCTTCGATGCTATCTACATCCATGGGGTTTTCTGATAGGTCTCTTTGCCACTCACGCAGCTCATAAACAAAATCTTCTAACTGAGCTTTGACGCTAGTTAAAAGCTCCAGGCGTTGTTGCCATTTTTCATCTCGCAATTTTTCATTTCCCTCTTGAATCCAGCTGTGGAGTTTTTCAATAAAAGCTTCATCACTGCTGTAGAGTTCATTTTCAATTTTTTGTGTGTAAGCCATTAGAGCATTAAAGTTTTTTGCTTTAAAATAATCATTTTCAATATTTAATTCATAGCCTTCGGTTAAATTTAGAGAAGAGATCTCTTTGTATTGAAATTTTAAAAAATCTAAACGCTGTTCACGCAAACTCATCTGATTTTCTAGATCAAGGTATTCACGTTGCAAAGAGGATAATTTTTGAAAATCCACTTCAAACTCTTTGCGCATTTGAAGGCAGCCACAATAGCGATCCAGTACATCCAAGTGATAAGATTTATTTAAAAGAGCTTTGCTTTCATGTTGCCCGGCCATTTCAATTAAGGGAGGAGTCGAGCCATTGATTTCCACAAGTGGGGAAATAATATCTCGTAAAATTTGTAAACTACACAAGTGTCCGTTTACGTAAACTCGACTCTTACCCTGTGCGGTGATTAGACGACGAGCAATCAACTCATCATCATCACCTTCTAAGCCTAGCTCATTTAATTTTTCTAAAACATCTGGTCGCCGACTTAAATCAAAAAGGCCCTCGACAATGGCTTGTTTGCAACCAGTGCGCAGAATATCCACCGAGGCTTTGTCGCCCATAAGTAAAGCTAATGATTTAAGGATAATAGATTTTCCCGAGCCCGTTTCACCACTGATAATATTTAAACCCTCATCCAATTCAAGACTTAATTCTTCAATGATAGCAAAATTTTTAATTGTGATTTCGACAAGCATTGGGACCTCTAGGCTCTTTCGCCAAATTTTAGTTTTTTGCGTAAAAGATCGAAGTAGTTGTGGCTGGGAATGCGCAAAACATTGTGTTGATAGGCAGCTTTTTTAATTTTAACAATTTGACCCTTTGATATTTTGATTTTCATTTGACCATCTACCGTGATCCGGGCTTCTTGTTGAACATTGAGGAGTTCCACTTGCAGCTCTTGTTCGTCAGAAAATACTGTAGGTCTGTTAGTTAAGCTGTGGGGACAAATGGGAGTCATAACATAGGCCTTAACTTCGGGGTGTAATATGGGGCCACCTGCCGCTAAATTGTATGCTGTGGTGCCTGTGGGAGTAGAAAATATTAAGCCATCGGCTTTTAAATCACTAATTAACTGATCACCGGTTTTGATTCGCAAAAATAACAATTGGCTCAGTTCACCCCGCTCAAACACAATATCATTTAGTGCTTGAAAAGCTTGGCCATTCACCTCGGCCTGCAACATGCTACGTGGACGACTTTCCAATTGATTTAGAATGGCTTTTTCAACAATTTCATACAGATTTTCCACAGGAGAAACCGTTAAAAAACCTAAAGAACCCATATTTATTCCCAATATGGGTATTTGATGGCCCATGCACAGTCTAACAGCCTCTAAGTAAGTGCCATCACCACCCATGGCTATAACTAAGTTAGCTTGTGATAGATCATTTAATGTTTTGCAATTTTTTAAATTCTGCTGTGGGTGACAATAGACTTCGATGTTTTTCTTCTCTAACCAGATTTTTAATTCATCGGACTTATCTATGGCTGCTTGGCTTCCGGGTCGATAAATAATAACAATTTTCAAAGTAAACCATCCCTTCTTAATAAAGCTTTGGTATCGGGTTCATGACCACGAAAGGCTTTGTAGAGTTCCATTGGGTGTTCGGCACCTCCGCGCTCAAGAATATTCTCTTTAAAAGATTGCGCGGTTTTTGCATTGAATATTCCGTCTTCTTTAAATTTTTCAAAGGCGTCGGCATCTAAAACTTCGGCCCATTTGTAACTGTAATAACCAGAACTGTAACCACCGGCAAATATGTGCTGGAAACTCACAGAGGTTGAGCCGCCCTCAATTATTGGGAAGGGCTTTAAATCCTTTGTAACTTGGTTTTCAAACTCTATAACATCAATAATTTTCTCTGCTGCAGTATTATGATAAGCCATATCCAGCATTGCAAATTGCAATTGCCTTAGATTTGCATAGCCCGACTGAAATTGTGAAACAGCTTTGATTTTTTTAATTAATTCTTCGGGCATTTTTTCACCACTTTGATAATGAACAGCAAAGAGGTCTAAAGTTTCTTTTTCTTCCACCCAGTTTTCCATAATCTGTGAAGGAAGTTCGACGAAATCCCTATAGACATTGGTTCCCGAATGACTGCGGTAATGACACTTTGAAAGTAATCCATGAAGGGCATGACCAAATTCGTGGAAAAGGGTTTCGACCTCTCTTAAAGTTAAAAGCGAGGGATGGTCGGGTGTTGAACGTGTAAAATTGCAAACAATGCTCACATGGGGGCGGTGAATTTTTCCTTGGTAAAGTCCTTGCTGTCGATAACTGGTCATCCACGCACCAGCATTTTTATTGGCATGAGGAAAGAAATCTTTATAAAGCAACCCCATATATTCACCGTTTTTTTCATAAACCTCATACACTTCAACATCGGGGTGATATACGGGGTATTCCTTATTTCTTTTAAATTCTATATTAAATAATTTTTCCGCCACGGCAAATACACCCTTCACTACTTTTTCGAGCTGAAAGTAAGGGCGGAGTTCTTGTTCATCGAAATGAAATTTTTCTTTTTTAAATTTTGTTGAATAGTAATCAAAATCCCAACTCTGTATTGGGTTCGGGCCACCGATTTTGTCTACATACTCTTGAAGTTCTTTTATTTCTTTTTTGCAAGCGGGCTTTGCCACTTCCAGCAATTCCAACAAAAAATGCTGCACTTTTTCAGGCGTTTTAGCCATGCTTTGTTCTAAGACATATTCTGAATGATTCTTATAAGCTAGCAACTTGGCCCTTTGTTCACGCAGTTTTAATGTTTTGAGTATAAGAGGTTGATTGTTGTAAGGGCCTGTGGTGTTCATTCGGGCATAGGCTGTGACCATTTCTTTTCGCAAGTCTCGATGGTCACAGTATCTCACAAAAGGAAGATAACTGGGCATTTGCAAAGTAAATAACCAGCCTTCCAACTTTTTTTCTTCCGCTTCGTGTTTAGCCACCTTCACTACAGATTCAGGCAGACCAGACAAGTCCTTACTGTCTTTTATAACCAACTGATATTCGTTAATGGCTTGGGTTACATTTTTACTAAATTGGGGGCCTAATACAGCTAACTCTTCATCGATATTTCGTAGAGTGGATTTGTCCTTATCATTAAGTTGAGAGCCATTGCGAGTAAATGATAAATAGGTGTCTAAAAGCAAGCGGGAATCTTCGCTATTTAATTTTAGCTTTGCTCTTTGTTCATATATACTTTTCACTTTGGAAAATAAATCGCTGTCCAAATGAATATCGTTATCGAAAGAGGCAATAAGCGGGTGTATTATTTCTGATAAACTGTGTAATTCATCATTGCTGTTGGCGTACAATAAATTATGGAATAAGTGACTTACAAAAGAAAGTTCCTCGGTGGCTTCTTCCAGGGCGACTATGGTGTTTTCAAATGTGGCTTTGGAATGACTTTTAATTGTTTCTATTCTTCTTTTTGCCAGAGCTAAGGACTCCTCTAATGCAGGTAAAAAATGTTGAGTTTGAATGCTTTTGAAATCAATGGCATTGTGCGAATAAGGCGATTTTTTAAGTATTGGATTTTGTGTATTCATGACCCCAATTTTTAGCAAAATCCACGAAAATGGTCACTGAATTGAATTTCTTAAGGCATTTTAATTCTATTATTCTGCGGCGCTTGCTGAATGACAACTAGCGCCAGGAGTATTTTACTGATTAACAATGGAATAAATGATTCCAGCACCCAAGCCTATTGCAACAAAGTCTCCGAAATTCCATTTGCCATCACCAATATCACAACCCCAACCATAACAATTGCTATAAAATCCATTATTATAGTCATAATAAGAGGGGGGGGCGTAACCTATATAATGTGAACGACCATATTGTGGGTAGATCTGTTGGTTACCAAACTCACTGAAATATTCTTCGGCGGCGCACTTGTTAACACCATTAAGAATCAAATGATAGGTATCTCGTCCTTGGTATTTGCGTGTACGACAATAGTTGTTGTCGTAGGCTAATAAATACTTACTGTTCATATAATTTTGAATCTTGCTACACTGGGGGAGTTCGACACCATTGTAGTCGTACCATCGACCATTTTGATAGTTGGCGGTTGCACAAATTGCAGTATCTTGATTGTTTACAGTGGGAGCTTTAGGTGGGCTTGCTGCTCCGCCACCACTATCTTTTCCACAGCCAATAGCTATCATCGAAAAAACTAATAATGTTGATACAAGGCTTTTCATTGCCCTTCTCCTATTTTTTAAAAAAACCATTCATATTCCAATTCTATATTTCCAATATTTGTGCCAGCACCAAAATGGCATTTAAAGCAATTTTAAGAACAAAAACCTGTCCAAACCCTAGCCACCGCCAATTTTTGTCATTTTTCATAAAAATACCGCCGTATGCAACTTGGAGACATCGTGCACAGATTTAGTGGAAGTCATTGAAATGACTAAAAAAGGTTATTTGGTCTAGAATTTATCTATTTTATTAAAGCGGCATCTCAAGTTTTCCCATCTACTGATAAAAAGCTGGTAAATTCAGCTCTCAGTGGTCGGTATTTTTATGAGTAATTGAACAATCATTGTTTTAGAATCCAGTGCGTTGGGGTGAACTAGACAATACGTGTTTTGCGACAGTGCAAGTAGTTAGGTAATAGTTTCCATCTCTTTCACAGGATACTACTGTGTAACCCATTTTAAGAAGCTGACTCATTGCTTGACTTAATATTTCATTAACCCTCTGATCCCATCCTGAATCACTAACCTTACCACCCATCCTAATGGTTTTACCATCGCAAGTTATAGTTAGTGATTCGGTACTAGTGGCACTGCCAAGTATTGGATAGTAAGTTTCTGTTCCCGCAGAGATCCGACAAAACTCCTTATCCGCAATGTCAGAGGCTATTTGTGGAGAAAATGTAAAATCTATAGATTGTGGTAATTCTGCACCAGCTCGAGTTCCTACACAAAAAACTATTAACATAAAAACTATAAGTGAAGACTTCATATTTAACTCCATATTTAAAAATCTAAAGTCAGAACATAGCATATATAAAACATGTTTTCACCTGTAATGATTCTAACACTGTAACGTTTAAAGGCACTTTCAATAATGAGTAAAGGATAGCCTAATAGTATTTTAAGATTGCTAGAGTTCAGTTTGGCAATTTTTGCTCCAGTTTTTGAAACAAGAATGCGCAAGATTTCCTCACAGTTTTTTTACGGAAATGTTCCCGGTTAAATTTCCGATAGGCAGCTAGTCATAATCATAGAAAATTTCACAGCGCCGGAGTTGCTTTGCAGCAATAGCAATATTGAAATCACTTCCATCCGAAATACGAATTATTTTTTTGTTCTTGACTATAGAATTCTTAAAAAACAAAAACACAAGCGTAATACTTTAAAAGCCTTCTGCGATAGTCGTTTAAACACCTTAAAGCCCCTCTAAGGCTAGTTTCCTGAATAAACATCAACATTTATCATGAATTTTTAAAAGACTCTTCAGCCCCTTTTAAAAATGAAAAATATCACTTTTAAAACCAATGTTATAAAGTCTTTAACTAATTAACTAATTAACTAATTAACTAATTAACTAAAAGGAGTTCTCATGACTTATAATATAAAAGAAAGCACTACTATAAATTTAAAGCATCTTAAAGACCATGAGCTTTTAACTCAAACTTTAAAACTCGTGCAAAAAGAGCGACAATTACTAACACAAGTTCTCCATCACCTTAAGGAAGTAGAAAGGCGCAGGTTGTTTTCGGACCTTGGCTATCAAAGTTTATTTGAATATGCAGTTAAGGAACTCAAATATAGCGAGGGCCAGGCCGGCAGAAGAATACAAGCGATGAGGCTTTTAAAAGAACTTCCAGAAATTGAAAAGAAAATAGAATCAGGAGCCTTAAGTTTAACCAATATCTCTCAAGCTCAAGCCTATTTTAGGGAGGTTAAAAAATCCGCAACAACTAAAATGGAATCAAATAAAATATTAAAAGCTACCGACAAAGTAAAAATACTAGAAAATTTAGAAAATAAATCTACTCGCGAGGGGCAAAAAATACTTTTACAAATGTTACCCGAAATCGCATTACCAAAAGAGAAAGAACGCATACTTTCTGATCACCATACAGAAATCAGATTTGTTATAAATCAAGAGTTAAAAAATAGGCTTACTGAATTAAGATCCTTATTAGGCGCAAAGGGTGCCACGATGAACATGGCGGAACTTATCGAATATATGACTAAAACCAGTATAGAAGCGATAAAAATTAAAAAGTTCGGAAAGAAGCAGGTCTTAAACGAACCATCACAGGAAAACGTGGAGAGAGCTATAGAAACGCAAAAACATCTAGAAGCAAAAAGACATATAGAAGAAGAAAACAACCTGTCCTTGTTTGAATTCCAAAACAAGGCTTCAAAAACAGAGTCAGATCTACCCTGTGGCGCAAGAGCTAACAGTAAAAATATTAAAAATAATTTACAAACAAAAAGAAAATTACGATACAGCAAACAAGCCAAATCTAAATTACAACAAAATGAAATAGCGCCGGAGTTGCAATGCAGTATGAGCGCCATGGCTAAGAAAAATAAATGTCTTACTTATATTGATGAAGATGGGTTAGACAAGAAGCAAATAGCGCTGGAGTTGCAATGCAGTATGAACACTACAGTAAAGAACAATAAAAGCCTGCCATTTAGCAATGAGAAATGGTTGAACAGCAAAAGATTAGCAACTGGGTTGATTTGCAACATAAAAAGTAAAACCATGAAAAATCAGCTAGCTCTAAATGGAGAACAAAAACATAGATTTAGTGAATTATCAAGCAAGCCAAAAGCAACTGAAAATTCAACTGAAAATCCAATTTATAGACCAACAGTCGAATCAACTAGTAGTAGATACATCTCCCAATTACTGAAGTATCAGATTTGGCAGAGAGACCAAGGGAAATGTCAAATATGCAGTGGTCAAAGTTTTTTAAATGTTGATCACATTCAACCTATAGCTATAGGTGGAAAATCCAAGTTAGAAAACTTAAGATTGTTATGTTTTAACTGCAATCAGCGACAGGCAATAAATGCATTGGGCATAAAACGAATGGAAACCTATTTATAAAAATCCATGATAAATAATAAATAATAATCCAAAGTAATAGCTATTCTTTATTAAAGGTAAGATGCTTACATTTTCCCAGGGTTAAAAATAGTTAAAAGGTGAAGTTAATTTTGTAACGCATCAACTACGAAAAAGTGGACTGTCGCCTTTAAGTCGCCTTTAAACTGGCCTTTAAACTCTGACAATCCAAATCTAGCCAGTCGCCTTTTATTATCTTGTAATTGGTATAACCCGCCAACCGAAAAAATTGGCTGTCACTTTTAAGGCTGGTTTCGCCGCCCTTAAAGCAGGTTTTTTTAGTTATAAGTTATTTTTATAGAAATGTGCACTTCGTACAAATAATCTGGTCAGTAGCCCAAGAAGATCTTTCAAATCCTAAAGATTTATTCTGAATATTAAATATTCTAATTCCTCCATGTTAAATAATTTTGGGGGAAATTATTATGAAGGGGTTATATAAGGGGTTATCTTATTTTTTTATATCGTTTTGCATCATCATTCCACAAGCAAAAGCCGAGATAAATCTATGGCAAAGCACTTATGAGTACTGGGCACCGAAAGTAAAGAACACATACCAAACTACACAGGAATATTGGGCACCAAGGGTGGAGAAAACGATGCGTAAATCAGCATTGGCTTTCGATGATTATTTTCGCAGTCAAATTCATCCGAATGTTAAAAAACTCTATAAAGCCTATTACGACAAGTGGGGACAACAAGTTGGAGAGCTCACAGTAGACTCATTGGTATACATTTCTAAAGTAGTTCAGTTAAAAAAAGAACAAAGCTATGAGTATTGGCGAAGACAATTTCCAGAATTTATTTCAGATCTGGAGCGGATACCCAGTCCTTTAAAAAAAGCTTATGAGAAATTTATTTACATGATTTGGCGATCCCAAGAGATTTCAACTAATGCTATCGACCACATGCCAGATAAATACAAAAAAGCATCCGAGTTTGCTGTAATGATTGTTAATGCTATTAAAAATAAAACTGAGCATCCACAAACTGCAAGACTTAAGAATCTTTTAGAAAAACTCCGCAATTTTTCCCAAGATCCTGAGATGCGAAGTTGTTATGATGTTCATATCATTGAATTGGGTTTTAACAATGCCTTTAATACGGGTTGCAATATCTTTATTACAGAAGAAATGGCCAACACACTTTCCGACGAAAATTTGATGGCGGTACTGGCTCACGAAATGAGTCATGGTGACTTAGGCCATTCCGTAGAATCTATGCTTTACTTAATTTCGTCTGGGGGCACCCATGTTGCGAAACTAGTTTTAGATGAGCTTGTTTGGTTTTCAACAGGTGAGCAGTCCGAAAGATTAAAAAGAGTACTAGATGAGGGAAATTTTCCAATTATTTTAGAAACCTTTGGCCAAAAAGCGCCTGTGCAAGAAATGGAAGCCGATCATGGGGGAGCTTGTTTATTAAAAGCGGCAGGTTTACCTCAAGAATGGATGAGAGAAACACTTTTGAAAATCCATGATGTGGATTCCACAGAATATCAAGAGTGGTTAAAAAATCAAAAAGAGAAGGGCGATTCAGGTTCTGTTAGGCAATACCCAAGCCTACAAAAAAGAATGGAGGTGTCCTATTGTGATTAGCACTTAGGATTCGGGCTCAATTCAAAACCAATTGTAAAAATAACAATCCAGAAATTTCTTCAAGTAGCTTTTGCACAATTTGTTGACCCTAAACAAAGCTTTCCCTCATATATGTAAATTCAAAAGATTAAAAGGGGAATTTATGGTCTTAAAGTATCTTTCAGTTTTATTTACGATTCTAATTACAAATGTTTTATATGCACAAACTAACAAAACACAAAACATTCAACCGCAAATGTCAGCTGCTTGCGATTCTGTACTCAGTAATAATTCGGCCCTCATAGGTATAAGTTATATTTCGGATGATGCTACTGATTATATTGGGTCCGCCTCATTAAATAAAAAGGTGGTCACAAATGTTGACATTGCCGACCTTCCCGAAGCTGTAGATTCACTTGAATCCGAATATCGTAATACCTTAGAAGATGTAGTCACCACTCCCCATGCAATTACCCTTACTAATACAATAGAGCCAATAGCGAGCATTCAGAAAAAATTAGTTAAGTTAAAAGAACTTATACAGTTGAAGCTAAATGATATTTCTAAATATAAAGTTACAGAAAAGAAAGATGACGAAAAGAAGTTAAGAACTTTAATTCAAAAACTTGAGTTCACAGCAGAAAATTTGGTTACGGAAACTTATTTAAATTCTTATTTTAGAGAACGCGTAAATAAGTTAGTTAAAAATGCACAAAATTTAAATTCATTGGAAAGAGTCATTTTAGATGATTGGACAAGGGAATTTGCCAATTTTGATAATGAATTAAAAAACAACCCTTTGCTTGTAAAGTCTGATTTGGATTACGGGGCATTTAGGTATGATAAAATTAAAATCGAACATTTTTATCCCGCCTTGCTAGAGAGCTTGCACAGAGCTAAAGAAAATTTTGCAGAACTTGTAAACAACCCGAAATCTCCCACTTACAAAAATACTGTCTATCCATTAACCTACATAGATCAAGACTTAGAAAGAGTAGGAACCTTGTTATACCTTTACCACAGCAACAATGGTTCGGCAGAAATTAGAGCTGAGCTTACAAATCTAGTAAAAATGATAAGTGCAAAATCATTAGAATTTTCATCTAGTATTTTTACCAATGAAGTTTATTACAACAGAGTTAAAGCTGTTGCCAAAGCTGGTGGTTTAAACCCAGCCCGACAAAAACAAGTAGATAATCTTCTTAAATCTTTTGAGGAAAGCGGTATAGGTTTAGCGCCCGCTGAGCGGGCTCATTTTTTAACTTTGAAAAAAGAGTTGTCCGATATTCAAACAGATTATGTTAACAATACAACAGAGCAAAACACATTAAAAAACTTTCATGTTATAGTCACTGATCCTGCCGAGCTTACAGGAATAGAACCCTCTGTTGTGGACAGAGCCAAAAAGAATGCGGAAGAATTAAAAATACAAGGTTGGGCTTTTGACAGTGAAATAGATACTTTATTTGCAATTTATGAATATGCCGAAAGTGATGATTTAAGAAAGAAATACTGGATGGCACGAAATGCTAAAAACAATAATGGTGATGAGTTTGACAACACAGAAAATGTTAAAAAAATTGTTAAAAATCTCCATGAGATAGCTCAACTTTTAGGGTATAAGCATCATGCCCAGAGAACCCTTAGTATTAACCGTATGGCAAAAACACCAGAAAGAGTAATGAAATTTCTTGATGATCTTTTAGAAAAAGTAAAACCAAAAGCTGATCAAGACCTCAAAGAATTAATGAATTATAAATTTAAAGTAACTGGTGATAACAGTCCTTTGAAGCCTTGGCAGGTAAGTTATTGGATCGCTCGCTATAAAGAAGAAAAATATAATTTTGATGACAGAAAGTTAAAACCCTACTTCGAAGCAAACAGAGTTCAGGAGGGAGCATTTAAAGTAGCTAATAAACTTTATGGCTTAGAATTTACAGAAAGGCCAGACCTCCCAGTTTATAATCCGACAGTAAAAGTTTTTGAAGTTACTCGTAGGGAACAAAAAATAGGCCTTATGTATGTCGACCTTTATAGTCGCAGGGGTGAAAAGAGAGGGGGAGCTTGGATGAATGTTTTATCTCCACAAGATCGCACTAAAAAAGGCGAAAGAATCCCTCCAATTGTGTCTATTAATGCTAATTTTATAAAGGCCACAGAGGGGCAAACATATTTGAGTTTCGATGAAGTAACAACCTTGTTTCACGAGTTTGGCCATGCCCTACATGGGTTATTTTCAGATGTTGAACTCCAATCCCAAGCGAGCCCCAAGGTCTCCTGGGATTTTGTTGAACTTCCTTCGCAATTTATGGAGAATTATGTCTACGAAAGACAAGTTCTAGATATGTTTGCCTATAATGAAAATGAAGAACTTTTGCCCAGTGAACTCTTAAACGCTAAAATAGAATCAGATACCTTTGGTTCTGCAAATATGTTCTTATCTCAATTGAGAAGCGGTTATCTAGATATGGCTTATTATTCAGAAGCTGGGGCTTCTGGTATTGATGACCTTACCCAGTTCGAGAGCGAGGCGGTAGCTAAATTGAAATTATTAGAACCTACAGGTTTAGAAAGACCCTATGCTACGGTTTTTTCCCATATAATGGCTGGTGGCTATTCCGCCGGTTATTACAGTTATAAATGGGCAGAGGTTTTAGATGCAGATGCATTTGCAGCGTTTAAAAACAGTGGCGATATTTTTAATTCAGAACTAGCAGTGCGTTTTGAAAATTTACTGTCTAGCGGAGGATCAATTGATGCAGATCAATTGTACTACGAATTTCGCGGCAAAGAGCCTTCTGTCGATCATTTATTACGCAGATCAAAAATTATCCCTTAAGTTAACTTGGCTAAAGTCGGCCTTCGGACTTGTGAGGGCTTTCTTCAAGACTTATTATATAATGTGAACCTATTATGTATTGGGTTCACTTTAAATAAGGGCAAGTGACATTGTGAATAAAATTTTAAAGAAAGTTTTTCTATTAACCAGTATATTATTTGTTCAAATAATTGTATTCAGCATTCCTTCTCAAGCCAGGGTTTTCAATTTTAAAAGTGAAAGTATTGCTGGATATTTTCGAGGATCTATGGGGCTTTCTCGTTTAGGAAGCACCCCCTATGACAATGCCAGTGGCAATACGACTGTATTTAGCGGTGATGAACATGCCTATAATTACAGTGGGGAAATTGGATTTTTATTAAATATTGGAGAATTTTCTACCTTTCGCGTGGGTGCAGAATTGATTCAGTCCAAAAAAAGCGAATTGATTGGCAGCAATACTTCTGGGGCAAAGCTATTTGATTTAGTTAGTGATGTCTTTGTATTTAATACTACAGGCACTCTTGAGTATCACTTTTACAAAACAGACACGACTCGTTTTTCAGTATTTGCTGGAGTCGGTTTGGGGAGTGTTTCCCTAGACTTAGACTATACTTTTACTAGCGCGGGCTTAACTAATTTTGGTTTGAGTTCCAACTACAAAGAAGAGTCCAGTTCCTATATTATTGGTGCCCATGGAGGATTTCAATACGAATTTCTTTTTGCAGACACTGTGACTATGGCAATTGAAACAGGTTTTCGTCACTTACCAGTCACTAAGTTAAATTATGAAAAAGACTCTACAGGTATTTATGGAGCCATCTCTAAGGGTTCAAAAACCCGCAATCAAGACGGTTCGGATCGGACACTGGATTTGAGCAGTTACTATGTGGCTCTTGGCTTTCGCTTTTACATAGATTTTATGTAAGCCTACAATTCTGTAACAAAAGTGCAAGAGATTATAAGCTACTTCGGTCTTGACCATAAAGACTATTTATTCGATCACTGTATTTTTTATCACAAATACTGCGTTTGACTTTTAAGCTGGGGGTGAGTTCTCCACTCTCCACGGTAAAGTCTCTTTCTAAAATATCAAAGTTTTTAATGGACTCAAAGCTGGACAATTGACTATTCGCTTCACTAACAGCCTCTCTAATTAGTTCTTTAATTTTTTCTGAATGAGCGAGTGCTGAAACGTCACTATATGATATATCTTTATTAAGGGCAAAACTCTTTACGCTCGCTTCATCTAAAGTCACTAGAGCAACGATGTATTTTCTTTGGTCGCCATGAATAAGAACATTAGATATATAAGGGCTTAGCTTTAATAAATTTTCAAGTTTTTGTGGGGCTACGTATTTTCCACCCGCCGTTTTAATCAAATCTTTTTTACGATCAGTAATTTTTAAATATTCCCCAGAAACAAATTCACCAATGTCGCCTGTATGAAAATACCCATTAGTAAATACATTGGCGGTTTCTATTGTATTGTTATGGTAAGCCTTCATTACTTTATTCGATTTAACTAATATCTCACCATCTTCAGCAAGTTTAATCTCTACATCCCCCAGGGCTTTGCCAACTGTACCAAATCGATAATAAAGAGGGGTATTCACACAAACAGCGGCAGTAGTTTCAGTTAATCCATAACCCTCAAGGATGAGCAATCCTGTAGCGTGAAAAAACTCACCCACCTGCTGACTCAATGGGGCCCCACCAGAAAATGCAAAACGCAGACGTCCTCCTAATTTTTCGTAAATGGTATCAAATACTAATTTTCTTGCTAATTGATATTGAGTTATAAGAAGTAAGGGCAGAGGCTCTTTTTTCATTTTCCTTTGACTCACTTCCTTACCAATATCTAAAGCCCAATTAAATATTTTTTCTCTTACTGAATTAGTTTCCACTTGAGCAAGAATTCCGTTATATATTTTTTCAAAAATTCTAGGAACTGCAATAAGCAAAGTGGGTCGCACTTCTAATAAGTTTTTCTTAATGCGATCAATGCTTTCCGCATAGGCGAGGGTGTATCCTTTATAAATATGTCCCCACATTTCTACACGCCCCAGAACATGGGCAAAGGGCAGAAAAGTAAGAGTGCAGTCTATTTCATTCACCTGTAGGACTGTAAATAAATCTTCAACTTCACTCATAATTTGGGTATGGGTGAGTACAACTCCCTTTGGCTGTCCAGTGGTTCCAGAGGTATAAATAATAGTAGCTGTGTCTTCTAATTTAATATTTAAACAACTGTCTTTAAATGCGTTTTGATTATTATTTAAGTAGTTTGAGCCCTCAGCTAAAAACTTTTCCCAAGGTAAAGCCACATCCGGCTGGCTCTCTCCCTCGAAAAGTATGATCTTATTTACACTGGGGCAATTCTTCTTAATTTTTTTCCACTTTTTAAGTTGTTCTATGTTTTCGCAAAATAAAAATTTGACTTGAGAATCATTTAAAATGTATTCCAATTCTTCTTCACGCTGACTTTGATACAATGGGACAGTAATACCACCACAGCCTAATATACTCATATCTGTGACTTCCCATTCCCAGCGAGTTTCGCTGAGAATAGCTACTTTATCACCTTTTTCAAGCCCAAGTGCTATCAATGCAGATCCGGACTTCTCACACATAGACAAATATTCTAACCAATTCAAATTGCGCCATATGTTTTTTTGCTTATACTTTATAGCAATGCAATTTTGTGGTCGATTAGCAACTTGTAATAAATGATTTGTAATCGGTAATGATTTCATATTAGAAATTATCTACTACCAGCGGGCTGTCTTTGCAAGAAGATAACCATGGACTTCTTTTCTCCGGCACTAAGAAAGACTTTTCTTTTTTCTAGTTGCTTAGATATTGGATTTCTCACTATAATTTCTGTTTCTTGCAGTGCTGGAATTGGATATCTATCAATGGGAAGTGGTTTGCTAATTTTCTTTCCATTTATATAAACATCAGGAAACTGTGGTGGTTTAACATCAATACTAATAAAGCCATATTCAATTTTCTCAAGACGTGCTTTAAAAGTTTTTGTTTTTAAAAAATTGGGATCAAAATGTTCTGTGGTAAATGATTTATAATCTTTTTTCCGCAATTCCAGGACTACCGTTTCGCCAGGTTTGAATGTCATAAGTGAAGGCGTTGATCTGTTTTGATATTCTCCATTAATATAAATGGCCGCACCAGAGGGCTCAGAATTAATATTAATATTTACAGGTTCCGTTTCAGAATTCATTGTCGTTTTTCCTGGATCTATATCCACTGGAACTTGCGGATTGATGGGCTCTAATGGATTTTGTGGATCTGTAGGATTATCAACAATTACCTGTGGATGACTACAAAGTGCCTCTTTATTGAAGCCAAAATCTGTTAAAACGTTAAGAGTGCCCGAGTCATTCAGACTTTCGCACAAGTGAAATTCTTTTAGATTATCTGATACAAAAACCATGAGTGGCTGCATCTGCCTAGGCAGTAGGGTAGTTAAAAAGAGATAAGAAAAAATCGCAATTGCAGAATAAATGACTACACTCATCATTTTTTTAAAAATTGAGGGTTTGGGTGGACTCATGTGACTAGTTAAAAAGGGTGAAGTTCCACTGGATTTATTAAAACCATTAGGAGAGCTTGGGGCAGGTCTCGCAGAGGAAGTCGTAATTTCTGTAGAGAGTGTCCCAGTAGTTTTAGTAAATGAATGAGTTGGAAGTCCTTTTGAGATATGAGGATTTGTATTTCTATTTTTTTCTGTTTTTTCATTTAAGATTAAACCATCTGGTGCTAGATTTTTATTATTAAGTAATTCAGAATTTTCTGATTTGGTAGATTGAATGTTTAATTCATTGACTTGAGAGCTATCTGCCTGAGAGCTTTGTGACTCAGTACTATTAGTGAGCGTGATAGGTTCACTATTGTTAATAGTTTTTTCTGGAGGAGGAGAAGCCGTTTTTTTGCCAAAAGTGAGATTGAGTTTGGGTATGCTTTTTGATAAATGATTCGAGTCGGCTTTAGAGGGGTTAGTTTCCGTTACAGTATCGTCATCTTTCATAACCATAGTTTTATCAGCTAAGTCTTCGGCAGAAAAAGTTTGTCCTCCGGCTTTAAATGGGACTTGTGAATACTCAACCAATTTATTATTTAAATCTAGTATTTCATCAGCATATAGAGATTTAACAAACATAGAAAAGTCTTGAGAAGAGAAATCGGGGTAATGTCTATTTAAGAATCTACTTAAGTCTCTATGGAAAGCGGCTGCAGTTTGATATCTTAAATTTCTATCTTTTGTTAAAGCTTTTAAGACAATCCGTTCCAGTTCGGGGTGCACTTCTGGATTAATTTTTGTAAGGCTTGGAATGTGGCAGTCTCTAATTTTCCTTAAAGTATTAATTTCGTTGTTAGCTATAAAAAGCCTATCGTTTGCTAGTAGCTCCCAAAGTACAGTTCCAAGTGAAAAAATATCTGTTCTCAAATCTACATTTTGCCCCTCTGCTTGTTCGGGACTCATGTATCCAAATTTTCCTTTGAGTGTACCTGCACGAGTGGTTTCCATTTGAGACTCAGCTTTTGCTATACCGAAATCTATAATTCTGATTTCGCCTTCAAAGCTTACCATTACGTTTTGTGGACTCATATCTCTATGAGTAATATTTAATGGCTTGCCTGTAGCGCCATCGATGCAACGGTGAGCATGATCTAAGCCTCCGGCAATTTCTTTGCAGACATAAACAATTTGATCCACAGATAAGGACATGTTTGTTTGCTTAATTTTATTCAAGATTTGACGAATGTTTTTGCCCTTTACATACTCCATAACAAGAAAAAACTGTCCAGATTCGATACCAAATTCATAAATTGATACAATATTACTATGAGTTAAATTGATTGCTATTTTCGCTTCATCTTTAAACATGTCTACAAATTCTTTATTATCAGAGTACTGTGGAAGAATTCTTTTTATGGCAACATATTTAGCAATACCTCCGGCACCTGGTGCTCTTGCTAAAAACACTTCGGCCATACCGCCAGCAGCAATTTTTTCAAGTAGAATGTATTTGCCAAAATACTCAGTTTTTTGCGACACTTGTAAATGTACCCCTATATATTTGTATCGGGATATAGTGAGTAATTCTTAATTATTACTGAGCGATAAGACTAAGGTCGAGGCGGATAAAATGTTATGGATTGGATTAACGGGCGGAATGGGCACAGGCAAAAGTACTGTGGCCAGTATTTTGCGTGAGTTGGGTTACCCAGTTATAGATGCGGATGCTTTTTCACATAAATCTTTAGAAAGGTCTAGTGAGTGCTACAATCATGTTGTTAAATTATTTGGTGATCAAATATTAGATGCTAAGGGAGATATCGATAGAAAAAAACTGGGCGAGATAGTTTTTTCAAACAAGAGAGATTTAACTAAATTAGAAAATATAATACATCCCTACGTTCAAAAAAAGGCCGATGAAACTCGGCGAGAATATGAGTCTAGCGGCCATAAAATTGCATTTTATGATGTTCCGCTCTTGTTTGAAAAAGAATTACAGAACAAATTCGATAAAACAGTTTTGGTTTATGCCCCCAATGATTTGCAAGTGCAAAGAATTGTCCATAGAGATAACATGAATATTGAAGAAATTCAAAAAAGAATAGCCGCTCAAATTTCCATAGAAGATAAAAAAGAAATGGCAGATGTTGTTATCAATAATTTAGGAAGTATTGCTGAACTAAAAAAAGAGATTAATAACACTTTAAAAGAATTGATTTAAACGATTAAAAACCCCAAGAATATCCAAAAGACAAAATTAGGAAAAAGTACTCTTTTCCTCCGGACAATTCTAACTCCCAACGCAAACTCATGGGTCTTTTGTAGTAATCCTCTAAACCTATGCTGGCGTGAGCCAAATAATTCTCGGAATTTGCAAAGGTTGCTAAGCCCTCTTTTCCTATAGCAATAATTGTTAGTCCTAACTTATAAAAAGGACGAAAGCTGGAACGCTCATTGATAATCCATCTTTTACTTGCATGAAATTGTCCATTGAAGTCCTTAATAACATCTGCACCAATTTCGAGTTGAGGGGAGTGATTTCTGGGTAATAAATAGCTAAATCCATAAACTGTATGGAAGGCCTGTCCGATATTGTCTCTAAATTCATGCAAATTTACAAGTGTCCCAATTCGTGGAGAAATGGCTTGAGTGTAGGGATAAAATTCATCAGTGGTTTTCAAATTTTGAGGTTCTATAGGTCGCGATAATATTAAATTTTCATCGTCAATATTTATTGTTTTTGTCTTTTCAGTCGATTCTTCGGAATTGGATTCTTTAGCTGGATGGATGTCTTGATGTGGATTGGCAAAGATGTAAGGGTTTTTTATGACTAAAGTCAAAAACAAATAAAAAATAATTTTATGCATGCATTAAATATACCCTATCCTTCCAAGAGGAGATAGACTTTTTAGTGCAGTAGGAGAAAATTCATGAAAAAATTATTTTTGTTAATGTTCGTCTTTATTTTACCAATGATATCATTTGCACAAAATGTCGATTTTAGTATTCACGAAAATTACATAAGTACAAGAGCAAAGGGTATGGGCGGTGCTTTTACAGCAGTGGCCGATGACTATAATTCCATGTTTTATAATCCTGCAGCACTGGCTCGATTAGAAGAGGGCAATTTGCATATGTTTATTCGTGGGGCCATAGACACCAATTATTTGGATCTAATTGATGATTTGGACAAGGCTGAAAAGGAAACCGACAAAGAGACTGCAATTGGTAATGTGATTACAAGTAATTATGGTAAAAACTATTATTCTCGTTTACCCACAATTGGGGCCATGTGGGTAAGACCCAATTGGGGGATTGCTATAATTCCTGCTGATTTAACAATAGATTTATCTTTGCATCAAGGACTTGGACCAGCAATTGGTTTGAATGCTTATCTGGATACAACATTAGCTTACAGTTATGCTCGAAATGTAAAGTGGGGACAAAAAGGTAAATTGTCGGTGGGGGCAACATTAAAAGTTATTAATAGAGTTCAAGCGAGTGAATCTGTAGGAATTCCACAATTGTCTTCGGGTGGAGAAGTTTTTGATCAGGACAGTGCCAACGAAGGGCTTTTTGCAGATTTGGATTTAGGATTCCTTTATACTCCAGAGATTGGTAGTGATAGTTTTTTTAGTTTTTTAAAATATTCTAAGCCTACATTTGCCCTGGTAACTAGAAACCTTATTGATTCTGGGCCAGTAACAAATTTAAATCTTATAGATAAAAAATCTAAAGATGCTTACAACCTTCAAAGAAGAATCGATATAGGATCTAAATGGCAATTGCCAAAATTTTGGGTTTTCGACCCTCGTTTTGCCTGGGATATTCGCAATATGATGCATGAAAATTGGTCTTTTGAGAAGGGCAATCACGTTGGATTTGAATTGGGATGGAAAATGTACTCATGGTGGCGTGGTTATTGGAGTGCGGGGCTCAATCAATGGGCCTTTGATTTTGGTGACTTAGATAACTGGACCTTTGGCTTCGGAGCTGAGATAGCATGGTTTCAAATTGATTTGTCTACTTGGCAGGAAAACGTTGGAACAGATAGTATAGATATTCGTGGGCGACGATATATGGTGGAGCTAAGTTTAGATTTTTAGTGTTAATTATTAAAATAATATCTTTAAATATAATAAATAGTTTGTAGGGAGTAATTTATGTTTAGAAAAATCCTTTCTGTGCTAATAATTGCATTGATCAGTCATGTTTCTTTTGCCAGCGCTAAGAATGATAAGTCATGCAATGACAGTCATCGAGTTTATAAAATTTGTGAAAGTCAAAATGATATTTATCAAAGAAATTTAAGCGAAGCTAAGAAGTCGAAAAAGTTACTTTTAGTACAATTTGGATTTGAAGAATGCAGTTGGTGTAAAAGTTTGCATAAGATATTAGAAGGCAGTTTAAGTGATTTTGTTAAGCAGGATTTTAAAGTCGTATTTATAAATATTCGTGAAGACTCTGGTAAGGAATTATTTAACAAAATAAAAGGTAGATATAATAAAAGTCATAAAAAGACTGGATGGCCCTTCTGGATAGCAGTTAATCCCAGCGCCAATACCTCTGATTTTTTTGATACAGACAAGTTAGAAGATAATTCTCACGGCAAGGGTCACGATGAGAAAAAAGTAAGAGCTGCCCTAGAAGGCTTCAAAGTAAATCTCATCCGATAGCCGGCAGGTACCAAGTCCCTTTTTACGTTTCACCGCAACGTAAAAAGGGACTTGGTACCTTTGGGTATTTAATTACAGGGGGGGTTGTTTTTGTTTTCGTCTTTGCTACAGAAAAGTTGTTGGTAAAAGGCTGTACCAATATTTTCTGGGCTGCCGCCACCATTGTTTATAGCTTCTTGAACTTGTTGGCATTGTTGATCGTCTTTTTTAGTTGCACAGTAACTATCACCTAAAACTAAGATAGCATTGCCGACATCTGTTGGGTCGCAAACCTTAGTACCATCTGCACAATCACTTAATCCTCCTGCAATTTGTGCTTGAAAGTCAGTGGTTTTAGGGTCTCGCCAAAAAGAATCACCACTTGCATTCATAAAAGATTTGACTAGGGCAGTTCCAGCAACAGCAAAATTTCCTAAATACATAAGCCCTTTCACTCCTGAAGCATTGCAATAGGCGGCTGTGCGATTGACATTAGCAAGAGCTTGAGTGCCAGTGGCATTAGCTGTTGTATTGTCGGGATCAATTCCATTAAAAACGAGAATACTAATAAAAACTTCTTCAGAGCTACCGCCATCGCTAATTTGTTTGACGGCATCCACTAACTTTGAGGTTGTCACTCCACCGGTAAGAAAACCTATAGCACATCTTAAGCTATCTGCTTGGGGGCTATTGACACTTGAAATATAAGAATAACAACTGGCTGCGGAGGTGGGATCACTTTGAGGCACTTTGTCCAAGCAGGCTTGGGCTTCTCCTAATTTTTTTTGATCGCTATTATTGCTACAGCCAAAGTTAAGGGTCATAAGACCGATGAGTATAAGAAATGTTAGACCTTGCATTATGTTTGCTCCCTGTAATGAAATCTCTTTTATTTTATAATATTGAAAAGCGATTACAAATCTTAATTCCACAACCTATCTTGAGTCGAGTTTTTTCGGCCCTTAGACTGAATCTATTAAGTTTTGTGTCAACTTGAGCCACAATAATACCGTTGGGTAGGGTAATAAGATGAGCAAATGTATTTTTTTATTAATATTATTTTTTAGTTTTTTCTCTTTTGCAGGTGAAAGAGAAGAGTTTTTCGTTGGTATACGTGGCTTAGGTATGGGCGGCGCGCAAGTGGCTACTGTCAATGATGAAACATCTTTATTGGTAAATCCTGCTGCATTAGGAAAATTAAGAAATTACTTTATTACAGTGGCAGATCCTGAATTGCATTTAGGGGCAGATACTCAATCTATATTAGGTTTAAATGTTCTAGCACCCATAGATCCACAAAAAGTGTTAGATTTGATGAATGATGGAAATCAAAGTAAACGATTGCATGCCAAACTACAAATTTTTCCCTCTGCAGTTTTTCCCAACTTTGGTCTGGGACTTTTTGCCAACTACATTGTGAATTCTTCTATGAACACAACGACCAGTGAACTCACTTATGATTACAGAAGTGATTTAGCCATGGTTTTCGGTTTTAATTTTCGTTTCTGGGATGGCATTATAAAACTGGGATTTAATGTAAAAGTATTGAATCGAAATGAGATCAAAAGAACAGATCTACCAGCCAATTCTACAAATTTAACAATTAAGAATTTAACTAGTGAGGGTGTGGGAATCTCCAGTGATGCGGGTCTATTGTTTACTTTACCTTGGAAGTTATTACCTACATTAGGTGTCGTTTATCGCGATGCGGGTGGAACTCACTACACTCTCCGCGATGGGTTAATTAATAGTGCAACGACGAAACCAGAAATGACAGATTCCAGTTTGGATGCAGCATTCGCTTTATTTCCCATTGCCGGTAAAAGGACAAGAATTTCTTTCACAGGTGAATATAGGGACATCTTAAATGTTGCTGCGGAAAATGATGTGAATCGGCGCATACATACTGGGATTGAGTTTAACTTTTCAGATGCATTATTTGTTAGAGCGGGTATGAACCAAAGATATTGGACTGCCGGACTAGAAATTGCTGTCGAAAACTACCAACTCCAACTTGCGACCTATGGCGAGGACGTGGGTGCAGATGGTACACCCGAAGAGGCTAGACGCTATGTAGGAAAATTTTCCTACAGGTTCTAAGGTCGAGACTTCGCAGGGAACCTACAAAATTAAAAAATATCATTTAAACTAATATATAAATGGGAGTCATAAATGCTTAAAAGAAGCATATTTCTATATATTTTTATTATTAGTTTTTCACTAACAAATTGTACTAATATATTAGATGAGTTTGCTAAGAAAGATACTGATGAAGCTTTATTATTTGAAGCCAAAAAGAACATGAATGATGGCTCCTGGGATCTAGCAATTGCCAATTTTGCAAAAATGTCCACAGCATTTTTAGCCGAGAGAGATGTGAAACTGCAACATGCCAAAGCCTATGCTGGTCGCTGTGGATTGGATTTATTGCAATTGTTCGAAGATCTTTCTTCCAATTTATCAACGGGTAGACTTTATGCTTTATTGATGTCCGCATTCACAGGTGCAACAAGTTCCAATGCCGATGACTGTGCGACGGCAGAAGATTTGTTATTATCTATTTCTACAAGTGCTTCGTCCAGATCTTCAGAAGAAAATTCGACTCTCGCTTTTATTAGTTTTGCAAAAATGGGTGCTATTTTTGCGGCTTTTTCTGACGAAACTACTTCCGATGGAACTGTTGATGGTGATTTTGATGCCTGTCAAGACAATACCAGCCCAGGGGTTCCAGAGGCCTACGTAAGAGAGGTGGGGATTGGTTTAGCAATAGCTTCCACCAGTTTAACCGCAGCCATTAGTAGTGGAGGATTAACTGGAGCTGATGAATTGACCTCGGCCACAAGTGCTTGCACGGCCCTAGAAGCTTTAGGAGCACAATTTAATTTTTGCAGTCAAACAGATCCATCTGCATTAACAGCAGATCAGGTCAAAGCGATTCGATGGACAATGATGGACAATCAAAGCATAGGTTTAGGTGGAGCTAACAACTGCGATTTATCCGGAGTAAGTTGTCCGATAAATTGCGCTCCTTAGGTGAAAAATGAAATTATATATAATATTATTTCTTATTTTAATAAATTCTTTAGAGCTTGAAGCTCAAGAGCTTTTTCATACGAACACCTCTGTGCGTGCCTTGGGCATGGGCAACGCTTATGTGGCTGTTGTTAATGATATCGATTCTATGTTTTACAATCCTGCCGGTTTCGCACAAAATTCTCAATTTAATTGGACGATTATGGACCCGAAAATAGGTGTTGGAGGTGTGGAGTCCGTACAAAAACTTTCCAATTTGCAATCCTCTGGGGGGTTTGCAAGTACTCTTAGAGAATTGTATGGAGAAAAAGTTTATGTCAATGTGGGAGCAAAAACAGCAATTGTGACGCCCTGGTTTGCGGCGGCATTATACGATAACATTGATACCAGTCTTCGAATTAATAACCCTGCCGTTCCAGAAATTGATGCCAATATAGTAAATGATTTAGGTGTGGGTTTGGGTTTTGGTTTTAGTATTCTTCCTGGTTTTCAAATGGGAATGACTTTCAAAAGGATTACGCGTACGGGATCAAGATTTACATTGGGTTCGAGTTTAATTGGAAGTTTAGATCCAGAAGCCATTAAAGATGAAGTTATGAGAACGGGATTGGGTTATTCAACTGATTTAGGTTTTAACATTGCTCCAAATTTAGGAGTTGTAGAGCCAGTGATCTCATTTGTTTGGAAAGATTTAGGAGTCACAAGTTTTCGTCCCACAGAAGATGGTGGTCTTGCACCGCCATCAGATAAAGATAATATGATTTTTGGTTTTGCACTAATTTTAGATGTAGGTTTGGTTCACTTAATTCCATCATTCGAATATCAGTACATCAATGATTCAGATATTCAGATTGGAAAAAAAATTAATTTAGGTTTAGAAGTGGGATTGCCCTTGTTAAATTTAAGAGGTGGTTTTCACCAGGGCTACTACACTCTGGGTGTGGGAGTTAATTTAGGGCTACTCCGCATTGATGCTGCCTCCTACGGCGTTGAGCTGGGTGCTTACCCCGGTCAATTGGAAGATCGCAGATACATTCTACAACTTACTATGGAATTGGGATTTGATGCCAACTTAAGTTTTCTAGGAGGAGGCTCTGGGGGCGGTCAAGGTGGACCTGGCGGTAATAGATCTCGTTTAAAGCAGCGTCGATAAAATAAAATCATTCAATTTATTTTGTGATTGAGGTAGATTAAGTCCATGCTTAAGATGCTTTCACAATTTGATCCCAACAAAGACACTTGGATTGTTGCTGACCTGAAATCTAAATTAGAAATACAACAGCAGTTATTCAAAAAATATAAAGTTTTGCCAGAAGAAAGTGTTTTGCGTGCATCAGAACTTTGGCAACATCAGTACAAGAGGCTGGGGGGAAACCTACAAATTGTCTCCTCTAGTTTTGTAAAAATATTTCTTATGGAACAATTAGAGATGGAGAAGGAGTCTTGGTTAAGAGTTCCAGGTGCCCATCAAACTCTTTTAGAATACATAAGACAATTGTTTCCATTGCTAATTTATCAAAATTCAGAAGAGCTTATTGGACCTTGGTGGCAAGAAAATAGTGGTTCATTGATGCGCTGGGGACGATGGTTTTTTTACGCTAGAAAATATGTTCATTTATTTTTAGAAAACAAATGGATTTTGCCCAATTGGTTGCCTTATATTTTGTACAATGAACACTTAGGATCAGTGATGTGGCATAAAAGATTATTTATTGATCTAGGCTCACAGCTTACTCAAAGTGAAGCTCTTTTATTCAAAGAGATTTCAATGAACGCAGAAACTTTTCTTATTTACCCAAATAAGATCGCAAAAGGCGAGTACAAAACCATTGATCGAACTTATTCACGGATTTTAAATGAAAAATCAATAAATGAAGTCAAAGAAGTGCCCACAGAACCTGAGAATTTGACTTTAAAAAGATTTTCTACAGCCTTGGCTGAAGTCAAAGACCTCTCTGCGCAAGTAAGAATTTGGCTACAACAAGGTATGGAACCTCAAGACATTGCTATTTTTGCTCCTGATATTGAATATTACTGGCCAGCGATAGCCTCCTACTTTGAAGTTGAGAACATACCTGTGCAAAAAAGTGTAGTAGCTCGTTTACAAAGTTTTTTACCCATTATGAGCTGGCTATCTCGTCTTAAATTGGAATTAGGGCAGGTGAGTAGTGAAGATCTCGAATTAGATGTCTTTTCATCTGATAGTGCCTCTAGCAGAATTAGTTATCACGATTTTAAAAAGCTTTATAGCATGATTCTAGAGGACCAACATCTTCATCGATTGAAAGCTATAAGTGAGAGATATCAGCAGAACTTCAACCCAAAAGAACTAATTTACAGAGATGAGTTTTTACTGTGGGCTATGAATTTTTATAATGAGGGTTTGTCAGCTTCACTTCTAGAACCACTTTTGCGAGCTGCGGTCCATGAATCTTTACATAATGTAAAATTAAAAGCTTCTTCTTGGTTGGCCTATTTGGAAAACCTCTGTGCACAGATTGAAATTGTTTTAAAAGAAGAAGATGTAAATGGTGTGAGCATTGAAAACTTTAGGTCCGCGCGTCACATTCCGGCAAAGTGTGTCTATGTTTTGGGTTTAAGCGAAGTACAATTAAAATCAAATAAAGCCATGGGCATTAAACCGGGTGAAGTGTTTAGTATAGAAAGCGATTTGGGTTTTATTTTAGATCTTCCTGAGAATCAGGATTTAGAATTCGATGCCGATATCTTGTTGAGTTCAGCCTACCAGAAAGTGATTGCCTCATTTGCTGAAACTAATTTTTCAGGAGGACCCCAAGCCGCATCAATGCTGTGGTTAAAATCCATTAAAAAGCAAAACTTGAATTATACTCAGGTCAATAATCCACAGGTTTCTTTGTGGGACTTTCAACAACAAAAGGTGAGTGAACTTAAAAATAATGAGTCCTTGAGGGCTGAATTTATTGATAGAGATTTAGGACGTCATAAGTTTTTAAATCAACCACTTAAAATCGAGCGTCTTTCCGTCAGTCGTCTACAGAGTTATGCTCAATGCCCGTTTGTATTTCTTGCTGAAAGTATTTTTAAACTAAAAGATCCAGAAGTGTTGGATTTAGACTTGGACGCTATGGCACTGGGTCAGTTTATTCATAAAGTGTTTCAAAAGATTGTAAAAGAACCTTTTGTAAATATATGGACGGAAGAAAGCTTAAAGTTAATTTTTGAAGAGTGTCGGTCGGAGCTAAAATTACATACCTACGATGAAAGAACATGGTTCCGAATACAAGCGATGGTTCTTAAAATAGTGGATAATTTTTTATCTTTTGAAAACCAATGGCGAAAAGAATTCCCGCTAACACATACTATCGGCAAAGAAGTAGCCATTAAAGCCTTTTGGGACATAGAAAAATCAGATTTTGTAAGCGAAAGTGAGAATGGAATATCTTTTTCAGGCTCCATAGACCGCGTAGATTCTGACAGTGAAAAACATGCAGTAATATTGGACTATAAAACTTCAATTAGTCAGGTTTTTAATTTTTCTAGCTGGCAGGAAAAAGACCACTTACAGTTGAGTGTTTATAGTTACTTGTTAGAGCAGGGCCTTACGGAGCTAAAAAAATTAGATGTACTAGGTATGGGTTACTTTGTGGCAAAGGACTGTGAACGTGGTAAAGGACTTTGGTGTGAAGAAGGAGAGGGGCGTTTATTCCCTATAAATAAAAGATCTAAAAACTCAATGCCTAAAAAAGAACTTTATAAACATTGGGCGGAAGTTAAAACTAGGGTAGCAGAAATTGTGTCACAAATATCTACTGGTGAATTTTCACCAAAGCCCAAGGATATTAAAAATTGTAACCAGTGCAGTTGGAGTAAAATATGTCGAGCCCCACATTTGAACTAAAATCAAAAATTGTTCGAGCTGGGGCGGGTGCTGGTAAAACAACTCGGCTCACGGAAAATATTTATCAGTCAGTTTTGAATTATTTTAACCTTCATCAGCGTTGGCCGCGACTAATTGTAACAACCTTTACAAGGAAAGCTACACAAGAACTCAAAGAAAGATTAATAATAAAAGCCTGTGATGAAAATAATATGGAATTTTTGGAATACATTAACACAGGCTCCAACATTCATATTTCCACGATTCATGGTGTGTTAAATTTATTTTTAAGAAATTACGGTCATTTATTAGGATGGGATAATTCCTTTCAAATTATAAATGGCAGAGAAGCCAATAAATTAGCTAAAAGCATAATTAAAGAATTAGATAAAGATGAAAAGTGGGATTTCTGGTTAGAACACTTCACCTATAATGATCTTTTAAAACTTCTCCTTTCCTATTATGAAATGAAATGTTCTGTGTCACAATCTCAACCAGCAACAGAAGAATATTTAGCCACTTGTATTGAAAACTTATTTAAGACTAAGCAAAAAGAGTTAATAGACCTAGGGCAATACGTTATCGAAAACTTTGATGAAGAAAAATGGTTGATTTTTGGCCAAAAGCTTACTGATATTTCCTGGGAAAATTTAAATGTTAATATTCAAGAAGTGGGAAGTAAACCAAGGAAAACTAAAAAAGTAGATCCCGAGGCTGATGAGTTTGTTAAGAAAAACTTTGATAAGATAAAAAAAGATTTAGATATCAGTGGATTGAGCCCTGAAGAAATATCTAGATCTGTTGATTTTTACAAAAAATTTCACATTTTGGCAGACGAATTTGTACAATTATTTTTAAACAAAAAACAGCTGCATGCTAAAATTGAAATGCAAGATTTAGAATTGATAACAAAAAAAATATTAGAAGAAGAGCCTGCTCTTGGAAATGCCTTTTCAGAGGAGTGGGATTATTGGCTTATTGATGAATATCAAGACACCAGCCCACTACAAGAAGATCTTCTTAAAAATCTAATTGGTGATAAGCCATGTTACATAGTAGGTGATCCACAACAAAGTATTTACTTGTTCCGCGGAGCCAGAAGTGAAGTCTTTAACCGTAAAGAAATGGAATGGAAAGATAAGAGTGAAACTCTAACTATAAATTATCGCTCTTATCCCGAGCTTTTAAATTTTATAAATGATTTTTTTTCTGGTTACGGACAAGAGTTCTTAAAAATGGAAGAAAGTCACAAATTTGGCACAGGAAACAAAAAGCGTATCGTTGTCAAATTCAACGAGGGCAATGAATCACAATTTGTTTGCAATGAAATCTTACAGCTTTTAAATCAAGGCATTTCACCAGAAAATATTTGTGTATTAGCTCGCAAGAACAAAAGTCTTCAGGATATGGCTAGTTATTTAAATAGTTATAAAGTGCCAACCCATGTTCATGCCTCTAGCGGATTTTTCCAAAGACGAGAAATTTTGGACGTGCTTTCCCTTGTGAAGTTTTTAGTAAACACCAATGATAATGAAAATCTTATATCCCTTTTACGTTCGCCTTGGCTTGCAGTCGAAGACCCATTGTTAATTGCTTGGACACAAAAATGGTCCAGTCGTCAGCAGGGTTTATGGAGTTTTTTAAAAGCTCAGGATCATCCTAAAGTTCATTTGCTAAATTCGGTACTTAAAAAAAGTCATGAAATCGGTTTGTTATCCTGTACCCTTCATTATTTAAAAGAGTGGCAAGTTTTTACTTATTCTCACTATCATGATGCTTCAGGAAGAAGAGAATCTAATCTGTGGAAGATGATAACCCAATGGCAAGAACAAGAAGGAAAGCCAGGATTTAATATTTTTCACTTTCTTAATCAGTCACAAATTGACCTTAGTGAAAGTGAGGGGGGGGAAGAGGCCGATGCAGTTGCGGCATTAGAACCTAGTTGCGTTAATTTAATGACCATACATGCTTCAAAAGGATTGCAATTTGAACATGTATTTATTTTGGATTGTGGTAAGGCCCCACAGCAGAGTGGGGGTGCAAAGGAAAATAACAGAGTTCATATTGATGAGGATCAATATTTATGGTCTTTCGCTCTTCCAGCAGAAGAGGAAGCGGGCAAGAATAAGTCTATTTTAGATCATAACTATATTAACTTGATGAAAGAAAGAGAACTAGAAGAGTCCGATCGACTTTTTTATGTTGCTGTAACTCGGGCAGTTAAAAATGTATATATATCTTGGTCAAATAAAATTCATGAGCAATCTTGGTTAGGAAGAAGCCACTACGAGCTTTTACCAGGGAAGCAACAAAGAGATGGTTATTGTAGTGAATATAGTGAATCTGATCAATCTATAGAAATACCTTCTTGGGAAATTAAAAAAACTGATGAAAAAACTATCGAGCCAATTTTAAGGTTAAATAACCAAAGTCAAAAATTGCAAAAAATATCCATAACAAAATATTTAGAATTACAATCTTCTAGTTTTCAAAATATAGATCAAATTACAGATCAAAAAAGTGATAATACAAAGGCAGAAGCTCTATTTGAAGGTGCCAAAATTGCTCAAATGGGTTCGGATATACATTTATTATTCGAAAAATCTCGCTATCAATTAAATTGGCAACCAGAGAAGTACATTCAGGAGAAATTTTTATCCAAAGATCAAAACACAGTTTTAAAAGCCTACCATTGGGTAATGAATCTAAAAAGTCCACCGATGAATTTGTTATTGAAAACCGGTTATGTGGAGTGGGGTTTTCAATGGCTAAAAGAACCCTATATATTAGAAGGCCAGATTGATCTATGGGGCGAAGTGCAAGATGAAGTTTGGCTCATTGATTATAAGTCAGGTTCCAGTCGCTATACGGAAAAAGCCATTAGTCAGTTGGAACTTTACTCCCAACCCTTGTTGGAAATGGGTTACAAAAATATTAAAAAAGCCATTCTCTTTCCGCTGGAAGAGAAAGTCGTCTTAGTTTAACCCAAAAATATAATTTTAGATTAGAATCGAAAAGTGGAATTTCCCAAGGAACTTGTGAGTATGATAACACTTTTTTCTCGCTCGATCCGTGTCATAGGTACATTAAATGTTACAATATAAGCTTTATTAAAACGAGTGTGGTTGGGAAACAAATTTTGTGTTTGAACTAAATTCTTTTTTAATTTGGTAACTTTGCCTTCGTACCTTTGACCAGCGGACTCTAAAACCACTTTCCACATAGAATTGGCTTTGTCTAAATCATTGTGACCCGACTGTGGTGTGTACATGCTAATAAAAAACTCTGAACTTGAAGACATTTTTTGAATGGATTTCTCCCTTTCACTTTGTGCTTTAGCACTGTCCCACTGCATAAAGAAGCCATCTCTTTGCAATAAGGCTTCAGAGACCACAGAATTTATAATTGTAATAGTAGAATCGTAAGTGTTGTAAAAACCATTATATTTCTTATCATTGAAAGTGTACTCATCCATTATTTTTTTATATTCAGAATCAGGTATTTGTCTAAACACCTTTTCTAAATCTGTATTTTTTGGAGCTGTTGAGCAAGCACTCAAGCTTAAAATTAACACAGAGATTATGTAGAAAGGTTTATATAAGGTCACTGTTTTGACTCCTGTTCGTTGGACTTAACAAATCTTTGAAGGAACTTTTGCAAATCTTTAATTACAAGTTGTCTATCTAAATCATTATAAATTTCATGCAGACTCTCTTCATAAATTTGCAATTTTTTAATTTTACTTGAGCAGTTTTCATAAAATCTAACCCCCGATGCCGGGCTACATATCCTGTCTTGTCCGGCGACTTGAACGAGAACAGGCAAATGGAATTCATGTTCATTACTTTCAACATATTCAATACTTGTTAGCATACCTAAAAATAATCGTGGTGAAATCTTATCATGGCGCAAAGGATCGCTTTCGTAAGTCTTAATTTTATCTGTATCTCTAATAAGATCATCGTAGCGAAGCTCATTCCACATGGTTAAATTAGGCAACCATTGAGAAGTTAGACTCACCAATTTTTCTTTCCAAGCTGGCACTTCTATTTTTAAGCCAAAACATGGGGAACTGAAAATTACGGCATCGATGCCTTTAATTTCATGACTTATTAGTGTTTTGGCACTGATCAAACCACCCATTGAGTGGCCAAACAAAAAGAAGGGCAAGTTTTTTTTGTATTCCTTTAAACAGTACTCAGTAAACAAGTTTAAATCGTGACAATAATATTCAAAGTTTTCAACGACTCCCCGTTGTCCTTCTGATCGTCCATGACCACGAAGATCGTAGGCAATAACATTAAAATTGAGTCGGTTTAGGTCCTCGGCAAACTCTTTATAACATTCTGAGTGTTCTGCAAGTCCATGACTAACAAGTAGAGTTCCTTTGGGATTTGAACATTGCCAAATATGATAAAAAAGTTCCGTTTGTTGGTAGCCATAAAAAACGGCTTCAAATTGTTCGCTCATTAGATAAATATACCTCAAAATAGCAATATTTCGTCAAGGACACTTGTCCCATTGACCTCAGTCATCTAACATATTGTAATGTCAGTAGAAATGAAATCATTTTTAAAAGTTATTTTCTTGTTTTTACTAGCTTACTCTCCACTTTTATTGGCTCAAGAGGGAGAGAATGTTCCATTTAATGCAAACTACGAATTGGGGGCTCAAATTGGTAGCCTTCTTCCGAATCAGGTTCCGGGAGCTTCAGAAATCCAACCTCAATGGGGATTGCGAGCAGGCTTTGGTATGGGTGGAGCTGGAACTACAGAATTTACTGCCAATGCCGGAAATGGTGAGGGAGTTTCTTGGAAACAACTCAGTTTGAGTTTTCGTATGGATATGCCCATCGAGGAACTGGTGGGGATAGTTTATATTGGAGGCGACATGATTATTTATGAAACTTTGACCCAAGAACAAAAAATTTTCGGTGGTGGCCATGTCGGCGGTGGGGTGATGAGTGTTGTATCGAGAGATTTGTGGTTTCGAGTAGATATGAAGTTTAATGTGAATCCAGGGACCTCTCTGTTTATTGGTGGAGGTTTTACATTCCGTTTTGGTGAGGCAGCGACAGAGTAAATAGCGAGACTTTTTTGTCGGCCTCGCGCTTAAGGTCTGTGGGGCAGGATTTATAGAGATTTTTTTAACTAGGGGGTTATTGTGAAAAAAACTAATTGGACAATTTTGTTAGCTATTATTTCTCTTTCTCTTTTGGGAGGGGCACAGAAGTATTTGAGTGGAGAGGAAATTAAATCGGCATTCACAGATAAAACGGGAACTTCGGTTCATATGATTAAAAAAACTACTGGTATTTGGTATCATGCAAAAGATGGAAAATTCCTTGGTAAGGGCCAGGACTCAAAGAAAATAGTTGGAACATGGTATGTTCAGAAAAATAAATTCTGTACCAAAACCAATAAAGTAGTTTGTACTTTTATTGAAGCTGATGGCCAAGGCGGTTATTACCGCGTGGATGATAAGTCAAAAAAGCTTGTTCATATTAAAAAATTAGTTAGTGGAAATTCAATAAAATAGGAAAAAAAGCAGGGTCAGCATAAAACCCCAAAATCTTCACCCAATTTATGGATTAAGGTCGAGTTCTCAGAGTGAGAATCTCGAATTGAGAATTATTTTCCTCAGATCAAAATTAACCTTTTTACCCACAGAATAATAATGAGCCATTATTTTCCTCAGAATCAAAATTAACCTTGTTACCCTCAAAATAATAATGAGCCAGTTTATTTCATTCTACTAAAACCTATTTTAGAGTAATATAAATTGTAGTCATAAGGAGAGGAGTTATGTTTTTTCGACACAAGGTCGGAGTTAACAAGTATTATAATAAGTATGGTTTCTCACTAATTGAAGTTTTAAAATCACTTAGTCTTATCAAAATCGCTCTGTGGGTACAGCAATTCCGTATGAGTTTGTTTATCGCAGCAGAGGCCAGCCCTAGGTACCTATAATTTTATCTTTTCTCACAGCTGCGCCGCTCCCGAACTTTAGACTAGAGGCCAATTTCTTAGCCAGTATCCGCCAATGTCTGCCCTAACTCGCTAGAAAAATCTTCCCAATTAAAACCCACAGCTTGCATATGATTTTTATCGAAATACCTATGAATAGCTTTATAAGCTCTGCCCCAAGTCACCACTCGTGAAAATGGCCGAGCTTCCCAAAACTGTATAGACTTTCCACAACCTCTTTCGGCCCGCAAAATATGACGAGCAATCAACCCTGTTACCGAACGCAAATAACCGGCCAGCCACCTCCGATGCCCAGTTTTTAAAAGAATATGCAAGTGATTGCCAACATTTTCATATCTATAAAGTCGAATACCCCAGCGCTTGGCCTGGGATTTTAAGATGCAATCAACGGCCTCACCATTCGCCTTACGTAGAAAACTACGACTGCCTTTAGTTATTATTTGGATTTCAGCACCAAGTATGGCGTTTGGTCGATATCGGTCTTTTTGTCTTCGGGTTGAAGCTTTAGCAAGCTAGCGCCAAAGATCTTTGGACTTTTCATATTAAACAGGACATTTGAAAATCTTTTTTGCGCCATGAATCCTACGGATATAACTTTTGCGGTAGCGATGTCAATTAACAACTTGCGGAAGTGTTTTCTGGAAGCAATATTTGTGGCAAATCTAAAGAGAGGCATCATTTGATCGAACTTCAGGATTATTCAAAAAGTTTTAAATTGATTTATAAAATGTTCCCCCCAATGGGTGCAGTGGATTTATCAGTGCGTGCCAGAGAAACGACGTCGCGCCAGCTGCCATTACCCTCTGGGTGAAGTTGTTTTGTTGGGGCTCTGTATGTTTTTGTTTCGTTATCGGTCTCTAAGATCTTTTGTTCTGAAGTTCCGAGATAACAGTGTGGCCATTTCGAATCTCAATGAATTTTTTACGATTAAAGCCGTCCCCAGTGAGGATGAGCTTCGTTACGCTTTGAGTAAGATTCCCTCGTCGGCCTTCAATAAAATACTACAAAAAATTCACCAGCGGCTGGAGCGAAAAAAGCAGGTGCAGTCGTTTAGGCTAACTTATTCGCTACAGCCCCTATCACCAAACAGCTCAAAGAAAATGGCTGGTCATTTATCATCACGGCGAAACCAGAAAGAAATAAGGAGCTATTTTCTTGGTATGATTATTTGCATGAGCAGAAAGAAGAATGGATCTTTAAAGATGCAGAGGATCTACAACACCATTACCAGTGGTCGAATAAACTGCCCATCAAGCAAGATCAAAAAGCCGATGATTTTACTTTTGTCCATTTACTCGAGTACTCTGTCACAGACACCAACAGCAATGTTTTGTATTACAACACTTGGATGACTGATATTTATTTACACGAAAACAACGTCAAAGAAGTCGCCGCTGGAGGTCGGGCTAGATTTAAAATAGAAAACGTCACCTTTAATGAACAAAAACGAGGGTGTTTCATCGAGCATAATTTTGGTCACTTTGATAATCTACCAAATGTGTTTTTTGGGCTGGTACAAATAGCCACTTATTCTCAAAAATGTTTTACCTCTGGCGAGAGGGAAACGCTAATCCAGAAGGTCGGCAGTCAACGCCGATTCTGGAACGCCTTGCAACTTTATTTAGCAGCATAAAAATGCCCATTTATGATTTGCCAATATTGCAGGTAAAACTCGAACTAAACTCTTCATAATTTGCCACTTAAAAATGTGGCTATTTGAAAGAGCCGATACCCCCCCTCGTTGAGTCAAAAAATTCGCAAATTAAAACCTTGCTGGTCCATATTAGGACTGGGTGGATAGGTATGTCTACTTTTCTTGGCAGGGAACATTGCAAAACTATTGAGCAATTTCAGACTTTCTCATTTTGATTCATACGGAATTGCTGTAAACAGAAATAATGTAAACAGAGTAAACAGAAATAATGTAGGCTTTGGTTGAGTCTGACAGTGAATACTAAGCTGCCTCGTTGATAATTTCTTCCTCGGCTTTTTGTTTGAACTCCTTTAAATATTCATTAGCTGTTTTCCAGTTGAGTGGTTTTCTTCTTCGACTTTCATTAAGCCACTTTACATGCTCACTAAGCAGTCGATTAAAGTGAGTGATGTTAATTGGATTTATCGTGTCGTAGAGCTCGTTGTCGTCCATTCTGTGAGATCTTTCGACTAATCCATTCACTTCTTTTTCCCCTACGGGGATAAGTTTTTTATCTATGTCATGCTTGCGACAAAACTCTTCTAAGGGATGCTCTTTCGGAGCATCCGGTATTATCCAAAACATGTGTTTATAACTAAATTCCGAACCATTATCACTCTGCAAGCGCTGTATTTTAAAGGGGCACACTTTTATTAAAGCCTCCATAAAACGCACGGTCTCGAAGACGCCACAGCCCTCAAAAGCCAACTTGAATTGCCACTTTGAAGCGTGATCTACGAAGTTATAAACGTAAGCTTTCTTCTTATTACGAAGTATGTGTGGAAGGTGTTTTACATCTATTTGAGTATGGGCTCCTGGTTTTATAACTTTAACTACTTTGGTGTGTTTACTCTTTTTAGTGCGCCTTCTTATTCGACTAATAAAGCCACGCTCAAGTAAGAACTGGTGCACCTTCCACTGGCTTAAGTAAATACCCAAGTCTTCGCGTAAATGAGCACATATTACTTCCGCACCCCAGTTATAGTTTAGCCTCATCTCTTTTATATGATGAGCAATCCAACCACTCATCGCCTTTTTCTTTTTACCGGGAGCTTTCTTAGGACGAAGCTCATTAATGCCACCAGCTAAATATTGAGCCTTCCAACGATAAACACTTCTTTCACTCACACCCATTTTTGAAGCAATATACCGGTAGTGCCAATCATAGTTATGACCATGCTCCATTTTGAGCTTCACTAACTCAATAAGAGACAATATTTTTTTACTTAATGGCTCTGACTCGTGATGATACAGCTTCCATTCAGAACGTAATTTTGTTAAATCAAGATGCATAGCTAAGCTCCTGTTATTATTGTTTTATTTTGCTTTTAATAAACCTAATTCAACAACAAGGAGCTTAGCTTTTCAATCATTCTAAATACTTATACGCACCACGCTGACAAAATCTTCCAAAGTTAAGAGTGTAGGCAGAAATAAAGACTTTAGTAGAGTCTGAAAGTGGCCGATAACTTACATTATGAATAGTGAACGTAAGCTCAAGTTATATATTTTTATTAAGTTTTCTATGCTATTTGCGAGTGCCGTTCTATTTACATCTTGTAAACTCAATAAGGAAATATCTAAAGTAGAACAAGCGACCACTAACCCATCCCCCACGAGTCCCACAAATCCAACATCACCAGGTGGAAATTCTAGTTTGCCTGAAAATTCTTCTGATTGGTTAAATTTAGTTAAAACAGAAAAGTTAGATGACGAACAAATCGATGAGCTTTTTGAACGAATTGATGAAGTGCCCATAGAGGCAATTTTCGAGTTATTTTTTGATAGAGATGAGTTAAACACAAATCAACTTAAAGAATTATCACAGAAAATAAATTTAATCGCTACAGGTTCGGTAACTAATCCCCAAGTCACTTCAGCGCAGGCCAAAGATATTCTGTGGGCTCTTTTAACAGTAACCTTAGATAAGGGGCTACCTCTTTCAAGTATAGATATTTCGCAAGTGGATTTTTCAGAACACATAATTTCTGATTTTGATTTTACTGGATGTACAAATATACCATGGAATAGCATTAATGCTAACACCAGTGCGGCCGGATTGTCGGGAGTGAATTTGAGTGGTTTAGATTTAACAGGTTTTAATCCACCAGTAACAATGAAAATTAGTGGTATTAATCTAACTAATGCGACCAATATTCCCTGGGCTGCTATCAATGCCAATACGCATGCCTCTGGATTGAGTGGTGCAAATTTAAGTGGATTGGACCTAACGGGTTTTGATGCCTCTGGGCTGAATTCCATTACATCTTTAAATTTAAGTAATGCGACAAATATTCAATGGGCAGGTATCAATAGTCATAGCAATGTTGGCGGCTTAAATTTATCGAATTTAAATTTAAGCGGGTTTAATCCCATAAGTACAGCAACAATTTCCGGTATTAATTTTGAAGGAGCATCTAATATTCTTTGGGCGGCTATTAATGCAAACACCTCCTTCTCTGGGTTAATAAACGCAAACTTAAGTGGATTAGATTTAACTGGTTTTAATCCCCCAACGGCAATGGGACTATCCAATATCAATTTTAGTAATGTTACAAATATTCCACAAGCTGCTATAAATAGTAATTCTTCTTTCTTTGGACTTTCAAATTTAAATTTCGCAAATGTGAATATAGGTGATTTTAATCCCCCTACGAATATACCTATTACAGGTATTAAGTTGTTAAACGCAATAAGCATTCCTTGGTCAGTATTTCATGCTACCACTTACGGGAATGGTCTTTATCAGTTAGATCTTCGTGGAGTGGATCTCACAGGTTTTAACCCTCCCACAGGAAAAACAATTACAAATATCAAATTAAGTGGAGCCACTAATATTCCATGGACAGCCATTAACAATAATACTGGTGGTATAACTGGGGCAGATTTAAGTGGCTTGGATCTCACAAGTTTTGATCCATCAACTACTTTATCAATTAAAGATATCAATTTTAGCAATGCTACTAATGTTCCCTGGACAGCCATTAATAATAATACTCATGCTACACACTTGCAGAATATGAATTTTAGTGGTGTAGACATGTCGGGCTTCAATCCGCCAAACACACGTTTGATGTCCGGATGTAGTTTTGCAAACGCGACCAATATTCCTTGGGCGGCAATCAACGATACCACTCGCGAATTAACAAATGTTAATTTTTCTGGTTTAGATTTAAGTGCTTTCAATTTAACAAATGTTGTACCCATAAATGGTTTAAAATTAAAAGATGCTACCAATATCCCCTGGTCTATGATTAATAATGGGAACTCTCATTCTTTTGGCTTGAGTAGTGCAGACCTAAGTGGTCTAGATCTTACACAATTCAATCCACTTGTAACTATGGATATTTCGGGGATTAATTTTACAGAAGCTAAAAATATAAATTGGGCGGCAATTAACGCCAATACTCATACTCAATCTTATAAGAATATGATATTTTCCAAAGTAGACATGCGTGGGTTTGATCCCTCGGGAAAAAGCCTTCAAAATGCTCAGCTGCCCTTAGGTGCACGCAGTAAAAAAGGTTTTGAACTCTTCACTCGCAATGTTCCCAGCTCTGGTACTACCTTTATTGATGGCACTCAGCCATGGGGCCCCTAAATTTTGTGATAATATACTTTTTCTAATGTACAGACTTGCCAAAGCCAAAAATCAAACATAGTTAATGATAAAACTGAAAATAAACTAAATTTTTATTATCAAAACTCAGGTATTTTTAAGGTCTGACTATATTTATGTTAAATCTAAACACAATTGACTTTCATTTTAAGGCCATAGGGCAGGTGAGATCTTGTTTTACCGATAAATTTGGTACTCCCAGGCAACCGGGATTAACAAAACATTCCCGTGCTTTTTTACAGATTTTTTCTGAAAATCAACCTGAGCTTTCCCTACAAGGTTTAGCAGAGTTTTCCCACCTTTGGGTAATTTTTGTATTTCACAAAAACAATTCAAAAAAATTTCACTCAAAAGTCCATCCCCCACGATTGGGTGGAGAAAAGATAGGAGTGTTTTCTACCCGCAGTCCCCATCGCCCAAACCCAATTGGTTTATCCTTAGTGGAAATTGATAATGTTGAGGGCGGTGGAATATGGGTAAGGGGAATAGATCTTATCGAGGGCACTCCTGTATTAGATATTAAGCCATATATACCCAGTGTGGAAGCTCAACCCGAGGCCCACGCAGGTTGGGTGCAAGATCTTGCCGAGAATGATATTCAATTGGAGTGGACAGCTGAGGCCGAGAATAATTTAATACAATTGGGACAAGCTAACCTAAAATTACTTATCGAAGAAACATTGCAATTGGATCCACGTCCAAGAGTCTATAAGGGCTATGAAGGAAAAAAATCTAAATACAGGGACGAACATATTGTGAAGTTTTATCAATTCGATGTTTATTTTAACTTCAAAGCTTCTAATTTGATTAGTGTAAACAAAATTATAGATACTTTAAAATAAAGTATCTTCTGCTACTTTTAATTTTTCGGGATAATCTAAGTTAAAGTGAATCCCTCGCGATTCTTTTCTGGCCAAAGCGCACTTCACAGTTAGATCTGCAACAGTGGCAATGTTTCTTAGCTCTATAATATCAGGGTGAATATGAAAATTTCTATAATACTCATCAGCTTCTTCCATAAGATTCACTAATCTCAGTTGAGCTCTTTGAAGGCGCTTTGTTGTCCTCACTATCCCCACATAATTCCACATTATTCTACGAACTTCATCCCAAAGGTGATTTATTACCGTCATTTCATCTTCATCATTTTTGTTAAACTTCATAGGGTAGGAGGGGAGTTCTTTGGGCCACTCAAAAGCGGGAAAAGAAAAATGTTTTGCCGAGTTATAAGAATAGGCCAGGCATTCTAAAAGTGAATTAGAGGCTAAACGATTGGCCCCATGCAAACCTGTAAAGGCAGTTTCGCCTAATGCAAGAAGTCCCTCAAGATCAGTTTGACCATGAGTGTTGGCCAATACTCCTCCACATAAATAATGGGCTGCTGGAACAACAGGTATTGGCTCTTTATCAATTTCTATTCCTAAAGATAAACAACGTTTGAATATACTGGGGAAACGCTTTAATAAATATTCTTTGGAGAACATTGTGACATCAAGATAAACACATTCTTTACCCGATTTTTTTAATTCTGCATCGATGGCTCGTGCTACAATGTCTCTGGGTGCGAGATCACCTAAGGAGTTATATTTTAATGTAAAATTCTCACCCTCATCATTAATAAGTCGCCCACCCTCACCACGCAAAGCTTCGGAAATTAAAAAATTTCTTTCATTGGGATGATACAAACAAGTGGGATGAAACTGCATGAATTCTAAATTGGCAATTCGACATCCTGCTCGCCAAGCCATAGCAATGCCATCTCCAGTAGCTCCACTCCAATTAGAAGTGTAAAGATATGTTTTACCAATACCCCCAGTGGCTAAGGCGACTTGAATTGCGGGTAGACTTTTTACTTCAGCTTTTTTGATATCTAAAACATAAATACCTAAACAACGATTTTTAGGTGTTGGAGTTTTATTCAAGTGTTGTTCATGAATAATATCAATGGCCATGTGATCTTCTAACATTTCAATATTTGGATGAGCTATGGCTTTACTGAGCAAACTATTATGAATTGCAGCGCCGGTGGCATCATCTACATGCAAAATCCTTCGTGCGCTGTGTCCTCCCTCACGATGTAAAGAAAATTCCTGATTGCTAGTTGTAAAAGGAACCCCAACTTTTGCTAACTCATCAATGAGTTGAGGGCCCATGGAAACGACTTCTTCAACCACTTCTTTGCGACACAAACCCGCACCGGCAGTTAAGGTGTCTTGAATATGATTTTCTATACTGTCGTCTTTAGCTATAGCTGCGGCAATTCCCCCTTGGGCCATTAAAGAATTCCCTAAATTTAGTTTTGTTTTGGAGACCATGACAACGGAATGTTTACTCGCCACTTTAAGAGCATAATAAAGCCCAGCAATACCAGTTCCGACAATAACAATAGGGGGATTTTTCATGAACATAATTTATTCGTCTGGTCGGAATTATGTCTACTTAAATCCCAACTGACCAGTCACTGTTTCATAAAATGTAGTTATTCATAGGTCTCATTTATAATGCGGGTCGTAAATTATGAATATTAACAAAAAACAAGGGTCTAGTTTAAGCCAGATCTTGATCCTGCGAGTCGAATAAAACTATAATAAGAACGGGAACTTAAATATTAATATTTCCACGGAAGGTTATTTGTGAATTTTAGATTTCGACTATTAATACCCATCAGTCTTACAATTTTCATGTCACTCACACTTTCCTACTGGTTGTTAACACAAAGTTTAAATAAAAAAGAAGGTCAGCAAATAGAGAGTCTGGCTTTGAGTGAGGCTTCTGCTATTAGTCAAGCTTTAGTGTTTTATACTGAAGAAATTAAGAAAGCTCTTCTTAATGCTCACTTTGACAAGGGGCTTATGAGTTATGGTCCATTTTTAGCTTTAACAGAGTTATCCTATGAAAACTCCAAACTGAGTATAGAAGAATTCAGGAATCGAAGCTCTAAATTAGATCGAAATAGTTTTAAACAAAAACTTTCTGAAATTCCCATTGCCAATGCTGATATCAAAGATCAATTGAACTTTCACTATATGGAATTATCTGCCAATAATGAATTTATTTTCGTATTTTATAAGTCTAAGAACTCTATTTTAGGTGGTTTTTTAGAGCCCAATGATATTTCTTCGCTGTTGGATGCCAAACAAACATCAGATCATAGAGTGTTTGTACTAGCTAATAAAACAAAGGCCATTGTTCATCCTGAGAAAAAGTATTTGGGATCCAATGTCGACAACCATCCCCTGAGTCAGTTGGCTTTGAATAGCAAACACTTTTCCGGTGTTCAAACAAAGTATGAAAATGCTGATGAAAAATTAGTGTTGAGTTTTGAAATCGTTCCAAGAACAAATTTAACTGTTGGAGTGGTTCATAGTTTAACCACTGGTGGTTATTTATCTTACATAAATTGGACGGAATTAATTATGGGTTTTGCTATTTTAGTTATAGCCATGTTTTTAATTTTTAGTGTTGTTCTCTTGCCATTGGAAAAAACTTTAATTTATTTTCGCACCTCCCTCAATCAGCTCGTGCGCGGGGAGCCACTCTCACAACCCGAGGGCTTTATGAGTGAGGCTAAGCAATTGTTACCCACTTTAGAGACATTGCAAAGTCAATTAGATGAAGTTGAAGTTTCCCATAGATTAATAAATCCTTCTCAAAAAGAAGAGTCCTCGGCAGTAGTCAGTGAAACTGAAAAATATGTTTTATTTAAAAACTTCAGTTTGAACTTGGCCCAAGTGATATCAAATCCTTTAAATGCATTGTTGGGTCATTTGCAAATGGCCAAAGTGGGTCCAGATCACCATACGACTCAAATGAGTATTGATTTGGCCCAAAAGGAAACAAGAAAAGTACGTGCACTTTTGGATGATTTATCTTTAGCAGTTAAAGACAGTGAAATCTTATTTAAACCTGTTCTTCTAGATGATGTCATAAATGATATGTTGAGAGAAAAACTAAAGATTTTTAATGATAAGGGAATAAAGGTTCATAAAAATTTTCAGTCCAAAAAATTTATTCGAAGTCAGCAAATGAACTTAGAAAAAGCTCTGTCTTTGATTTTTAATTTTTTAATTGCCAATTTCACAGAACAGGTTTTAAGAGACCTTTCCTTTTCAACTCAAGACAATCACAATGAAGTTTTATTTAAAATTCAATCCAATAGTGACAGCTTAACTGTAGAGCAAGTGCACAACTTATTAGAACCTTATAGTCAGGAAATTTCTGGTATTGAAGACTTACTTTCACTATCTATAGCCAATGCACTTATTAAACATCTTGAAGGTGTGATTAAAGTATCTTCTGCAACAAGTGGGGAGCTATGTCTAGAAATTTATTTACCAGTGGCATCGGAACATGAAGTTCAAAACTATATTGATGAACAGAAGTCGACTGAGGGCGATTTAGAAGATTTAACTAAAGATGAAATCCTTGAAGTATTGTCCGGTGAAGTTAAAAATGAAGAAGAATCCTTTAGTGGTTTTGAAACAGAAGAGTATCCCGAAGATGAGTTTTATGTTTCGTCAGAACCCAAAAAAGAAGTAAGGACTTCAATTAGAGAGAATTCAGAGCCATCTATTAGATTGAGCCAAGAAATTTCTGATATGGAAAAAGAGTCTGCCATTGAATTTGTAAGTGAAAGCTCCATGGCTCCGAATAGCTCTTCAGATATTGAGTTGCCTGAAGATGATTTTGTGATGGTAAAGCCGCCAAAAGCCTCGGAGATATCCCCGCCATTGAAAAAAGTTACTGATCCTTACTTGTCTCCGAACATGAAAGTTCTATCTGATAAAACTCCTTTATTAGATGGTGAGCTAGCTATGCCTGAAATACCAAGAGTTAGACCGTTGACAAATAATTTGAATGAAGAAGAGGATAAAGACCTTGTGGTGAATATACGACGTCCCAAACTACGGAGTGACAATTGAAAATAAATCAATATCGCCCATCATTTACTGTTTTTGTTATAGACGGACAATTGGCTCGTGGTGAAGAAGTCTATAAAACATTTTCACTAGCGGGATACACCACCCTAAAATTTCAAACAGCTGAACAGTTTTATGAAACCGTGAAAGAAAACCCTCCTCATACAATACTGCTAGAACAAGATATGTTAATTGTTCTAGGAGATACATTTATTGAAGAAGTCATAGAATTGTTACCTGAAGTTCATATTATCATTTATGCCGATCAGCACGAGTTATTTTCAACCAGTCATTTGATTCGACGTGGAGTTTATGATTGTGTTGCCTATCACGAAGACAACCTTGATTTTTTAGTTCGTGCAGTGGATCGTGCCTCCGAGTGCGACTATTACATATACATGAATGAGCAACTTAAAAATCGTAGCTTAAGAAATGAAGGGTTCAGTGGCAAAAATGAAATGCCGTTCTTTGATATTTGGATAAGTCAATTACATGAAAAACGAAACCTAAAAGAAGTTATTGATAGTTTTTTAACAGAAACATCTCGTCATCTTTCAAAAAAAGAAATTATTTACTTTAAATATATTCCATCTCATCAGTCACTCGTTGCTTCTCAAAGTATTGTGACAAATATAGATAAGGTGAGGGGTCTTGGGATAGAATTAACCCGAGAAGAGAAACGATTCAGCATAGATATTTTAAAAACCCCAATGAAATTACAATCACTAAAAAAGCTTTTAAAATCAGCACTTAATGTCAATCAATACGTAGCTTTTCCTTTAATAGTCAATGGCATTCCAGAAGGGATCTTTGTTATTTTAAACATAGATATTAATTTGCAAGGTGACACTTATATTAAATCTTGCGTTAAGGCCTTGGCTCTAAAAGTAGGCCAAATTAATTTAATTAAAAAGCTACATACAGTTTCCATCCATGATGACAAAACTCGCGTTTTAAATAGAGAGTACTTTTTGGATACTTTAAAAAATGAAATTGCTCGTTCACGTCGTTTAACCTTACCCGTGACACTTGTTTTAATTTCCTTAGACCAAACCGAAGAAGTTCAATCCCAATTGAATCAATATGAGCAAGACATGTTACTTAAAATGTGTGCAACCATTCTAAGGCGTCATAGTCGAGTAAATGACATTATTGGTCGGTTGGATAAATTTAATTTTGGTTTAATTTTACCTCACACTGGAAAATTAGGGGGAGCCATCAAAGCAGAGAGGATGCGAAGAATATTTGAATCTGCGGATTTTTCTAAAGTTATATCTGGTCATAAAAGCATTACAGTTTCTGTGGGAGTCAGTGAATACCCGTCTCATAGTAAGAGTTATGAAGATATTTTGAAAACGGCTGATGAGGCCGTAGACGAAGTCAAAAAGGGCGGCAGTAATAAGGTTTGTTTAGCCTCTGCTCCAGCGGGATTTATACCTGATTTTGTATTAGATGGTTCAAAACTCTAGATGATTAGAAAGACCTTTGCTGAAATTCATTTACAAAATTTACGACATAACTATCGTGTTTTAAAAAAACTTCAGGACAAACAAAGCTTTTTTTGTCCCATGGTGAAATCTTCGGCATATGGTCATGGGGACTCACAATCGGTTAAGGCATTAATTGATGAGGGATGTAAAACCTTTGGCGTAGCACTTATAGAGGAAGCTCAAGATCTAAGAGAGTCTGGAGTTTCTACTGAAGATATTCTAGTTTTTGGTCCATTTGGTAAAGAAGCCATTTCTACAGTTAGGGAGTTAAATTTAACTCCTGTCGTGTCTGTTATGGAGCAATTGCAAGCTTTAGTGGAAAGTCGTTATGAGTTGAATATCCATATTAAGTTGAATACGGGAATGAATCGACTGGGCTTTGACAAAAAGGAATGGGAAAATCTTTTAATTGTTTTAAATAACAATCCGCAAATTAAAATTGTGGGAATATGTTCCCATCTTGCCATAGCAGAAGATTATTTTGATGAAAATTCTTTTTCGTCTTATCAAATTAAAGAATTTAAAGAGGGATTAAAGCATTTTAGTATTCAAGCAAATCAGGCTCATCTTTTTAACAGTGCCGGGCTGATTGCGCATTCAATGAGTCCAACACTCAGCTGGGGAGCCAGACCTGGAATTGCTCTTTATGGAGTGAAACCACATTTGCACAATTTAAGCCAGAAACAAAAAAACATTTGGAATAATTTGAATTTAAAACCAGTTATGACATTAAAATCCGAAGTCATTGCGTATCATAACCTAAAAAAAGGTGAAAAAGTTTCTTATGGGGGGCGCTGGGTTGCGCCGCGCAATTCTATTATTGGCGTAATTCCAATAGGATATGCTGATGGTTTTCATAGATTGTTTTCGCAACAAGGTATTATAATGTATCGAGGGAAAACAGCACCCGTAGTAGGAACTGTATGCATGGATTATACTATGGTAGATCTGACAGATATTTTAACAACCACTTCTGGAAATTGGAAAGAAGAAGTAATTTTATTTGGGGAGAGCAACAATACTATTTTAGCAGTCGAAGAAGTAGCGAAAAGAGCATCGACAATTTCTTATGAGCTACTTACGAGTGTAAGTAAAAGAGTGCCACGTATTTATGTTAAATAGTTTTTTAGAAAAAAGAGAAAAATTTAACCAGTTTTTAGACAGTGTTGCCCTTGATTTATGGAATACTGTTTACAATTTTTTTATAAGTACAGGCTCAATAGCCATTTTTATGTATGAGTCTTTAAAGTTATTTGGCAGTAAGCCCAAGCGCACAGATGAAATCATTCGACACATGGAATTTATTGGCAACAAATCGGTTTTAATTATTTTACTCACTGGAAGTTTTACCGGTATGGCACTTTCTTATCAAATTTATTTAGGATTCCAGTTGGTAAACGCAACCAATCTTGTGGGACCCACAGTTGCATTGGGTATAACTCGAGAATTAGGTCCCGTTTTAACAGGTCTAATAGTTTCTGCTCGTGCCGGGGGAGCCATGGCAGCGCGTTTAGGTACGATGAGAGTGAGTGAACAAATAGATGCTCTCGAAGTGATGGGCGTCGACCCGAAGCAATATTTAGTTATGCCCCGCATGGTAGCAGCCCTAATAACTATGCCCTTACTTTGTGGAATTTTTGATTTTATAGCAATGTTGGGTTCTCATTTATTATGTATAAATGTTTTGGGTTTAGATGAGGCCATATTCTGGGATAAAATTCAACTATGGATAAACCCCAGGGACATTAATGAAGGCTTAATAAAGTCTGCCGTGTTTGGATTGACCTTTGCAACTATTTGTTCCAATGCAGGTTATTTTACTAAAGGAGGAGCTAAGGGTGTAGGTGAAGCCACCAATAAAGGTGTTGTAAACAGTATGGTACTTATTATTATTTTGAATTTCATTATGACAAATTTAATTCGTTTTTACTATACATTGACCGGTTGAGATCATGACAAAAGAATTTGCGATTGAGATTAAAGATCTAAGAAAGTCTTTTGATGGTGGTAAAGAATTTGTACTCAATGGTATAAATCTGTCGATACCGCGTGGATCGCTGACTGTCATTATTGGTTATTCGGGAACCGGAAAAAGTGTTTTGCTTAAGCACATGTTGGGCTTGCTTAAACCCACTTACGGACATGTGTGTGTTTTGGGTAAAGACTTAGTGAGTTTACAAGAATCTGATTTAGTGAAATTGCGATGCAGCTTTGGAGTTCTTTTTCAGAATGCCGCATTATTTGATGATCTAACAGTGCTAGAAAATGTAGCATTCCCCATTCATGAGCATCGGCGTTATCTTCCTGCTGCAGAAATAGTTAAAATTGCTGAGAAAAAGTTACATATGTCCGGAATGGACACCAAACATTTTAATAAATTACCTGGAGAGTTGAGTGGAGGTATGAGAAAACGAGCTGGACTGGCAAGAGCCCTGGCCCTTGATCCAGATATTTTGCTATATGATGAGCCTACAACGGGATTAGATCCCATTTTGACAGAAATGGTGGATAATTTGATATTAGAGACCCATCAAAAACAAAGAGGTTCAACCTCGATTGTGGTTTCGCACGATTTAATGGCAGCTTTTCGCATTGGTGAAAATGTTGTGATGTTGGACAAGGGAAAAGTTTTGTTGCAAGGCACCCCCAGTGATTTTCTTTCTTCGGATCTGGAGTTGGTGCGTAAATTTGTAGATAAGGGATTAAAGAAGCGCTAATGTTTACGACACCGGAATTTAAAGTAGGATTATTAGTTGTTGTAGTGTCCGCACTTATTGGTGGGATGTCATTAAAGGTCGCTGAAGGTCCAAGCGTACTCTCAGGTAGCAAAAAATATTGGTTTGAAGTGAAAGACGCTGGCGGCTTGGTTAAAAATTCCGCAGTTAAAATGGCCGGTATAAAAGTAGGTATCATAGATGATATTAAACTGGTTGATGGCAAGGCCCACGTTCACATTGTAATTGATGATGATGTTCCTATGACTCAATCAGCAATGGGTGAGCTTAAATCCGATGGAATTTTAGGTGATCGCCATGTGGAATTAATTCCAGGTAAATTGGCTGATAAAGAAATTGATGAGGGGCAAATCGGTGCGATTTCTGACAAAGCCTCCCTTGATAAAGTAATGGATCAAATTGGTGATATAGCCAGCTCCTTAAAAGAAGTGTCTAAAGTTATTGAACAGGCTACCAAAGAGGGCAGCCGCGAGACTTCACTGGGAAGAATCATTTCTAATATTGAAAATCTCACTTCCGACCTAGCGCAAATGACTGGAGAAAATAAAGAACAAATAAAAGATATCGTCGCTCAGGTTCACGGCATTACTAAAACACTAGATAAAATGATAAACGATGAATCTCCAGAAGGTTTTAAAACGGCGTGGTCAAATGCTGTACAGAGTTTAAATCACTTAGATAAAACTCTAGAAAATGCCGAGCAAATTACTGATAAGATTAACCGGGGAGAGGGAACTCTTGGACGACTGGTTAATGATGAAGACACTATAGAGGGCGTAAATACTGCAATAAGTAACGTCAATGAGTTTTTGGGCGGCGCCTCTACAATGGAAACGAGCATAGATTTTCACTCTGAATTTTTAACTGATATAGACAAAGCGAAATCCTATTTAAATGTGAAAATTCAACCTGGTTTAGATCGCTATTATATTCTGGGTGTGGTAGATGATCCTCGGGGAGTTACCCATGTTGTTGATACTTCTGTAAATGGTGGTACGTCTACAACGACAACGACTATAGATAAAAACAAAATTAAATTTAATGCCTTATTTGCCAAGAATTTTTGGGATTTCACCATTAAGGGTGGAATTATGGAAAGTGCAGGTGGATTAGGTTTTGATTACCATTTGCTCAATCGTCGTTTGCGAATTTCTATTGAAGCTTTTGATTTTGAAGATGTAAATCTTAGAGCTTTTGTTCACTTCCAGGTATTCAACGGACTTTATCTTGTTGGTGGTGGAGACGAGCTGGCTAATGATGACAAAATGTCCACCTTTATTGGTGCCGGTATTTTTATCACAAACGATGATCTAAAAACACTCGCCTCAAAAATATCTCTTTAATTCATTTTTTCCTCACAAAAGCCCAAGGGATTTTTGGAGCTAGATTTAATGTCCAGAAAGTGATATCTAAGGCAAACAATAATTAAAAAATCTTTAAATATTAGGAGATCTACTCAGTGTTTAAAAATGCCCTAGTCAGTGTTGCCAATAAAGATGGACTTGTCGAATTTATTAAGCCCCTAGCGGAAAAAGGTATGCGAGTGGTTTCTACTGGCGGGACTGCAAAATTGTTGCAAGAGAATGGTATTTCTGTCATTAAAGTTTCTGAACAAACTGGCTTTGATGAGGTAATGGATGGTCGTGTAAAAACACTGCATCCTCGCATCCATATGGCTTTGCTGGCTCGCGATTATAGTATTGAGGATCAAAATACACTTAAAGAACATGATTTGCAGTCTTTTGATTTGGTTGTGGGTAATCTTTATGCCTTTGAAAATGCTCTCGATGAGGGACTGGAAGATAAAGATTTACAAGAATTTATTGATATTGGCGGGCCCTCTTTTTTAAGAGCGGCAGCAAAAAGCTTTTCACAAATTACAACTGTTTGTGATCCAAGGGATTACGATTGGATAATAAAAAAACAATCCTTAGATCTTGAAGACCGTAAATCCTTAGCTGCTAAATTATTTTATCATGTTTCATCTTATGACTCTATGGTGGCAAGAGCTCTTTCTAAATCTGAAGAGCCGAAATCTTTCTCGCAACAGAATTATTTTTCATTAGGAGGAGAACTTGTACAGACTCTTCGCTATGGTGAAAACCCTCAGCAGCAAGCCAATTGGTATAGAGTTTATGGTGAAAAGGGACTTCAGGAAGCTGAAATACTACAGGGAAAACCTCTTTCTTATAATAATATTCTGGATTTAGATGCCGCTATACGGACTTTAAATTCTTTTCAGGAGCCCACATGTATTGCTGTAAAACATAATAATCCTTGTGGTGTTGGAGTTTCTGATAATTGGGAAGTCGCCGTTAGCAAAGCACTTTCAGCAGATCCAGTGAGTGTGTTTGGTGGCATTGTAGCTATTAATGGAGTTGTTAATGATAAAATGGCGGAACAGCTCAGTACAATTTTTTTAGAATGTATAACCGCCGTCGATTTTACGCCTGGTGCTTTAAAAATTTTCTCTTTAAAGAAAAACCTACGATTACTTAAAGCACCAGATTTAACTAATTGGTGCCCGCAATTTGATTTTAGACGTGTTATGGGTGGCTTTCTAATTCAAGACCAAGATCACATAGAGCAAAAGTTTTCAAACGATTGGAAGATCATAGGTGAGGAACCCACTAAAGAAATTAGAAATGAAATGACTTTTGCCATGAAAGTTTGTGCACATTTAAAAAGTAATGCCATTGCTATTACTAGTCAGGGTCAGTCTTTAGGACTAGGTATGGGGCAAGTCAACAGAGTTGACGCCGTAGAACAAGCAATCCTAAGAGCCAAAAAATTTCATCCTAAACAGAAGACTATGGTGTTAGCTAGCGATGCGTTTTTTCCCTTTGCTGATTCTGTTGAGAGAGCTGCAGAAGCAGGTATAAAATGGATTGTACAACCGGGCGGTTCTCTTAGAGATGAAGAAGTTATTTGTGCAGTCACGAAACATAAAATGGGAATGGTGATGACAGGATTGCGACATTTTAAACATTAGATCAATTTATATTCTTGGGTTTTAAGACTTAAATCCAGTCACGATCCTTAGTTGAACGGTTGTAAATGGTCGATACTATTGTGATAATAACTAATAGAATAACTGCGTTCATAAAAAGGACTGTTTTGTGTCACAACATGATGAATCACTTTGGTTATTAAAAAGCAGTGGTCGGATCTTGGGGCCTTATTCCCTAAAAAAGGTTTCAGATCTATTAAGGTCGAAAGAAATTGTACCTTTAGATGAAGTTTGCCTACCCAAAAAGAGATGGCAATATTTACGAGATCAAAAAGAGTTCCATCGTGTTATCGAAGAAATTCGAGTTCAACAAATAAAATCTGCTAGTGAAAACACAGAAACTATGGGTGCTCAAGTTGATGATATGACAGCTAGTGTGACAGAAGCTTTGCAAAATGCAGTTAGTGATGAACTCACAGGTGATATTGAACCCCTCAATGATGAATTGACCCAAGATATCCCAATCAGAGATATAATTGAAGACACGGCCAGAGATGTGTCGGACACAGGTCGGATGGAAGAGGGAATCAAAAGTAAGCGTTATGGTACTCAAGAAATTGCCAAAAAAAATGTGCAATCTTTTTCCAAAACTGTGTGGAATTTTACCTTCGTTACGGTGGTTATTGTTTCGGTCATACTATTAACAAATCATTTTCTAATTAAACCTAGAAATAAAAATTCAATGAATTTGAATGATTTAACTATTGCGAATGCTTTTTATACAAATGGTAAATATACCGAAGCATTGAAATATTATAAAAAAGCTTATCAATCTAACCCAGAAAATAAAGAGCCCTACATTAGATATGGGACATTACTTATAGCACTGGATCGACAAACAGTAGAAGGAAAAAGAATATTAAATGAAGCTATGGAATTTGATCCTCGCAACCGAGTTTATTCTTTAGCGGGAATGGGTTTAGCAAATTTGTTTGAACAAGATTTGAACTCTGCTGAGAAAAATTTTAATGAGGTTTTAAAGTTAGATCCCAATTTAACTTCTGCTATTATTAACTTAGGTTGGATGGCAGAAATCAATAAAGATATAAAAAAGGCTATCGAAAATTACAGCTCGTCAATCATAAAAGGTTCAGGTCGCCTAGACAACTCGGCATACATTTATTTGTCAAAGGCACTTATTTCTTTGTGGAAAGAAACAGGTAATTTAAAATATTTAAATGAAGCAAAAAATAATTTACTATCAATTGTTGATGATAGATTGGACTACAGACAGGAAGGTTTATTTTTACTTTCGTATATTTATAGTCAATTGGATCAGGCCGAATTGTTTTTTGAAACAATGGAAAAGCTTTTAGACACAGACCCTTATTTAACAAGAGAGCATGCACACGATTTAAATGTTTATCATGATGGAATTTCATGGAGTGCTTTTTTTAATATGTGCGAGGAAATATATAAAAAACATAACCAGGAAGCTTCCGCAGTAACATTGAGTGGTTACTGCGCTTTAAGAGCTGAAAAATTTAATATTGCAGAAATGAGATTTACGGAGTTGGTAAATATTAGAACCAAGAATCCGCTACTTCTCGCTCATCATGCCTTTTTTCTACAAGTTATGGATCGAGGCAGTGCCTCTGCGCTAACTCTAGGCAAGGCCATAGAGGAAAATAAAAAAAATAAGAAGTACAATCTCCCCTTGGTATTGCAGGCTCGTTCTTGTCAAACGGAACAAGATATTAGTTGTGCTATAGAAAAATGGCAAGAACTGTCTGATAAGGACGAAAAAAGCATTGAGGCTAAATCTTACTTAGTTTTGTTAAAAGCCCAACAGGGACAATTTAGCGGATTAGACAGTTTAGTTAGAGAAGCCAGATCAATATCACCAAATTATGCACCAGCAAAATATGCGGAAACATTTTTATATGATTCAAAAAATAAGTAAGTATTTTGTTTATATTACTGTGATTTTTTCTGTTTCTTCTTGTAAAAACAAGTTTGAACCCAAAGAGTATGCTCCTATCCAGTTGGAATATGCTTCTCAATCAGATAAAAATATCAAGGCCCCAAAGGTGTTAATTGAAGAAATAGAAAAATATTTTATAAAAAATTATAAAAAGACTTTTCCTGATAAAAAAACATCAGAGGTAAATATATTATCTTCCATTCCAAGAAAGTTTTTAGGCTTCGATGTTTATTTACGCCCTGGGAGTAATAAGTTAGCAATGAGTGACGTTAAACAGATCCCCTTTTCTAGAGGAGGTGGCTACATTGATTTAGCTAACCTTGTAGAGGGAAATGTAGGTAGTTTTTATATTAATATCTTGTTTGACTGGCAAGATATTATGATGGAACCCAGCGATGTGGATCAATTAAAAGTTTATTTTTTAAGTAGATCTATTAGGAGAACCATAGATGGTGAAGAATGGGGTGCAGGTTGTGGTAAATTGTTAGACCTAACACATTTCTTTAAAAATCAAATTATGAAAAAGGGATTATTGCTAAACGCCAAGGATCAACGTTATCTTAGCACTTTAGGGGGCACATTTTATTTTATCTTATTTAAGCAAGGTGAGTTATTTTTAGCTACAGCCACTTTTGAAGATACACGTTTTAAAGATTTAATGTGTAAAGCCTGAGGAGTATATGTCTAAGCAATTTATAAAAGATTTAACAGACAAAGAAAATATAAAATCCATTTTTTTAGTTGGTGATAAACAAGTTTTAAAAGACAAAAAAGGAAAAAATTATTTAAACATGAATTTGTCTGACAAAAGTGGAGCTCTCAATGCGAGAATGTGGGACAAAGTCGACCTTGTTGCTCATCAGTTTGATGCCGGAGATTTTATAGAAGTAAAAGGACATGTTCAGTTATATCAAAATAAAAAACAAATTGTGGTTCACGATATAAAAAAAATAACTCCAGATTTGGTAGACATCGAAGATTTTGTTGCTGTCAGTGAACATCCACCAGAAGAAGTACTTAATAACATTTTACAAATAATTGATACAGTTGAAAGTGAAAATATTAAAAATATTTTGTTATCTACATTAAACGATGAAAAGTGGAAAGAGAACATTATTAAAACACCGGCAGCTAAAACCATACATCACGCCTATGTTGGAGGGCTATTAGATCATATTTACTCCATCTGTAAAATTATGGTTTTTATGGCTGATCACTATATTTTTTTAAACAAAGACTTACTTATTTTTGGGGCTATCTATCATGATATTGGAAAGGTTAGAGAGTTAAGTCTTGAGCAAGGAATACAATACACTACCGAGGGTCGTTTGGTGGGTCATATGGGTATTGCATTAGAAATGATAGATGAAAAGTTTAAAGAACTAAATATTGATGATCAAGAGCTAAAGAGTGTATTAAAACATATTGTCCTTAGCCATCATGGTCGTTTAGAGTATGGCTCACCTAAAAGGCCAAAATTTCTGGAAGCCCTCGTGGTTTCTATGATTGATGAACTAGACAGTCGAATTAATTCGGTTGAAACTTTGATGTCCATGGAATTAGAAAACAATCAAGACTGGACCGGTTATCAGCAACAATACGACAGATATTTTTACCTAGATATTCTTCGCAAGAAAAAATAATTTACAAACTCTATTTTAAAGTAGAGCCAATATAAATTCTTTTTTTTGGCCTTTGAATTTTTCTAATAATTTTTTTGCAGATGAAGTGATAAAGCTTTCATCTTCTTGAGTTAAAGAGAGGGCCAATATGATTTTTCTTTGTGGGAAGAACTTAGAAAGGTCCTCTAGAGTTTTTGTTAATCGATAAGGTGTATCCATTATTATAATAGGTTCGTGAATATTTTGTAGACGTTTCAGCTCTCTTTCTCTGAACTCTGTTTTAGCTGGTAAAAATCCTCTAAAGTAAAAAGTTTTAATGTCTTCTCCGCAGCCACTTAGAAAGGCCATAAGACTGGAGGCTCCAGGTAAAATATGGACTTGAATTTTTTGTTGCCTACAGAGTTTTACTAAATCAGCTCCAGGATCGCAAAAACCAGGTGTCCCACAGTCTGTAACAAGTGCAACATTTTTACTTAGACACAATTGAGTTAAAAATTCTAAATCATCTTTTTTAGAATGTTCATTAAGGAGTTCAATTTCTTTTCTTCCCAGTTGCAGATCTTTAATTAAGCGGGAAACTACCTTGCGCTCTTCGCCGATTATCAAATCAGCTGATTTAAGCGATTCCACTGCCCTTAAACTTATATCTCCCAAATTGCCGATGGGAGTTGCGATTAAATATAAAGCCATGTAGATTTGCTACCATGACTTTAAAGAAGTGGAAAGTTATTAGTACTGAAAATTTGTTACATAAGGGATTTTTCACCCTCCGTGTTGATAAATGTGAGCTGCCAGATAAAAGAGTCATGCCACATTACTATGTATTTGAGTTGTCCGATTGGGTGAACATCGTTCCTATTACTAAAGAGGGTTTTGTAATTTTAATAAAACAATACCGCCATGCTGGAGGAGAAATATTTTATGAAATTCCAGGTGGTGGAATTGACTCCCGAAATAATGAAGACCCTATGACTGCAGCCCAACGAGAACTTTTGGAAGAAACTGGTTATCAGGCTAAAACCATTGAATATAAGGGCTTCCACTATCCCAACCCAGCTCTACAAAATAATAAAATGCACACTTTTCTAGCAAAAGATTGTGTGCCTATAGCTGATCAAAATCTAGATGAATTTGAAGACATACAAGTAGAGTTGGTTTCAAAGAATGAAGTAAGGAAAAAGTTAAAAAATGGTACACTTAACCATTCTCTGATTGTCGCTTCTCTAGTTCGTTGTCTAGATGAATTATTTTAAAAACGACATTTTAATTTTAGGCCAGTGATCAAGAGGGTCAGCGCGTCCTGAATGAACAGAGTCCATAAAAACAACAATTATCTCAGGTAATTGTTGTTTTACTTTATGAATAATCACAGGCTCGTTTTCGAAAAAATAGATTTTTTCATGATGGCTGTTTATATTTTTCAAATAATCAGATTTAAAATCGGTGTCCTCATCCTTAAAATGGGGCTTAAGTGCAAGATGTGTATTCTTAAGATCAATAGGGAATTTCCATTGTTTAAGACTTTCAATCGTTCCTATCATCATTCGGACTTGATCTCGACCGGTAAGATAAGTAATTTGTGCTCCTAAATCAGAGAGTTCATTTACAAAATCTACTGCGCCAAGATAGGGTCGATCAAACTTTAAATATTCGTTAGAAAAAAAACGATGAGCCCAAAAGGATCGTGCTTTTTTATAAAAATCGGGATTATCTACACCAGATCGCTCGAGTACATCTTTAATTCCCCAATCATCATGATTGACTAACAAATTATCTAATTTTTTAACTTCCGTCGGAAATTTGAGTTTAAAGTCTTTTTCTAAAATCATATCTTCTAGAATCTTTTCAGTTCTTGAAGTGACATTAAACAGTGTCGAATCCAAATCAAAAACACAGTGGAAATGGCGACCGGGATGAGAATTAAGAGAAATATTTTGAATAATTTTGTTCAACAAATTGTCATATTTTGACATAAAGGGATTCCTCTGAATTCAACATTATCTGATCAACTTTTATACTATCGTAAAAACACTCTTGAAAACAATGATCATAAAGTAAACAAAAAAAATAACATTTCATTTTGAGATAATCAAATTGAAACACAGATTAAAAAAGTTCAAGAAAATTAGTGCTATAGGTCTTTAGATCGATGACCTTGGTGCCGATGACATAATGAAGATGAATACTTTTTATCTAACATTTTTTCGAAAGAGAGCATTATGAGCGCTAAAAGATTCAACATTTCTATCAATGATGAAGAGAGGGAAGGCTTAGACTTATCAACTCTTTTGGAAATGATGACTCAACGTAAGTTGGCTCCTACGGATTTAGTTTTTAATGAAGAACTGGGTAGCTGGCAAATGTTGATGGAAAATTCTGAAATAATGAAGGCTCTAAAAGAGACTGTTCAAACAACTAAAACGAAGCCTACAGTAGCTAAAACCGACACTCTAAATTTGAAAGATCATGGTACGGGTACAGTCACTAAATCTGTAACGGCAAAACAAGATGTAAAAGCCAGCAATTTTTCTGAACTTCCTTCGAACCCCATGCTTACTGAATGGTATATTCTTAAGGGTGAAAATAAGTTTGGACCGTTTCAATATATAGAAGTAATTAAAATGCTTCAGGAGAAGGTGGTCTTTGAATTTGACTACACTTGGCAGAAAGGTATGGAATCATGGGTGAGGATTGCAGAGATTAAAGACTTTTGCCCCGAACACATTAAAAAACTTCAAGACAGTTTAATGCCGGAAATTAAGAATGTTTTTTTTAGAAGAAAACACCTTCGCATCCCTTTTATTAGCAATATCATTATCCATGATAATAATAATGTATGGAAGGGACAAGCCGTAGAACTCAGTGAGGGTGGTGCTGGATTAATAATGGAAAATGCATTGATTGTACCTGGACAAAAAATTTATATGCATTTTAAGCCGAATGGTGAAATGCCGGCCTTTAATGCCATTGGTGAAGTGGTAAGCAAAAAATTTATTGAAGGGGTTAAAGAAAAAAAGACACCTATTTGCTACGGGGTGAAATTTACAAACTTGAGTGAAAACACTTTAGAACATTTAAAGAAGTATACAAAACTTATGGATGTTAAACCTGCAGCCTAAGGGCTATGGGAATTTTAAATTTAATTTCAATTGCTCTTTTCTCTGTATGTACTTTGATGAGCTGAATATGATGAGCTTTAAAAATGTTAACAATGCCTTTTAATTTAAGGGGGAGGCAAATGGAAAGTTTAGTTAAATTGGTAGTTGATGGCGGAATTCCGGCGTATCTGATAGTAACGATGGGAATAGTGGCACTTGCACTTATTTTCGAAAGGATTAAAGTTCTATACTTTGATTACTCTATTAAAACACAGGACTTTATGACTCAAGTCAAAAATTTAATAATGAATGACCAAATAGATGATGCAATTACTTTTTGCACCGCCAATATTAGAGCACCACTAGCTCACGTAATAAAAGGTGTCCTGGAAAGATCGGATAGAGATGAAGAATCAATAAATCAAGGTTTAGATATTTCTTTAGCAGAAATCATTCCAAATCTAGGAAAAAGACTGGGTTACCTTTCCATGTTAGCTAACGTAGCGACTTTAATGGGGCTACTAGGTACGATCACAGGTTTGATCATGGCGTTCCAAGCTGTAAGTTTTGCCGATCCTTCGCAAAAACAAGTTGTGTTGGCTCAAGGTATTTCCATGGCAATGAACACAACAGCTTTAGGTCTGTCAGTGGCAATTCCAGTAATGATATTTTATGCCTTTTTACACACTAGACAAAATAGAATTTTGGAAGAGGTTTCTGAACACTCTGCAAAAGTTGTAGATTTACTAACCACTCGCCATTATCAGCCTTTTTCTGCAGCAAAAGTTTTTCCAAAAAACCTGAGTGAGTCACGAATGAACGAGATTCAACCTCCCGCACCTAGCATAAAGTCGGTGTAAATAATTTAAGGAAATACTTATATGAGTAAACGTAGAAATATAACAATAGAATCAAGAAATCAGGAAGATGCAAATTTTGAACTGGATTTGTCTCCAATGTTATCTTTGATGGTAACTCTGATTCCTATTATGCTGCTTTCTACTGTATTTGTGCGTATCACACTAATTGAAACACCACTTCCCCAGGTGGTTCAAAATGCTATAGAGAATGATAAAAACAATAAAGATAGGGAAGTCAATTTGGTTCTAAATATGACCCAAGAAGGTTTTAAATTTGAGGTTCTAATTGATGGAAAATTAAATAAAACCACGAGAATTCCTAAATTAAATAATCAATGGGATTTAAACTCTCTATATGTTCTTGCACATGAATTAAAAATGACTCACCCCCAAATATTTAAAATGGACATCAAACCGGACAGTGACATTAAGTATAATGATATTGTTAAGGTTATGGATGAGTTGAGGATTATCAAAAAAGGTGATTCCAAAGCTGTAGTTACAGATAGTGAAACGACTCAAAAAGCAGAAACGGAGTTGATGTTTCCAGAAATTAACTTTGCCAATGTGGTGGAGGGATAATGAGAAGAGCTGTCGATAAATTATTAGCTAATAATAAAAAATCTACTTTCGTTCTACAACTGACAGCAATGGTAGACATGTTTACAATTTTAATTGTTTTTCTACTTAAAAGTTTTTCGACGAGTGCTGTAACCATCGATCCTCATAAAAATTTAATATTGCCCACCTCAACAGCTTATGTGGAACCTATCGAAGCTTTAAAAATTGTTGTCTCCTTGGATGGTATATATGTTGATGATAAAAAGATTGTACAAATTCTGGATGGAAAAATAATTATAGCTGAATTAGATACCAATGATCAGGACTTTGTAAGGACACTTTTTGATGAATTAGAAAAACAGGCAACTAAGTCAAAAAATATTGCAAACAATAATGAAGATGTTGCGTTTGAAGGTAAGTTAGTCATGCAAGCGGATTCAAGAATTGATTATGGTGAGCTTAAAAAAGTCATGTATACAGCCTCATTGGCTGGTTATGCAGATTTAAAACTGGCGACAATGGCCTATGAGTAAATAGTGAAAAAACAAAGTAGATATATTTTTATTACTATAATTTTTCTGATCTTTTCTATAGTCTCAGAAGCTAAGGAAAAGAAAAAGAGAGCTTCGGCTTTGAAGTCTTTAGTTATTCAACAAGGTGATGAAAAAGGCAATGATGTTAGAGCCTTGAGAACAGAAGTTTTGATCAGCCGCAGTGAAAATTTGGCCATACAGCAAGTAGAAAAGTTAATAAAGAAATATAGGGGAATGGCGGTTGAGGCAGATCTTCAATTGCGTCTTGCTGAACTTTTTATGAGAAGATCAAAAACAGAAAGATTTTATGAGCTGAATCGGGAATCCGAAGTGATCGTGAGCCTAGCTCCTAAGAAAATTCAAAATGCATCTTCAAAAAAGATGGTTGTGAAAGCAATTGAAATTTATGATTATATAGAGAAAAAGTATCCTGATTTCGATAAAATTGATGAAGTTGTTTTTAATAATGCCTTTGCACGTGAACAAATTGGTCAAGTGAAAGAGGCTGAGAGCAAATATTGGCGAGTAATTAAGTCTTATTCCTATTCTTCATTAGTTCCCGATTGTCATTTAGCCATTGGTGAGATGTCGTTCAAGCAAAAAAGATTTGATCATGCATTGGATCACTTTGATGCTATAAAAAAGTATCCTGACTCCAGAGTATATCCCTATGGTTTGTATAAGGGAGCCTGGACATTGTACAACTTGAGAAAAACCGAATTGGCAATGAAGGGCCTAGAACAAGTTATTGATTTTGGAAAAATGGTTGAAAAAGAGGGTCTAAATGCACGTTTAGATCTACGTAAAGAAGCCTTGTCGGATATGACATTATTTTATAGCGAAATTTATCCAGCAAAAGAGGCTTACAAATATTTTATAAAACAGGCAAAGCGAGACGAAGTGGGCGATTTAATTTTAAAGCTCGCGAGGATTTATGAAAGACACAGTTTGTATGAAAATAAAGATGTCATTCTGAGAGACTATATTCAGTGATAATAGTGAGCAATGTTGTTATTCACTGGAATCTACTTGACCAATTGGTTTGGGAATTATGAAAACATGAAGGATCATAACAAAGCTGTATTGCAATTAAAAGAGTATTCAAATATTTGTTTGGCAACAAGTCGTTGGTCCATTCAACGTAACAAAGAGAAAATGAAAACAGAAATAGAAAATTGTGATAATGGATTCGAGATCTGTTTGCTAAAATTAGCACAAAAATGGCTAGAAATACTTGGGAAAAAAAATCAAGATTATAGATTCATTTCACTGAATGTATCAGAAGAGGCCTTTCTTTATATTTGGAGAATAATAAAGACATTGAAAAAAGAGATAAGGCTCGCTTCTCATTGGCACAGTTACAGTTTAAAAGAAAAAAATATCGTCAATCCTCTGAAAATTATGAACTTGTAGGTTTATCAACTAAAGACAGTACTTTAGGTCATGAAACTAGATATGGTGCAATTTTAGCAATGGAAAAAGCTGTAACAGATAGTAAGTGGTCTGAAAAAGATGAAACAAGATTTGCAAATCTGGTTAAACAGTATTCAACACAACACCCAACAGGACAATTTCATTTAGATGTGGAATTTAAATTGGGCCTTATATATTACGATAAATCAAAATATAAATTAGCAGCTCCAATTTTTTTAAGTTTAGGATCTAAATATACAAACTCAGATAAAGGAACACAAGCTCAAGATCTTTATTTAGATATTCTTAATCACAATAAAGATTACTCTTCCTTACAATCTTACTCAAAACAATTAATGGGTAATAAAAAATTAGATGGCAATAGAGTAGATAAACTGCAAAATATCTATGAACAAGCCTATTTCTTAGAAGTTCAAACTCAAGAGGAATCTGGAAAAATTAGAGATGCCATTGCTAAGTATTTGAAATTTGTAAAAGAAAACCCAAATTCTAAGTTGGCAGAAAAAGCCGGTTGGAATGCTGTTCAATTGTATTTTAAGCTGGCAGATTTAAAAGGGGGAGCTGATGCATCATTTGAATTTGCAAATCAATTCCCAAAATCTGAAAATGCTAATTCGGCTCTTTTAAAAGCCGCTCAAGCTTATGAAAACATGGGGCATTTAGACAAAGCCACAGACGTCTTATTTAAATTAAGTGATACAGATACAAGCAATAAATGGAAGTGGAAAGCCTTAGGCGCAGACTTTTTAGTTTTACAGGCAAAAATTTCAGCTGCAGAATACATATATAACCAAATAAAAAATAGTTCTGAAGAAAAGTATAAAAATCATGCTTTGTTACAGTTAGAAAAGATTAACAAAAACACAAGTACAAAAAAACATGAAGAATTATTAGAAGAAATTATTAAGGCAAATTTGCAGCCACAGGCCAGCTTAGCTAAGCTATATTTTGTTGAGAAATTGTTTTCTGCTAAAAATTATTCTTCAGCATTCACTGAGTCCATGAAAGTACTAAGTATGAATGGTGATGCCTCTATGCCAAATTACGCGCACACGCTTCATTCAGTAGCCAGATTCTAGAAGATGAGTTTGATAGACAAAGTGTAAAATCACAAATATAGATCCCGATTCACAACTGTATTTGCAATAAAACGGAAAAACTAGAAAAGCTCAAACGGCATATCAGTCGGCGATTCGATATGAGTGATCAAAAGTCATGATAGAAGCTTTAGTAAAATTAGCAAAACTTTATGGAAAACAATAATAAACCTTAAAATATGGACCTCCTTCTGGACTACCGGAAACAGATGTTCCGGCTTTTCGCGCAGAAATGGACAAGCTGATTTTTCCCATGGAAGAAAAGGGCGTTGAAACTATGGCAGAAGCTTTGAACCAAGCCAAAAGACTAAAATTAAGAGATGGGACAGTAACTTTGGTACAGCAAGAATTGGATAAGCTAAATATGAAAGCCATCACAGAGGAAGAGGCAGAACTAGAAGTGCCTGATATTCTTGTTCCTCAAGTTATTCGCAAGGCGGTGGGCTCGTGATTAAGCATATAATACTTACTTTTTTAATTACAATAATTGCAGCCTGTTCAACATCAGTTAAAAAATCTGATGAAAATAAGGAAGCAGTTGAGTTATCAAAAAAATATGTTGAGCAAATTGAATTGGTGGAGTCGCAAAATAAAAAAGGCCTCAATCAACTGTTGTGCCCGACAGATAAACAAACATTAAAAAATAAAGATTGGAAACAACTGATAGATTTTGCAAATGCTTGTGTAAATAAGAAAAGTTGGAAAACATTAGAAGTAATTTCCTATTTGCTCACAGAAGAATCTAGTTTTTCTCCCTGGGGCTCCTATTATTTAAGTTTAATAGCGGAACATGAAAACCATTTGGATAGAGCTTTTTGGTTTGTTGATTTAGCATTAAAAAAAGCACCTGGACAAGCAATTCTTTATTATCAGAAAGCTCGTCTGCAATGGAAAAGTCATGAGTATGAGTTAAGTGCTGAAAACTTTGAAAAAGCTATTGAATTAAATTCTAATCTATCTGGGGCACATTTGTTTTTAGCTAAAATTAACTACAGAGACCAAGATTTAAAGATAGCAGAAAAACATTTTGATAAAGTATTACAGAAAGATCAAAGGAATTTTGAAGCTTTATTGGGGATAATAAAAGTTTATCAAGCTAAAGGCGACACTAATAAAGAAATGTTTTATTTGGAGAAGGCTCAACTAGTGAGACCCAATAATAAGTGGGTAAAAAAACACATGTCTAAATATATTGCAAAGGCTCAGCCCAGACAACCCGCTACAGAAGAAAAATCTAAGCACGGAGGTGGACAGTGATGAGAGCATTTCGATTTGCAGTAATTTTATTGTTAGTTTCAGTTTTAAATTTAGAAACACTCTATGCAAAAAAGAAGGTCCAATATAGAAAAACTCAAGATGTTAGTTTTGATGAGGCTAATATTGATGGCGAAGTGAGGAGTCCGGATGGTTCTTATCTTCATCAAAAAAGAGGTGTTAAGTTCCTACCTCTATACAAAGTTCGAAAGAATTTTGATGTTAGCATTAAAGATTCAGTGGAGTATCTGAGGTAATCATGAGAAGAGTTGAAGTAGATGTAGAACACTATTATAAGAAAAGATTTATGGGACGCAAGAGGCTTATCCCCACAGATAAGACAACTATTATCGGCCAAACAAAAGACTGTGGGTTACGACTCCTCGGTGATGGTGTTTCAAATCTTCATGCAGCTATAGATTATTCTGATGATCTTTGGACAATTTCTGATTTAGGTAGTGAACAGGGAACCTGGGTGAAAAAGAAACCTATTGTAAGCCAGGTTATTTTGGGTCCTGTATTTGTACATATTGGTCAACATGAATTAAAAATATATCCGAAAACTATTGAATCTCATTTATTTGCACAAGATGAAATGTCAACGACTAAAAATGAAGCAAAAATACAAATAGATAATATGGGTTCTGCTAGGACTTTCCATCAAATTATTATTAAAAAGAATTCGTTTGTAGTTAGTTCTAAGCTCTTACCACAGCACGTCGTCTATACTTATATTCATGGTAAGGAGAAGAAGGTCTTAAATCCACCGAAGAGTAAGAACTGGAGTATTAGCACATTTGGTGATGTTGTTATTCAACAAAGGCTCATTTCCTCACAGGTAATAGAAGAAACACAAATTGAAAAAATGAGCTCAATTTGGGACCCCAACCTAAAAGGGCCTTTGGTTGTAACGGCACTTTTAATTTTGCTTTTAACAACAATATTTGTATTTTACCCAACAGTTCCAGATAGTAAATTGGAAGAGTTAAAACCAGATCAACAAAATAGATATACGCGTATGATATATGATGCAAAAGCCATTAGACAGAAGCGTAAAGAATCAAGAAAAATACAAAAATCAATTGCTAAACAAAATTCAAATATAGCAGCACCAGCACAATCTAAGAACTTACAAGTTGCAAAGAGTAATAAAATATCAGCGAACTCACAAGTAATAACTAAAATTAAAACAGCTGGTTTGAGTCAGCTCATTGGGAAAATTTCTAATAGAGCAGCAAAAAATGCTAACTTCATTAATGCTGTCGGTGTTTCTGCAAATAACAAAAACTCAGGTAGAAGCTTGGCGACAGTGGGAGATGCTGCACCTAATGCATTGTCTAAAACAGGATCTAGCTTCAAGTTGGGTTCAGTAAAAACCGATGGTAAGGCTGGGGGATCTAATTCTTATAAAAAAGTAGGTGGATTAGCCTTGGGAAATGTAGGTACGGCTTCTGTTGGAATTCTAGAAGAGGAAACAGATATCGAAGGTGGCTTAGATAAAGATGTTATTGCTAGAGTTATTGAGCAAAATTTAGGACAGATTCGTTATTGTTATGAACGACAACTCAGTGCAAATCCTGAGTTGTATGGAAAAGTATTAGTTAAATTTACAATAAGCGGCTCAGGAGCTGTTGCAGCTCAAGCCATTGGATTAACAACACTAAAAAGCGCCATGGTAGAAGGATGTATTTTGCGGCGTGTATCCGGTTGGCAGTTTCCACAACCAAAAGGTGGAACACAGGTCCGGGTCACTTACCCATTCTTATTTAAGAGTACAAATTAGTATTTTTAAATAAGATTTGGTCCCTAAAGGGGAGGCAAAATGCAAAGTTTATTCAGCCTAGTAACAGCTTTTTTGTTACTAATAGTATATAGCCCCGTTTTTGCACAAAGCACACAGTACCAGCGTCCCCAAAAAAACGTTGCTAATCCTGAGGCGGCTAAAAAGCCAGAAACTGGCAAAGAAGATTATAAAGTAGACATCACTGATATTGAAAAAAAGTATTGGGCTCCTAAGGATACCGATTTCAGTGTGGTTCAAAGTCGTGCTTATACAAAAGCCAACAGGTTTTCACTTTCTATACAAACAGGACCACTTATTAATGATACCTTTAATACAGGTTTGAATTATGGAATCACAACTAATTACTTTGTTTCTGAAAGAAATGGTTTCGGTATAACATATATTTCTTCTAAATTAGGTGACACTAAAGTTGTAGAAGATTTTAGATTTGACGTGGGTGGTGGTGCTGCTGGAGCTGTTCCTGACTGGGGACGAATGACAAGTTATTACGGAATCAATTACATATGGGTTCCTATTTATGCAAAGATGAGTTTATTAGGTAGCAAAATTTTATATTTTGATATGGCATTGTCTCCTCATATTGGTATTACAAATTACGAAAAAATTAGTAATGTGGGGAATCAAGCCGACTCATCTTTTACTTATGGATTGGATGTAAGCCAATATTTCTTTTTAAATAAAAATTGGGCCATTCGCGCTGATTTGAAAAACCATTGGTATAAAGAGAATATTATAAATTCTAAAGATGGAACATCTAAAAGAACTCAAACAAATCACAGCTTGCCTGTTTCTTTTTAGGTCTTACTTTTATTAAGGAGGAATTCAAGTGTTCGATTTTAGATTGATTTTAACTTTAATAGTTTTTAATTAGCAGGTTATCCTCTTGAGGCTCGACAGCTAGAAGGCTATCATAAAAAGTGCTGTTTTAGTTCTGAAACTTCGGAACCAACCTTTGTAACAAAGAGCTGAGAGCAATGGACAGAGGCAAAAAAAACAGTAGAAAATTGGTGGAAAAAATGAGCCCCAAATCTGAAGAGCAAATTGCTAAAGAGAAGAGAATTCAAGCTGAGTTAGAAAGACAAAAAAAAGAAACGGAAACATTAGATCAACTTAAAAACTCATTGCCAGAATACCAAAGTCAAGAAATAGAGGGATATAAAGGTTTCGTAAACAATACAGTTAACGATTTAAATAGGGCTAAAGATATTTTACAGTCTTCTGGTGCTATTGCTCCCGATCCCAATTTACCAAAAACTAAAGAGGGAGTTCCATATTTTTTACTGAGCAAAATAGAAAGAGTACCCAAATTGAATGTGGGAAGAGAAGCCACAGTGACCTCAGATCAATTTATGGTAAAAGATTATGCTCTTGGTATTGATAAATATAAGGAATCAAAAGCACTCAGAAGTCCAGAAAGCATAAGTTTGCAGGAAATAGAAAAGTGGACAAAAAAGCAAATTATCGTGATTACTGAAGAAAAGAAATTGGAAAGAAAAGAGTTTGGTATTCGAGATGTTGTTACTGAAGATAAAATACAAAAGCTAACTGTTGTTCCAAAAGTGACTCTTGATAAATACATGGATTATAAAAAATTTACTAAGTCTGAATTAAAAATGTTAGCGGCTATGATACTTTACCAAAAAGGTAACAAATGCCATATGGTGGCGGGTTTGTTTGATGACTTATCCAAAACAGATAAACAGTCTAAGGAGGCGAATTACTACTTGGGTATTTGCTCTGTAGAGATGGGTTTTCATTCTGAAGCTGTTAAAAGACTTTTGCCATTTATCAAATCTGAGGATAGTGAGTATGCAACTTCTGCGATGGAAACACTAGCAAAAACTCTCCCTCGTGAGTATGAGGTGTCTTTTTACGAAGTTATAAAAGATTTAAAATCAGCAGCTCTGATTAAAGCAGCAATGCAAGACAAAATAAAATACTTGCAAGCCAAAGGAGCCTACAAAAAGGGACATTACAATGCTGCAGTAGAGGCGGCATCTGTAGTGGGTAAGGCTTCAGAGTTTTATCCTTCAGCCCAATTTATAATAGCTACGAGTCACTATAACCGAGGGCGAGTCCAAGAGGCCGTAGATATTTACAGAAGTTTAGATAAGCTTATTGCAGAAGGTAATGATGAGAATTTACAAACTCTTGTCTCAATTAATTTGGCACGTATAGCTTTTCAATCTGAGAAATACAAAACAGCTTTGAGTTTTTATCAAAAAATGAAGAAAAATCATCCATTATGGGTTCAAGCTTTAATTGAACAAGGATGGACACAAATAATGGTTGGAGATTACCCAGGTGCGATAGGAAATATGTACTCCTTACATTCTCCTTATTTTAAGTCAGTATTTATGCCGGAGTCTTGGGCAGTTAGGACCATAGGATATTTAAATATATGTCAGTATGGTGATGCTTATAATTCTTTAACTAAGTTAGAGAAGTCCTATGGCCAGTGGTACAAAGATGTTGAAAATTATAAAAAGAATAACAAATTGGCGAAAAATTACTACTTTACAGTTGTTAATTATTTAAAAAGGTGATTCTCAGAAAAATCGAGATGACTTACCTTATCAGGTGATTAGAGATGGCTCGACAAAGAACATGTAAATTATCAAGAATCTCTAAATTATAAAGTGGATGAGCTATCACAATATGGATTTATTGTGGCCTTATATTCAAGATATTAAGACTTAAGCTGGCGGATAAATAAGACTAAGCAACGTATACTAACTCTTAAATCCGGATATAGCTAAATAGGGTCGACAAAAAGCTTATTAAGAACTTAACTGAGTGGAACAAAGCAAGTAACATTTGATTCATTATTAAAAAAAATTAAATTTTCAATTGGCAGCTTCAACAAAGGCAGAGAAGTTTTAATCGCCTACATACTATGAAACAAAAGAATAGACAAAGAAATTTACGCACTACTAAAGAAAGTGCTAGTAAGTCTTTGGTGGCAATCTGGTGATATACACAGTGTTATAGGACAGGTTTTGAAAATAACGAAATTCTTACGCTATAAAGTTTACGCAGGCAATTGGTGAAAATATACGTTTTCAGGTAGCTGGCGGTAAAACATCAGAAAACGTGTGAGCGCCAGTACGCCTCACAAAATCACTAGAATTGGGATTTTGAAGGGGAATATTGGGAAAGATAAATAGAAGTTCCTATCCGCTCAACTCTTAAAATAATTGTCCAAATGCAAAAAATGCTGCTTTTACTGGAGGTCACTAATGAGAAAATTTATCATTTCCAACTGTTGTACTTTTCATTTTGCCTAAAACCACACATGTGCGAATTTTTAGATGTAAAAAATCAAATTGAGATATTGAAAAGCAATGTCGAAGCCAGTGAGCAGAATCTTGAACAGTATAAGAAAAAATCAGAGATTTCATCTAATAATAAAAGAAACAGAAAAAGCTATAAAAAAGAACTTCAACGTCCTTCAAGTGAAATTGTCTAAAAAAAATGATAAGAGTATCGGTAGAAAACAAAGCCATTTTAGAGAAAATGCAAAAACAAATAGCTGATTTCAAACAAAAAAAGACATCAAGAAATTTAGCTGAGCAAAAACAAATAGAAGTAAGGGCAGTGTATTAAATAAGCTGGAAAAGAAATAATGTAAAACAAAAGAGAACTGAATATAGTGGCTTATGATAATAAGATTAAAAAGAAATTGAACAAAAGAAAAAGAATTAGACTGGGAAAAACAGGACACAAAAAAATGGCTAACTAGCAACAATTAAAGAGCAAAGAAGCTAACGGAAACTGTTGCTCAAAACAAAACTTGGTCTGCTAGAGACTCAGTATCAGGCGAAGTTAAAAGTGGGAAAGCAATCATCGATTTCTAAAACTCGATACGATAAATTTAGAGTTTAGATAAAGTAATTCAAATTATAAAGTAATTTGCAGGCTCAAGTTAATAAAGGTTGTTAATAATTAGTTATTGAGGCTTTATAATCACGCCCTGAATTGCTCCATCATCAAATATACAAGATAGACTTGTTTGTAACCACCACCTTAGTAATAGCAAAATGTGGGGGTAAAGTACGCAGGCTTCATAACTCTGGCATAAACCATCATCATTTTCCTAAGTTATCACCTATTATTTCTGTGGCATTAATTAAAGTAATCCGAAGTGATAACGATTTCCCATTACAGCTTCTGAGACAGGCACTACCATTGATAAATGTACTTGCGTTCACTCCATCATTACTTTTGTTATATAGCTGAAGGTCTGAACTTTTAAGTCTCCAATCCATAATATTGCAAGGACCACTATTCGCCGTGCATTGGCCAAAAGCCGTTTTATTCCAGATAGAATAGTAAAGACCCCAAGTTCTAAAAGGATTATCAAAAAATATCCAGTCTGTTAAAGACGCAAATGATATAAGTCCTAAAGAATTGCTTTGATTAGAAGTATCTTGCGTTGAAACTTTACCTTCAAACTGAGTGGTAAGATCTTTTCCTATTAGGAGTCTTGCATGAGTGTTAGAGCCGGCAGGGTAATCCGAAGAGCTATCATTACCGCTAGTGGTGCAACTTGAATCTTGTAAGCCAGTTGAACTAGCAGTGTCAATCTCACAATCTTTTAGAACATTGGAACCTACTATTAAGTTTTCATGGAAAATATTGTTGTTACTATCTGCTCCAAGCATATAAAGGCCGCTGCCGTTATTGGTCAAGGGATCTCCATTGTTAGTTACTACAATTTGTGCAGAGAAATTATCGAAAGTATAACCAAAATCAATTCCATGTGATAAATTAAAACTAGAAATGATTTGTGTTAAGGCTGTTTTTGTTGATCCTGAGCTTTCAAAAATAACTCCTGGCCCATTATTATTGGCAATTGTAGCGTGACTAAGAGTATTATCAATAGAATATTTAAATTTTATTCCTAATTGATTATTGTTGGTAATTAGGGCTCGACTAACGATGTTATTGTTAGAAGAGTTATTAATCATTAAACCCTTGTCGCCATTATTATAACTTTTTAAGTTATAAACTATATTTTGATTGGATGAATTTGTTAGTTCAAAACCATTGGTTTTATTGTTTGCACTTGTGATGTTATAAAAGCGATTCATACTGGAGTTTTCAATATAAAAACCATAGGCGTTGAGTGCCCCATTCGTACTACTAGTAATTACATCATTAAAAATATTATAACTAGAATTTTTTAGGTTTATACTTTGATTTTTAAAACTAGATATTTTTATGTTTTTAAAATTGGAAAATTTTAAATTATTTAATGATAAACCAAACTCCATTTCTAAGCTTTTTAGCGACAACTCCAACCATAAAAAGTTTTTTCCATTGGCAACTAGGGCGCATTTGTGTGTAATAGTGGCTGCAAAAGTAGGATCACAATTTGAGCTTCCACTAGAAAATAGTGTTGGATAGCTAGGGTTGCCTATAATGGATATTTTGTCCGCGTCGATTTTGAATCCAGAAGAGTTCGCGTTCCCATTAACAAAATAAATATAAGATTCTTGATTTAATGAAACAATGGAAGGCTGTCCCGTGGGAAGAGGACTAATGGGATTTGTCCACCAGACTTTTGATTGTGTTATATAACTGTTTCTATTTGTACTATGATATACAACTAAGTAATTTTCTCTCCAAGAAGGACCAACTGTCATATTTATAAGATCAAACAAACTTTTATTAGCCTTAAAGCCCAGGCTATAAATTACAGCGGCAGAGGACCCTACTTCACCTTCAACATGGCAAACCCATTTAAACACATCCAAATAATCATGGAAGTTTAAATCTTCACAAGTAGAAAAATTTGTAACAACTTTTTTTAAAGGTCCACCATGTAAACATATTTCATTAGCGTCTAGGGCATTAGGATTACAAGCGTTAGCTTCGTCAATAAAAGAAGGACTATCTCTTAGTGCAATTGGAGCGACAAAATAATCATTCCAATTAGGCGCGCTTTTTTGCAAAGGTTCAACATCTGTAGGTGTGGGGGTTGAGGAGTTATCTGGAGCATTAGAATTGTTAGGATCATTAGATGTTTGAGTGGGATTGAGTTCAAAAAATTCAGGAATGCCCTTAGTGCAAGCAGAAAGAATAAGACTCAAAGAAAAAAGAATAATACGTTCCATATCATAGCTGTCCGGTTCGGAGCGTAGCATAAATTGAAAAAGGCCCGATTCTAGGGTATTTGAAGGTGGTTCGACTAAAAACTACTTTCCAAATACACACTGGAGATCAAGCCTTGGCCCAAAATACTGTTTTTCATCAAGTAATCAAGTTAATTCCTAGATCAGAGTTTCAATCATGCGTTTCAAAAAACAACGGCGACAAAGGAGTACGTTCCTTAGACTGCTGGACTTGGTTTGGATCTCTGCTCTTTGGTCAATTAACCGGACACGACAGCATCAGAGCCATTGAGCGTGTATTTTCTACTCAGGACGGTCAATTTAAAAAACTTGGATTTGGCCCTGTTAGAAAAAGTACTTTGGCAGATGCTAACAAAAGTAGGCCTGTAGAAGTACTTGAAGACCTTTTCCAATACCTTTTAGGCAGGGCTTATCAAGTGGCACCATCAAAACACAAAAACCTTAAGTTAAAAGGCGATGTCTTTGCCATGGACTCAACAACAATTGAGTTGTGCTTGAGCCTTTGTCCCTGGGCTCAGTTCCACCATGGAAAGGGCGCTACAAAGCTTCACACAGCGATTGATGTTGCAAATGACCTTCCTCAGTTTGCTGTTATCACACCTGGAAAAGTTCACGATATGAGGGCTATTAAAAATGAAGTTTCTTTTCCTCCCAAATCTACTGTAGTGGTTGATCGAGGCTATATTGATTATTCATGGCTTAATGAACTCAACCAGACAGGTGTATATTTTGTCACCAAGTCAAAGGCCAATATGAAGTTTAAGGTTGTTGAGAGTCGACCAACGAACCGGACACGAGGGCACATGTGTGATCAAGTAATTTACCTAAAAAGTGCTGTTGGCAGTAAATACAAAGGCAAGCTCAGGCGTATTTCCTATAACTGCCCTGACACAGGAAAGAGACTGACCTTTATTACCAACAGGTTTGATCTAGCAGTTCAGACAATTTGTGATCTTTATAAGGCACGGTGGAAAGTGGAACTTTTCTTTAAAACTTTAAAGCAAAATTTAAAGATCAAAAAATTCCTTGGAACCACTGCTAATGCTGTGAAAGCTCAGATTTTAGTAGCGTTGATTTCATTTCTACTTTTACAGATCTTAAGGTTTAGTTTTAAGACAAGTATCTCAATCCCAGATCTAATGGCGGTTGTAGGCACATTACTCCTCTTAAAACAGCCACTGAAGGACCTTATAGGGGATCTACCTCGCGTAACCCGTCATCCGCCGGGACTTCAGCTTATGCTTTTTTAATAATTAAACCGGACAGCAATGGTTCCATATATATATTAATTTTATCGGAAAAGGCAAACACAGACTTTAGGCGAGTATCAAAACAACACAAGTATCAAAACACTACAGTACTAATATATCAATGTGAGATCACTTGAGTTAAGGTCATAATGTCTTTTGGCAGGGGGCCTATAGCCGCACCCGCAGAGTCCCGGTCTACATATTTCGGAAACAAAGTAAATCCATCTATGGGCGAAACGAGTGGCTTGCCCTCCTGGTTTTTGCCATATATTTCACCTTTTTTTATTGGAGAGAGGTTTTTCCAACCAGGATTTAACTGGCAAAAGGGTCCGTCAAACTTCTCATAATGAGCCATTATCAACCAACTAAGTGTGTTTGTGTTTTTACAAAATTTTTCTAAATTGAAATTGTCTTTAAGTATTATTGCAAGTTCTAAAGTTTTATTAAGAATATTTTCACAAAGTTGAGTAGCAAAATCATTAAATCCCTTTTGTGAAAGCTCTATAGTAGATGCTATTTTCTGTTTTTTATAGGCGTATGTGGTTGCCGTAAGATAAGTGTCTACTTTTGGATTGCGGAGTATGGCTTTATTTGCAACGGCTAAAGCTTGAGACCACATGCGATTATTTAAAGTGTCACTTATTACATAAAAGGGTTCAGAGGTGGGTTCTATTGTTTGGTGCAAATCAATAAAAATATCACAGTCGTCAATCAATTGGCAAAGGTCATTGGCTCGCAAGGACTCGGGCTCCTTGGATTGTTTATCTCCAAAATGACGATTCATATCTACCTGTAAAAAACGAACATTGGCTTTCATAGCTTCCACATTGCCTAAACTAAAAGTCAAAGTTCCTGGGTAATGGTTTTTATTATCTATGAGTTTTTCAATAAAATTCATAATGGCGGGTAGGCTGCCGATTTCATTGCCGTGTACGCAGGCCGAAAAATAGATATGAGGATAAGTTAAATCACTTCCCGAAAAGCGCAAACTCCATGGAACGGGCCCGGCGTGTTGGTGTCCCCATCTTTGGAATTGCTCTATATATTGCTCTATGCATTGATTTATTTTTTGATTCTTGGACATTTTAAAACCTCTCGTGTAACACTCGCCAGTGCAACTCAGGCAATAACAAGATGAGTTAAATGTAGCCACCTGACGGGCCATTTACAACTCAGTTTTTGAGAAAAAAGGAGTTGCAAAAATGGCTTACCGTCGTTAGATGTTATCCCAACATCTCCCATATTTATGATCCACTCATGCAGACCATCTTATTGAAAAAACCTCGTTTGAAAACCAAAAATTATGAGTTTTACAGGAGCCTGTTAATTAGATACTAAATTTTAAAAACTAACCGCAATAAGCGTTGCTATTACCCTTCGACAGCTTTTCCATTTCACGACGGTACTCCTCAAGCGCCTGAGCCACACGAATATTGTAGGTGTCAACAGCTGCTTGAATAGTCTCATTGTATGTATCTACAGCCAATAAATTAATTGCATTATAGTCCACCACAAGGTCTTCCAATTCCTTACGCCATCCGTTATTAGCAAACTTTGTGATTTCATTCAGTCTTTCTTGATACTCGGATTCTTTGATCTGATTGTCCACTTCATAGTTCGTTTGAGCCCTAGCAATTTCCTTATTGTATTCAGTGAGGGCCTGAGCATAAGAGGCCTTTAAGGAATCCCTAAGCTGACCCAGCTGTTTTACATACTCCGTTTTTGTTGCTTCTTCTGTTTGACAATTAGAATTAGCCAAAGCCAACCCACTTCCTAGACTTAAGCATACGCTCAATACAACCAATTTGATTACTTTCATAAAACCCTCCAAAGGTTACCAGTTCAAGATGTGCATTTCGTATTCTGATCCCTATCCCATGTCAACAAGCTCCTTGACAAGTAATTTGCATCAAAGCCGGTAGGATATAAGTAAAATAATGCACCTATTTTGTTCGATTGGCTCCTCCCACAGCTTCTGATTTCTGTCGCAGATTTTTGTCTTTTCTCGATCCTATTTTTTTGTTTAGCCTCTAAGATTGCCTTTTTGGGTGTTTTTTAGGTGGGACTGTGACCTTAGAGATTCGTTTTGGGCGCAACTATCCATTAGCTCTCTCTAGAACTCATCCTTGGGGAACAGTTGAGTATATTGGTCATTGGCGACAGTAGTGGCTGGTGGTCCCCTCGCGGGCCAAGGTGTTGGGGCTAAGTAGTAGTTGTTTTCATCCTCTTTTTGAATCAGTCCTCGCCTTTCAAGCTGCCTCACTACTCGGGTGGTAATTTGTTTAAGCAACTTTTCCAGCTCCAGATGACTTGGTGCTTGGTTGATGTGGAACTGGGCCTTGTTGTCATCAAAACTGTAAGCTCCATCTAGACACAAAGTGTGGAAGTGAATATTGAGATTGAGATTGAGATTGAGGCTACCACCAAAACGCTGGATGAAGGTGATGGCTCCCGTTCTAGCCCCAGTGCTTTGTTTTAGCCCCACTTTCTTGTACTGATAAGTATTTAAGGCCCGGTGAAAGATCTGCAAAACTTCACCCATCACCTTGGGCTGAGCTGCCAACAAGTAGCGCAGTTGGAAGGGTAGACTTAGAACCCACTGCCTGAGCGGCTTTTGGGGCAACACCTCATCCACCAAGTGGTTTGCACTCTCAGCCATTCTTCGTGCACCAGCTTTCTGGAATGGAATTTTTTTTTATAATTGCTCAATTGATAAAAAATCCCACTATGAAAGTGAGCGGAATTCAATACCAAAGCTTTACCGAAGCTTTTATAAATCATCCGTGGATGCTTGTATTTTTAATTCATCCCACCATTGGTTTGTTTCTGATTTGGACTTTTTTAGCAACGGTTTTTAATATAACCCGAGTCACCTTGGAACCCTTTTCAATAGTGGTGTCTCATGGACCTATCCCTTTTAGGAAATCCATTCGTATTGCCAGGTCAAAGATAAAACAGTTCTTCATTGAAGAAAAAGTAAGAAAGTCCAAAAACAATGTCCATTATGTTTATCGTGTGATGACACAAATGAAGGATTCCAGTAAAAATCAAATTGTGGATGAGGGACTTTACAACTACAAAGACGCACGGGTATTAGAGCAATGGCTCGAGCGCAAGTTGAATATTCAAGACGGCCCCGTCGTTAAGGAAGTGGGGAGCACTAAGGTTTCATAGTTCCGCGGGTTCGCTGTCGAACATTCTGACATTTCCATTTTACAAAGTTAAGCCATTCCACTCACACTCTATTGCAGAGAATAGTGCGAAGTGTTATAAGGTGATAAATTTTGGAGAAAAATGAGTCATTTCATATCTTTAATAATTATATCTACATTTTGCTTTAAGGCCTTTGCGGGCACTTTGGAAACCCTTAACCCCGATCAAGTAGAGGGTCTAATTCCCAGTCATTTGTTAGATCACCGGGGTTTTGAGATTCCCAGTGATGCCAGATTTCAATTTCCTCATGTCGGTCCTTTGCCGGACCCCATCCCCATGTTCCCTGTTTTTAAAAAAAGTTTTGCTTCTAAAGAGTTTGTTGGCCTTATGGTACCGGCGAAATATATGGGCTTACGTGAAATAAAGTCGTCTCAAAGTGGAGTTTTTATAAATGTTAGAAACTCCTATCAAACAGAGTCGTGGTTAAGAGTGCAAAAAGAACTGCAAGGCATGGAGTTTGCGGATGGTTTGCGTCTCAACATTTATCAACACAATAACAACCTCTATGCTATTCGCAGTGATTATAGAGTCACCTATGAAAATGAAACCACGGTCGGTTTTTCACTGAGTTTTCGCAGTGGCAAAACAATCTCTTTTGGGGAAATCAAGACTCTTGGTGCGAGTATAAATATGGGTGGTAGTGTCAGTTATGTCGAAGGAGAGCACGGAATTAACATTGGAAAATCCTTTAATGATATCTTCGAAAATCTTGAATCGATGGTGAGCGGCGACAGTGTTGAGGACATGATAGATCGAACGATTCATTTTACGCCCTATATTGTTCAACAGCTTTCTAAAAATTCTGATTCGACATTACCTAAAGTTGTGCGTGCCACTTATTCTAAAAATCTTGAATTGAGTCAGGGTGAAAAAGTCGCACTTAAAATGCCCATAGAAAAGGCGGACTTCAGTAATGAATTGCAAGAGCGCTCGGACGAATTGCGTGTGAATTTATCTGAGGAAGTCGAGTGGAAATCAAAAGTTGAGAAATCCAGTTTAAGTCAGTTGGTGGTCGATGACCATGAGGCCAATGCCCTCATTCAAGATATTTGTGATCATTTAGCTTTGGCCTATGATATGCCCAAAGAAATTTGGCCAAAATGTAGAATCGCTGCCACTTGGAATCCCAATGCTTGGGCTTACCCGGGAGGAGACATTTTTATAACTGCGGGACTTATTGGATTGATCAGTGATCTCGATGGAGTCAAATTTGTTCTCGGTCATGAAATTGCTCATGTGCTTGGTCGACACACTTCCCATTTTATTCCAGGTGTAAAAGCCTATATGTATTATGCCAATGGTGTCGCTCTATCGGCCTCACTCATAGTGACTCATTTTGCCCTTTCCGGGGGAGCTGGATTGCTGGGTGAAGTGAATTGGTTGACTTGGTTTCCTCAAACCATAGTGGCCTCTGTGGGGGGCTCGATTCCCATGAGTTATGCCGTGGAAGCATTGAACTTAGCTCCTCAAGCGGCTTTAATGGCGCACAGTCGATCGAATGAGTGGCAAGCCGATCGGGTAGCGTAAAATTTTTTGTGTCCGCTATGTTTAATGTATAAGATTTTCTAATGTATCCTCTACTTTGTTAAGTACCTGTTTTTGTTCCCTCCTACCTTTTAAGTTATTTAACTTTGGTGAGTCAACTGGTGTTGTTCTCCAATTATACTCTAGTCTCATTGCAGTAAATGCTAATACTACATTTAATGTTGACTGGCCCAAGCCCTCCATTGATTTTGTTCTTCTTTTAAGTTCCTTATTTATTCTCTCAATTGGATTTGTAGTCTTTAAGGTTCGCCAAAACTTTTCTTCAAATCTATAGTGCACTAAAAGTGATTCTAAATCTTTTTCTATACACTTTACTGCTCGATCTGCATCTTTATTCAAATGTTGTTTTAAGTTGTTAAAAGCTACTCGTGCTGATGATTCGCTATTTGCATACATCACTTGACTTAATTGTTCGTCAAAAGCCAATGATAATTTTTTTGATACTTTTTGTAAGGCATTCTTTTTAGCATGCACCCAACAACGGGCAGTCACTGCTTTGGTAAAGTACTCCTTAAACTTTTTCTCTAACCCAGGCAGACCATCCATTACTCCTATTTGAACTTTGTTAGTGTTTAACCCACGTTGTATTAAACTAGTAAAAACAGCCTCCCATGAATCTGCACTGTCTTTCTGACCTGGCTCCATTGCCAGTATACTAAAGGAATTCCTGTTATTTATACCTAGAACAACAAGAGTTGGTTCTTTCTCAGTTGAACCACGTCTTTGAACTTTAAAATTTGTACCGTCAATAAATAAAGCCCAATAATCTTCATCAAGTGGACGTTCCAGCCACTCTAATGCTTTTGGCTCCAATGTGGCTAATGAGTTGTGGACTGTTTGTGGCGATACTTGTACGCCTAATATTCTTTTTGATATTAGGGACAATGTTCTGTTGGATATGCCAGACAAGTGAAGAGCGGCCAGATCTTGTTTTAAACGGCTATCCAATCGTTCATTTTCAGGAACAATCACACTTTTAAACTTACTGTGACGATCTTTAGGTACGCGTAAACGTAGTTGACCAATACCCTTTAAAACAAATTCTCTTTCGTAATAACCATTTCTTTTATTACTTTTTTGTTCTGGCTGACCCAAGAAAAATTCCATCTCAGCATTTAAAAGTTTATTCAAAGAATCTGATACTGATTTTGAAACTTCATTGGTTAATTCTTCAAAAGCTTTTATTTTATTTCTTTTAAATTTATCTATTGCTTTTACAATTTCTGGTACACTTATTTCTACTTTTATTAAACTCATTGATAGTGTCATATTATATGTTCTCCATTTAGTCCTATATGTTATTCTTATGGAGACACAATTTTTTTTACGCTACCAGCCGATCGTTTTGGTCACCAAGCTTCTATTGCGACAGGAGCTGAAACTCAGGGGTTAGTTCAAGGTTGGTCGGAATTTCGTTCTTTTGTGAATGAATATTTATCAGATGGCAAAGAATCTTGGTTGAGAATCATTTTAGCAAGTCACCCCCATGGCAAAGACAGAGAAGAAAAAATTTCTGATCGCGCTAGTGAAGTTAACAAAAGATTAGAAAAGTACTCTGCAGCCAACCGTTTAGATTCTGCAAAATATGAACAGTATCAAGATTTGCATAGAAAATTTCATCCTAGAGTTATCGATTGGGGTCGTGAAACTAAAGAGGATATGAAAAAAGGCAAAAGCAAAATTGGCAACTTTATTCTCGAAAGTTTAGTGAGTCCTAGTGGTCGCTGTATTGTTCACGCTTTAAGTTCCAATTTTTAATAAAGAACAAGTTTAGAAGTTGATTCCCTCGCAGAGGAGATCGATCACTACCGAAGAGTCTTCAACAAAGTAAAGTTCAAACTGGACTTCCTGTCGTTACCAGGGGAAACTGTCGTATAATTACCGAGCGATTTTGTCGTTGTAGCTTGGTAATTTAGTTTACTCAAATCTTTTTTTATTTGATTAATATTTGCAACCTAGTAATTTTGTTTCATTTTAGACATCCGTTGGCGAAGAGCAATGGTTTGCATATTATTTTTTACCCAAATGTGTCTTACAGTTCCCTTACTAAGTTCGACATGCTTTCTTTTGTTTAGATGCCTGGCGACTTGATCTTCTCCCAGATGAGGGTTTTTGAGTGAGAACTGAACCACAAGATTTTGCAGTAGAACTTGCTTGGAGTTCTGATGCATGCGCTTGCAGAAAGTATTTTTAAAGTGGCGCAGCCCTTGGGCTTTAATGAAGTTTTTGGCTCTATAGATTTTTTGCCTGGAAACACCCATTTTTTGGGCTGCCGCTTTAGTATTTCAGAGCTTGTCAGCCAGTTGAACAGCCTTTAAAACTATCTCGGTATCAAGCTCATCTTGACTCTTTCGGCTGGGATTTTTGAGTTTCTTAAGTGTCAGTTTTTTTCCTGCAAAGTATGCTTGGGTCTCGTTTGAGTTGTCCGTTCTGAGCTCGATTTGATGTCTAGCTAAAAACAATTTCTGGGGCCCCTCAACTAAGTGATCCTGACAGCCAAGGCTAATTGTCTGATCCTTGCTTACCCGACGATATTCTTTGAGAACCAGGATGTTTGAGAGCTTCTTCTGGCAGGGCCGATAAAATGATTCTTTGGATTCTGGATTTACCATAAAGAGTTTGTTCCACTGCCGGGGGATAAAGCTTATCTTTAAGTACTTGTTCGCCTCAGGCATTGTTTTAATGCCCTTAAGGCGCATTTCTGCAACAAGTCTGTCCTGGAGAGTTTGAAAAAAACCCTTTCAACCTTCTAATTATGCAGATTTTAGAGCCTTACGACTAGGAATTAATTAGTGTAATTGGTATTAGAATGAGGTTTGTGACGTGAACTCATTATTTCTAATCTTTTGTTAATGACTGAAAAATTTGGAGAGGCAATCGAGTTAAATGGCTATCCGCTTAGTTCATAATTAGTTTTTGGAATAGCGATTGAGCAAGCCTTAAGTGCTCGATGAAAAAGTCCATCCGGATCATGCCTTCTGTTAAATCGATAAGTATATTCTGCCAGGTAAAGTTCTAAATATTTTGAAGATTGAAGACCATGGTGAGTTCCAAGTATCCAAGTTTTAGCATTTGATATAAACCTTCTTCATCCAAAGCGGGCTTGCGAGATAAGCTCTCTGGCCGTCGCTTCAGTCTTTATTTCCCTGAAAAATTGTATAGTTGAGTATTTTTTTGTACTTCATGGCTGTATCTCCTTAGAAATACAGCTTACATTAAAATAACCTATGAGTTAAGCGGATAGCCATTATCGAGTTATTTTCGTTACATTTTTTGTCAACCTTAAGTGTCAGTTTTTACTCACCCTAATCTACTGAAATCTATTAAAAAATATAGAATATTCAAAAAAAAGTATAAAATATGAACTGTTTTATAGCGCCAAATTGCCTTGGCACACTTGCAATTGTTAATTGTCATGAACAACTTAAACAGGTTAATTTTAGTATTAATTGCATTAAATTTTTTTAGCTTTTATGCTCTGAGTACAGAAAATCACCAAAAAGTTCCTAGTAATCAGATGAGCGGCTCAGTCACAATGGAACAATTATTGGAACTATTAGATGAGATCGAACCCAAAGCTGTTCCGTTTAAATTTTCTTTCGAACCTCGTGAAACCATCTCAGATTTATCAACACTTTACGCTATTGCAAACCAATTAAATGAGCAAGAAGTTCGTTGTATCTGGTTGAGTATAAAGTATTCCTTATTTTGTTTGTTTGGGAAAAAGCCACAAAGTGATTTTGACAACGACTATAATTTAATGAAACAAAGAGTGATTTCACCCAAAGCCAAGAGATCTTCAAGCCTAGTCGATGAAGTTGCTTTTAGAGCCTCGGTGTTTTATGAGGGGTGGGGTCAGATAGATGAGCATAATTCTGTGTTAGAGAATAATAGAATCATGTATTCTGGAGGATATAACTTAAAACTCAAATCTATCGATAGCTTTCGTGAGACTGTAGAAGAAAGATGTGTACAAGACAAATTTTATTGTTTAAACCTCAGGGAACAAGAGTTCTTTGGTTTTCTAGATACTATCTTTGATAAATATGAAATCGCAAAAGATGAAAACCCTTCCATTCTATTAACAGACTTTAAATATGTGAAGGGTGTTGCTCAACATGAAATTTTACATGCACAGTTTGCTCAAATGCCCAAGTATAGAAAAGCCATTGAAAACTATTGGTATAATAACCTGACTCAAGAAGAACGCAATTTAGTTCTTGAAAAACTTAAAGATGAATATCCTGTTTCAGGTTACCAAAAAGAAGACCCACAATCTAGATATGTTATCATTGATGAGTTTCAAGCATTTCTTTTAGAAGATCCTCTTAATTGGAAAAAACTACCTCAGAATATTTTGTATCATCGTGATCACCTTTTAGAATACATATACCAACAAACAAAAATTATCCCCTTTGGAGTAAATTATAAATTTGAGTCATCCTTTGTAGTGTACTAAAAATCTTCTTTCTTGTCTGTAGCCTCCTCCTTTCATTTAATTTAAAAATAATAAATTAAAAATGTTAGATTCTACGATTGTATACCCAAAAAGATTGAGCTTGGCGGTGAAAAGAAGAATCTGTATGCAATCCTCGGAGACAAAGCAACAAACAGGCAAATTCAATCGTTTTGGAAATAATACCAATGCACTAATTAATTCCTACTCTTAACTCTCTAAAACCTGCATAAATAAAAGGTTCATATTTACATAAAAAAGCAATTATTTCTTGTAATTGGTATCATTGCTGTCCGGTTTAATTATTAAAAAAGCATAAGCTGAAGTCCCGGCGGATGACGGGTTACGCGAGGTAGATCCCCTATAAGGTCCTTCAGTGGCTGTTTTAAGAGGAGTAATGTGCCTACAACCGCCATTAGATCTGGGATTGAGATACTTGTCTTAAAACTAAACCTTAAGATCTGTAAAAGTAGAAATGAAATCAACGCTACTAAAATCTGAGCTTTCACAGCATTAGCAGTGGTTCCAAGGAATTTTTTGATCTTTAAATTTTGCTTTAAAGTTTTAAAGAAAAGTTCCACTTTCCACCGTGCCTTATAAAGATCACAAATTGTCTGAACTGCTAGATCAAACCTGTTGGTAATAAAGGTCAGTCTCTTTCCTGTGTCAGGGCAGTTATAGGAAATACGCCTGAGCTTGCCTTTGTATTTACTGCCAACAGCACTTTTTAGGTAAATTACTTGATCACACATGTGCCCTCGTGTCCGGTTCGTTGGTCGACTCTCAACAACCTTAAACTTCATATTGGCCTTTGACTTGGTGACAAAATATACACCTGTCTGGTTGAGTTCATTAGTAAATCGTCTATATAGCCCACATTTTCAAATTTAAAATAACTGTTAAATTGTATTAAGTAACAACCAAACACATGGAGGTGTTAGAATGGATATGGAAATATTAAGAAAAAAGATAAGTACATTTCGAGGAAAAAGTGGACGAGTTCGAATTACAGATGACCAGTTGTATATGGAAATTTTATCAGCTTGGGAGCAGTGGTCAGGAACGACAAAAGATTTTTATAAATCTGTTGGTGTGAGTAAGACGGGTATGGCAGGAATAATAGGAAAAGCCAAGCGCATGCGTAGAGAAGGTCACTTTCCAGTTGAGACATTTAAGGAAGTACGAGTGGAATCACCCACAACAAGTGAAGACAACAGCAAGTCGCCGATAACGATGAAGTGGGAAAGGGGAAGGGTGATTCGCTTTTCCCAGGTAGACCAGTTGGTGGAATTTTTAAATAAAGTGGAGAAAAAGGTGGCATGATAGCGATTAATCGCAGAACCAAGATTTATGTAAGTAAAGAGCCAACGGACATGCGGGCCAGTTACGACACCTTGTTTAGCAAGACAAAGAATGTGCTGGAGAAGGATCCCTTCTCTGGCCATTTATTTGTTTTTATAAATAAGAGGCGTAATGCTTGTAAATGTCTTTTCTATGATGGTACGGGTTTAGTGCTGATATGCAAACGAATGGAGCGAGGCCTTTTTAGTCGCATCAATCCATTTTACGATAAAGAGGTTGTACTAACACAGGCGGAGTTTTCTTTATTTTTTGAGGGTGCAGATTTAGAGAAAAGATTTATTGAAAGTCCAAGTGAGATTAAAAAGATAAATAAAAATAAATGCCGCAGTGGGAGCGAGTTGCAAGAAACATTGATATAATTATTTAATAATTGTTAATGAATCAACAACAATTATTTTCCCCAGTTCCCCGTCATAAACTCGAGTCACTGTCTAAAGAAGAGATGCTTGAGTTTATTGATCTGCAAGGGCGAGTTATAGATACAATCAATAAAGATAATGATCGTTTGAGGGTTGCCAATAACGAGCTCAAACAAAAAACTTTATATATAGAAGAGCAGTACATCACGATAAAGAATAAATTTTTTGGCAAGAGTTCAGAAAAGCAAGCAAGTGCTGAAGACAAGAGAAAGCATCAAAATAAAAACCGCAAGAAGAAAAAGAAAGTTCAACTTCCGTCCCTTCGTTATTCGGATGCGCCACTTATTGAGCGCGAAGTAGAGTTACAAGATTTACCTAGCTGTAAGTGCTGTGGAACAGAGATGAAAGACTCAGGGATGACAGAAAACAGTGAATTTATAACAGTTATTCCCTCTCAATATGTAGTTATCCGTCAGAAGCGCCATAAATATAGATGTGGTAAGTGCCATGGGGATATAGTAACAGCGCCCGCCCCTCCGAGAATAAAGCCCGGTTCAAGTTACAGTGATGATATGATTATAGATGTAGCGGTGAGTAAGTACTGTGATCTTATTCCCGTGGAGCGTTATGTGGGCATGGCTAAGAGAAATGGTTTATTAGACTTACCCCCACAAAGTTTAATAGAGTTAACACATGTATTGGCCGATTTTACAAAGGGTGCCTACGATAAATTAAAAAAAGAAGTTAGTTCAGAGAAAGTTCTTCACGCCGATGAGACACCTCATCGGATGTTAGAGAGGAATTACAATAAAAGTTGGTATTTGTGGGGATTTTCTACACGAATGAGCTGTTATTTTGAGATCCATGATACGAGAAGTGGTGATGTGGCCTCGAAGATTTTAAAGGACTCAGCCTGTGAGTTTTTAGTAAGTGATGTGTTCTCTGGTTATGGCAAAGCAGTAAAAGTGAGTAATGTCCACCGCAAAGCAGAAAAATTAGTTTTAATAAAAAATGTTTATTGTAATGCTCATGCCCGGAGAAAATTTAAAGACTCAGAAAATAAGTTCCCAGAAGAGGCAAAACTGTTCATAGAGATTTATGGCAAAATCTATCGATTGAATAAAATGACGAAACGTTGGCCACATAAAACACAGCGGTTGAGAAAACTCATGTTGCCCTTATTTGAAGAAATAAAGTCAAGATCTATGGAGACGTCAGGTGGCTACTCAACAAAAAGTTCTATAGGTAAAGCAATGAGTTACTTTCTGAAAAACTATGAGGGACTTACATTATTTTTAGGGAATCCATTAATACCAATAGATAATAACTCCCAAGAGAGTTTACTGCGCAATCCAGTTATAGGCAGGAAAACTTGGTTAGGCACCCACTCAAAACGAGGGGCAGAAACCAATGCGATATTGTTCTCATTAGTAGAGTCGTGCAAATTAAATAAGGTGAACCCAAGAGAATATTTTAAAAAACTGGTCCAAGATCTGCACAGTGGCAAGGAGCCCTATACCCCCAAAGATTACGCACACTTGCAAAAGTAGTGTGTGTCACGTCGACGATTTACGTTCATTAAGCCATGAATAATCAATATAGCCTCGATCAACCACTACAGTAGATTTGGGAGGAAAAGAAACTTCATTTTTAATAGCCCTCATATCGTGAACTTTTCCAGGTGTGATAACAGCAAACTGAGGAAGGTCATTTGCAACATCAATCGCTGTGTGAAGCTTTGTAGCGCCCTTTCCATGGTGGAACTGAGCCCAGGGACAAAGGCTCAAGCACAACTCAATTGTTGTTGAGTCCATGGCAAAGACATCGCCTTTTAACTTAAGGTTTTTGTGTTTTGATGGTGCCACTTGATAAGCCCTGCCTAAAAGGTATTGGAAAAGGTCTTCAAGTACTTCTACAGGCCTACTTTTGTTAGCATCTGCCAAAGTACTTTTTCTAACAGGGCCAAATCCAAGTTTTTTAAATTGACCGTCCTGAGTAGAAAATACACGCTCAATGGCTCTGATGCTGTCGTGTCCGGTTAATTGACCAAAGAGCAGAGATCCAAACCAAGTCCAGCAGTCTAAGGAACGTACTCCTTTGTCGCCGTTGTTTTTTGAAACGCATGATTGAAACTCTGATCTAGGAATTAACTTGATTACTTGATGAAAAACAGTATTTTGGGCCAAGGCTTGATCTCCAGTGTGTATTTGGAAAGTAGTTTTTAGTCGAACCACCTTCAAATACCCTAGAATCGGGCCTTTTTCAATTTATGCTACGCTCCGAACCGGACAGCTATGAATTGGTATAATTAAATTAAATTAAATTAAATTTGATTTTGGTTTTGGTTTTGGTTTTGGTTTTGGTTTTGGTTTTGGTTAGAGTATGTCATTCCGACCTAAAAATAATATTTTTATTCTTGACATAAAAAACCTTAAGAAACCAATATTCCTGTGCGACGTTTTCATTAGCGTTTTATAGAGCTCCATAAGCTCATAAAGGAGATGTCAGCACCTCTTTCCCACATATACGCCACCTTTTACATTAAAATATTTTGAGCCTATTTTAAGCAAATCTAAGAGGAAAAATAACACTTTCAAAAACAGTGTTATAACTTCTTTAAACAATTAAACAATTAAACAATTAAACAATTAAACAACTGGAGATATCTATGAATTTAAAATATCTTAAAGACCACCAACTTCTAGCTCGAACCCAATCACTAGTGCAAAAAGAGCGTCAATTATTAACCCAAGTGCTACATCACCTGCGAGAAGTGGAGAGGCGAAAACTATTTTCTGATCTCGGCTATCAAAGCTTATTTGAGTATGCAGTGAAAGATCTCAAGTACAGTTAAGGATAAGCCGGCAGAAGAATATAGGCCATGAGGTTGATGAAGGAAATACCGGAACTTGAATGTAAAATCGAATCAGGGGCTTTAAATTTCACCAATATTTCTCAGGCACAATCTTACTTAAGAGAAATAAGGAAATCAGAATTAAAAAAATCTGAACTCAATAAAACTAATTTAGAAAAACTTAAATCAGCTAATACTGAACCAATTCCTTCTGAGTCAGTTAAACCGGATTCATCTAAACTTGAACCAAATAAAGCTCTCAGTTCAGTTGACAAATTAAATCTTTTAGAAAGTCTAGAGAACAAATCCACCAGAGAGGGACAGAAAATCCTAATGCAAAAGCTCCCACAATTAACACTTCCTAAGGAAAGGGAAAGAATTCTGTCGGCAACTCACAGTGATGCGTTCCTTAATGGGCACAAAGGGGGCTACAATGTCTTTGGCTGAATTGATTGAATACATGGCTATGACCAGTATTGAAGCTTTAATGATAAAGAAGTTTGGCAAGATGCGAGTTCAAAAGCAAATCGCAGATGAGAGGATGGCAAAAAATAGGTCACAAGAAGATAACAATAACCAAACAAAGACTATGGATAGAAATATTTTTGTTTCAACAACTCTTGAATTGGGACGCACCCAGAATATCAAATCAAATTTAGACAGTGTTGAAATAGCGCAGGAGTTGCATTGCAGTACAAACCTTCAAGATCAACATAAGAAGTAATCTTCAAATAACAATATGTTAGAGGATACAAATTCTAGTTTGAATTTAAATGATTTTAAAGAAACAGTGGAGTTTTTCGAACTTTACACAACCTGATAGTTGAAACTAGTAATTATCAATTTATAAAAAGCCCGCATCCTGCAGGCCATTGAGTTTCTATTATAATAGATTATTGATTAATTAAAGCTTTAACGTCGAGCTTTCCGCCGGACACTAATTTCTTACTTAAACTGGACAGCTTAGCTGCTGAGGATAAGATTGCTGATTTAACTTCTTGCCAACTGGCGTTGGGATGTTTCGACCAATAAAGAGCGGCAGCGCCGGCAACATGAGGAGTGGCCATAGAAGTTCCATCCCAATTAGCTAAAAAAGGTACGACTTGGTCAGAGTATTTTCCACCAACAGTAGTTGAAAACACTTTTACTCCAGGGGCGGCAATATCAACAGATGTTCTTCCCCAATTTGAAAATGATCCTAATTGATCATTAATATCGATAGCGGCTACGCTAATAATACTATCGTGTTTGTAGCTTGCTGGAAAACCAGGATTGGAATCTTTGTCATTGTCATATCCAGCACCTTGATGGCCATTGCCAGCAGCAGCGATAAAAAGCCGGCCCATTTGTTCCGAATAGGTAATGATATCTCTTAAAGCTTGATTACCTTCTTTTTCAGAAGGGTCTTCTCCCTCTGATCCCCATGAATTTGATGAAATTTGAGCGCCATTGTCTACAGCATATTTAATTGCTTTAATGGCATCTGCAGTAGTACCTTGTCCTTGATCAGAAATAAAACGCAATACCATTATTTTTACATTGGGTGCCACACCAGAAATTCCTTTGCCATTTTCACCACGGGCAGCCACGTTTCCAGCACAATGAGTGCCATGACCAGGGTTTCCACCTTTAAAAATATCACCCGGTAAATCAAAAGGTTTATTATCATTATCAACAAAATCCCAACCAATCACATCATCAATAAAACCATTATTGTCATCATCGATGCCATTGTTGGCGATTTCTTGAGTGTTTCTCCATAAATTTGGAGCAATATCTTCATGGGTATAATCAACGCCCGTATCGATCACGGCGACTATGATATCTTCATTTCCGCGGGTATCATTCCAAGCATCTTGGACGCCGATATCATTCATGCCCCATTGTCTTTTAAAAAGAGGGTCGGTACCGCTACCGCTTTTTGGATTTTCCGCGGGTATATTTGGATTATCAGCTATTTTGGGCTTTGAATTGTTTTTACTTATTGTAGTAGAGTCAATGTTTTTGAGTCCAGGAAGGTCATAAAGCTTAATTCTATAGTTAGGTTGAATTTCCTTTACTCCACTCAAAGTTCTCATTTGTGACATATAATTAGAAGCTTGATCGGCAGGCACTTTTATTAATAGCCAATCGTTGAAACCCAGATCTTCCACACTCTGGTCCTCACCATTAAGGCTGTGAACCTGATTGATAATGCTGGTTTTAAATTCTGGAGTGACCTTAACTAGAAATTCTGTAAAAGAACTTCCCCAGCTCACCTGACATAAAAAAATTGATAAAAGAATAGTTAGAAGTTTCAAACTTTCCCCCTTCCTTGGATTGAGTTTTTCTTTGTATTACCACCATGTAATAGATGAATTCTAACTAGACTCTAGTGTGGTTCCAAGTTGAAACCACTTAAACTTAAAAAAAACTAGATTATTACGCTCCGCTTACTTTTTTATGAATATCGGTAAAGCTTTATATCTATAGATGAAGATTTTAAAAAAGCTAATTATGATAGTCTCCTTTTTAACTCAAATGAAAGGGAGTACAGTTAAGCAAGATTTCAATGTTTTCAATCCTTTGCATTAGCGACATAGATTGACTGAATAAAGCTTTTCTGAAATTTTTAGATGATTATAAACTTGGGCATATTATTGATCAAATTTAATTGATTAGGAGACTCTATGGCACAGACCCATGATCAAGAACTTGTTGACGTGAGTCATACTTTTGCCTTTCCAACAAAGCTAGACAAACTCATATCTTGGGGAAGAAAAAACTCTTTATGGCCTATGCCCTATGGAACGGCTTGTTGTGGAATAGAAATGATGTCGATTATGGGACCTCGATATGATTTAGCACGTTATGGCGCCGAAGTGGTTCGCTTTTCACCACGACAAGCTGATTTGCTTTTGGTTGCCGGAACAATTACCGAAAAAATGGCACCCATAATTACTCGCATATACGAACAAATGTTGGAACCTAAATATGTGATAGCCATGGGAGCTTGTGCTAGTTCTGGTGGATTTTATCGCGCTTATCATGTTCTTCAAGGAGTAGATAAAGTGATACCTGTTGATGTTTATGTACCTGGCTGTCCGCCAACTCCAGAAGCCGTTTTGGATGGTGTTATGTTATTGCAGAAAATGATTGGTGATGAAATGCCAAGGCCCTGGCGCGATAACTGGAAAGCAGGTGAATACAGATGAGCAACTTAGATTCTTTGCGCAATGATTTGTCACAAAAATTTCCAAATAACCAATTTGTATTTGAAAACAATTTGGGCGCTGACATTATTGAAGTTCCTAAAGATCAAGTTAGAGATTTGCTTCAGCACTTTAAATCTACCGATACTTTTGATTTTTTAATGTCTGTTGGGGCTGTTGACTTTCCAGAGAGACAAAAAAGGTTTGATGTTGTTTATGAAATGTTCGCATGCAGTGATGCCCGTCGATTACGCATAAAAACTCAAGTGGCTGAAGGCGAAAAACTGCCCTCTGTTTTTCCAGTGTGGAAAGGTGCCAACTGGTTTGAGCGCGAAATTTATGACATGTTTGGTATTTTATTTGATGGCCATCCCAATATGACGCGTCTGTTAACTCATCATCAATTTGTGGGGCATCCTTTAAGAAAAGATTATCGTGCAGATAAACAACAACACTGTACAGAAGCTCTGCCTATACATTTTGAAGACGAGCCCAATTATCAACCCGATCCCAATAAAGATTTGATACCACTAAATATTGGCCCCTCTCATCCGGCAACACATGGAACTTTAAGGATTATGGCAGAAATGGATGGTGAAACCGTACGAAGGTCTCACGTTGAGATTGGTTATCTTCACCGTTGCTTCGAAAAAATGGCCGAAACTCACCCCTACAATCAAGTCATTCCCTTTACTGATCGCTTAAATTACTGTTCAGCACCCATAAATAATGTGGGTTATTGTAAAGCCGTTGAAAAATTGTTGAATGTAGAAATTCCTCCTAAAGCTCAAGCTATGAGAATTGTTCTGTGTGAGCTTTCAAGAATTATAGATCATATTGTTTGTATTGCTGCCAATGCCGTAGATCTTGGTGCTCTTACTGGATTTTTTCACTTATTCACCTACCGCGAAAAAGTATACACCCTATTTGAAAAACTGTGTGGGGCCCGATTAACAGTTTCGATGACTCGCATTGGGGGGATGGCTCAAGACGCCCCCGAGGGTTGGTTTGATGAGGTGTTAACTTTTGTAGCTGAAATGAGAGTAGGTATTTCTGAAATTGAAACCTTACTTTCTGGAAATAAAATTTGGATCGATAGAACTCGCGATGTTGGTAAGATTTCAGCGAAAAACGCCATCGAGTGGGGATATACCGGACCTTGCTTGCGAGCCACAGGAGTTAGTTTGGATTTGCGTAAAGCCGATCCTTATTATGGTTATGAGACTTTAGACTTTGATATTCCAGTGGGAACGAGTGGTGATGTTTTTGATCGCTACTTAGTAAGAGTTGAAGAAATGAAACAATCCTGCAGAATAATTGAACAAGTTTGCAAAAATATTCCTGGAGGAGACTACACCATTCGCGATAAAGGCATTGTTCTTCCCGAGAAAAAAGATGTTTATGGAAATATTGAAGGATTAATGAATCACTTTATGTTGGTCATCAATGGTTTGCGACCCCCAAAAGGCGAAATTTATGATGCCACAGAAGGTGCTAATGGAGAGTTGGGTTTTTACTTAGTGAGTGATGGCAGTGGAAATCCATATAGATTAAAAGTAAGGCCACCTTGTTTTGCTATTTATCAATCTTTTTCAGAGCAAATTACAGGTGGTTATGTTGCCGACGTTGTTGCAATATTAGGTAGTATGAATGTTATTGCAGGTGAGTTGGATCGATAGGAGTGAACATGTTTAAACTGTCTGATGAAGGTGTTGCCTACGTTAAAAAAGAACTCGAGAGATATGAAACTAAACGCTCAGCGATTATTCCATGTCTCTATCGTGTACAAAGTGAAAACGGGGGATGGGTCAGTCCAGAAAGTATTAATTATTTGAGTGAGCTTATGGACTTGCCAGTGGCTTGGATCAATGAAGTATTTCATTTTTATACTATGTTTAATAAAGAGCCCGTGGGTAAGCTTCATGTGCAAGTTTGCAATAACATTACTTGTTGTATGTTAGGGGCTAGGGAGCTCACCGAGCATATTTCAAAAACTTTTGAAATGGGTATAGATGAACTTAGTAAAGATGGAAAAATCACTTTGTCTAAGGTGGAGTGTCTGGGCTCTTGCGACACTGCCCCCATGATGCAAATTAACGATTCTTATCATGAAAATCTAACACCAGAATCGGCTGTAAAAATCATTAAGGATATGGTCCATGGAAATTAAGTTATTATCAGAGCATTACGACAAAAAGGAATTTCAAAGTCTTCAAGGTTATAAAAAATATGGTGGCTATGAAACTTTAAAAAAAGCTTTCTCCATGAAGCCTGAGCAGATTATTTCTGAAGTTAAAGATTCAGGTCTGCGCGGTCGTGGTGGAGCGGGATTTCCTACGGGTATGAAGTGGAGCTTTCTTCCACAAAATGGAGAGCCAAGATATTTATTGTGCAATGCCGATGAAGGTGAGCCAGGGACTTTTAAAGATCGTTTAATGATGGAGAGAGCCCCTCATCAATTGATTGAAGGGATGATTATCTCTGCCTACGCTATTAATAGTGCTAAGTCTTATATTTATGTTCGAGGTGAATACAATTATCCTATTAAAGTTTTAGAAACAGCTCTGCGCGAAGCCTATGATTCAGGTTTGCTCGGTAAGAACATTTTGGGTTCAGGTTTTAATCACGATATGGATGTATACCGAGGTGCTGGTGCTTATATTTGTGGTGAAGAAACGGGTATGATTTCCTCTTTGGAGGGAAAAAAAGGTCAGCCAAAACTTAAGCCTCCATTTCCAGCGATAAAAGGCTATTTGGGAAAACCGACCATTGTAAATAATGTCGAAACTTTGGCCGCTGTAAAATATATTATTCGTGACGGGGCGAAGGCTTATAGAAAACATGGAACTGAAAAATCTGCGGGTTCAAAGCTTTTTTCAATTAGTGGTAATGTAAATAAACCTGGAACTTACGAAGTGGCCTTGGGTTACCCATTGATGGACTTAATTAACAACGAATGTGGTGGAATGAAAAATGGCCGAAAATTAAAGGCGGTCATTCCGGGTGGTTCATCGGCGCCCATTCTTACCGCCGAAGAAGTTCAGAAAACGACAATGGACTATGAATGTTTGGCACAAATGGGTTCCATGCTGGGCAGTGGAGCCATAATAGTTATGGACGATAGCAACTGTATGGTGGATCTCCTAAAAGTCACATTGCATTTTTATCACCATGAGTCCTGCGGACAGTGTACTCCATGTCGCGAAGGAACGGGATGGATACACAAAATTGTAAGCAATATTGTTTCTGGTGAAGGACGTTTACAGGATATTGATTTACTAGAAAAAATCTCAAAACAAATGATGGGACGAACTATCTGTGCATTGTCAGATGCCGCGGCTATGCCGACCCTGGGTTTTATAACCAAGTTTAGAGATGAATTTGAATTTTATGTCCGTGAAGGGCGTTCTAAAGTTAAAGAGGTGATGGCGCATGCCTAAGTTAACATTAAATGGAAAAGAAATTGAAGTCCCCGCGGGCTCAACAATTATTGAAGCCTACAAACAACTTGACGAGCCCATTGCCCACTATTGTTGGCACCCCGGACTCTCCATAGCCGGTGTTTGTCGCTTATGTGTTGTAGAAATAGAGGGGAATCCCCGTTTACAAATTGCATGTAATACTCAAATACAAGAGGGTATGGTTGTAAATAATAATTCTGAAAAAGTAAAAACAGCAGTAAAGTGGGGCTTGGACTTTCACCTTATCAATCATCCACTAGATTGTCCAATTTGTGACCAAGCTGGAGAGTGTGAATTACAAAACCAGTATATGGAATTTGGCAAATACGACCCCGAGATGGCCGAGCCCAAAGTAAAAAAACGCAAAGTTGTAGATTTAGGTGAGCGGGTAGTTTTAGATACCGAAAGATGTATTTTGTGCTCACGCTGTGTTCGCTTTACAAATGAAGTTTCAAAAACTAATGAGCTGGGTATTTTTAATCGCGGAGATCGCAGTGAAGTGGGTACCTTTGAAGACAAACCCCTTAACAATAAATACTCAGTGAACACTGTAGATATTTGTCCTGTGGGAGCTTTAACATCCAAAGATTTTAGGTTTAAACAAAGGGTTTGGTATCTAAAAAATAAACCCTCCATTTGCACAGGTTGCTCTACGGGCTGCAACGTGAATGTGTATTATAATGAAGAGGGAGTTTTTAGAGTTAAACCTCATTACAACAAAGAGGTGAATGGTTATTGGATGTGTGACGAAGGGCGCGACATCTATAAACACATCAATCGTAAATCCCGCATGTTGCGTGGTAGATATAAGCAAAATGGAGTTTGGTGTACGACTCAAGCATTAGAAGTCGCTAAAAAAGCCGGGCAGAAACTAAGTAGCTTTAAAGGTGAAGAAATTGCTGTTTTAGTGACAGGTCAATACACCAATGAAGAGCTAAACTCTTTAGTGGACTATTCCGTCAATAAATTGGGAAGTAAAAGTGTTTTTCATTGGAAAAATAATGAAAATAACTGGCAAGATTTTGACGGACATTTAATTAGGGGAGATAAAAACCCCAACACTAAAGGATTACAAGGGGTTCTACAAAAGTATGCTGTGGGCGGAGAGTGGAAAGAGCTCGAAAATCAGTTATCAAAATTTAAGGCCGTAGTGGTGGCAGGCCCCGAAAACCAGAGTGTTTACTTTGATATTAAAGAAAAAATTGAAAGTTTAAAGTCATTAGAGTGTGTAGTTTGGTTCACTGCAGGTGAAAATTCTAATTTTGAAAAATTATCTGATAATTCTTATTTAATTCCACAAAAAACATCGGTGGAAAAAAATGGTCACTTCACCAATCATCAAGGTCTCACTCAAAAAGTGGAGGAAGTAACAACAATTCTTCCTGAAGCTCTTAACTTGGAAGAAACTGTAAGTTTAATGTTGGGTAACTCATTGGATTTATCCATACGAGACAAGCAGGAAATGGGTGTTTTAAAGACTAATTATTTTAGTCAAGAAAGAGGTTCCCTATGAGCATAGTTAAAAAACCAGGAGCCATTGCAAATTGGTATTTGCCGGGAATTCTTATTGGCATGATCTTTACCCTGAAAAAGATGATTTATAATTTGTTTCATAAAGACAAGATGCCCACCCTAAATTATCCGGAAGAAAAATATGAATACTCACCTAGGTTCAAGGGACAACATGTATTGACTGTAAAGAAAGATGGGTCTATTCGATGTACAGCTTGTATGCTGTGTGCGACCAACTGTCCTGCACAATGTATAAAGATTGTAGCATCAGAGCATGAAGATCCTACAGTAGAGAAATATCCCATCAATTACGAAATTGATGTTTTAAGATGTGTTTATTGCGGCTTTTGTGAAGAGGCATGTCCTGTAGATGCCATCCGCATGGGACCAGAATGGCAAAAGCCAGGAGCCAATGGGTTTAATTTTACCTATGATATTCAAGAGTTAGCCTATCGCCCCCAATTAAAAGGGGGAATAGAATCACGCTTAGATGAAAAAGAACGCCACGACTTCGGCATATAAGCCATAGATCATGTAAAATATACATTTTAATGCACTGCATTAGTGTTATGAATGTATTAATGTTAATATCCAAATTCTTTCAATGATCACTTTTTAAAGTGATCCAAGTGGTGTGTTTATGACAATTGAATTTATTATTGCTGGTTTATTGATTTTTAGTCATTTTCTTCATAGTGACAAGAACCAGCCATTCCCTAAATCTTTTGATGAAAAACAAGTTAAGATTCATGTCAATCAGTCCTGCAATCATTTAATTGAAAATGAAAAATTAAAGGTATTAAAACCCAGACAACTTTTAACAAATCTTGCTCAGGGAGATGGCGAAATTTTCTCAAAAAAAGATACGAATCCCACCATGATAAAAATATTTAAAGATTTTAATTTTAAATCTTTTTTTAAATTCATGGCTGCTCATTGTGAATCCAAAGAGCAGGCTCTAAAAGCACCCTCCCTATTTGATATCAATAAGGTGAATTTGGAATATCAGAAGATTTTATCTGAAGTTAAAGACACCAACATTTTCAAGTCGGGTCCGCTTCCTGGAATTAAACCTGTTTACGATAGAAATGGTATTCATATTACCGATATTTACAATGATAACGAACGAAGAGATTGGGTGAATTTAGATGGTGTGCCCAAGTTTTTAATTCACGCAATTTTAAGTGCAGAAGATCAGAAATTTTACACACACAAAGGTGTCGATGATACAGCCCTATTAAGAGCTTTTGTAAAAGGTTTTACTGGTGGCAGATTGGAAGGTGGGTCTACGATTACCCAACAAGTGGCCAAGAATTTATTTGTGGGGGCCAATCAAAATCTAAGACGTAAATTTGTAGAAATGGCAACAGCCTTTGAAATGGAAAGAAATTGGGGGAAAGACAGAATCCTAGAGCTATATGTAAATATAATTTATATGGGCAGATCCGTTTGGGGAATGAAGCTAGCAGCAAAAACCTATTTTGATAAAGAACTCAAAGACCTTACAATTTCTGAAGCAGCAACCTTGGCTGGGCTTATAAAATGGCCGGGAACTAACAACCCCATTGCTTCCCCCAAAGTCGCTTTGAATCGGAGAGATATTGTTTTAGAGGCAATGTTTAAGTCGGGATACATTAGCAAAACACAATTGGACCAAGCACTGAACTCTAAGATTGTTACAAAGACTAATTCTAATAATAGTTTTGATGGAACTTATTCCTTTTACCTGTCTGCTGCTAAAGATGAGCTAGACTCACCCATGCAGAAATTACAAGCTCAAATGTACAAATCAGTCAAATTGAGTATGGACTCTGATTTACAAAGAGTGGTAGTTCGCTCTCTGCAAGAGGGGCTGGAAGATTATGAAACAAAATGGAAGAAAAATATTTACCGTGGGCCCTTGGCTAATATTTTAGAGTCAAAAGACGAAAAATCCGAGATTAAAGAAGAAGACAATAGCAAAACGATGACACTAAGTTTTATAAAAAATCGTAAAGCTAAAGAGAAAGATGCTAAAGAGCCTGTGCCTCCGGCTCCTGTAGCAAAAAGTGTTAACATACCTAAAAACTGGCCTGAAATGTTAAAGGAAGTTAAAGTGTATCCACCAGTAGAGGGCTGGTTAAAGGCTGTGGTTCTTTCTAATGAAAACTCCATTGGTTTTGAAGACGGAGCACAATCTATTTTAAAAATTAATTTTCAAAACAAACCCAAATTAAAACTGGGTGATGTTGTCTACGTTAAAAAATTAAATGAAAAAGAATTCTCATTGGTTCAGACGCCTGATGTTCAGGGAGCAGTTGTTGTTATGGATGTGCACACCGGTGAGGTCCTTGCACTTTCGGGTGGTTATGCTTGGAGCGCTGAAAATAAATTCAATAGAGCCATACAAGCTTTGCGACAACCGGGATCTCTTGTTAAGCCATTTACCTATATGACTGCCCTGCAATTGGGTATACAACCCAATGAATTATTTTCGGAAGCAAAAGTCTATTTTCATGATAAAAAGAAAGTTTGGAGTCCGAGTAATTTTGACTATACAAATCGAGGTAATGTTACATTTAGATATGGCTTAGAACATTCGCGCAACACTGTAACAGCTAGAGTTATGCAAAGAGTGGGACTTCGCTCTGTGTTAGATGTCATGAGAGATTTTGAATTATATAAAAATCCAATCGAGCAAAACTCAATTATTTTAGGAACTCAAGAAACCACATTAATGAACTTAACAAAGGTTTACTCACAAATAGCCAATGGGGGGAAGCGAATTTATCCTACATTTACAGATCAAAGTGGAGCCTTTGCTGAACTTTCCAACAGCAAAGCCAACAGTCAGGTGGATTCCGTCGATACGACCACGTTGATGCAAATAAGAGCACTTATGCAAGGAGTTGTACAACGAGGAACTTCCGTTGCCCTTAGAAAATATGGAAATTTTTTAGCTGGAAAAACAGGAACTTCCAATGATAGTAAGGACACATGGTTTATAGGCTATACTCCGGATATTGTAATAGGTGTTTATGTGGGTTACGACAGACCTAAAACCTTAAATACACCTCATTTTAGACAGGCGACAGGGGCCAACGTCGCCCTCCCCATTTTTCAAAAAGTATTCTCTAAAGTAGTGAAAAATATAGATACAAAAAATTATACTTTTAAGAAATTGAGTGGAGCCGATGTTGAAGAAATCGAAATTCCTGTGATGCAAAAACACGCTTTTTTACAGGATAAAGAAACCCATATAATCGAAATTTTTAGAAGAGGTTATTACAATCCCAATCCTAAAATCTATTCCAAAGAAATTGTAAGTGATATTCAAGATGAAATTGAAAATTCGCAGGATGAAGACGAACAATATCCTGATAACCCTCAACGGGTGGATACTTATAGGGAACAAAATCAAAGACCTCGTAGGCGAAGTGAAGACTCTGCTCCCAGTCAAGACGATCCAATTTGGGATATTTATAATAAAAATAGAGGAAATTAATATATGAAAATTAAAAATAGTTTTATAAGCTTTTACCTTGTATTGATTGCTACAGTATTCACGTACAGTCTTCCCGCATGGGCATGTGAAATTGCTGTGTCTACACCATTTAAAGCCTGTGAAAAATCCAAACTTGTTTCCTGGAATGACTGGAGCAGAAAAAATCCTTTTTTGGCGGGTACATTAATACCACCTAAAAAAAGAGCAGAAAAAGCGATGGTGCTAATTTACGAGGCTAATAGTTTATTGGATTTTCCAGTGAGTAGTTTAAATCTTGAAAAAAACATAAACTTAGACACAGTTAAGAAATTTGAATCGGATTCTCGTCATGTAGTTCTTAAAAGACCAAATATAAGTAATAATGAAACGGATACCAGTTTATTTCTAAAGGAAGAGGCCTATTTGGGTCTTCAAACTACGGCTGAACAACCTAAGAAAGTTCAGGATTTAATTGATTTTGCAATTGGTTTAATGATTTCACTCAACTATGCAGAACCGGATCAGAAGAAAATATTAATTTATGACAATTATTATTACTATATTAAAAAGAGTGAAGTTAGCAATTGGTTACCTTTGATATCAGAATTAGATTCTGGTCTAGCTAAAAACCCATCTACAGAAATTCTACCTACAGAAATTCTACTTCAGTACTTGGATAATTTTTCATTATTAGGTCTAAAGGGCATAGTGTTAACTATGTTTTACCCTGTTAAAAATCAAACTCAAGTGAATCATTATGTAATAGTATCTTTAAAGGGAGAAATAATTAGTAAACAAGGAGTTTCCAGCTTTTTAATGGGTGAGAATAACGACTTTTCAAAAGCACTAAGATATACCTATTTTCAAGGAAGTACGGAAGGAATTATTGGTGGCTTACCCAATTACTTCAGAAACAAAGTGAAGTTAGCTAATAAAGGCCTGCAATTCTTAAATAAAAAATAATAAAGTATTACTCTAGTGCTGTTGTTGTAAACTGGTTGTCGTCTAGTGTGTTGAGGTGCACCTTTTTGCTGTCCTTTTCACCGGAGTATAATTTAGACGTAAAAGTTTGGAGCCATCATCTTAGGCATCATAACTCGAAATCTCATGAAGCCAAGAAGACTGAAAACTCAGGTGTCATCCGCCTTCAGCAGTTGCAATTGTCGAAACTGAAATTATCAATATATTAGAAATAAAGAAGATAGTTAATAATTACATATTTTTGTGCCTACATTCTATTGTAGCACTTATTTTTTTTAGATAATATGTATACACTAATTCAGCAAAGCAGTGGCTTAATTCATATGGGAGCTTGGTTTGGAGCAGCAGTACTATACGCGAGATAAATGGTCATTAATAAATGATCAACTCAAAACTGATTTAAAAATCAAGGACAAAGAATTAGGTTTGTATGTTTACAAAGATTTGCACTCAGCATTGATGGAAGTTCTTTGGTCTTTTTCAAGACAATATATGATTAAAAAAAAGGTGTATTACTTTAAGGGCTTGTCCCCGTATTTTGAAAGATGCTTAGGGCTTCTTGCGACTTTGGGTTACGATGTACAGGAACTTGATATACAACAAGGCCAAAGTGATTTTAAGTGGTTAGATAATTTAGATCACACGGCACTTGGGGTTTTAATGGCTCGTGATATTCCTTTTTTGGGACAGGTATTGGAGTGGGATGAGCTACAAAAAAAATTAACAGAGAAGAGGGTTTTTCAGATTGAGCTTTCCCATAACTATCATTACGTTTATGGTCTGCAATCGGTTTCCAATCCTTATCACATCCGACTCTATGATTTTTTAGGATATGGGGCCCTGAGTGTTTTTGGAAAAAGGGCACAACATGAGGCTGTATTTACATCAGCTATGTATTGGGAAAATTTTGATGTTAAAAAGATAATAAATTTTTTGCTTTCTCAAGAGGAAAATCAAGTCAAAGTTTTAAATTTTGAGAGTCAATTGCCCAAAGATACTTGGTGTCTATCGGGATCAATAAAAAGGCTTTTTGATCGAGCTGTTTTTTCCTGGAGAGATGTGGATGCAACAGCCTTAAAATCTTTACTTATAGAGAAAAATAAAGGTCTGTTGGATTCTGATATTCAAACCCCGAGTTTGACAACTTGGGGAGGGATAAAAGCAATGGATTGGTTAATCCCAATGGGTTTAGATAAGGATATTATTAGAGGTATGATCATCCTCGATCAAAAACAATTAAGTTCTGATTTTTTAGTTTGTTTATTAGATTGTCTCAAGCAAATCAGAAGCTTGCAAAATGGCTAACGCTTAGCAATAAATCTCTTCAATAGGTGGCTTCATAAGCGTGCTTTAGTTAAAAAGTAGCCATGACAAAAAAGTTAAAGTCCACTGTCATACAACTTTTAAAAATCCTTTTTGCCGGAGCACTAATGTATTGGATGTTGGCAAAAGGAAATTTGGATTTGGCTGCTATGAAAAGTGTACTCACACCAAATTTAATTATAATTGGCATGGGAATTTTACTTATAATGATAACAGTGAATCATTGGCGTTGGTGGTTGTTACTTATAGCTCGTAAATTTGATGTGACTTTTTTAAAAACATTGGCACTGACTTATATAGGATTATTTTTTAATTTTACTATGCCGGGCAGTGTTGGCGGTGATTTTGTCAAAGGTTACTATATTTGTCGAAATCACCCGGAAAGAAAAGTAGATGCTGCATTAACAATTCTTATGGATCGAGTGATTGGCATTTTTGCCATGATCAGTTTGGCTCTTTTGGGAGTGTTGTTGTCCTGGAACGAAGTAAAACGAAATCTTATTATACTAAATTTGTTTTGGATTCTTTTAGTCTTATTTTGGGGTGTCTTATTCTTTTTTGTTTTTTTTATGTATCAAAATGATCAAGCCAGGTGGATAAAGAAAATATCTACATATTCTTTTTGGGGCCTTTCATTTTTATTGAATGTCTTAAAATCTTTTCAAGCCTATCGAAATCAACTCGGCGCTATTTTTTGGGCATTTGTTTTAAGTATAGTTAGTCAGTTATTAGCTATATGTTTATTTATGATAATTGGCCGGGAACTGGGAGAAGATTTAGGTCTTCAAGTTTATCTTTTTGCTGTAACCCTGGGCTATATTAGTTCGGCGATTCCACTTAGCCCCGGAGGTGTTGGAGTTGGTCAGTTAGCTTTTTACTTTTTTTTCAAAACATATACCGGTCAAGATTTGCAAGTGGGCACAATTGGTATCACACTTCAACAGGCAGGGATGTTTTCACTTGGACTAGTTGGCGGGCTGTTGTACCTTATACAAGGTAAACCTCAGCCACAACAAGAAGAGCCTGCCTTATGATTGATGAACGCGCAAAGATGTTGATCGCGACGATAAAAAAACTTTATCATCGCGATGCCAAACACAATATCCAAAGAATATTTGCTAAGACCCATGAGGCGGACATTTCAACTATTCTTGAAGGCTTTGAGCCCGGAGAACGTTTTGATTTGTTTCGTATGGAGCCTTCCATTGAAAAACAAAGTGAAACTCTTAGTCATTTAAAACCAGAAATTCAAAAGGAAATTCTATCTTGCTTAACTAATCAGGAAATTTTGCGCCTGGTGGATCTCATGGACTCCGATGATGCTGCGGATATGTTAGGACAGCTCCCAGAAGCCGAGGCCAATGCTATTCTTTCCAAAATGAAGAAAGAAGATTCTGATGGAGTCGCAGATTTAATGGGGTATCCAGAAGATTCAGCCGGCGGAATTATGAGTTCAGATTATCTTGCTTTGAATCAAAATCTAACTGTCAGTGATACTATTAAAAATATTCAGGAAGAAGATGAAGATATTGGTGTGGCCTTTTATATCTATGTTGTTAATGATAATGAACAGCTAGTGGGTGTATTGAGTTTGAAAACTCTTTTACTTTCCAAAAAGAATGAAACTTTAAAAGATTTAATGTTTACAGATGTTATTTCAGTAACAGTAGATACGGATCAAGAAAAAGTGGCAAAGGTAGTGGAGCATTACGATTTTCTTTCGGTCCCTGTTGTCGACCAGAATAATCGACTTGTTGGGATCATTACCGTTGATGATATTATCGATGTAATTAGAGAGGAAGCCGAAGACAATCTTTTAGCTATGGGTCGTGCTGGATTAGGTGTTGACGCTACAACTTTTGAAAGACTGAAAGCTCGCTTATCTTGGTTACTGCTTGCGCTTTTTGGTGGTATTTTGTGTTTTGCTGTTGTCTTCTTTTTTGGATTAATGGGTCAACAAGAAGATGAAAATACAGTTCTTTGGGTGTTGGCCGCCTATATTCCTTTATTGTTATCTATTGGTGCTACAATCGGGAGCCAGGCATCCACAGTTACTGTTGGGGCTATTCGCTCTGGAATTCTAGAAATTAATATGGTGAAGCAGCATTTGTTCAAAGAATTAAAACTAGCATTTCTATTCATGATTCTTTTTGGACTGCTTGTGTTTGGTTTAGCAGAATTGCTGTTGGGTCCATTTAATGTGAGTTGGCTATTGGCATTTTCGATTTCGTTGCAAGTTTTGATCTCTATGTTCTTGGGCAATTTGATTCCTATTGCTATTTCTCGCTTAGGAATTGATGCATCTGTGGCCTCTATTCCTGTTTATGCGACCTTTGCAGATGTTTCGGCCATGCTGGTATTATTTGGCCTTTACCATATGTTTTATTAAAAATGACAGTTACTAACCGAGTTATAGTTTTAAGAAAAGTGAAGTACAGTGAGGCAGATTTAGTTATTCATGCCATAGATAAGCATGGTGACAAGCTCAATTTTATTGCTAAATCAGCACTAAAAAGCAAAAGAAGATTTGGTGGGGGAGTTTTAGATCCTCTTAATTATATAGAAGTGAACTATAAATTAAATAAGGACATCGAAAAGTTACATTTCTTAAATGAAGCAAAAATTTTAGAAGACTTTTCTGGATTGCGTGAAAATTACGAGAATTTAGAGTTGGGTCTTTATTTTTTACAAGTTATAGACAAGGTCTCAATGAGTGGAGACAAGCACTCACCAGATAGTTTTAATTTACTGGGTCATGCCCTAAGGCAAGCTCAATTTACCTCAAAATTTTCGCTGTTAAGATGTTTATTTGAGCTTAAGATTTTACAATATCAAGGTGTTCTTGAAGATCAGGAGCAATACTCCGAACTATTGATTCATCCTATTTCTAATTGCAGTCATATTGAAATAGATCCTAAAACATTAAATCGCATTCAAAAGCAGGTTCATCAACTGTTACTTGAGTGGTTGGCTTAACGCATCCACTCATCAATATCAAAAGAGGCCGTCAATAAAACATTGTATTTAGTATATTGGTTTGTATTTACAGTTGAGTTATTAGTTGTATAGGAAAAACTACTGCCCCAAGTGAACCACTTGTTTTGTACTTTTGAAATACTGTAACCAATAGCGTAATTGGTATCCGTTCGGCCAGTGGAAAGTTTGCTATAGTCAAGTTGATAGAGATCTAAACTGGTATTCCATGTAGCTTCTTTCCAGGCCTTAAAGGGTTGTGAGTAAGCAAAATTAAGTAGAATTTTATTATATACTTTATTATCCCCTTTAGCGCCGTTAAGAGTATAGCCACCACCCCAAATAAGTGCTTTCTTTTTACTTTTATCTTTGAAAAATATTTGTGAGGTCTTTAATGTTACAAGAGTAGAGTCGGCATCGTCGTCTCCAGTGGAGGCTGGATCTTTGGAGTCATCTAAACGACTTTCTAAGATGTAATTGGAAAACCAATTTTCATTCATTATAAGAGTGAAATCAACATCAAATAATATTGAACTCAATAAATTTGTTGTGGGGGGATTGGTTGCTGCGCTGACATCAGTATCCATAAATAAATTTTCGTAACCAGGTTTTATGCTAAGCTTATATCCTTTTTCACCCCAAACACCCTTCCAAGTGACCGGAGATTTTATGCTAGCAATCAATGGATCTGCCACTTGCAAATCACTATTAAAAGAATAAATATAAAGTTGCATAAGATCTAGAGTCCATTCAAATTCTTTTTTATAAAGAGCGCGATACTGGTAAGAAATAGTTTCCAACATTCTCAAACCACTGGAATTCGTTGCAGATCCCTGATCCTCTTGATTGTCTGGAGAGAATAAAATGTTAGAGTCATAATTGAGACCAAGACTTAAAGCTAAATCATGTTTATGTTCTTGTTTCTTTTTAAAAATTAAAGCATAGGCAATTTTCTCTAGATACTCTTCTGCCTTTTCATCTAAACGTGCGTCTTTAGATGTGTCTAAGACAAATTCAAATGCAGTCTTTGCTTCCTCATATTTTTCATCAGTGTAATATATTACTCCTTCATAGAAAGCTGCAGATGGTGACATTATTTCGTGTTTTGAGTTCCTAACTTTTGTAAACTGTTGGAGTGCTGATTGCAATTCTTTTAGACGAAAGTGGATCAAACCCATGTAATAAGATTTTTCTATATCCGTAGTTTCATCAACATTTGTAATTTTTAAAACTACAAGAGCATCATCGAACTTTTCATTTCTATAGAGTGTAACACCATATCGGAAATAGTAACTGGTATCAGAGGGATCTAAATCCACACTTTTCTTAAATAATTCTTCGGCTTTTAAAAAATCTCCTTGTTTATAAGCCTCAAGAGCCTGTTCGGCATACATTTTTGCTTCAGACCTTCTTTTTTCTTTTTCTTTTTCTTTTAGTTCTTGCTGAACCCTAAGTCTTTCTAAAGAACGCTGTCTTTCTAACTGTTCTTTTCTAATTCGTTCTTCTTCACGGGAAGCAGCGAGAAGTGCTAATTCAGCTAACTTAGTTTGTTTAGCAGCCAAACTGGCAGCTTCTAGATCGGCTTTAGCTACCACTTTTGTTGGTTGTTCTAGGTTTACCTTAACTTCTTCCTGTTTGATTTTTTCTTTATATGCTTCTAAAGCACTTTGTGCTTGTTCTTTTGTATCATAAACATCTAATAATTGTTCGCCGGATTTTCCTTTTTTATAGACGATAGGTTTTCTAGCTATTTTCCCATCACGTATTTGCTTAACAAATTTATTTAATTGAGGCTCCTTACCTCTAATATTTTCTGGTGGAATATACACTTCTGGTTTAATTTCTTTATCTTTGGCCCATCCCACTGCGAAATTTCCTGAGAAAGTAGAGGAATCGGGCTCAGTCTCTTCTAACAATATTTTTAAGACATTTCCTGACTGAGCATCACGAACAAATAGCTCAGCATTATCAATTTTAGTACTGTCTTTGTTCCATGGAGAAGAACCATAGACAACTTCAAGACTATGAGAAGTATCGATGGGTGGTTTCTTTTTTTCTTTTATAACAACTGTGCTTTGAGCACTCTTATTTTCTAGTGAGACGTCTTCCTTGTTATTTTCACTTGAATTGTTTTCTTGAGCTAAAAGTGGACAAGAAAAAGATAACAAAGTGAAAGAACTTATTAAAATTAAGCGGTATCCTCGCATGATGTGAACCTCAATGTTGTTTATTCTTTGTATATGGATTTATTATCTATTGAAGCTACATAAAAAGGGACCTCTTTTTCGAGATCCCTTTATTAGTCCTGCTATATGTTACTAATAATTATTTGTTGATAATTCGTATAAGCAATCGAGAATTACCCCCCTCAATAACATCTCTAATGATGTCGGTACAAGTTCCAGCACATGGATTTATATTCGTTATTATACCTTTTGATGTATCCGTATTTATAGCATTAAAGTCGGGGATGGTAGTGCCGATTATTGAACGGCTTTCAGGAAAGAATCCTCCAGTGCCACCACCTACTAAATCATCATTTCTTAGCATAGTACCACTAGGATTAAATGGGGCTCGACCAGAGTCTATTCCCGCCGCTGGAGGTGGATTCATAGACACTGGTACGTTAGCGGGATCACGAGCAGTATTTGGTCCAGATTTAGGAGCCGCATCAGGTGCGACTGCTGCTTGATTGCCTTTTGGACCCTTATCTTCTTTTTGGTTTTTATCATTACTTATAGGTTCTTTTTTCTCAGGCTCATTTTTATCATTACTTACAGTTTCCTTTTTATCTGCTTCATTTTTGTCGGGCTCATTATTTTGACTATCAGCGGCTGCAGACTTGTCATTTCCATCTTCTTTAGGAGTGTCTTCCTTATTTCCCTTATTATTATCATCGCCATCAGGTCGATTTACATCATCTGCAGGAGCTCTTTTGTTGTTGGGTTCAGATTTTTCAGAGTCTGAGCTTTTATCCATATTTGATAATTGTACTCTATTTAGAGCTCTGGGTTGGGAAGGAGCTTTTCCTACAGAATTAGAAGCCATTTGACCCGCCTTCACAGCAACTGCATTTCTAATGCTTCCGTTGGGTCCTGGTAAACCATAAGCGACTTCTCCTTCAAAGGTTACAACACTGGAAGTATTGTTGGTTTTATTAAATGAAGTAAAAAAGTCGGTTCCTCTAACACCGGCAACTGCGGAGGGAGTTTTTACTCGGAAAGTATTTTTAGCCCCGTCATATTTTTGATTCACTTTTGAACGGACTTTACCGTAGAGAACATCAATTAAAACTTCTTTCTTGTCATTACCAGGTTCGTATTCATATTTTTCGAAAACAATTTCGGAGCTAGGAGAAACATTAATTATATTATCATCAATCATTACGATTTTAGCCCTTGAATCTTTATCTGTAATAATTGTGTCCTTAGGAAACACTTTCTGGCCTAAACGTGCCTTTGAAAGTTTTCCATTGGAAGATTTGACTTGAACATTTCCCTTTACCACACGGAAGATTCCATGAACATTTCCCGCGAATGATATACAAGGTAAATAGATCAAAGACGTTACTAAACTAAGTATTGTTAATTTATATGATTTTAACATTTTTAAGGCCTCCTAAATACGCCCCATAATAGCCAATTTACTATTAACTTTATCGGTTTTTAAAGTTACTAACTTAAGACCAAAGACCCTTTTAAAGTGTACTTAATTGAGAAGAATACTAATAAAAGTGTTTTGAATTGATAATTAATAAGTCACTGATTGAATCTAATAGGGTGAATATTCGATATCATTTGTGGAGATACAGGTTATTTTAAAATACAAAATCTGTTATCTGTCAGATTAAATTTGACGACCAAATAACCTTTTTTAGTCATTTCAATGACTTCCACTAAATTTGTGCACGATGTCTCCAAGTTGCATTAAAGGCTGTATTTATTAACAATGACAATTTTTGTTATGTATTTGTATTTAGTATAGATTTCAGTACTTAGGTGTCACAGTGAAATCGTCTTAATACTATTGGTTCTAGTGTTGCACAACATTTGCATATTGTATTCATGATCATTGCCAAAGGAGCCTTTAGGTATATATGCAAGGTTTTATATTATTCCTAATATTTATATTTCAATTGAGCATCAGTAGTCTTGCTGATAGTTACAATCGTATACCCAGCAGTTCGACATATTCAACCAATGATTTCGATAAAGATAGATTTGATCAAATGAATGATGTAATTCGGCTTTATAATAAAGTTGGCACGGATCCAGATTACATGTCTGAATTTATCTCTGTACAAAATAGCTTTATAAATCGCATGAAAAGCGAAGGGGCTGTCGATAAGGTATTATTAGTTAACAATAGTTTTGATCAAGCCTACTCTTGTAGCATTTCAGTTATTAAAAGGGAAAATGGTAGAGTTCTTGCCATACTTTTTGAATCTAATTTTGGCGATTATGCAAAACTTTTAAAAATTTATTCAGTCACTCATATGAAACGTGGGATAAATTTGTTGAGAGTGAGCGAGCCAAGATCCTTTATGATGAAAATAGAAGAGGGACCAATTAACGATCAATTTACCTTAGTCATTTCCTATTTAGAAGATTATATACAAAGAAAATTCAATTCTAAGAAGTTCCTATTACAATCAAGTAGGAATAGATGGAACCTTTTTGAAATTGAATCCGGCAGGTATGTTAGAAACGCTATTTTTGATATTTGGTATGAAGTCACCAATGGGGGTGTTCGTAGAGTTAGTTTTAATTAATTGTAATTACTTAACTGAGTGTTTTTTAATAAAATCACTAACTTCAAATAAGTCCTTTGCATGAAAATCAGGTGGTGCGTAGGGGGATTTTTCCGGGGGTTCTTTGTCACCAATAAGTATAGTTTTTGTGCCAGCCCTCTGACCGGCTTCGATATCCGTCATGCGATCACCCACCATCCAGCTTTTTTTTAAATCAATATTGTAATTATGAGCAGCTTCAAGAAGCATTCCGGGGTTTGGCTTTCTTAAAAAATGATTGCTTATTGGTAGATAAGGCGCATAGAGAAAATCTAATATTTCTACACCCATCCGACTATATTCTCCTCGGATTCGACGGTGAATTTCGCGCAAATTTTTTAGATCTACAATGCCTTTGGCTATTCCCGATTGATTGGTCACAATTACAAAATCATAGTTGTAGTCTCGCAATTCCTTTAAGCAATCAAGGGCATGGGGCAAATAGCAAATATCATCGGGGTCATTTAAATAAATTCGATCTTCAATTAATGTGTCATCTCGGTCAAAAAAAACAACTTTTCTCAATTTCATTCCTTTTTTTTCTGTGCTAATGGGTGAAAATTCTCTAACTTATGAGCTAACTGATCTACACTCAAATGAGTATACTTTTGTGTAGCGTTAAGAGAGTTGTGACCAAGAAGTTCCTGGATCACCCGCAAATCAGCACCGCTAGTCAAAATATGCGTAGCAAAACTATGTCTTAAGGCATGGGGTGAGAGGGGACGAATCAAGCCTGCTTCTTTTCCAGCATTTCTTACCCAATCATAGGCTTTGCGGGTAGAAAGTGCATTGTCACCAAAAAGGTAGTTGGAAGACCTGGGCATTTTTTTAATATAGGTAATACAAAGTTGAGGCAGAGGTCCCCAGCGCTCTTTTCCACCTTTACCCAATATAAGAACTCGAGATTTAGATAGTTCAATATTTTTCCATTTCAGATCGCAGGCTTCGCTCACTCGCAGTCCCCCGCCATAAAGTAGAAGGACTAAAACTAGTTTTTCTAAGGACTCTAAATCCTCGTGGTTAGTTTTAGAAGTTAGATATTTTATTAAGCTAAAACATTCATCCACAGATAAAAAATTAGGAAGTTTTATGGGAACTCTAGGCGCTTGAACCAAAGATGAAAGATTTTTTTGGATATGACCCTCTTTGTGTAACCAATTTAAAAAACTTTTTAAGCAAGAGGCTTTTCGATTCCTAGAAGCTAGTGAAAGATGAGCCCAAGATGACTGAGCCTTCCTCACCCATTCTAATAACTGAGTTTCACTCCAATTTTGTAATGGATTCTCGCTAAGCGTGGAAAAAATACCTAAGTATTCGAGTTCTATGGTCTTTTTGGAAATTCGGAAAAAAGGCTTGCTAAAAGTTACATGTGAAAAAAATTGCCTAAGATCATTGGCATAAGATTTGGAGGTATAATACGAGGCAGCATTATTAAGTACTTGAAATTGCAGAAATTTTAGTGCTAAATCTGCCAAATTTTGTCGCTTAATTAGTGACAATTTGGGCTCCTAGCGAAGCGCATTAGAAAAGCTTCACGGTGTATTGCAAAAATAACTTGCACATTTTTCAGGCACCTGGTATTAATACGTAGCGTTACATTTGGAGCCAGACAAAAGTAGTTTTTAGAGCCGAAGGACATTAACAAAGGGACGGTACGTATGTCAGATATGGACAAATCTTCTATTTTGCCCCCCAGTGAGCAAAATCCAATTTTAGGTAATAATACCACAAATAAAATCTTAAAGAATAATAAGATTATTTACAAATCGGAAGTGATGCGCAATCTCATGCGCATGGTCGACCGAGTGGCCCCATCCAATGCCACAGTGTTAGTTATGGGTGAAAGCGGTACGGGTAAAGAATTGATAGCTCATGCAATTCATGAACGATCAAATCGCAGCAACAAGCCTTTCGTCGCGATCAACTGCGGAGCTTTGAGAGAAACTTTACTTGAAAGTGAACTTTTTGGTCACGAAAGAGGAGCTTTTACTGGAGCCTATGCAAGAAAGATCGGCTTGGCAGAAGTAGCCAATGGCGGAACTCTCTTTTTAGATGAAATTGGCGAGTTAAGCCCGGGCATTCAAGCAAAATTGTTACGTTTTTTACAAGAAGGTGAAATTTTCCGCGTGGGTGGAAAAGATCCTATCAAAGTAGATATTCGTTTAATCTCAGCTACTAATCGCGAATTAGATAAAGAAGTCGTGAAAGGTAATTTCCGCGAAGATTTATTTTATCGTATTAATACGATTATGGTGCACTCTCCTCCCTTAAGACGTCGTAAAGAAGACATTCCCTTTTTAGTGGAATATTTTTTAAACAGTGGAACTGGTGGATATTTAAATCGTGGACGTCAAATCAGTGAAGAAGCTCTTAAAATTATGATGAGATATGATTGGCCGGGAAATATCAGAGAGCTGCAAAACTGCTGTGAACGTTTGCAGATTTTGTCCGAAGGTCATACTATCATGCCAAACGATCTTCCGGAAAATATTCGCAATCCCGAAATGAAGATTGTTATTGATGACTATGATCCTACTATGTCATTGCATGAGCTAGAGAAGCGTTACATTCTTAAAGCCCTCAACTATTTTGATGGTAATAAGACTCAAGCCGCCAATGCTTTGGGAATAACGATTAAGACACTATATAATAAGCTTCATGAATATGGTGAATTCGATAAATATGCAGTTCATACCCGTCCCCTAAAATCATAAAGGTTTTTTCACTCCCCATTTTTATAAAATGGGGAGGTAGATTGGAGTAAGAATTGAAATTTAATGATTTTATAAAAAAAATTACGTCAAAAGAACGCGATCATGCCTTATTGTTACCAGCAAAAGGTCCCATAACTTCTGAGACTTCAGAAGTTAAGTCTGATAAAACAAAGAATAATAAAAAAGCAGGCTCTTAAAAACCTGCTTTTTTTCGATATGAATAGATTATACTTTTTAGAATAGAATTAAAACTAGAAGTAACTATCGTCGTCTTCTTCTTCATCGTCAAAATCTTCTTCATCTAATTCGTCAAAGGGGTCTTCTGATGGGTCTTCAAAAAGATCATCAGGCTCCATTTCCTCTTCTAATTTTTCAAATTGCAATTGACCCTCGTCACTGCCCTCAGTATCTAAAGTCACATTTTCAGGGGGAAGATCTGAAGTTAAGTTGTCAGTAGTGTCGCGCAAATCTTTAACGGCATAAGGGTTTACAGCAAGAGTGCTAGTGGTGTCTTTAGCGATTTCATAGATGTCACGAACTTTTGGTTTTTGATCTAACTTTGATACAGCTTTACTTTTTTCATTCTTTTTAGAGTCTGCTTGTGCTGTTTTTGCTTTGATTGCAACTTTAGTAGTTTTTTTAGCAGCGGCTTTTTTGGTAGCTTTCTTTTTAGTAGTTTTTTTAGCGGCAGCTTTTTTAGTAGCTTTCTTTTTAGTAGTTTTTTTAGCGGCAGCTTTTTTAGTAGCTTTCTTTTTAGTAGTTTTTTTAGCGGCGGCTTTTTTGGTAGCTTTCTTTTTAGTAGTTTTTTTAGCGGCGGCTTTTTTGGTAGCTTTCTTTTTAGTAGTTTTTTTAGCAGCGGCTTTTTTGGTAGCTTTCTTTTTAGTAGTTTTTTTAGCAGCCATTAGAATCTCCCTCATATAAAAAATAAATATAACTCGTAAGGACATCCAAATGTTAATGCGAAATTGAAGGAGTGAAAAGTAGATTTATGCCCCATGTAACGGGGCATAAATATTATGGTCTGGATTTAATCAGCGATAGGAAGCCAAGTGTCAATCTTAGATAACAAATCATCAGGCAATTGAACAGAAGCGTAAAAACCACCCTGTGATCCTAGTTTTTCTGCGATAGTAGCAAAGTAACCTAAGACTTCTTTATTCTTATTTTTGATTGGAAAAACAAGAGTTATATAAGGGTTAAATTTTGTAGGCACGAATAGTGCCGCCGTACCTTTGCCCGTATAAAAATGGACGTCAGATTTTCCTATTTGCGTAGAAATATGTGGTAATTTACCATCAAATACCATAGGCAGCGGGTCTCCATTAGGCAGGCCCATTTCGCTTAAGTTAAGATCTCTTCTTAACAATTTCTTAAGGGGAATGCGAAGTTGTAAGTGTTTTGAGCTATCAGCATTTGTGACAAACTCAAGTGTTAAGCCCTCTTTTCCAGGTATAGGAAAGGTTCCGGCTACAATTTCCGCCTCAAAATCAACGGGTACTCTAACTAGTAAGGCTTGATTTTCTAAATCCAACTTTAAAAGCTCCTTTCCGTCCCATATTCCACCACTCACTTTACCATCTAATTCCACTTGGGGAGCTGTGGGCAAAGAGGCTCCGGTGTTAATGTCGGAATCATTGTTCTCTGAGCAGCTCTCTATACAACTTAAGTCATCATTGCTTAAGCTACTGTTTTGAGTTTGTTCAAAACCACTGTCACAAGCAGCTAGAGCAATACTCGCAAATGTTATTAGTATTATTTTTTTCATGGCCCTTCCTCACATTTTTTATTTTCCTTTCTATCGGTTGGGCCTTGGTCTAGCTTGAGTTTTGGATAAAGTGTAAAAATGCGCTACGCGCCAGTGAGCTTCTAGTCTAAGAGAGAGAATACTTTAACTTATTAAATTAATTCGAGTGTTTAGGTTTATAATAAGAAAATAACCTTTTTTGGGATTTAAATAATAATGATTAAGTTCTTATCACTTTTCTTGAGCCTTATTTTTTATTCAAATAGTTTTGCCAACAACTATTTTAAGGTGAATTCAAAAAGTTTGAATGCACGTAAATCACCTGTAAATGGGAAAATTGATTGTAAGTTAAAAAGAAATGCCGAGCTCGAGGCTATAGATTTTGAAATCCGTAATGGCAAACCTTGGTGTAAAGTTCGTGTGTTAACAACTGAGGCTTCTGGTTCCTCTATACCTTCAAAAAAAGCTTGTCCATTGGGAAATGAAGCTTATGTAGCAAGTTGGCTATTAGAATCCTCGGAGGAAACAGCCAATAAATACGATCCAGAAGGTCTTCCCAGTGACAAAGAATGCATTCCGCTGTTAAAGTCGCAATTGATTTCAATATATGGACTCACTGAGAAAGTAGAAAATACAAGTATTGATATGGATCTACCTATAAAAATGAGACCTTGTAATGCGAAAATCAATGGTGATAAAGATTGTAATTGCCGAGGAGTTTCGTCAAATTTCGGAATGAGAAGTCATCCAGAACATAATAGAAAAGCCATGCATAGGGGGGTAGATTTTGGTGCTGATCGCTATACTCCAATATATGCAATGGCAGATGGAATTGTGTTGGCAACAGCCAACAATGGTGGCTATGGAAAGCAGATTGCAATAGAGCATCATGATAATATAAGAAAAGCTGTAGACCAGATCGAATATGTAAAAAAAATGCCCAATGGTGTGGTTGCTAACCAGACAATAAAAGTGAAAGCTTGTGGTCTAGAAAAGGAAATCATAGTAGAAAAAGTAAAAACAACGTATTCACATCTGGCAAAATATGCCAAAAATATTCAGCCAGGTACAATAGTCAAAAAGGGTCAGCTTATCGGCTATGTAAACAGTGGTGGGACCTCAACTGGCGATCATTTGCATTTTGAAGTAGAAATAGATCCTTATGAAGGTGATGGAATTCCAAGTGGAAAAATTTTTAATTGTGGTACTCTAAAATCCAAGGGAACATGTGATCCCAGGCTTTTTTTAGATTTACCAAAAAAAACTAAAGAAGGAACAAAAACCTACAACTGTAGTGCAAAGTAAATTCGAGGATAAAATGTTTAAAAACATATGGATTAGCTTAGTTTTAATAATAATCACATTGCCTAATATAACTAGCGCACAAGTGATTAACCCCAAAATGGAGTTAGAGGCTATTTGTAAGGTGAGCAGTAAAAATCTGAAGGGCCTAAAAACTGAAAAAATGAAAACTGAATATTGTACTTGTTGGGTAGAAAATATTTCTTCAGTAGAAGAAAAGTTTCAGAAAATTATAATAGATGTTTATCAGGATAAAATGAGTTATGAAACCTTTAGTGACGATCATAATCCTATTGCCATCTTCGAAATCAGAGTGGTTGAAAAATGTTTAAAAGATGCTAAGTGGAGAAAACCACAGTCCATTAAAGAATAATAAAAAAACCCAGGCGTTCACCTGGGTCCAAGATTCTAACTTATATTAAATATTAATTAACCAATTAACTTTAATGCAATTGCATTCTTTTGATTGGCTTGAGCCAATGTAGATGTTGCAGCTTGTAACAAAATATTGTTTCTAGTTAACTCAGCAGACTCATGAGCGACATCTGTATCTCTGATTCGAGAATTTGCAGCAGAAATATTTTCTTCAGCAACTTCTAAGTTGTTAACAGTAGACACTAGACGATTTTGCAAAGCTCCAAGATTGGCGCGAAGACCGTTAACATTTTCTTGTGCATTATCTAGACTGGATAGTGCTTCATGAGCCCCTTCTTTAGAGGTATAATCAAGACCATCTAGTCCAAGAGCATTAAGAGTGGCGACATTTTCAGAAGCAGCAAAAGTAATTCTGTCTTCAAAACTGTCGTTAAATACACCCACTTGGTAATCAAAGTCTGGCGAAGAGCCATCCAATAATTTAGTTTTACCCCAAGTAGTTACTTGTGAAATACGTTGCAATTCGTTTTTTAATTGTTGAACTTCTTTATCTACGAACCCACGCTCAACATCACCTACAGTGTCAGAAGCAGCTTGGATTCCTAGTTCTCTTAAGCGTACAATTATGTTGCCTATTTCATTCAATCCGCCTTCAGCAGTTTGAACCATGGATATACCATCGTTAGCGTTTCGATTGGCTTGACGAACCGAACGAATTTGGCCTTTTAAATTTTCAGAAATGGCCAATCCAGCAGCGTCATCAGCGGCGATATTGATACGGCTTCCAGAAGCTAATTTAGCTAAGCTACCGTCGATACCTCTTTGGTTATTACCTAGATTTCTTTGCGCGTTGATCGCGGCTATATTTGTTGAAACTCTCATTCTATCCTCCGTTAAATATTTTTAATTTCAAAATTCCTCCTTCCTTGTTTTAATCCTCAGGGTCTATCGAGGTGGCATCCAAGCCTATGTGTACTAATAAAGAGACCCAAATAATTCCGTCTACAATTTCTTTCGTCCTTGAAACCTCCTTTCATTAGACTTTGCAGTTAATCTTTTAAATCGATTAACATCGTTGACAAAATACCTTTCGGGAACAGTGGTGGATATTTGACAGGACTGTAGACTAATTCGTAACTAATGTATGTATTTTTAGACTTACTACTGATCGAGGTCTTAAGACTAAAGAGAAAGTTTCAACACCATTGACGGATCTAGTACTGCGACCTGGAGTACTAGTTATGTCGAAATACTATCATTAATTATTTTTCAAAGAATTTTATCAGCTGCTTGGCAACCCATGCAGGATCATCTTCCATTAAGTGATGGCCGCCCGTTTCATGGAAAATTACTTGGCTATGGGGCAAGGTGTTTTGCAATTCAAATATGTATTTGGCAGGAACCATTCTATCTTTTTTCCCATAAAGAATAATTACAGCTTGTTGAATTTGTGAAAATATTTGAGGCATACGGGGATCGTCTAGGGCTTCGGTCGCTTTTAAAAAAGTGTATGTAGCATAGGGGTCTTCATGTTGGTTTTTTAAAGAATAAGCAATTCTTGAGCTGTTTATTACACTGTAATTATTTAAAATGATTCTTAAAACAATATTCATCAAAATTCGGTTATTAAAAAATTTCAATAGATATGAAAATTGAGGCCATCTATAAAAAGGTAAGGGAACCAACTTAGGGTTTGTTGCTGGTCCAATAACAATTATTTTTGAAACTAAATCAGGGTGACTTTTAGCTAAGTATAATGCCAAGGTACCACCCATCGAGCTGCCTACAATAAAGATAGATGTGAGTTCTAGTTTTTCTAGAATTTTGTATAGGCGCTCTGTTTGTGCATCTAAACTGTAACTTTTAAATCTAATTTTACTACTTCTGCCAAAGCCGGGTAAATCAATCAGTGTTGAGCGAAAGCTTTGTTTAGCCAAAATAGGACTAACATCTCGCCAAATGTGATGAGAGGCACCAATACCGTGTATAAAAACTATGTCTTTACCAGCTCCTTGCTGTTGGTAAAAAACCTTAAAGTCATCTACTTCAAGATATTTACCTTGGTCTGTGTATTGAAATCTGTGAGCCGTGTAGATAGCATCGAGCAAAAGTCCAATTAAAATTAAAAAAACAAGCCCAATTGTTAGAATCATTATTTTATCTTTACAATATTTTTATAATTAGTCGAGTTCAGAATATCTACAAAAAGCAAAACTTCCAGACATATAATACTGCTTTAACTGAGCATCCATTTTGTGAACTTCGTTGGGGAAGCCCAAATTGCATTTTCCATCTTGTGGTTGGAAATAAGAACATTGTTCACAAGCAAAAAAAATATTTAATCGATTAAAATCGCGAGCTTTTACAGGGTCTTTAATTACTGAACGATTTAATTTTCTTAATACTTTAGACATTGACATCCTTAAAATCGTTCACAGCTTTATTAAACTAGGGTTTAATAACCACAATTATAGTTATTTTTAGATCTAGCTATTAATTTTGTCTATATAAAAGGAAAAAAACATGAACGATGTTGAAAAAATGACCCGTAAAAGCCAAGAAGCCATGCAGGCAGCGGCTAGTTTAGCAGAAGAAAGTCAACACGGTTCGGTAGAGCCCGAACACTTAGCCTTTGCCATTCTTACCCAAGAAGATGGCATTGTACCTAGAGTCTTAGAGCAGATGAATATCTCAATACAAAAACTTAAAAGCGAAGTTTTGAATAAAGTAAAGAATTTTCCAAAAGTTTCTGGTGATTCTGTTAGAGTAATTGCAAGTCCATCACTTGTTCAGGTTTTTAAGGAAGCAGAACGAGAAGCTAAAAGTTTGGGCGATAGTTATATATCTACTGAACACTTTGTCTTAAGTTTTTTTAAAGCCCAAGCTCAAGTAAAAAAGCTTTTCGAACAAGAAGGGGTCAACTATAATAGTTTTTTAAAGAGGTTAGAAATGATAAAAGGCGACAACAAAGTGACAGATGACAATCCAGAAGCCAAATTTGATACTTTAAACAAATATGCTCGCGATTTAACCGAACTTGCTGAAAAAGGCAAATTGGATCCAGTAATAGGTCGAGATGAAGAAATAAGACGGGTAATACAAGTTTTATCTAGAAGAACAAAAAATAATCCTGTTTTGATTGGTGAGCCCGGCGTAGGAAAAACAGCCATTGCAGAGGGGCTGGCTCTAAGGATTATTAATGAAGATGTACCCAATGTCCTTATAGGAAAAAAATTAATGTCATTGGATATGGGTGCTTTAATTGCTGGCGCTAAATATCGGGGTGAATTTGAAGATAGACTCAAAGCTGTAATTAAAGAAGTATCTACTAGTAATGGTCAAATAATTCTTTTTATAGATGAATTGCATACTTTAGTTGGGGCTGGAAAAAGTGATGGAGCTATGGATGCTGGCCAATTGCTAAAGCCCGCTCTTGCTCGTGGTGAGTTACGGTGTATAGGCGCAACCACTCTTGATGAGTATAGAAAATATATTGAAAAAGACAAGGCTCTGGAAAGAAGATTTCAGGCAGTGAATGTTAGCGAGCCCAGCGTTGAAGATGCTATTACAATTTTACGAGGTCTCAAAGAAAAGTATGAAGTACACCATGGAGTTCGTATTTCTGACTCTGCTGTTGTGCAAAGTGTGAAACTTTCTGATCGTTATATAACCGAACGTTTTTTGCCGGACAAAGCTATTGATCTAATGGATGAAGCCGCAAGTCGTTTGAGTATCGAAATTAATAGTGTGCCAGCTGTCATTGATGAAAAACAAAGAAAATTAACTCAACTACAAGTAGAAAAAGAAGCTTTAAAAAAAGAAAAAGACGCTAGCTCAAAGGATCGCTTAAAAATTGTAGATAAAGAAATCTCAGATTTAGAAATGGCGACTGCAGAATTAAGGAAGCAATGGGAGTTAGAAAAGTCAGAAATTGGTGGATTAAAGAGCACTAAAGAAGAAATTGAAGTGGTGAGATTAGAAATAGAAAGGGCTGAAAGAGCTGGGGAGTTAGAAAAAGCTGCGGAATTAAAATACGGAAAACTGCCAGAGTTAGAAAAACGTTTAATTAAGTATGCTGAACAAAAGGGTCAGGAAGTTGGTGAAGATAAACTTCTAAGAGAAGAAGTGGGGCCTCAAGAAATAGCAGAAGTAGTAGCTAAATGGACAGGTATACCCGTTAATAAAATGTTACAAACTGAAGGTGAAAAACTCATTCATATGGAGAAGTTTCTACAAAAAAGAGTAGTGGGGCAAGATGCAGCTCTTGAGGCGGTATCAGATGCCATTCGAAGAGCTCGTGCAGAAATTTCGGATCCTAATAAACCCATTGGTAGTTTTATTTTCTTAGGACCAACAGGTGTTGGTAAAACAGAGACTGTAAAAGCTTTAGCTGAGTTTCTTTTCGATTCTGATGAAGCCGTCATTCGTATCGACATGAGTGAGTATATGGAAAAACACGCTGTTTCACGATTGATCGGAGCGCCCCCCGGATATGTGGGTTACGATGAAGGGGGCCAGCTTACAGAACAGGTGAGACGTCGACCTTATAGCGTAATCTTGTTTGATGAAATTGAGAAAGCGCATCCCGATGTTTTCAATATCCTATTACAAGTGTTGGATGATGGTCGTTTAACAGATGGTCAAGGTAAAGTTGTAGATTTTAAGAATTCGGTTTTAATAATGACCTCAAATATTGCAGCACATGCCATTGCCGATGAAAGTTTGAGCAATAAAGAAAAGGAAGAGGAAATTCAAAGAGCTCTTAAAGAAAGCTTTCGTCCAGAGTTTTTAAATAGAATTGATGAAATTATATCTTTTAATTCTTTGGGAGAAGCGCAGTTGTCAGGAATTGTTAAAATTCAATTGAAGCTTGTTGAAGATAGACTTAGGTCTAAAAAAATAGAAGTAAAATTTGATGACAAGGCTTTAAAGTATTTGGGTGAAAAAGGATTTGATTCTATATATGGAGCCAGACCTTTAAAGAGGGTTATTCAAAATGAAATTTTAAATCCAATGGCTAAAATGATTATACAAGGGGAATTGCCTGCGGGTACAATTCTTAAGGTGTCAGCCAATGATTTAAAAATTGAGTTTCTAAAAAATAATAAATCAATTGGATAAATTGTATTAACAATGCCGACGGCCTATGACAAAATGATAGTAATATATGGCAGCTAAGATTCATTGTTTTTTTTCAGATGAGAATAGTTTTCCTGAAATTATAAAATTCAGTGAAAATAATAACAAAATCATTGCTCATCACCCTAAAAATGAAAAAGAAATGCTATCTAAGTTGCCTCCAAATATTGAGCCACATATTTTACTTTTTGATCCTAAGACATTGTCTCATTATAGTAAGGAAACTATTGAATTTCTGAATAGTGAACATAACTATATTTTAGCCCTGGTCTCTCTTGAAGAAGAGAATGATAGCAACATCAAGTTTTTACATATTAGCCCCAGTATTGGTCATTTAATTCCCATTAAAAATAAAACTTTAGAAAGTGAAATGAAAAAGTTGTTAATGATAGTCGATGCAGCTGATGCTGCTCAAGGCTTAGAAATGACTATAGAGAAAGTTTTAAATAATTTAGTGAATAAAAAAAGTTATTTATTATCCGAAAGCCAAGAGCGATGGGCTTGTTATGATGGAATTACAGAGTACTTGGAAAATTTATCTGTTTTTCCTGATTTTTCTAATATAATTAAAATGGCAGCTTCAGAGTTACTCACAAATGCATTTTATGATGCACCTAAGAACCCAGAAACTGGGAAATCATTGAATCCCAGCAGAAAATCTAAAATCCACTTGGTTCCTCCCAAGAAAGTGGAGTTTACTTTAGGTATGTCTGAAGATAATCAGTACTTGTGGATGTTTGTAAGAGATCCTTTTGGCACTTTAGATAAATCTACTTTAGTTGCTGCCTTATTAAGGGCAGCTATTGAGAGAACAGCAAAGTTGGACCAAGAGGGTGGTGCTGGTTTGGGTCTTAAAATAGTATATGAAAGAGCCTCAGAATTAGTTTTTGGATTAAATATTGGAGAATCTACTCTCGTTGGTTGTAAATTTAAACTGACAAAAAGAAACCTCATTTTTGATGCTGAATTGGCCAGTTTACATATTTGCATAAGGCCCTGAAAATAATCACTTTTTTATAAAGTCATTTGACTGTCTTATCAAGCCTTGATAACTTCTCTCAACTTTGAAGTAATTTCACCTTCGTGGTATCTGCCAGAAATCAAAGTGGGAGGAAGAGGCCTCAAAACTCATGTTCACAGGAATTGTAGAAACCCAAAGTGAAATCATAGAGGTTCAAGCCGGCTCACAATGTCTACAAATATCAATAAAGAAACCCAATAGTTTTAATGATTTAAAAGTGGGCGATAGTATAGCTGTCAATGGCGTTTGTCTAACTCTTGAAAATTTTGATCAAAATTCCATGAAATTTACCATAGCAGCTGAAACCTTAAAAATTACAGGTTGGACAGCTGAGAAGTTAATTAATCTTGGTTCACTAAATTTAGAGAGATCTATGTTAGCTTCTGATCGTATTCATGGACACTTTGTATTGGGACATGTGGATGGAATGGCTAAAGTTAAAGAAAAGCGTCCCGAGGGGCAGGCTATGATATATAAAATTCAATTGCCAGAGGAATTTCAAACTTTTGTTTGGAGTAAGGGCAGTTTAAGTTTGAATGGCGTGAGTTTAACGATTAATTCTTTTGAGAACAGCACTGTTGAAGTTTGTTTAATTCCAGAGACGCTCAAACGCACAAATTTAACAAAACTAAACAAAGGTGATTTTTTAACTTTTGAGATCGATGCAATGGCTAGAAGTTTTGTTCACCTTTGGAAAATGGAAAAGCAAAATGTACAAGTTTAATTCTATATCCGAAATTATTGAAGACATTCGAAATGGTAAAATGGTTATATTGGTCGACGACGAAAACCGAGAAAATGAAGGCGACTTAATCATTGCTGCCGACCATGCAAATCCACACAGTATTAATTTTATGGCAACTTATGGTAGGGGGCTAATTTGTTTAGCCATGGTTAGAGAACAAATCCAAAGATTGGGATTGCCTCTTATGGTAAAAGATCATCTCAATCACTCGCCAAATAAAACTGCATTCACTGTAAGTATTGAAGCCGCCAAAGGCGTGACAACTGGAATTTCTGCTGCCGATAGATCCCACACCATTAGGGTGGCATCAAATCCAAATGCAAATGGTGATGACATTACAGTTCCTGGACATATTTTCCCAATTCAAGCTCAAGAGGGTGGTGTGTTAAAACGAGCAGGTCATACTGAAGCAAGTGTTGATTTAGCTGTATTGGCGGGAATGAACCCATCCGCTGCTATTTGTGAGATAATGAATGTTGATGGGTCTATGGCTCGTGTGCCAGAGCTTATGGGATTTGCAGATAAGTTCTCTTTAAAAATAGGAACTATTGAAGATTTGATTGAATACCGTATTGAGCATGACACATTTGTTGAAGAAGTAGAAAGTGTTCCCTTTGAAACTGAACATGGGTCCGGCTTCACTATGAAGGTATTTAAAAATCATTTGGATAATCGGGAGCATTTAGCATTAATTAAGGGCAATGTTTCTTTATCTGAACCTTGTTTAGTTCGTGTGCATACTGAAAATGTTTTGGGAGATATTTTTGCCGCAAAAGGCTCTACAACTCGTCAAAGTCTTGAGTCTTCTTTGAAAATGATAGATAAAGAAGGGAGGGGTGCCCTCGTTTATTTGTGCATGGAAGATTCTGAACAGCGTCTCATTCAACGAGTAAAAAGTTATAAGAATCCTGATTTTGATAAAAAAGATTATGGAGTTGGGGCTCAGATACTCAGGTCTCTCGGAATTCATAAATTAAAACTCCTCTCCAATTCTCCATCGAGGCCTGTAGGCTTAAAGGGATATGGTTTGGAAATTGTTGAAACTGTTCGTTTGATAGAAAATTCAAATCCAAGTCCACAAATATTGAGGCCACATTTATGACAGATATTATTCAAGGTAGCTTAGATGTTATGGATCTAAAAATAGGCATGGTCACCGCTAAATTTAACAGTCCTGTAACTGAAAAATTAGAACAAGGAGCCTTAACCAGATTTTCTGAATTGGGTTTTAAAAAGGAAAATATCTTTTGTGTGCGCGTACCCGGTGCTGTGGAAATCACGCTGGCGACGAAATGGCTTTTAGAACAAGGTTGTGATGCTGTAGTGACATTAGGTGCGGTAATCCGAGGAGAAACCTCACACTATGACTATGTCTGCAATAGTGTCGAACGGGGTTGTACAGAGCTCATGTTAACTACGGGTAAGCCTGTCGCATTTGGCGTATTAACAACAGAAAATGGTGAGCAAGCATTTGCTAGAGCGGGTGGCAAAAAGGGAAATAAAGGGGCTGAGGCTGTTGACGTTGTAATTGAAATGTTAAATCTAAAGAATTCAATAAAAAAAATAACCATAAAGGAGACCCCTAATGCCAGGTAAAGAAGAGAGTTTTTCATTAAATGATGTATATATAAAGTTGAGTCAGCGAGTGAGTGCTTATAATGCAAAACTTTTGTTACACACAATTAAAGTAGGCGCTGGTATTCATAGCGAACAGGATGACAAATTAAATCCAGAAGAAGCTAAGAGCCTTTGTTTAGAGTTGATCAAGAAGGGCGGACCAGCTTTTCAAGTTGGAAAAGATTTGTATTCTCAGGTCCAATAATCTTAATATAATTATGACTTCTATGGGGGGGTGTTTATTATATTAAGAGTGGAAGATAAAAAATGAAAATTTTAGATGGCGATTCAAGTCTTGGTAAGGGTCCACAGGAGTTGCTTAAGCGACGCAAAGAATGGGCCTTAATCATTTCTGTGGGAGTGATTTTTCTAATTCTCTCTTGGGTAGCCTTTCGCATTTTTGGTTACAGTCACAATTTACCTTTTGAATATTCCATTTTCTTTTTTGGACTAGTCAATTTTAATATAATAATTTTTCTTTTATTAGCCTTTTTGATTTTTCGGAATGTAGTAAAGTCTTTTGCGGAGCGAGAAAAAAGCTTTGCGGGTCGTTCATTAAAAAGTAAGTTAATTGCAGCCTTTGTGACCTTCAGCGTGGTTCCGACAACGCTAATGTTTTTAGTTTCTGTTTTTTATATTAATAATAGTTTTGATAAGTGGTTTAGCCAAAGAACTTCGAGTGTATTAAAAAGCTCATTAGAGGTAATGAACCAATATTATACAAGCGCAAAAAAACGTAACTATCACTTTGCTGAAAAAATTGTTAAAGAGCTTCAAACAGTAAAGCCTAAAAATCTTGAAAAATTTCTTGATGAAAGAATGGCTTATTACAAATTAGATGCCGTGGAGTTTTATCCAGATTTGTTTTCAAAAAGATATGTGTCCTCCTCTCCAGATTTATCATTGTATCATGTTCCTGAAGTTTCATTAGACTTTAAGAAAAAAGGAATAATGAAAAAAATTGAGGCCAGTTACTTGCATCATTTTGGTGAGGGCAATTTAGTAAGGATTATTAGACCACTCACCTGGAGGGGTAAGGACTCTGCTGTAGTAGTTTCCACCTTTATCCCACTCTCCTTAATTTCGAAAATGGATGATATCACGCAAGCTTATGATGATTTTCGCGATTCAAATACGCTTTCTTATCCTTTAAAATCCATATATTTAATTATTCTTGTTTTGATGACTTTAGTAATCTTATTGGGCGCAACTTGGTTTGGGTTTTATTTAGCAAAACAATTATCTATACCCCTAGAGATGTTGGCCAAGGCGGCAAAAAGGCTTTCTGATCAGGACTATCATCAAGTCAAAATCAAATCTGGTTCGCCAGAAATAAATCTTTTGGTCGAAAATTTTAATAGAATGTCAGAAAATTTAGAACGCTCACAGGATGAAATCACTAAATCAAATGAGAGTTTGCAAGAATACACTAGGTATATTGAAGTTCTCCTTGCTAACGTTACCACAGGAGTCGTATCTATTAACAATGAAGGTTTATTAACTATGATAAATCGACATGCCGCTAAACTTTTAAAAATTGACCCTAGAAAATTTATTAATAAAAAATTAGAAGATGTTTTACCACTTGAGTTTAAAAAATTATTTTTTGAACTGACTGACAGCATGACAAAGCATCAGGCCAACACAGTTCGTAAAGAAATACGAATAGAAGTTGCAGGTCGTTCTTTGCCGCTTCAGTTGTCCATTTCTATTTTAAGAAATGAAAAAAATGAAGAGTTAGGGAAAATTATTGTTTTTGACGATTTGACAATGGTAGTGAAGGCACAACGAGCTGCCGCTTGGACAGAAGTGGCTCGTAGAATTGCTCATGAAATTAAAAATCCTTTAACGCCAATCAGTTTGGCGGCACAACGCTTACAAAGAAAGTTTGGCAAAGATATTCATGATAAAGCTTTTATCGAGTGCACTCATATGATTATTGAACAAGTTGATGGTTTAAAAAATTTGGTAAATGAATTTAGTAATTTTGCTCGCATGCCAAAAACAGAAACTAAATTGTCTGATATCAATCAAGTCATTGAAGGTGCTCTTGCGCTATATCGACAAGCCCAGAATAAGGTCGAATTTAAATTTGATAAAAAAATTCAGTGTGCTCCATTTTTATTGGATCCAGAACAAATGAAAAGGGTTTTTATGAATCTTTTTGAAAATGCCATTGATGCCACAAGCAATTGCTTAAATCCAGTTGTCGAAGTTCGGGGAGATTACGATAAGGATTTGCGAATTGTGCGAATCTCTGTAATGGATAATGGAAAAGGAATAAGTCCAATTATTAAAGATAGAGTGTTTGAGCCCTATATAACCTCGAAAACTCATGGCACAGGATTGGGATTGGCAATTGTGAAGCGCACTGTCGAAGATCACAACGGTTTTATTAGAGCTTTCCCAAATTCTCCTGTGGGTACGAAAATAGTTATTGAGTTGCCAGTTCTAGGCACTAATATGGAAAAAACAATGACCCAATTAGTTGACGCGGACCTGAAATCCGCTGATAAAGATCAAGTGTATTAAGGAATAGCAATTTTATGAGTGTAAAAATTCTAATTATAGACGATGAGTCGGCGATTCGTGAAGTTTTATCAGCATCTTTAAAAGATGATGGTTATGAAGTTGAAGTTGCTAGAGATGGACTTCGTGGATTAGATCAAATTAGTCAATTTCAACCTGATATAGTTTTATTAGATATATGGATGCCAGGAGAAATTGATGGATTAGAAGTATTAAAACGTGCAAAAAGTAAATCTTCCAAAACGCAATTCATTATCATGTCTGGACATGGCACCATAGAAACTGCAGTGAAGGCCACAAAACTCGAAGCTTGGGATTTTGTTGAGAAACCTTTATCAATGGATAAAATATCCATTTTAATTAAAAATATTTTAAATTTTCAAAGTGAACAAAGAGAAAAGCAATCTCTTCTAAATCGTTTACGCAAGAATATTGCATTAATAGGCGAAAGCGAAGAAATGGTTACACTGAAAAAACTCATTGCTCGTGTAGCTCCTACTAACTCTTGGGTGTTAATTACAGGTGACAATGGAACTGGCAAGGAGCTGGTGGCCCAAAATATTCATTATCTTTCACGTCGCGCTAGCAAAGCTTTTGTTGATGTCAATTGTGCGGCAATTCCCAAAGACTTAATTGAAAGCGAATTATTTGGATACGAAAAAGGAGCTTTCACAGGCGCGGATCGAACTAAACGTGGAAAGTTTGATTTAGCAAATGGTGGCACATTATTTTTAGATGAAATTGGTGACATGAGCCTTGAAGCTCAAGCTAAAGTTCTTCGAATTTTGCAAGAGCAAAGTTTTACTCGTGTAGGTGGAGTTGAATCCATCAAGGTTGATGTTAGAGTTATTGCCGCCACTAATAAAGATTTAAAACTGGAAATAGAGAATGGCAATTTTCGAGAAGATCTTTATTATCGCCTGAACGTCATTCCCTTTAAAGTTCCCTCTCTTAAGGATAGAATTGGTGATATAACAGCTTTGGTGAAACACTTTAGCGAACAGTTTTCTAGAGAAAGTGGTTTCAGGGAAAAACTCATTTCTGATGAAGCTTACAGTGTGATGACCAATTATTCTTGGCCAGGAAACGTTCGTGAACTCAAAAATTTTATTGAAAGACTTTATATATTAACACCCAGTGATTTTATTGATGTTCACGATTTAAAATTCGCTGGACTCAGTTTAGAGACGGATTCTGTTTTGGGTATGACCAATGTAGATTTTAGAGAAGCTCGAGCTCTTTTTGAGAAAGAATTTATTTTACAAAAAATTACAGAAAATAACGGAAATATAAGTAAGACGGCAGAGTCCATCGGGCTTGAAAGAAGTTATCTTCACAGAAAAATTAAAACTTTTGGGATCGAAATATGAAGTGGTCAAAAGCTTATATATTTACATTAAAAGACTCTCCCTCCGATGCCGAAATACCCAGCCATAAATTGCTTGTACGAGCGGGAATGATTCGTAAAATTGGTCAGGGCGTTCACACTTATGGTCCTCTTATGTTGAGAGCCATTCGTAAATTTGAAAATATTGTTAGAGAAGAATTAGAAAAAAGTGGTTGTATAGAATTATTGATGCCCATTGTACAACCCAAAGAGCTTTGGGAAGAAACTGATCGCTGGAACAAGATGGGAAAAGGCCTCTTAAAGTTTAAAAATAGATTGAATCAAGACTGGTGTTTAGGGGCCACTCACGAAGAGGTAATTACTGATTTTGTTAGAAAAGATATAAAAAGCTATCGTGATTTACCCATTCAACTTTTTCAGATTGCTACAAAGTATCGTGATGAAATTCGTCCACGTTTTGGTCTGATGCGCGGGCGTGAGTTTATTATGAAGGATGCCTACAGTTTTGATATGGATAAGGAACAAGCGTTGTTGGCCTATCAAAAAATGTTCGATAGCTATAACAGAATATTTCAAAGATTGGGTGCTGACTTTAGAGTTGTGAATGCCGACAGTGGAAATATTGGCGGAGATCAATCACAAGAATTTCACATTCTAGCAGAAAGTGGAGAAGATCACCTTTTGGTATCTGAAGATGGAAGTTTTGCGGCGAATGTAGAAGTTTGCCCGGCCTCTGACGAGGATGAAAATATAAAATTATCTGATGAAGAAGCTCCTTTAGAAGTGTTTGATACTCCGGGTTTAAAGACCATTGCTGATTTAGCAAAGGCTCTTAAGAAATCAGAAAAGCAATTGGTGAAAACCATGTTTTATTCGGCATCTAAAGACCCACAAAAAGATCTTAAACCAGTTGGCATTCTTTTGCGTGGAAGTGATGAAGTAAATCCTATTAAACTAAAAAATTTATTAGATTTAAATGATGAGCCACTCATGTTAAACGAAAAGGAAGTTCGGTCTGTTACAGGAGCCAATCCCGGAAGTTGTGGACCTATAGGTTTAAATATACCTATATATATGGATAAAGGTGTCGCTAATTTAAAGAATTACACAGTGGGCGCGAACAAGGATGATAAGCATTATAAGAATGTGAATCACCCTAGAGATTTTAAAACAGAAAGAGTTGTCGATATCCGCTTGGCCAAAGAGGGCGATTTAGTTCCTAATGGAAAAGGTAAGCTAAAAAGCTATCGTGGAATAGAAGTGGGACATATTTTTTATTTAGGTACTGTGTACTCTAAAGCCATGAATGCTAGCTTTTTAGATAAAAATGGCAAGTCCCAATCTTTAGAAATGGGATGTTATGGCATCGGTATTTCACGAACGGTTCAAGCCGTCATCGAGCAAAACCATGATAAAGACGGAATGATTTGGCCTGTCGCAATTGCCCCCTATGTTGTTCATATTTGTTTATTAGATCCAAAAGATGAGAAGGTATCAGCTCTTGCTAATCAACTTTATGATGAGCTAAATAAACTAGGAATTGATTGCTTATTAGACGATAGAGATGAAAGGCCCGGAGTAAAATTTAAAGACGCAGATCTGTTAGGTATGCCTTTGCGAGTTATCTTAGGAGGACGTGGAGTTGCCAATGGTGAAGTGGAATTGGTTGAAAGAAAAACTGGTGAAAAAAGATCAGTGGCTTTAAATTCTATGACATCTGTTATTTCAGACTGGTGGAGGCAACAGGGCATATGAAAATACCCATCTTTGTGGCTCTTGATGTCGATAACGAAAATCAAGCTTTGGAATTAGCAAGACAAGTGTCATCTAATGTAGGTGGATTTAAAGTAGGTCCAAGACTACTTATGCGCTATGGATCTTCATTGGTTAAAAAATTAAGTGAATTGGGTGATGTTTTTGTTGATAACAAATATCACGATATTCCCTCAACAGTACAATCGGCGGTAAAGGCGAGCTTTGAATCGGGAGCTTCTTTTGTTACTGTACATGCTAGTAATGGTTATGAATGTTTAACTCAATTAGCGGAATTGGAAGAAAAACTAAATCAAGAACGCCCTTTTAAAATTTTGGTTGTCACTGTGCTTACAAGCTTTGATGAAAATAATAAACCTATAAATTGGCAAGATTTACCATTGGAAAATCAAGTCTTGAGTCTTGCTGGCGAGGCTTTCCGTGCGGGTCTAACAGGAATAGTTTGTTCAGGTTATGAAGTGAAAAAGTTAAAGGAATTATATCCTAAAGGATTTTTTGTAACTCCAGGAATACGTTTGGCATCAGATGCCAAGGACGATCAAAAAAGAATATTGACCCCTGAAGTTGCTATTCGCAATGGGGCAACAGCATTAGTGGTGGGTCGCCCTATTATTTTGGCTCAAGATCCAAAAGTGGCGGCCTTTCAATTTGCTCAATCTATAAAAATCTAGGGCAGGTGCTTTTTGAAGTCTAGAATAAGAAAACAAGGAAAAAGTAGAAATAAAAACAATAAGCAAAACCGATGGGTTGTAGGTTTGCATTCCTCTCAGCAAGTTGTAGAAGTTCGTCCGCAAAGTATTGTAAAGGCATTAATCAAAAAGGGGAGTGAAGGCGAAGAATTTGTTCCATTTTTAAAGGAATATCAAGTCGATATTCGCTGGGTAAATGATCAAGAGCTATTAAAATATGCTCGGTCACATCAAGGAATCGCATTAGAAGTGAGTGAATCTCCGGAAGTGGATTGGGATAGTGTTTATGAAAAAGAGAAATCCATTGTATTAATTTTGGATGGCATTGTGGATCCCCATAATTTAGGGGCCATTATGAGAACTGCATGGCTCATGGGATGTGATGCCGTAGTGACCACACAACATCGAAGCGTGGGATTGACCCCAAGTGTAACCAAAGTTGCCAGTGGGGCAGCGGAACATATTCCTTTGGTAATTGAATCACAACTTCCACAACTTTTAAAAGATTTAAAAGAAAATGGTTATTGGGTATTGGGCTTAGCCCATTCAGAAAAAAATAATTTATGGGAACAGGAATTGGCAAATAAAGTCGCTTGGGTTATTGGATCCGAAGATAAAGGTCTGCGTAAAACTGTGTCTAATGAATGTGATCAATTAATTAGAATACCGCAACAGGTATCAACAGCCAGTTACAATGCCTCGGTAGCAACGGCTATTGCACTGTCAGAAACTCAACGTCAACATTCACTTTTATAACTTTAAAAAACGTGCCGAACTATTCTTTGGTCCCGTTTAATTAAAGAGAATTGTTGGTCAATCAAAAAGAATTTATCATAATAATACATGATTAACTTTAAACGATTTCTACTTATATTCCCCATACTACTTTTAACTTTTTCTTTTTATGATCATGTTAGCGGCAAGTCCAATAACAGTTCCGGAGGGAGTAAAATAGAAACAAGTAAAAATAGGAACCAAAGAAACATTTTAGATAGTAATAGTGATTTTTTCGCTAACCGTTTTGCTCAGTTAATAAACCGGATTCAAGAACCCAGCGATATTTATTCAGCATTTCAATTAAGTGAAAGGGATAAGGAGCTTATTAAGAAAGAAATTCTAGGAAAAAAGGGTTTTGTTAAGCCCAGAGTTAAGCTCCTTAAATCTGAAGTTGCAGAACTCTTCTATATTAATAAAGATTCTGATAAGAAAAATAATAAAAAAGTTACAGTCAGTTTTAAACACATCCATAAAGGTGTGGTGCTAGTTCAGGGAAAAGTGGTTAAGTTAGAAAAACACAAAACTTTCGTCAATTATAGGTCTGAGATTCAAGCTATTTTAAAAAAATCAAAGTTTGCATGGTTTTATTTACAGCTCCTTCCAACAGCTGCAGCTGATTCTAGGCCTGTATCTAAATCTAAATCTGAATCGATGAGCCTTTTTGATTGGGCATCTGTTAAAATTGCCGCCCTTTTTAGTAACTTACAAAAGAATATGGAGCCGGACATTGCTGACGAAATAATTTCAGCATATGAGGAAGACCTGTCCTTTTATGTATGGAAGACACAAGCAGAAGCTAAGTATGATAATAATTTAAAACAAGTTAAATATAATCCTGATTCGTTGGGCTCGAAGTTGAGTTCTTACTCACCAAATAAGTTCAGTTGTAAAAACAATAAACTTGAAAGACTAGAAAGGATTTTGATTGAAGACGGCAAAGTCCTTGAAAAGGCAGGTTTTGATATTTTACAGGCGCTACCAGAAGGCAAGGGTTATACTTTTCAAAAGTCTCCAGGAAGAGTTAAAATGACTATGGATTCAAATTTTAAAGTGAGTCACTCAAGTCCTTATATGCTAGAGGTTGGTGAAAGTTTTTTAAACCAAATAGAAATATATGGGACTTTTCCCTTTGTGGCTCAAAAGTGCTGCGCTAAAAAGGGATGCTATGAGAAAGTATCCAGAGTGTTTCAAGGCAATCTAAACAAAGTAATTGAAATTCAAAAAGCTGCGGAGACAGTCAATTAATAGGTTAAAATATTTTGTTTGGCCAAACATATCACAAACCTAAAGTTCAGGTAAAATTATATTAAAAAGCAAGAGCCAGAACTTTACTGCCTTAATGCAAAAACATAAGAATCTATCAGCCTATTCGCAGCTTTCCATTCATGATGATTACTATTGTTGTCTGACCAAAGTTTTATACATTTCATTGAGTCTAGGGGAAGCCCGCCAACTTCTAAGTTGCGTTCCAATTTTTTTGATGAAGCCCATTGGGGAGTCATATTAGATGAGTAGTGATGCATAGAAATATTTTTAGTGATATTTTTAAAATCTTTTCTTCTTAATATAGCATGAGCCGCTACTTGCACACTTTTTTGCCAAGCTTCTTGATCTTGAGAACGTAGATTTTTAGGGCACAAGGCCAATTTCACATTGGGGTCATTAGAATTCCATGCGGAGAATTGACCACTGGCAGATAACACTCTAGTGAGAGTTTCTTCGATGGGTGCTTTTCTGTAGTCGAAGGGTTTGCCATCTAATCCTGGACTTGAGTCTTTTACATAAGAAAGCTGGTGAACTTTCCCATTATTTTTAATGGCAAAATCTCTGGAAAAATAAGCTCTGTTTAAAGCCACTCTTGCCACGGACATGGGGTATCGCAGCCCCTTTCTTACACAACCTCTCATTTCCGTAAAAACGGTTCTTGCCAGAGAGTCAATTGCAAACAATTGTGTTGCAGTAACTTTTTTTCCTTCAAAGGTAATCATGTTATCTTTTTCTTTATTTAGTTTTTTCCAGTGTGGTTTCATAAAACTGTTAAAAGGGTTTGTTTTTTGGCTTTGTAATGTATTGCTTCGGCTATTCAAACATTTTCCGATATAACCATGATTAATCAAATTGTTTACAAAATCGTCATTGAGCTTGTGACTCACAGTTTTTACGGCATCTATAATGTCTTTGGATTTTTTCTTTACTTCCGTTTTATTGCTTGGAGGACATGGCTCTTCTTGTGGACTCACAATATCCACTTCAGAATTACCTAAGGGAGAATTTCTTATTTCATCTGCAGAAATCCATAAACCTTGTATCGTGCGCTCTCCCTTCCAATTGCTTTTGGGTTTATAACTGCCATTGACCTGATAAAATAATTTGTATTCACTTGCCCCAGTAAGAGGATCTTTAATCGAGACCATTTTAGAATCTATTATATTTAATTTTGTGTCTGGATCTGAGCGGGGCCACAAGCGGCCTTCGCACTCAGATGGGAGATGTTTATTGTCACAATCTCTCCAGGTCATACCTGGTTTTGGAAATAACGTTATATCTTCTCCCTTGGGTCGGTCTATGTAAACGGGGATAGGGGAGTCTGTAGAAATGTATTTGGTTTTCTGCTCTTTTATTTCCACATATAGATTTTTACCCTTTTCGGTTTCAATAAGTGCACGCTCAGATGAGATACCCTTAAATGGAATATAGGAATCAGCTTCTAATTCAGTGACAGCTACTGTCCCTTTTGCTGAATCGTATACTTTGAATGTATCATTTCCCTTTAGATGATAAAAAAACGTAGTTTTATTGGGCGTATTTTTTTGTGGTTGAGCATCCTTTTTCTGATTCATATTTGGGAAAGCAATTTGATAACTCTTTATAGCTTTTTGGGATTTTTTCTGACATTCATCCTTATTTTCCCCTTGATTAAGACAGCCTATGAGGACGTCCATTCCATAACTATCCGCGGCAGACTGACCTAAGAGAGTCTGGGAGGTAAACATAATAATAAATAACAAAAACCAAGTAATATTCATATTTTAAATAACATTAGAATTCTGTTATCTATCGGCAATTGAAGCCCAGTAGTTAATCCCAAAAGAGGTAATTAATTTTGGCTCACTCAGTTCCTGCTAAAAGTCGAGACTCACAACCCTTTTAGTCAAATTTTAGGTTTCAGCCGCGCTAAATAAAAAATGAGAAATTCCTGATTTTCCTAAGATTTCCTTTGACTCGCGTAAAGCGGACCTCTATTAATTCCCTTTACGTGTCGGTGCAGTAGTGTGCATTGAGCTGGATTAGCTCAATTGGTAGAGCAGCTGATTTGTAATCAGCAGGTTGGGGGTTCAAGTCCCTTATCCAGCTCCAATTTGTTTGAAGCTGGCCTCTCGAGCGGGAGTAGCTCAATTGGTAGAGTATCAGCCTTCCAAGCTGAGGGTTGCGGGTTCGAGACCCGTCTCCCGCTCCATTTTAACATGGGTGTGCGCATGGATACGTTTAGTGGAGAGATGCCCGAGTGGCTAAAGGGGACGGGCTGTAAACCCGTTGGCTTATGCCTACGTAGGTTCGAATCCTACTCTCTCCACCAGTTTTGGAGTATTGACCATTGCCCATGTGGCTCAGGGGTAGAGCACACCCTTGGTAAGGGTGAGGTCGCGAGTTCGATTCTCGCCATGGGCTCCATGATTTTAGGATTGTAAGTTTTTAAAAAGATAATTTTTTAACCTTAAGAGGAGTGTTTTAAATGTCTAAAGAGAAATTTGATAGGAGTAAACCTCACGTCAACATCGGTACAATTGGACACGTGGACCATGGAAAGACTACATTGACGGCAGCAATAACAACAGTATTAGCAAAATCGGGCGGAGCAGAAGCTCGTGGTTATGATCAAATTGATAACGCTCCTGAAGAAAAAGAGCGTGGAATTACAATTTCTACTTCGCACGTAGAATACCAAACTGCTAATCGTCATTATGCACACGTGGATTGTCCTGGACACGCGGATTATGTGAAAAACATGATCACAGGTGCGGCTCAAATGGATGGCGCAATTTTAGTTGTTTCGGCAGCTGATGGACCTATGCCACAAACTCGTGAGCATATCCTTCTTGCTCGCCAAGTAGGTGTTCCAGCTATCGTGGTTTACATGAATAAAGTAGATCAAGTTGACGATGAAGAACTGCTTGAACTTGTTGAATTAGAAATACGCGAATTGCTTTCAAAATATGAGTTTCCTGGCGATGATATTCCAATCGTTAAAGGTTCAGCTTTAAAAGCTTTAGAAGGTGATGAAACAGATGTAGGTTCAGGTTCAATTATGAAGTTAATGGAAGCAGTTGATGCTTACATTCCAGAGCCCGAGCGCGCTATTGAAAAACCATTTTTAATGCCTATTGAAGACGTATTTTCGATTTCTGGTCGTGGTACGGTTGTAACAGGTCGTATTGAGCGTGGTATTGTTAAAGTGGGTAATGAGATTGAAATCGTAGGAATTAGACCTACACAAAAAACAACTGTTACAGGAATTGAAATGTTCCGCAAACTTCTTGATGAAGGTCGCGCAGGAGACAACGCGGGTTGCTTACTTCGTGGTACTAAAAAAGAGGATGTTGAGCGTGGACAGGTTTTGGCAGCGTCTGGAACTATTAAGCCTCACAAAAAATTTAAATGTGAAGCCTATGTATTAACTAAAGAAGAAGGTGGAAGACACACACCATTTTTTAATGGATATCGTCCACAATTCTACTTTAGAACTACTGATGTAACTGGATCTTGCACTCTAAAAGAGGGTGTAGAAATGGTTATGCCTGGTGACAGAGTGGAAATGAATGTTGAATTAATTGCACCGATTGCTATGGAAAAAGAGCTTCGCTTTGCGATTCGTGAAGGCGGACGTACAGTGGGTGCAGGTGTTGTTACTGAAATTGTTGAGTAACATATTTTTGGGAACAAGCTCTTAAATGGAATTTGAGCTGTGAAATAGGGGATCTGAAGAGATCCCCTTAGCCCATTTAGAGGGCAGTAGCTCTAATTGGTAGAGCAACGGACTCCAAATCCGTGGGTTGTGGGTTCGAATCCCTCCTGCCCTGCCAACTTTTGCTGGCGTTATGATGGAGTAAAAATGGAAGAGAATAGGAATCAGAAAATTATTACTTTAAGCTTTGTCGCACTAGCTTTTCTAACAGCTATTGTTATGCGCGTTCTTCTTGAGAGTGCTGCAGCGACTTGGGGTGTTGTTGCAAAATACTATGCCCACGATTGGATGAAGCACGGTCTTCCAGCCCTCTTAGGAATAGCCGTATTTATTGGCTTACAATTTAACACAAAAGTGCAAGTTTGGGCAGATGAAGTAGTAACAGAATTGTTAAAGGTGGTTTGGCCTACAAAAAGGGATACCATGGCGATGACAGTTGTGGTTTGTGTGATGTTAATTATTTCTAGTTTTATACTTGGTTTGTTTGATTTTCTATCCAGAAACCTAGTTAAAATTATTTTAAATTTGAATATATAAGGTGAGATAAAGTGCTTGATATGAAATGGTACATAGTAAATACCCAAACGGGATGTGAAAACATAGCCAAAGCCTCTATCCTAGATAGGGTAAAAAATGCAGGCGTTGAAGATAAATTTGGTGAGATTCTCATACCCGCCGAAAATGTCGTAGAACTAGTAAAAGGAAAGAAGGCTACAAGATCTAGAAAATTTTTTCCTGGCTATATATTTGTACAAATGGTATTGAGCGACGAGACATGGCATTTAGTTAAAAACTCTACCAAGGTGAGTGGTTTTGTCGGTGGAAAAACTACAAGACCACCGGAAGTTCCCGAAGCTGAAGTTCAACGTGTAACAAAGCAAATGGAATTGGGCGCGGAGAAACCACGACAAAAAGTGGCTTTCAATGTTGGAGAGAATGTAATGGTTGTCGACGGACCTTTTAGTAATTTTAATGGTTCTGTTGAAGAAATTAACGAGGATAAGGGCAAGGTAAAAGTTCTAGTAAGTATTTTTGGCCGGCCTACACCCGTTGAATTGGATTTTGTACAAGTTGAGAAAACTGATTGAAAACCTAGAGATCTTAATTAAAAGATCTCACTACTGTTTGGAGTGGGAAAATGGCTAAAAAAGTCACAGGACAAATAAAGCTACAAATACCGGCAGGGAAGGCGAATCCATCACCTCCCGTTGGACCGGCGCTTGGGCAGCATGGGGTTAACATCATGGATTTCTGTAAGCAGTTTAATGCCAAGACACAAGGTCAAGGCGATATGATTATTCCAATCATAATTACTGTTTATCAGGATAGATCTTTTACATTCATCACCAAGACACCTCCCGTGTCTATTCTTTTGATGAAGGCTGCTAAATTAAAAGGCGGCTCAAAAATGCCTCAAAAGGACAAAGTGGGAAAAGTCACAATGGGTATGGTAAAAGAAATCGCAGAAATCAAGATGCCTGACCTTAATTGCATGAATTTAGATAGCGCTATATCACAGGTTGTTGGAACAGCCCGAAGTATGGGACTTGAAGTTGATGGTTATCAGGGATAAGGCGGTATAAAATGGCAAAAAATAAAAGGTTAAGTTCTGCGAAAGAAAAAGTAGACCCTACAAAAAAATATTCAATTGAAGAGGCGGTTAAACTAGCAGTTGAAACTGCAACAGCTAAGTTTGATGAATCCATTGAAGTTGCTGTTAAGCTGGGTGTTGATCCAAAACAATCAGACCAACAGGTTCGTGGTGCGGTGGCTTTGCCACATGGTTTGGGTAAAAATGTTCGTGTCATAGTGTTTGCAAAAGGCCCTAAAGAGGCAGAAGCAAAAGAAGCTGGTGCAGACTATGTGGGTGCTGATGATTTAGTTGAAAAAATTCAAGGCGGTTGGCTAGATTTTGATAAAGCTATTGCAACGCCAGACATGATGGCGACAGTTTCAAAAGTGGCTAAAATTTTAGGTCCACGTGGACTAATGCCAAACCCTAAAGTGGGTACAGTTACTATGAACGTAGGACAAACTGTGTCTACAGAGAAAAAGGGCAAGTTAGCATTTCGAGTTGAAAAAGCAGGAATTGTTCATGCAACTATTGGCAAAAGCTCAATGGGCGCAGAAAAATTAAAGGACAACCTTAAGACTTTAATGTCTGCTTTAATGAAGGCAAAGCCGTCATCAAGCAAGGGCATTTATTTAAAGGGTGTGAGTGTTTCTAGTACAATGGGACCTGGTGTATCCATTGATGTAGTAAGTGCTCAAGGTGAATAGTTTAGAATTAGTTTAAGAAGCCGTGGTCTAAGACAACAGGTTCCCTTGCGGGTTTAATAGTTTAACTGCCTGTCGAGACGAGGTAAGATCCCTCTCTTAGCCACATAACAAAACAATTTTTGGGAGGTGAATCTCTATGATGACAAGAGCTGACAAACAGCAAGAGATTACCACGATTACAGATAAGCTGAGTAAAGTGAAAGCAGCATTCCTTATTGATTACAAAGGAATGAATGTGGAAGAAGTGACAAGTTTGCGCAAAAAACTGGCTCCAGTACAATCTGAAATGAAAGTGGTAAGAAATACTCTTGCAAAGTTAGCGCTTAAAAACTACCCGGACATGGATACAGCGCTTTCAGGGCAATTTACTGGCACAAATGCCATAGTTTTTGCCTATGCTGAAGCACCAGCCACTGCAAAGTTATTGCGTGAATTTGGTGAAACAGTGGAAGAGCTAGTTATTAAAACTGCGGTAATGGACGGAAGAGCTCTAGATGCAAATAGCATCAAAGCCCTTGCCGACCTACCAAGTATAGAAGTGCTACAAGCACAATTACTTGGGGTATTACAAGCGCCAATGTCCAAACTGGTACGTACTTTAAACGAAGTGCCATCTGGTTTGGCTCGTGCACTCAATGCGCGTAAAGAACTATTAGAAAAACAAGCATAATTTAATTATAAAATTTTTTGGAGGAACATATGTCTACAAATTTAGATGCAATCGTAAAAACACTTGGTGAGCTACCGGTATTACAAGTAGCTGAACTGATTAAAAAATTAGAAGAAGAGTGGGGCGTTAGTGCCGCTGCTCCTGTAGCTGCAATGGCTGCAATGCCCGCTGCTGGTGGGGCTGCCGTTGAAGAAAAAACTGAATTCGACGTTATTTTAGTTAGTGGTGGAGAAAAGAAAATCAATGTGATCAAAGAAGTTCGCGCTATTACAGGATTGGGCTTAAAAGAAGCAAAAGATCTTGTAGAAGGTGCGCCAAAGCCTCTTAAAGAAGCTTTGCCTAAAGATGAAGCACAAAAAATCAAAACTCAGCTGGAAGCTGCAGGTGCTAAAGTCGAAATTAAATAATTTTTTTAATCATAAATTAGCAACTGCAAGCTGTGGTTGCTAATTTTTTGTTGTAACATCTTGTAAATACTTTAAACTGCTTATTCTAAAATAAATTGAACTTTCAATGTTTTGCGAGTTCAACCTAAAAATGTGGCCTTTTATTGGTTGAAATTTGAGCCCGAATCAAAACCATGATTTTAAAATATAAAATTTTGATAATTTATCTAGAATAATTAATCTAGAAGGAGAACGAATGGGCACAACTCCAGTGACCGCGTCTAATTTGAGACTGCGTAAAAATTTTTCTCGTACTGAACAATTAACTAAAATCCCTAACCTCATTGAACTACAAAAAAAATCTTACGAATACTTTCTACAAAAAGATATTGATCCTGATCGTAGAGGTGATGATGGATTAAATGGTGTTTTCAAATCTGTATTTCCAATCAGTGATTTTAACAGCACAGCAAGCTTAGAGTTTGTAAGTTATGTTTTAGAACCCCCTAAATATGATGTTGAAGAGTGTCGCCAAAGGGGTATGACATATGCGGCTCCGGTTAAGGTCACTTTAAGATTGATTGTTTTTGAAGTAGATGAAGAAACAGAGGCCAGAAGTATCCGCGATGTAAAAGAGCAAGAAGTGTATCTTGGTGAAATTCCACTTATGACACAAAATGGATCCTTTATAATAAATGGTACAGAACGTGTTGTTGTGAGTCAGTTGCATCGGTCACCAGGTGTATTTTTTGATCATGATGGCGGTAAAAATACTACGAGTGGTAAATATATTTATTCAGCGAGAGTTATCCCCTACCGTGGTTCTTGGTTAGATTTAGAGTTTGATCAAAAAGACTTACTATATGTAAGAATTGATAGAAGAAGAAAATTTCCAGCAACTATAGTTTTAAAAGCACTAGGTTATTCTACAGAACAATTGCTTCAGTATTATTATAACTTAGATGCTGTTAGAATTGGAAAAGGTGGAAAAATATTTCGCG
>JACKAN010000020.1 GCA_020635055.1 Pseudobdellovibrionaceae bacterium
TTCTTCATTTTTAATTTCCGCCATCTTAAGCAAGGTGTCACTGGCATCAGCAACAATCTGTGGATAAATACGTAAGTGATGTTTAGGGGTATACATAACTTTATCACTAAGCACAGAGTTTAAAGCATAGATGTAAAATACACTTCCTCCGGGGTTATTAATTTCGTCGATGACTAGAGCGTCTGTAAGATTTTGATATTTTTCTATGATTTCTTTAAATTGGCTAAATTGAACCCCGTCTGCCATATAATGTGCTATACGAATATAGCCAATCAATTTGCCTTCATCATTTTTATATATATACGCGTGATAGTGGTTTTCTTTATCCGATTCCCAAACTAGTTTCCCAAGCATTGGAACAAAACTTTTTCTATTACCAATAGCAAAAGGGTTTTCAATGTTGGTAATTAAATTGTCCCAACCTAGTAAGGACATTTGTGTATCTTTAATTTTATTGATAACTGTTGATTGGGTTAGAGAACTTGAAATTGATTTATCATGTTCATCAGATCTCAAAGGGAGGTTTTGAACATCGTTGTAATTAACTGTTTCAGGTGTGTATTCCCAAATTAGTTGGATATGAGAAGGTTTATCAGCACCTTCTTTTTTAAAACCGATCTCTACAGTACCTCTTGGAACATCCATAGCTTTAGCTGCTGATCTAGACGTTAAAAGTAATTCTGCAATTGCCTGATCTGTACGAGCTACTCCCATGCCATTTTCTATAGCTAATTCATTAAGAACATCTTGCACTGGACGACCATCAAACTCTACAACTTCATCACCAACATTATATGGAAATGCCGTTAATGATAGTTTATCTCTATTTATGTGTGCAATATAGATTTTACCTTGGGCAGATTTCACTGAAAATGGAAGTGTAGCACGCTCATTTGCGTAAAAGCGATAGCCAACATGATAATCTTGTGTGGATCTAAAAAAATTCTTAAGAGTCTTTTGGTAGTCCTTTACAGTAAAGTCTTGTTTTGAATCGATTTGACCCATGGCTTCTGCAAGCTCATTATCTAAATCCCAAGCTATGTATTTGTATTTCCACTCGGATGGAGCATAAGCAGTTCTGTAGGTGTTCGCTACAAATTGTAACTCATGTTTCATTTGCTCTTTGTATGTGCTAACGGCTTTACTGTGTAAACTAGATAACAACACAGCCAAAAGTATAAAAACTTTCTTCATTAATTCCCCCTCGTATAATTAAAATTCTTTAAGAACTTTTTAAATTTTAATTGAAGTGGGGTTTTAGTACAAAAAAAAGGGGTTTGATAACCCCTTTTGTAAAATTTGTAATGTACGTTGTTGATTAACGTTTTGAGAATTGAGTTGAACGACGGGCTTTATGACGTCCGTATTTTTTACGTTCCACTTCTCTGGCATCACGAGTTAACAAGCCAGCCTTTTTTAATACTGGGCGAAGTTCACCATCAAAAACTAAAAGTGCTTTTGCGATTCCATGTCTAATGGCTTCTGCTTGGCCATTAGTTCCACCACCACTAACAGTGATTTTTGCATCAAATCTATTTTTGGTGTCAGTTACAGAGAAGGGTTGTTGAACAATCACTCTGCCAACAGGAGTTTGTAAGTATTTATCATACTCTTTTCCATTTATTGTTAGCTTTCCAGTTCCAGGCATAAGGAAAATTCTAGCAGCGCTCGATTTTCTTTTTCCAGTGGCATAGTAAACTTTATCTTTAGACATGGGTTCCTCTTAATTATTTAATATTACAAGCGACAGGTTTTTGTGAACTATGAGGGTGTTCAGCTCCACTATATATTTTTAGTTTATTATGGAGTTTTCTACCCAGGCGATTTTTTGGCAACATTCCCTCAACAGCAAAGCGAACAATTTGTGTTGAGTCTTTATCTAAATATTCTTTTGCAGTAGTAGATTTAGTGGAACCAAAATAGCGAGAGTGAGTGTAGTATTTTTTCTCGTCCCACTTATTACCAGTAAACACCACTTTGTCAGAGTTAATAATAATAACATTATCACCAGTATCAACATGGGGAGTGAAAGTGGGTTTTCTTTTCCCACGTAAGATCATAGCTACTTCAGAAGCGAGTCGGCCAACAGTTTTATTAGTGGCATCAATAAGCATCCATTTTTGTTTCACTTCACCAGGTTTTGCATTCCAAGTTTTCATTTTTGTACCTCAAACAAACAAATATCGCGTAAAGAAGCGTCAGTATTAAAGTTTTCGGCACTTATTGTCAAGGGGGAGAGGATATTCTACCTTATATAAATAGAGTCCTTGGGCTGGCGCGGTGCCCAAAGCCTGAGTGCGGTTTCTAGAAGCTAAAATTTCCGACATATGCTTAGAATTTAAGCCCTTGCGGTGAAGATCTAAAGCTGTTCCCACAATATTTCGCACCATCTGTTTAAGAAAGCCCGATCCAGTAATTGAAAATTCTACAAGTTCACCGGCTTTTGCTCGCCACTGCAAATCATAAATACGTCTTATCGTAGAGGAAACTTCCGTCCCTGTGGTCTGAAAACTTTTGAAATCATGTTCACCTAAAAGAGGTGAAGTTAACTGATTCAGTTTTTGTAAATCTAAAGCGTGCTTTACCCAAGTGCTGTACTTATGGCGAAAGGCGGAGGGCAACTCCGAATTTAAAATAAGATAGCGATAGTTTTTTTTAATGGCAGAGGCCACAGCATGAAAGTCATGGGGTGCCTCCCAGGCGGCCTTGATTACCATTTCTGGTGGAGTTAAAGAGTTCAATGCGCGAACTAAATTTAAGTTCTCAGGGAATTTTTCTACTTCAAAATGTACCACTTGCCCCATGGCATGAACGCCTGTGTCTGTACGACCCGAACCCATCGTATTAATGCTTTGGTTAAAAACTATGGAAAGGGCTTCTTCGAGTTTGCCTTGCAAAGTGGGCTTGCCGCGCTTTTGTTTTTGCCAACCACCAAATGGTGAACCATCGTAGGCCATTAGAAGTTTAATTTTCATGAAGTCAATACTCTATCATTAATCCAGCGTTAATAATTTCCCCTGTAAAATCAAATTTTTCAGAGAGGCCCAAGATTTGTCTGTATTCAAAGGCTAAAAGAGTTTTATTAATTCCATAATCTCTGTCCAATGCTCTTGCTGCTTGCGGAGCCAGAGCATTGATAGAAATTGCCCCACCGGCAAAAAGTGGAGACATCAAAGCACCACCAAATTTGGGTCCGGCATTGTCATCGCGAAGTTCTGCAAAAGCGAAAACACCTATTCCTGCTCCAGCAAAGGGAACAATCCACTGCTTTTCACTGAACATCATTTTATAAATCACACTTGCAGTTATAGGTATGGCGAGAAAGGTGAACTTTTCTCGCGCTGGGTTGGTGGGATCATTTTTAAAAACACCATTACCTTGTGTTAAATACAGACCTGTTCCCAAAAGTCCGTTAATTTCACCTAGAAAGCGTTTCCATTTCCACTCATAGTCTATTAAAAGCATGGGTGAGCTGGCGCTCTCATAAATATCAACAAAATTTATATCACTTTCACCGCTGAGTTCCTGAGGGTCATAAATCCCAAATTTTACCGACATACTTTGGGTATTTGGAGACTCATAGGTTTCATACAAATATTCTTTGTCAGAAGTTATGCGAGTGAGTCCTTTTTTTGCATTGGGGTGAGGCATGCGAACATCGCGATTGGTGGGATTATCATACTGACTGGAGGGCAGACTGTTGTGCATTTTTGGCTCTACCACTTCTTGCGCCAGAGCTTTACTAACCCAAATCCCCCAATATATAAAACTTATTAAAATAAAAATAAAATTGCGAGTGGGTAATTGTTTATTCATTGCTGCCTTATAACTAAAAAATTTAAACTCTAGATGTCCTATCAGTGTCTATTCTCATATTCTTTGAAGATAAATATTTTCTTCCCCAGGTTCCAAAAGCTAATAAAATTAAAATCATTACATTTAAAACTATTAATGTGGAAGTTATACCTATCTCAAGACTCAGCTTTGCAAACAACCAAATAGGATACAGACCCCAGCGGGCCAAACTTTTAAGGAATTCACTTTGTTTAATGAACTGCGAAGCTCTAGAGCCATATTTGTAATAAAGCAAATTGGCTTTTCTTCCCCAAGAGTAGGGGAGTAAAAACTTTTTGCGGAAACTCCGAAAATCTTGCACCTTAGGTGCCATGCTGGAGCCAAAAGCCACCGTAGAAATAAAACAATTAAAATCTTCAGCCAGTAATCCAATCACTTCATCGGGCTTGGCAGTAAGAGGGCATAAGAACTCATCAGCCGGCACAGACATATCGTTTCCGCAATTGGTATTGCCTGTATAAACACTGTCGTCAGTAATGTCTGTTAAATTATTGGCCTCATCGATGAGCATGCCACGAAAAAAATAAAGTGTATTGTTGCTCAAATCACTAACGGTATTGCTGGCCAAATCGGGTTCGGTATTGGAATCACCTTCCAGGATTTGAATGTCTTTATATTGTTTATTATCGATGGCTTCTCGGGGATTTAAATTCTCTTTGGCAAAGGATTTTGTGGAGTAGATAATGCGAAAATATTTAAATTTAGAATTGGTGTCACTGGGGAAATTCCCTTCAGATTTCACGTCTTCCAAATATATTTTTTTATCACCTGGGTAGGCGGTAAATTGACAAATCCCGCGACTGACACTTTCGCAAGGCCCCAAAGTGTCTGAAGCAACGGTGGGATTAATTAATTTGAGCGCCACATCTAAAGTTGTTCCTTTAAAATCAGTACCATTTTCACTCACTCCAATGCGCAAAGTTCTTGAAAAAGAAGTTGAACATGTGGAATCAGCTCCTGTAGAGAATTTACTACACAGAGTACTCCAATCAAGTACAGCTACATGAGTACTTCCCGCGCTTAGAGTTTGATTTTCAGTGCTAACGCTGTCTACAAGGTCCATTTTTTCATTTTGTGTGGTCTCAATAACTAAAGTTTTACCTGCAGTTTCGGAATCGACAAATTCAATTCGCAATTGCAATGATGGGTAGACACGAGCCGTGTTACAAACAGCCAGAGTATCTAGCTGGCAACTGTTGCAAGTTTCGGTGTTTGTAACTTCGCCAGAGCAATCTACCCCACCCATTCCACCAATAATTTCTGGGGTGGTCGTACTATCTGTGAATACAGAAGCACCAAGCACTCTTGTAATGTCGGCTGCGGCTAAAGACATTTGTGGAAAGAAAAATAAAAATATCAAAAAAAATCGAGTCAAAAAATACACCTCTTATAAAAACACATTGCTTAAACATACACTTCAAAAAAGTAGGGTAGCCTCAAAGGCCAAACATAAGTATCTATATCATTACAACGGAAATAGGGACTCGAATCAAGTCTTTTAAATAGAGTATAATAACTGCCAAAATCAATAAAGGATTTTAAAAAAACACTGTTCTGTAGACCTTTATTTATAGTAAAACATATGATTTTAATCCGATAATTCTAGGCCAATGAGATAATATTCTATTTTAAAGGGTCGATATCAAATATTTTTTCTGCAATTTGGAGGCCATTGAGAGCGGCACCCTTGTACAAATTGTCGGCGACAACCCACATTAAAACAGTGTTGGGGTCATACAAATCTTTATGAACGCGACCAACAAAAACTGGGGCCTTGCCATCGGTTGAACGCACTGTTGGGTAATCATCAGCTTCATTGTGAGCAACAAACTTTAAACCATTGAACTTATTTAAGCTGTTGTGGATTTTTGCCAAGCTCACGTCTTCATTTAGGGTAACCCACACAGCTTCACCATGACCGTTCAATGTGGGAACTCGAACAGTGAATGCAGAAACCGGCAATTTTGGCATATTCAAGATTTTTCGAGTTTCAGTCATTATCTTTACTTCTTCACTACTAAAACCTTCACTATTAAAAGAACCTATTTGTGGTATGGAATTAAAAGCAATGGGGTGAGCAAAGACTTGTGGTTTTATGTCTGCATTTGCATTGTCCAACAAGCTTTTTGTTTGAGTTAATAATTCCTCCTTGCCTTCTTTTCCAGCGCCGCTGACGGATTGGTAAGTGGAAACAATCACTCTGGAAATGCCAAAATCTAAGGCTAATGGGGCCAGTGCGACAACCAATTGAATTGTGGAACAGTTGGGGTTGGCAATGACTTCTTTTTTATCTTGGGCTTTTGGTAGTAAATTACCGTTAATTTCTGGGACTATCAGTTTGTGTTCGGGACTCATTCGAAAAGCAGCTGAATTATCTACAGCGAAGGCATTGCATTCAACTGCATGAGGGGCCCATTGTTTACTAATGTCATCCCCAGAGGAAAAGAATACCAAATCCAAACCCTGAAAACAGTTTTCTTTTAAAACTTCACACTTAGCTGTTTTTGTGCCAGCGGTTATTGCGTGACCCAAACTTTTTTCACTGGCATAGAGGCGCAATTCGTTAATGGGGAAATTTCTTTCTATTAAAAGTTTTAAAAAGGCTTCACCTACAGCACCCGTAGCGCCGACAACACCAATATTTAAGCCCATTTCTACCACCTTTTTTAAAATTTAAATGTGTTATTTAGTTCTAAAGTTTGATTTGTGCAATCAATTCTTAATGACTATTGGTTGGGGTTTCGTCGTCCCAATCTTCAGACTCCAAAAATTCTATGTCTTGATCCAAATCACCATCGTGAGGTTCGCCCTCCGCAAGGACTTTACGTTGAGTCTTTCCCAACTTCAACACTCCAAATACAGCGCCCAAAACAGCATAGGTAAGGAACAAAACAAAGAGCATTACCTCTGGGTGGAGAGCGACGATGGCGAAAAGAAAAACACCCATCACCAAATATGTAAATGGAAGACGCTCTTTAAGATCAATATCTTTGAAGGATCGGTAATTAAAATTGCTGACCATGGTGAAACCCAGTAGAAAAGTCATGGCTAAAATATTCCAACTTTTCCAAGGATCGAGCCCTAAATCATCAAAAGCCAAAACACAACTGGCTACAATCCCCGCAGCCATGGGTATGGGGAGCCCCTGAAAATAAGCTACATTTATGACTTTCTTTTGCACATTAAAACGAGCTAAGCGAAGTCCCCCGCAAGCTAAATAAAAGAAAGCGGCCAACCAACCTAAGCGTCCGAAAGGTTGCAGAGACCATAAGAAAAGTAAAATTCCTGGCGCCATACCAAAACTGACAATATCACTTAAAGAGTCGTATTCGGCACCAAACTGACTGGTGGAGTTAGTCATTCGCGCCACTCGCCCGTCTAACAAATCAAAAATAGCAGCGGCCACAATGGCGTAAGACCCTATAAGAAATTGACCTTTGATGGAGTAAACAATGGCAAAGAAACCACAAAACATATTTGCAGTCGTTAGTAAATTAGGCAGCACATAAATATTTACACTGAATCTTTCACGAAACTTTTTTGTTCTCTTGCCCAATGATTTTAATGTTTTTTTTCTTTTTGTCATAGTTGAGTTGTCTTTTTTGTCTGTGATGTTGAGCACTCCTAGAAGCCTCCAAATAAATAGTAAATGCCCCATAAGCCGGTTGCACATAACAATGGAAAAGTAAAATTATCATCAATTTTTTGGATGGGAATCAGTTCAGAAAAAGTGCTGACTAATCCAGCCAATAAACTGACAATCATAATTCTATCCGTCATTGTATTAGTAATAAAAAAGAAGACAAAGGCAATGAGAGTTGAAACTATAAAAGCGGCTAGACAGCCTTGAAGTGTTTTGTGGCCAAAAATTCTATCCTGGCCATACTTCAAGCCGACAAAGCTGGCCATCGGGTCTGCCGTGCCTAACAATAACAGAGTTAATAAAACTATAGGTTTAGGAAAGATTAACATTGTGATCAAAACACCATTTAATAAGTAAGTGGTCCCAGCAATACTTTGTCTTTCACTTTCACGCATAATGGGCATAAACATGTTCAATAAAACATGATTCAATGCAGGGAGTTGCTTTCTTAATAAATCCAGAGTGGTAAAAAGGGCCGCAGCTAATGCCATAACCTGAATAGCTGTGGAGTGGGACACTCTAAAATATATAAGGCTAATAATCATAACCCCTATAAAGTGCCAGAGCTTACGTAGGACATGTAAATCGGTTTTCTTTTTCATATTCAGTGGGTTCAATACAAAACTTTCCATAAACAACCAACATATACGACATTTTATGTCTCATCAATGCTTGTGGGTGATCAGCCTAATATATTGAAAATACTAGGATAATTTGACTGTCCAGCTTTCTAGTTAAAAATAAATACAAGAATAGTGGCAAAACTCCCCTTTGAAATTAAAATCAAGTAATTACAGGGGGTTATCACAATAAAATTGGCCTGAGCCTTGCTTTATATCTATATGTGAGGAATTTTAATTTAAATATTCTATTATTGGCCTTGTTTTCATGTAAGGCATTGGCGACACCCATTTCCTATGGATTTCGGGATGGCTATACCTATGAAGTCAAAAAAGAAAGATACACCAGGGTCTATGAAATACCTCTTGTTACAGAACCTCAGAGCCAGCATCCACCACTTAAAAAAATGATATTTGTTCCCCGTCTCACAAAAGAGTTCAAAGAAAGATATGAACAAACATTTGGTTTTACTGACATTCAAAGAAATGTGTCTGTTCCCAACCAATATGCAGAACAAGAGTATCAGCCGGGAGTTTGGGTCACACCGGAAGAAGATCAAAGAAGAAGAGAATCCTTTGGAAACTATATGGTTAAAAGACTTACTGAACATCATGTGGATGAGTACTTTAAATCAAACCCTTCTGTGCGTCCTATTTATGAGCTTAAAGAGAAAATTAGCCATATCGATTTAGAAGTTAAGAAGGGATACAAAGTTTACTTACATTACTCTTATAGTGGTAATTATTTGAATCTTAAAGTGGACAATCCCTATGATGTTCAGAGTCGCATCACCTTAGAGATGAATCCAGAACAAGTGGGACCATCTGAGGTTCAAGAGGCTCGTTTGTTTTTGGGTTACAATTTAAGTAATGATGTTATTATTTCTACGGACTACACCTTTAATGATGGTGACTTATCAATTATAGGTAGTCGTTATTTAGGCAATCAAATCTACGCTTCTCTTACGGGCATTGCAGATTTAAGAGAAGGCGGGAATACAAAAAACAATACACTCACTGGGAGTCGACCAGATATTGAGGGCGAAAAGCGAATCCTTGTGGGGCTGACCTGGTCTCATTAAGAGACAAATTTTTTTCTCTTAATGAGACGCAGATATGAGACGCAGAGTTAATTAAATTTATTAATACAAATTCCCGATAAATCAGTATGTTGCATTTTACAAAATTAGAGAAATCCATGATGGGAGTCACCGGGGGTGTTGCTTTTATTTTGGGTCTGACAATTTATTTCTCCCTTTTTTCGGAAGCGTTGAATATAAAATATTCAGATCAGGATAAAGACACCTTTCGCGGACCGGCGTCTATAATCCCTATTCAAAAAACTGAAAGTAAAGTTAAATTTACAGATAGATCAATGATTACATTAGATATGAGTTGTTTTGAAGAAAAACAAGTTCTTCATTTTACAAGTGCGGCAAAGATGATTCAAATACGTGGAAAAATATGCGGCTCAAAGGAATTAAAAAGTTTAGAAGTTTTAAATCGAACCAATGGTTCGAAGGCCTCTATCTTTGATTTAAAAAACAAACAATTTATGACAGACTATTTGAGTATGGCCCCAGGCAAAAACCAAGTTATCCTCAAGCTCATAAATGAAGAGGGAGAGTCTTTCTTAAGTGAACTGTATTTTGAGTCTCAGAATATTTTAACCAAATAATCTTTGCCAAAAGCCTTTTTTTTCTTTTTCCTTTTCCCTGGGGAGCTCGATTTCTAAAATGCTTCGAGCTGTATCAGAGGGATTTCGACTTTTAAACATACTTCTTAGTTTTCTATCTAGTCGCACATCATCGGGCACTTTGACATCGGAATCGCGAATGTAAATAAAGATCTTTTGAATATCTTTTTCAGTTTTTAATTGTGGTCGAAATTCACTCATTATATTTTCAAGAACAAATATGTAGGTAGATTTGTAAACCACAGGAATTTTTTGATTCAGTCCCGCAACGGCCTCTACAACCAAATCGTAGAGAGAATCATAATAAGCATCATAAGATTTAAGATCCGCACGAACAGGGGGGAGTAATTTTTCAACCATATTGTCTTTATTTGGGCGAGAAAAAATTAAACGCAAGGCTTCTTTTAGGACATCAATGGCTTCTGAAGGGTCATATTCAGTGGGCGAATCAAGATTTTCACTGGGAGGATTAGCTTGAATGTCTTTTCTTTCGGCTTTTTGTAAAATCTCGTGAATTATTTTACTCATCTCATCATAGTTTTTGATCTCTAATTCATTGTACTTATAGATCTCAGCAGAGAGACTACAGACAAAAGTAAGGCATAATAAAATTAAAATTGTGAACTTGTGCATGATTTGATTATAAAAGTTAATAGCAAAGCTTGTAGAAGTTTAATTATTTAACAATAATATGTATGCGCCGTTCCATAGAACAAAAGCTTGTTCATTGATTCTATATTTGATCTCATAGTACAAATATAGATGTTTAAAATTACACAAAGGAGCCAGTTTTGAAGACAACAACCTTAATACTCACGGCAATTGCCCTAGCAACACTTCAACTTGGTTGCACGCCATCCAAGGAGAGCCTCACCAAAATGATTGAGGAGAATCCTGAGATTATCTTTAATGCTATTGAGAAAAATCCTAAGACTTTTATTGATACAGTCAATAAGGCGGCTAAAAATGCTCAAGCGGATGCACAAAAGCAAAGAGAGATGGACGAGCAAGCTCAGTTGGAAGAAGAGTTTAAAAACCCCAAAATGGCAAGTGTTGATGATAAAAGAGCCATCTTTGGCAATAAGAGCGCGCCAGTGACTATTATTGAATATTCCGATTTTGAATGTCCTTATTGCAGCAGAGGTTACAATACTGTGAAGCAAGTGAGAGAAGAATATGGAGATAAAGTAAGAGTGGTTTACAAACATTTACCACTTGATTTTCATCCTATGGCCGAACCTGCCGCAATGTATTTTGAAGCGGTTGCTTTACAGAGTCATGATAAAGCAGAGAAGTTTCATAATTTAGTGTTTGAGAATCAATCTGATTTAAAAACGGAAAAAGAAAAATTTCTTGATTCTGTAGTTAAAAAGGTGGGCGCTGATCTTGCTAAAGTAAAAAAAGATTTGAAATCGGATATCGTTAAAAAGAATATTGAAACAGACATGGCCGAGGCAAAGAAATTTGATTTTAGTGGTACTCCTGGATTTTTAGTAAATGGTGTTTCTTTAAAAGGAGCTTATCCTTTTGCAGAATTTAAAAAGATCATCGATCGTCACTTAGAAACTTCAAATAAGTAAACGTAGTTTGCGTTTAAAATCCAACTGAATATTACTTTCAGAAATTTCACAGGCGTAAGGACTCACCCTTACGCCTTTGTTTAATGCGAGTTTTAATAATCTTGCGTATTCAGGATCAATATCTATAGCTGGGGCAAATTGATCACAATCTGTTCTTTGAATCACAAAAACTATTTCTGCAGTATGACCTTTCTTTACCCAAAACATCAATTCTCGCAAGTGTTTTTGCCCGCGAGTAGTTACGGCATCAGGAAAATATGCCGTACCAGATTTTGCCATGCTTACATTTTTAACTTCAACAAAGTGAAATGGATGTTTATCGAAAATTTCTAGGGGTATTTTTTTTAGAATATTTATTTGTAAGTCTTTTTCCCAAAAAACCATATCAAAGCGGGTCCCTTCAGACACTTTAACTTCTCTTTTTCCATAGGGAAAACCTTGCCACTGTGAAAACCATTGGTTGTTCCAAGCTTCCCAAACCAAATCATTTGTTAGACTCGTATTTACACCCACCCATGAGGTAGGAGTTTTGATAGCTTGCAGAGTGTATTTTAACTTCCGTTTGGGATCATCATTGAAACTACAAAGGCAAGGGGCCTGGTCGTTAAGACATGTTTGTAAGCTGCCTGTATTTGGAACATGAGCTGTGACAGTTTCAGAATTTGTAGAATTTAGACAAATATCTGCAAAAAAGCGCTTGTATCTCTTAATGAATCGTCCTTCGACGAGGGGCTTTGGTAGTTCCATATGCAGAGCATTATATAGGTGACTGTATCCATTTTGACAAGGAGTGAATCGTCTAATTCCCTTGTCAAAAGCGCAACTCTTTTCTAAATTACCCACAGCAACAGTCTTTATTATGCTATGCAAATAATAGGGATACCCTAAAAAGGAGTAAATCTTTGGCATCTACAAGCACAAAGACAAAACAACCAAAGCCGGAATGGATAAAAGTTAAGGCTCCAGCTGGAGAAAATTATCTAGAAATTAAAGATATGATGAAAAAACTCAATCTTGCCACCGTTTGTCAGGAAGCTCGTTGTCCTAACATTGCTGAATGTTGGGGCGGAGGAACAGCGACCTTTATGTTAATGGGTGAAGTCTGCACACGCGGTTGTCGCTTTTGTTCTGTTAAAACGGGTAATCCTAAGGGAGCCATCGACAATGAGGAGCCAGAAAAAGTTGGGTTTTCCATAGCAAAAATGAATTTAGATTATGTAGTTTTAACGAGTGTAGATCGTGACGATTTGCCAGATCAAGGAGCCAATCACTTTGCCAGAACGGTATCCACTATCAAAGCACAAAGACCACAATTAATAGTTGAGGTTTTAACTCCTGACTTTTGTGGACAAACTGAGCTTATCGCCGAAGTGGTAAAGGCAGGGCCAGATGTATTTGCCCACAACATTGAAACTGTTAGAAGCTTACAAAAGAAAATTCGTGATCCTCGCGCAAATTACGATCAATCTCTAGAAGTATTAAAAATTGCAAAAAGATTAAATCCAGAACGTTATACAAAAACTTCAATTATGTTGGGATTGGGCGAGTCAGCAGAAGAAATCAAAGAAAGTTTAGAAGATTTAAGAAGTGTGGATTGTGATGTGGTCACATTTGGACAATACTTACAGCCAGCGAAACACAAATTAAAAGTGGAAAAGTTTTACACCCCAGAAGAGTTTTTATTCTGGCAAAAGTACGCTGAAAACATGGGCTTTTTATATGTGGCCAGTGGACCATTAGTAAGAAGCTCTTATCGCGCTGGTGAGTTTTTTATGAAAGGAATTATTGAGCGCAAAAGAAAACAAGAGGAAAAAGAAGCGGCAATATCCAATCGAGAGTTATTAGACAAAATTTATGAAGAAAGAAAAAATAATGAAAGGGAATTATAAATGGCTATGGATGTAAAACTACCAGATATTGGAGAAGGTGTTACCGAAGGTGAATTGGTAAAATGGTTGGTAAAAGTAGGAGATACAGTTGTTGAAGATCAACCAATAGCTGAAGTCATGACAGATAAAGCCACTGTGGAAGTCCCTACGCCTTATGCGGGAACAGTGAAAGAATTAAAATCTAATGAAGGGGATATCATTCCCATTGAATCGACAATGCTAATATTGGAAACAAGTAATGGAGCAGCTATTGCAAAGCCAAAAACAGAAATAGCAGCCCCAAAAACTTCGACACCGACTCAAGCAGTGACTCAAAGTACAGTTATGAGTGCGTCTACTGGAATAGATGTCTATCCTCCAGTTGCTGAATCAAGAGTTTTGGCTACTCCTGCGACTCGTAGATTGGCACGAGAACTAGAAATGGATATAAACATCATCAATGGTACCGGTAATGCGGGTCGGGTGACTCGTGAAGATGTTCTTAAAACTAAATCTAGTGGATTGGGAGCCGTAGCTGCCGGTACGCCAAAAATGGAAATCCCCAAGATGGGATTTAAAACTCAAGTGGCAGAATTAGAAGAAAGAGTGCCATTAAGAGGCATTAGACGAAAAATTGCAGAACAAATGCAAATGACAAAACAAGTTGTACCGCATTTTACTCTTATGGACGAGGCTAACATTACAGAACTAGTAAAAATGCGAGCTCAAGCAAAATCTGTTGGTGAAACTTATGGTGTGAAAGTGACTTTTTTACCTTTCATAATGAAGGCCTTGATTGCCACGATGAGAGAATATCCCATGTTCAATGCCAGCATTGATGATGCTAATGGTGAAGTTGTTTATAAAAAGTATTTTAATATTGGATTTGCAGCGGATACACCACAAGGTTTATTGGTTCCCGTTGTTAAGAATGCCGAACAAAAAACCATATTGGAAATCAGTAAGGAAATCCAAGAGCTTGCTGATAAAGCCCGTTTAGGTAAACTTTCATTGGAAGAAATGAAAGGCGCTACCATAACGATTACTAATATAGGCAGTGTGGGTGGAACCTATGCAACACCCATTATCAACCATCCCGAAGTTGCTATTTTAGGTGTATACAAAATTATGGATAAACCTGTGTTTAAAGATGGAAAGTTCAAAGCGGCTAAAGTTCAAAATTACACTGTCACTTGTGACCATCGTTTAATTGATGGGGCTGTGGCAGCAAAATTTATGCAATCTTTTTTCCAAAAAATTGAAAACCCATCACATCTCATGTTGGGAATGATGTAAGGAGCTTTTAAATGAGTTTAAATTTTGATGTTTGTGTTGTTGGTGCGGGACCCGGCGGATATGTCGCGGCTATACGTTGTGCTCAGTTGGGTTTAAAAACAGCCATCATTGAACGAGAATTTTTAGGCGGAGTATGTTTAAATGTAGGATGCATTCCCTCTAAAGCGATGATCACAGCGGCTCATTTTCTTCATCGTGCTCAATACGATGCCAAGACCATGGGTTTTGAGATTCAGGGTGATATCCATCTGAAGATGAATAAACTCAAAGACTGGAAACAATCTGTTTGCGATAAAATGTCTGGGGGTGTGTCTCAACTTCTCAAGGGCAATAAGATTGAAATACTGATGGGCGAAGCTCAATTCAAATCCAACACACAATTGGAGATCTCCACTAAAGAGGGAAAAAAACTTTTAACAGCTAAGAATTTTATTGTAGCGACAGGTTCTCGACCCATTGAAATTCCAGGATTTGCCATCGATGAACAAAATGTTCTTTCTTCCACTGGGGCCCTCGATTTAGATGAATTACCTTCAAATACAGTAGTTATTGGTGGTGGCTATATAGGCCTTGAAATTGGCAGTTACTTATCCAAGCTAGGATCTAAAGTTACAGTTGTAGAGGCTGGCCCCGCTTTATTGGCTTCCATAAGTGATAAAGACTGCACTCAAGTAGTAGAGCGTAAACTTAAGAAGATGGGCGTAGAAGTCCTTCTAAATGCCAAAGCCAAATCTTATAAAAAATCGGACAAGAAGTATGAAATCACTATCGATGTGAATGGTAAAGAAGCTAAATTAACTGCTGATAAAATTCTATTAACTGTAGGTAGGAAGCCCAACAGTGATCAATGCAATCTAAAAGGTATTGGTTTGAAAGTGGACGAAAGAGGATTCCTGGTAACCAATGCGCAAAGAAGAACCAATATTCCAAATATTTTTGCTATTGGTGATATTTCTGGACAACCCATGTTAGCTCATAAAGCCAGTTACGAGGGTGTTTTAGTTGCTGAAGTCATTTCGGGTAAGAATCGTGCTTTTGATGCCAAGACAGTTCCCGCTGTTGTATTTACAGATCCAGAAATTGCTTCTGTTGGCTGGAGTGAAGAAGAGTGTAAGGCTCAAGGTCACACAGAATTAAAAGTAGGAAAGTTTCCATTTGCCGCTAATGGCCGAGCCGTTTCGATGATGGAAACTGAAGGTTTTGTGAAAATTATTGCCAATGCAAAAACAAATATTGTACTCGGAGTTCATATTGTTGGACCTGAGGCGAGCAATTTAATTAGTGAAGCTGTGTTGGCAATAGAAATGGCAGCCACCTTGGAAGATTTAGCTTTGAGTATACACCCTCACCCTACCCTTGGTGAAACAATGATGGAGGCTGCGGAGGCAGCTCTGGGACATGCTATTCACATCATTCAGAAACCATTGGGCAAAAGCGGAGGAGCAAGTTTAAATCAATGAGATTCGAAGAGTGGGGCGAAATCCCCTATGAGGAATCCACAAATAAACAGCTCGAGTTAGTACAAAAAAGGATTGAAGATAAAATAGAAGATACGTGGGTTTTTTGTAGTCACCCACCTCTTGTAACTTTAGGTAGGGGTACAAATCCTGGTGATTTATTAACTTGGCAAGGTGAAGTTTATGAATCTTCTCGAGGTGGTAAGGCCACATATCATGGCCCTAGCCAATTAGTTATTTACCCAATTGTTAAAATTGCAAATCGCGATCTTTTAAAATTTCTTGAAAATTTAGAGCAAGTGACGATTGAAGCTTTAAAGCCTTTTAATATTGTAGCTCAAAAAAGTAGACAGGCGTTCCCAAATACATCAGCGGGTTCGCGAATACCTACAGGAGTTTGGGTGGAGAATAGAAAAATAGCTTCAATTGGTATAGCCGTAAAAAAATGGGTGAGTTACCATGGACTTGCCTTGAATTTGGATCTAGACCCAAATGCCTTTCAAGGCATTCAACCCTGTGGTTATTCCAAAGAGATCATGACTTCTATGGAAAAAGAATTGGGTTTTTGCGTGAATAGAAAAAAAGTTTTTGAATCATTTAAAGATGCATTAAATAAAATCTGAAACAAATATTATTTCTTGTCTATAGAAATAGCAAATTTACTAATTCCAGCTGTCTTAACAATATCAATAATTGATATCACTCTGCCATGAGGCACGTCTTTATCGGCAGAAATTATAGCCTGTATTTGTGGGTTTTCTGCAAGACTGGTTTTGGCAAAGGCAGAAAGGGCTTCATCATCGGTGGGTTTCCCATTTAATTGAGTTTCACCATTTGCACCAATGGTAATATTCAATTGTGAGGGAGCCGTGTCAGAACCACTGGCGGCCTTTGGTAAATTAATATTAATGCTCGGCTTAATAATAAAAGGTGTAGTCACCATAAAAATGATTAGAACCACTAAAATAATATCTACGAAGGGAACAATATTAATTTCTGCTATTGGAGCGTCGTCATCTCCGCCTAATTTTGCACTCATTCTTGAATTGCCTTTTTGCTTTTGGCCATAGCAAGGCAAATCTCTTTAACACTTTCAAGACTTTGCATAATCAATTTCACCTGACGTTGAAAATAGTTATAGGCAATAACTGCTGGAATTGCGACTAACAAACCTAAACCAGTGGCAACAAGAGCTTTTGAAATACCTAACATTACAGCAGAGGCATCTCCTTGGCTGGTCGCTAACTCTCTGAAGGCATCCATAATTCCAAAAACTGTTCCGAGTAGTCCTATAAAAGGAGCATTGGAACCTACTGTAGCTAAAAAATTTAAATACTTTTCGAAGCGTGGTTTTTCAATTAAAGCATAGGAATTAAATATTTCCTCTAATCCTTCTGCGCCATTTTCCTTCGCATGACGGAGGCCATAAGCCATGGCTCTACCCTCTAATGTTTCTCGATCACGACTAATATCTACAATTTCTGATAGATTATTGCTTTGTAGAGCCTCCTGAATTCGGATGCTGGTTTTGTTGCTTTTTGATTTCACTTTTCCGAGAGTGAATAATCTTTCAAATATGAAAGCCACACTAAATATACTAAGAACTATTAAGATCCATAATGTCACTTCGTGACCGGCGTGAGATATGCTATAAAATTGTTCTGTAAACATTCATACTTCCTTTGTTTTTTCAGGTAGTGCATATAATTATCACTGGTCTTAAAATCAATGGTCAAGGTAAGATAAATATATATGAAATGCCGTTTAGCGTTAATAAATTTCAGCTTGTGTACATTCATCTTATTCTTGTTAGTGGGATGTCAATGGCAATCCGATAAGCGTCCTTCAATTTTAATTATAGCTATTGAGTCATTAAGCTTCTCTTCAGTGAATTGTGATCAGAGACAGGATTTTGAGAAAGGCTTTAAAATTTTATGTGACGAGGCCATAAGATTTACTCATCATTATACAACTTCCACGCAAAGTCAGTCGGCATTAGCATCCATTCTAACGGCTCGTTATCCTGTTGAACATGGCGTTTGGCACAATGGCAATCAATATTTATCAAGCCATTTTACAACTGTAGCAGAAGTGGCAGTTGAAAAGGGATATAAGACTTCTTTTTTTTCTGGAGGTCCTCCCATATTTAATAAATCAGGTTTGGGACAGGGGTTCGAGAAATTTGACGATAATATACGCGTAACACTCAATGAATATTATCGACCAGTACAAAAAAACTTTGCTAAATTCCTACGCTGGATCGATTTTGAAACAGGAGATCAGCCTTTTTTCTCTATTATCTATTTGCCAGATTTACAATTCACTGATCAGGCTACGGTAACCGATTTAGGACAAGAAAGGGCTCGCAACTATAATGGTCAGTTGCAAGAACTTGATGAATCCTTAGGTAGTTTTATTGCTAGAATGAAAGAAAAAAAACTATGGCACAACACTCATGTTTTTATTGTGGGACTTAATGGATACTCCGAAGAATCAAGGCCCGATGAGCCTTCTGTTGTAAATTTATATTCAGAAATTGTTCAAACACCCTTTTTTATAAAACCTGCACAAAAAATTAGGGATCAAGGTATAAATTGGAAAATTGATAGAAACGTCAGTCTTGTCGATTTAGGGGCAACTCTTTTTGATTTGTTTGATTACCAACCGGAAATACCAAAAGACAGAGATTTAGAAGTGACTTCTTTACTTTCAGTAATGGATAAACCAGATGTGGCCTGGGACAGTCAGCGCTTTATACTCATTGAAAGCGCTTACCCTCAATGGAGAGGTATGGGTGGAAGTCGATTCTCTATTCGCAGTGGTCATTACTCTCTGATTTATGATAAGAAAATAAAATTATTTAATACTTTAATTGATAGAAATGAGCTTAATTCCATTTCACCAAAAGATAATTTGTGGACAAGTATTTTTCTCCCTATTGCTAAGTATTTAAAAGACAATGGACTTAATCAGTGGGAGGGTTTGGATCAAAGATTTTTAGATAGGTCTCATATTGCTAAATTTTTAATTAACCCCAATCTAAAAAATAATACAGAGAAAATTTCTGAAATTAATAAAATCATCAGAAAGTATAAAAAAGACAAAGAGTTTTATGGATGGAAAGCCGAATTAGCCCTGTCATCCGAACAATGGAAGGTCCTAATGCATGCTGCATTGAAAACGAGAAATAAATATTGGCTATACTTGGCAAAAAAGAAATTGGGTCAACCCATTAAAATTAGTAAAGGTGGATGCTTTCAGTTTTTCGAATTAAATATCAAAGATGTTAATAAGTTAAGAGATTGTGAGGACACTATTTTTGTTACCTTAATGAGATGGAAAATGGAGAAAGCTACAAATAAAAAAGAACTTATTTTCGATAAATTTGTTCGAGAGTATTATAATTACAAATTAGAAAAAAAACTAAAAATGTTGAACGTTAAGAATGAACTTAATTGGGACGTTCCTTTAGAAAAAAATTATGGTCCTAGCATTACAGAAGTTTATTTAAATTTGACAAAAAACAGAAAATTGAAAGAGCGCATAGAAAGTCGTTTATTAAAAATCTAAAATGCCTATCCAAAAAGGGTTCTCAGGGTTCTCCTTACTCATAGCATTTACTAAAACATCCATATTTGCATTTTCATAACTAATATTTAGAAAACTTGATGGCGCAAAAGTTCGACTCAGAAAGAGTATTTTGTCACGAGATTGAGGGATAAATGTATTTACAGAAAAATCTATACTGCTTTCAATTCCCAGTAATTGAGTGGGTAGGGGCGATAAGAGTTCTTTTCTAGAGCTAAAATTCATACTCATGTCTATGTGACAAGCCATTGGTAACAGGGGTATACCATTTCTTAAAAGATAAATTGCAGGTTGACCAATCTGAACAAAGTGAACCTCGTTTCCCACCTGTGTCATAGTCAGAAATTCGCAACCAGATAAGTATTCTGATTGATTAACTGAATTACAAATTTTTTCGTTTGCGAATAAGATCGCCATTCTTAAATCATTGGCTTCTTGGGAAAGACTAGTAACAAATTCAAATGGAGATGTTGCTTCTTGGTCCCCTCTTGCGGACTGATAGAATTCTTGAATTATTTCGGAGCTCTTTTCAGCAGTTGTTTTTGCTCCCCAAGGAGTAGCAATCGACAGAAAAGATTTTTCTAAATCTTCAATTACAATGGGTTGTGGTCGATAGTATTTACTACTGTAGCTTCTAAATGAAAATTGTTTCAATTTAAATTCCTATTCCAAATTTCTTCAGTTTGCTTGTTGCTTTTTTATAATAATCATCACTAGAAATGTCTAATTCTAGTATTTTTTTCCACTTCTCTTTTGCTGCATCTACATTTCCAAGAGCTTCTTCCAGAATAGCGTCTTCATAAAGAAGTTTCATTTCTTTCCTTAATTCAGAGAGTACATTTTTCTTGAATGATACAACTTCAGAATTTTTAGGGTCTTCTTCAATAGCTTTATCACAGGTCTCAATAGATTCTTTGAATTTCCTTTCATCATAAAATTTTCGACAATCTCCAAATAAAGTATCCACTTTTGATTGTAGCTTTTCTTTTGCAGAGGCCACTTCTCTCTGTGCTTTTTCCCTATATCCTTGTGGGTCAGGATAGTTTCCATCGAGATAAATCATATATTTGTCGATGGCCTTTCTAAATTTCTCTTTTTTGTACTCACTTAAGGCATTTCCATACAAGCTATCACCCTTGCTTACCAAAGCCTGTCGTCTGGCCTTGTTTTCTGCTAAATCTTTTTCTTGCTGTTCTTTTATAAGGACTGCGTTTTGAAAATCAAGAATACCAGGGTGATCTGGGAACATTGTTAAAGCCTCAGCTATACAAGCATTTGCTTCTTCTGATGTTTTGAAAGTAGACATTCTAGCTTTACAATCATCCACCATTACATTAATTCTTATTTCTACTTCATGTTGTTTTCTGTCCTTCTCTTCTTCCACAAGAACTTCTCTTTCCAGTGCTAAAGCTTGTTCACATAAACCTGAAATTTCTTTAGAATTTTGGTAATAGGGAATTATTTTGTGAATTTTTTCAAATTCTTTTACGCAGTTGGCATATTTTTTTTGATTGAAATGATTTTTGCCCAGCTTAAATGAGTCAACGACAATTTGCTTTTCTTCAGTGATTAATTTATCGAAAGTTACCACTTTAGATGGACTGTCCGTGGTACCTTTTTCTGGTTTTTTGTCTTCCATAAAAAGCAAACCCACAACTAAAATGGAAATAGCACCGATAATAGAAAGTCTAATAAGCTTAGTTCTTGCATTAGTATCAGTGAGTATTCGACGTTGTTGATTCTTAGATACTCTTACCACTCTTGCACCAGCAGCTTGAGGAGGAAGTGGCATTAGAGGAATAGCTGATGGCTGCACAACGGGTATATTACTGAGTTTTTTAACAAACTGAGCATCTTTAATTTCAAAACTGAATAAAAAACCTGAAATAGAGATTTGATCACCACTTTCTAAATTCACTGGTTGATGAGTGCCGACATCTTTATTGTTTACTTTAGTGCCATTTGCACTTCCCAAGTCTATTATTGAAAAAAGATTTTTCTTTTTTGTAATTTCAAATTGTCGTCGGCTCATTTTGTTGTTTTTAATGGTGACGTCACAATTTTCACCGCGTCCTACAACACAGCTTCCTTCAGAAAATTTATAGCCTTTTTTCTTCCCATTTCTATCGCGCCATTTTATTATTCCGACTAAATTCTGTGTGTTCCCTAAAGAAGTTTTCTCATCAGAAAAACTATCTAATGCAATATTTTGTGGTGCTTTATATTCATTTGAAGAGTTTATTGCTGGTAAGTTTGGCAAAGCTTCAATAGGAGGATGTTCTACTATTGGGGGTGGTGGTGCGATTTCATTGTGCATTTCTAGTGGAGGTAAATCACTCAAAGCAATTTCTTTTTCTGGAGCTGGCTCGTCGGTTTTAACCCTACTTGGCTTTTCATCCAATTTAAACTGAAAATCATAGGGAGGAAGTTTGAACTGACAATTTACATCGAGCAATAGCTCATCGACTTCTTCTCCCTCATAATGAACATTGCCAAACTGTGAGAGAACTTCTAAAACCCAATCCCCGTCTATATAATTGAGTTTTAGATGTTGACGAGAAACTCCTTTGGAAGCTCCCAATTGAATATCTGCAGTGGCATCTCGTCCAATGATATATTCGTCGCTTGTAATAAGCGATAATTCTTTAATAAGTTTACCATTATGGAAAGCATACAGTTTAGCCACTAAAATCTGCCCTCCAATCTGGATTCGCAAAGCCTGTAATTAGCCTCTGCTTCTTGATACGTCTTATTTGAATTGTCTCTGACCATAAACATCACATTTTTAAAAGAGGACTTACAAGCTGAATACTGCCCTTTATCCAAAAATTTTAGTCCAGTAACTAAATGATATTGAATTAATTCTTGAAACTTTTTAGTGGAAAGTTTTTTGTATGTTTCACAGAGTTCATGTTCAGGAAAAATAGAAATGCAAGCTTGGAAAGAGTAAAGTGCTCTTTCATATTTTCCTCTCTTATAATCTCTAAATCCTTTTATGTAATGAGTTTGTGCCTCATTAAATTGAGGTGAATTTAACCCTTTTTTCTGTTTTAGTTTTCTTTCGGCTTCTAAAATTTTATTTCGGGTTTCAATTTCATTTTCGATATCTTCATCTGTTCTAATTCCGGTACTCTTGCTTAAAGAATCTTTTTTCTCATTTAAGGCAACTAAAGCTAAAAGAACAATGACAGCAATTAAAAACATTCTAAAGTTGTTTGCCTTTTTCAATTTTAAAGGCAAAGCTGGGGCCTGAGGAACCTGTTGTGGATGTGAAGGGCCGATTCCTCTCTCGGTATGTGTATCATTTGGAACCATCTGAAGAGTGGAAATATTTTGAGTCTCTTCTTTTATTAACATAGAAATTTGAAAAAGAAGCTTTGTAGACCCAACTCTTATTTTTGAATTGTGGTTGACCATCAAAGCTTCACCTTGTTGTCCATCCACTTCGACTAAGTTATCCTTATTAAGTGACTTAATTATAATTCCAGAACTTGAAATGTGAATTTCCGCATGTTGACGACTGCATTTAACATCTTTTGCTAAAACAATATCATTAGTGGAAGCCCTTCCTATACTTATAAGAATGGACATTAACTTAAAGGTTTCCCCTTTGTCAGGACCAGAAATTATGGTGACTGTGTATTCTACTTGATTTTGCGGAGCTAAATTACTCATGCAGAATCCTCCGAAGCAGGTAGAATAACAAACAAGATATAGGAGAGCTTTTTACTTCCTTGTACACCTTGGGCTATGATTTCATGTTTTACACCATTGAACTCAAGTTCATTCGTAGCCATTTGATCTGGGATTTTATTTACACGTTCAATTAAATCTTCAATGCTCAGCTTTAAAGACTGGTCATTAATATTGTTAACGTTTCCATAGAGGTATTCGCTGCTAGGCAGGCCTGTTTTTTCTTCAAATGCAGAGTTGATAGCTGCAATGCTTTGATCTATGGCCTGAACCGCCATAGCTGGAAAGCCAATAAGTTGAACTAAGTTGGCCATTTCTTGGTTGCGGTCGGTTTCAAAATCTTGTTCAGGAATATCACTTACAGAACCACTGCCAATTCGACTCAAGGCACTTCCAATATTTGCAATCAGCTCTTGAATTACTGGGAATTGATAATTTAATTGCAACTGTTGAGTGCCATCTCTTAATGCTCGATCTAGCTGTTTGTTGATAGAAACTATTGGATATTGAATGAGCTTGTATAAAAAGAAAAACAGTATGGATCCGACAATCACTGCAATAAAAAAAGTTTGAATGAATAAACTGATGGTTCTTCCATCATCAACAGCGAGGGTTCCCATATCGTAGACCACAACAGCATAGGCAGCAATGGATTGACTTCCTGTTTGCGGGTTGTAGTACTCTATGGGCACAAGAGCGCCAATAGTGCTACTATCAATTTGTTCAACAACTTCTTGTCCTTCTTTGCGGGCGGTATGTACAAATTTTTCGTTGGGATATCTACCACTCATTGAAGGAGGAGATATAATCATGTTGTCTACATTAGAAAAAATATAGGATTTAGATACTCCGGGCTCTCTATTTGCTAAATCCACGGACACATTGGCGTCTTGACCTTCCATTAGTGGAATCTGATTTATCTTTGCTAATGTGCGCGCAATAGTTAGGGCTCTTCTTTGACTTTCTTTTTCAATACTGGCCTTTAAAATACGCATAAGAGGAATGGCAGAAAGACTAGTGACAAAAATTATGAAAATGGCCATGAACATTAAGAGCACCCATCTAAACTCTGTCCATTCAGCCAGTTTGTAAATTCCAGGCAAGATGACTTCTTCTATGTAAGTTTGTGCCAGCTTAACAAAACCCTCTAAACCTTTTGGAATATAAATGTTTTGTTTTATAGATTCAGGGTTCATTTCTGGCTGTGCTTGGCCATGGGCCTGCCCTTGAAATTGTGCTTCGGGGTGAGGATTTTGATTTATTGCAGCATTACCAAAAAATTGTGAAATATTCATGTTAGCTGGATGGAACCTTTTGTTTACATCAGCTACATTTATAATTTCTGCCATAATGTCATACATACTTATATTGTCATTTGCACTAAGACGATAAGATTTTACTTTTAACCCATTTACGAATGTACCATTGCTTGAATCTAGATCATTTATTGTTATTTCATTGGGAGAAACAGCTATTACACAATGATGTTTAGAAATTCCGGGATGGGCAATAGGTATATCACAGCTGGGTTGGCGACCAATGAGATTTTGCCCTTGTTTTAAATTAACCATTTGACCAATCAGAGGTCCATTTAAAAATCTAATTACCCACATAGAGTTGATCTCCTACACATATTTGTAATTGATTTAATGTTCCAAAGGGTAATTCAAATACAGAATCGCTTTTCCAAGTTCCAAGAAAGAAGTGACACCAAGGTTTAGCATTGGAATAAACTTTTTTTACATTTAACTCGCGATCAACAAAAATAAGATCTATAGAAAATCTCATGAAAAAAGTATGAATATGTGTGCATTTTTTAATCCACAATACACTTTGAGGCTCTAGAGATTTTCTGCCCATAAGACCTTTGGCTCTAGTATAAAAATTGTCGGCAATTTCTACATTACTGGCAATTTTAAAATTTTGTGTTTGATTAAACAGCTGCGAGGTCGATTTCAAAATCCACCTCCATAGAAGAACTGCAATATTATGGGGGCGAAAACTACAAGAAATACTGCGGGCAATATAAAAATCATCATGGGAATTAAAATCAATTGTGAAGCTTTTGCACCGGCTTTCTCTGCTCGAATAAATCTTTCGGTCCTCATCTGAACGGATTGATCTTTTAACACTTGGGCGATACTGGCTCCAGTGTAGTCGGCATCGATAACCACTGAGCTAAAACTCGTAACTTCTGGAATATCTAAACGTTCAGCAAAGTTTTTAAGTGCATCCGCCCTAGAGCTTCCGAGCTTAATGTCTTTAAGAACAATATTTAGTTCATCAGAGAGAACACTTTCGGTTGACTTATCAACAATTCGTTGTATGGAATTTACGAAATCCAGTCCTGCCTCTGTGGATAGAGCCATAAGATCAATAAAGAAGGGAAGTTCTTTGATGACAGAAATGTATCTCTTATTTTTAGATGTTTGGCAGTGTAAGTGTGGAAAGTAAGCACCCAAAATCGTAAAAGCACTAAAGATGAAATAAGGGTAGCCCAATTGTAAAGCAAAATTAAGAACAATCATCATAGAGGGAAACATAATTCCCCAGAGAATTTGCAAACCAATAAATTCGTCGACATTAAGTTCTCTAGACAAACCCCCTGTAAGGATTTTATGTTCCACTTTCTTTCGATAAAGAGGAGCCTTGATTCTTAATGCGTGTTGCAGTGTAAAATTGTGAACCAAGGGACGAAAAAATTAATAAATCGGATTTTGACTTTTTTGTGGCTCGTCTCCAGACGCCCAGGCAAGAATGTCGGAGTCAGAATTATTTTTAAAAATAACACTTACAAATAAGTAAACAGCCAAAGCGGTAAAACCCAATGCTAATATTAATAATACAAAGTCAAAGCTTAACATTTCCCCTCATTCTGTGATTTAACTGAAGCATGTATAAACTCATTTTAGTTTCCCAATCTCCACGTCGTACTGATATCCTTGCAAAATCGGATTACAATTTCCGCACGGATTCAGTAAAAGTATCGGAAATTATTGATAAAAACCTAAATTTAGACGATGCAATTAAAAGTCTTGCTAGACAAAAGGCCGAAGCTTACATAGAGCAACATAATTACTTAAAATCACAAAAGATTTTAATACTCACTGCAGACACAATGGTGGTTTTTCAAAACCAAGCTCTAGGCAAACCAAAGAATAGTAATGATGCCTTTCGTGTTTTATCTTTATTATCTGGAAAAATGCATAGCGTTAAGACCAGTATTTGTGTCTATGATCTTTACACTTGTCAAAGTATCTGTGAGCTAGCCACAACTCAAATAATGTTTAAAAATCTCTCAGAAAGTGAAATAAAAGAGTACATTAAAACTGGCGAGCCAATGGACAAAGCGGGTTCCTATGGCATACAAGGTTTGGCTGCCAAATTTGTGGAAAGTCGTGACGGGGATTATAACAATGTAGTTGGCTTTCCACTTTTTTTGTTTGAACAAATCATTAAAGAAAAAGGTTGGAAAATTGATAAAAGAAAACCTAGATAAAATAAAAAAAGAAATCCAAGAAAGTTTAATGATCAGTGGACGCACTCAAGATGTTAAAATTATCGCTGTTACAAAAAAACAAAAACTAGAAAAAATAAAAGAGTGTTTAAATATCCAACTGCTTGATCTGGGTGAAAACTACCTTCAAGAGGTCCTGGATAAAATGGAAAAGTTTCCAGACCCACGCCTTCGCTGGCATTTTATTGGGACTGTTCAATCTAAAAAAGTAAAAAATATGTTAGGGAAATTTAATTTGTGGCATGGCGTAGATCGCTTGAGTGTTCTTGAAGAATTAAATAAAAGAAATTTACAGAACCCAGAGAATATTCTTTTACAAGTCAATGTTGGAGATGAAAAATCTAAATCAGGGATTCACGAAAAAGATTTACCAGATTTTTTAATAAAAGCTTCGCAATTGAAGGGTTTTTCAATTAAAGGACTTATGACCATGCCGCCTTTATTTCAGTCAGAAAGTCTATCTAGAAGTTATTTCAGTAAATTGAGAACTCTACTAGAATTAAGTAAAAATCTTATCGACACGAGGGTGCATACAATGAATGAACTTTCCATGGGGACCAGCCAGGATTATACTCTAGCAGTACAAGAAGGAGCGACGATCCTTCGTTTAGGTGAAATACTTATTGGTCCACGGGAGTCAGAATGACAAAACAGTTTTTATCACAGTTCAAAGTAGGTTTTATTGGTGCAGGCAATATGTCTCAATCTATAATTAGTTCTCTTTTACACTCTCAGATCTTGCCAAAACAAAACATATTCCTCTCCAATCGATCTGAAAAAAAACTAAAAAAAATTTCAGAAGAATTAGGAGTTCAAGCCGTCAGTAGCAATGAAGAATTGGTTGAAAATAGTCATGTTGTAGTGATAGCTGTAAAACCACAAGATTTAAATGACGCCATAGAAACCATTGCTAGTGCTTTTAATGAAAAACAAATAGTCATAAGTTTGGCAGCGGGTCTACCTTTAGAGAAGTTAAAAAAGATAGTACCCCAAGTAAAAAACTGGGTACGGGTTATGCCCAACACACCAGTCTCTATTGAAAAAGGGGTTATTGGTTATTGTCTTTTAAATGAAAGTGAAGCGACCTCAGCTTTAGTTGAAAGTTTATTTTCAGCTTCGGGTGTTGTTGAAAAAGTAGATGAAGGTGAAATGTTTGAAGCACTCATGGTAGCGACTTCCAGTGGAGTGGGTTTTGTTTATGAAATTATGCTATACTGGCAAGAGTGGTTAGAAGAACATGGTTTTACGCCCGAGCAGTCCCGTCGACTTACGGTTCAAACATTTTTAGGGAGTTCTTTATTGGCCGAAGTGGAATCTCACAAGAGTTTGGAAGAATTGCAAAACAAAGTGGCTTCAAAAAAAGGGGTCACGGCGTCGGGTTTGGATTCTATGCGTGAATTAGAAATTGAAAGGGCCATTCGTTACAGTTTTGAGAAAGCTGTTTTGCGAGATAGGGAACTTGCTAAATATTAAATACATTGGACGAAGGTCTAGTTCTTGTTAAAAATGACGCAGATGTTATCTGTCCAAAGCAAGCTAGCTAGCCTTGCTAAGAATCCAAAGCCATCATAATCTAAATAAAGTATACTAAGAGTTCACAGGGTGGAGGAAATTATGAAAATAGCGCCAATTGATATTGCCCATAAGTCGTTTACTAGAAAAATGATGGGTTATGATCCTGTTGAGGTAACAGATTTTCTTAGAAGTATAGCCGATGAAATGGAAAATCTAATCCGAGAACGCAATAATATGCGAGAAACTCTTCGTGAAAAAGAAATGGCCATAATTGAATATAAAGAGCGTGATGAATTGCTTAAAAATACAATCACTACGGCAACAAGAATGAGTGATAAATTGCAAGAAGATGCAGAGCGTGAGGCACGACTTATTATCAATGATGCTAAACAAAAATCTGAATTGATTGTTAGAGATTCTAGAGAATCCTTACAAAAGATTTTCTCTGAAATATCTGAGCTTAAAAAAATTCGAATGCAATTTGAAGGCAATATAAAAGCTATTGTTCAGTCTCATTTGGCAATGATTGAACAAGGTAATAAAGTCATGCCTAATCCTCCAGAGTTTCAAGCAAAAGAAATGAGCTTTTCAGAGGACGGAGAATTGGCCGCAATTGAAAAAAATATGGATCGCGCATTAAATAAAGCTACACAATACTAATTTTCTTTCCTAAAAAAATAAGTAAGCATTCATAATATTTAAAAGAAAACTATTTTTATCTATCTAAGTTTCTTTCAACATCATTCAATAGTTTTTTCTCTTTAATTTTTATTTTGCGATGATGATGTTGTCTATCTTTATCAAAAAGATCTTCATCATAGTCTTCATCTTCCACTTGAAAATTATTTAATCGCTTTCTTGATTTTCTATCTATAAGTCCAACATCCTTAGGTATGTTTTTTGTCATGTCAAAACGGTATTCAAATGTAGCCATAAAAACTCGATTTAAACTTGTATTAGAACCATTTATACTCTGACTATATTGTAAGCGAGTGAGAAAGAATTTTGAAAATTCAATTCCCACCCATCCTGCTACAGCGATTTCTTGGGGATTAATAGAGTAAAAATTTAAGCTACCAGCATTTACTTTGTTGGTCACTTTTGTTTTCACTATTTCATTGTCTGTATTTTCATCTTCGCTCATGCTTTCGTAGCCAGAGCCTTCAACACCTAAATAGAAACCATCAAAATCTATTTCAGCCCCCAATTTCCATGGTAAAAGTGCAGAGCGCCCTTCATCGCGATAATTATATCCAGCAAACAGATAAGTGTAAAAACTTCCGAAGTCTTTTACCAACCATGTTCCGAACATAGCTTGTAAGGAACCTTCTCCAGTTAAAACATCATCAGTATCTTCATTAACTCGGTTAAATGGAATAATGAGAGCAATTTCGGGAATCAATTCAACTGGATGTTCAGTTAATTGATATAATAGCTTTGCATGGACTTCGGTAAACTGTGTATTTGTGCGCTCTTCTTTTGCATCAATACTGGTAGCATTGGCAAAGGCCATACCTAAATCAAAAGCTAAGTCTGTGGAAAAGGTATAGAATGTTGACACATTTAAATTGTAGAGCTTATATGAGTTACCACTGTCTAAGTCTTCTATACCTCCACCTTCTTTATCAAAATTTTCTGTAGTATTTAAAAATTGGATATCTGTTTTTAAATTTAAATACTTCTGAGAAAGGGTGGGTGGAGTTGCGCTTGATGTCGAGGAGATTGAAAAAAGCAATAGGGGTAACCAGTATTTTATGTTAATCATATAGTTATATTAAAATATGAAGTCACATAAGTCAGCCCTCTTAGTTATTTTTATTACGGTCTTTATAGATCTTGTAGGGTTTGGAATTATTATTCCGCTCAGCCCCTATTTGGCAAAAAGTTTTGGTGCAGACGCCTTGCAAGTAGGACTACTTATGTCCATCTACTCAATTATGCAATTTGCTTTCGCACCTTTTTGGGGCCAACTCAGTGATAAATTAGGTCGTCGACCTGTCATATTGGTGAGTTTAATAGGGGCTTCTATGGCTCATCTGCTTTTTGCTTTTGGTGAGAGTTTAACAATATTGTTTATTGCAAGAGCATTAGCCGGTCTTTTTGGCGGAAATATTTCTACAGCTATGGCTTACATTGCTGACATTACAGCTTCTAAAAACCGTTCTAAAGGTATGGCAATTATCGGTGTGGCTTTTGGCTTAGGCTTTATTTTGGGTCCAATGATTGGTGGGTTTTCTAGTCACTGGGGTTTGCAAATAGGTATGTTACCGCCCTTGGGAGAGAGTTTCCCGGCACTGATTGCTTCTCTTATTTGCTTTTTAAATTTTGCCTTGGCACTATTCATTTTAAAAGAGTCACTACCTGTGGAATCTCGTGGTCATGCTTTGCAAAGACCTTCAAGAATTAAAATGATTTTACAGTATTTTAATAGGCCCCTGTTGAATGCTGTTTTGTTTACATATTTTTTAAACACATTGGGAATGGCTAATATGGAGGCTTCGCTTTTTTTGTATGTAAAAGATAAATTTCAATGGAGCATGACAGATGCGAGTTGGGGATTTGCTTATGTGGGTGTAGTTATGGTGATTGTTCAGGGAGTTTTTATTCGCCGATTTGTCCCTAAGTTTGGTGAAGTTAAAATATTAACTCTAGGTTTAATTTTAGCTAGTATTGGAATGATTGGAATTGGTTTGAGTTCTGAGATTCCATTTTTAGCTGTTGCAGTAACTTTTATGGCCGTGGGCTCTAGTTTTATCAATCCAACATCTACAGGAACAATGAGTCTTTTATGTGACAGTTCAGAGCAGGGTGCTGTTATGGGAACAGGGCAAAGTTTGTCAGCTTTGGGTCGTGTGTTAGGGCCTGTTTTAGGTGGCTGGGTTTATCGCGATTTTGGTTGGTCATACCCCTTTTATGTTGCTGGGATTCTACTAGCCATCGGCTACATTATAATCTGGTCGAAAAGAAGTTTACTACCCGACAGCCGCAAAATGTAAAAAGGCGATGTAAAAAGGCGACATAAAAAGGCGACATGCGACTTTTTCGGTGTGCATGCGTTAAAGTTAAATCTTGTAATAAAGTCTTCATTTTAGCCTATGTTGTATTGATCTAAATCATTCTCTGGAGGAAATTATGGGAGCAAAGTTACTGATAATAGGTTTGCTAGCGATAGTTCCGATTTCAATTATAATTTGGCTCGAACAATATATTTTGGTGGAAACAATTATTCGTGATTCAAATCCATTAAAATTTATTTTATTGGTCTTGGGATTACTAGGTTTCGGGTTTTTAGGAGCTAGCATTGGATATTACAGTACAGTTTTAATCCAAAAAACATTTAGAAATTCAAAGTTTTCCCATAATTTAACAAAAGTGGTAACTATACTTTTTTTCTTAATAAGTATAGTGGGTGTCATAGCTTGGTGGGGCTCTGGTATGCATTAATATGCGTAAATTTTGGTGTATACCTAGAAATAATAAGGGAATAAAAAATTAAATCCTAACATAAATCTATGGCAAACAGAATATGGTATGTTGCTTGCATTATTCTCACGAACTTAATCAAATTAAATATATTGGAGATTAGATTGAAAATTTTTGTAATTATTTTAATTTTACCCTTGTTTCTTTCAAAAAATGCTCTCGCATCTATTTCTATTTGTAATATTTCACTACAGGAACCTTTAGTTGCCCAACTTAATGCTAATACTAATTTTAAAAAATTGGTTGAATTATATCAGTTAAATAAGGGGAGTTCTTTGAGGCCAATTTCATTTTTTGATTTTAAAAAAATTGTAGCTATACCCACTATACAAGAAAGGCTTCCTGAATTTGTAGTAGAAATTCTATTAGGGGATAGTCCCTATCACTTTAGTTTTAATACTGGCAATGATTACATAAGGGATCGAGATTATACAGATGCATTTGATTCTTTTAACTATTTATCCGAAATGTTGGGAAAGAAATTATATGACTCCAAAACTGAAGGAACTAAAAATCATATCAGATCGGCTTTCAGAATACTTCAATCACATGCTTCTAAAATGAGTGAAAATCCAACTCAAACTGCAATCATTGAGCATGAATTGAGTAAGAGCTTTAATAGGTCAACGTCACCTGAATACAGTTTATAAAGGTGATGAAAAAAGGCGACATGCAACTTTTTCGGTGTGCTTGCGTTAAAATACTGAATAATTTTTCACTCGAACGAGTTAATCCATGTTTTGACAACACCAATTAGCCTTTGAGTATTTAAGGAATAAAAGACTTCTCTCCTAACCTTTCTTTTTTTTAGTAATTTGGCATTAGTTAATACTTTAAGGTGATTACACATGGTGGGCCATGAAACAGGAAATCTCATATTAATTTCGCTAGAGCTAATCTTATCCTTTTTATTAGAAATAAATGTAAGTATCTCCCGTCTTGTTCGATGAGAAATGGCTTTAAAAACATCATCAAAACTGCTCATACTTACTTGTATACATTAATTAGTCATATGGCTAATTAAAAATAGATGACAAGTCCATTGCAAAAGTTAATTCTCTTTTTATTAAAGGAGTGAGTGATGAAAGATGTTAATTTTAAGTATTCGTTAAATATAGCACTTAATGTTAGAGATGCTGGGAAAGCCATAAAGTTCTATGAAAAGACAATGGGGTTGGGACTTGTTTCACTTCATGATGGAGAGGGTTGTGGGATAGAGATGAGTGCAGGGCCACTCGCCTTATGGATTGATAGTTGTTCTAAAAAAGAAGAGAGTGATGTTGGTAGGGTATTTTTTGAGTTTGAAACTAATAACTTAGACTCGGCCAAGGTGAAACTAGAAAGTGAGGGAGCTGTAATTGGAACCTCTACGAATGGTGATAATTTCAAAGGCTTTATGGTAACCGACCCTTATGGTATGAGGTTTCATGTCTATCAAAAATCTACTGTGATGTAGTTAATTACTCAGAAAAAAGGCGACATGCGACTTTTTCGGAGTGGTTGCGTTAGTTTTGAATTATCAATACAATCCGACTTCTTTGCAAAAATCGGTAAAGGGCATTATAGATATCTTGTCATCTACTTGCTTATGGGTTTTCCCTATGTCTATCAAAATCTATCAGATGTAGTTAATTAAATTTGCAAAAAAAAAGGCGACATGCTAATTTCTTTTTCGGAGTGGTTATGTTAGTTTCGATCATCACTGCCAATCCGACTTTGTAAAAATCAGTAAAGGGCATTATTGATATCTTGTCATCTACTTGCTTAAGTGGGTTTTCCCTAAATGGATTTGGTAAAATGTGGGATCTTTTGTTCTTTTCTTTAAAATATTGAATATGAGGAGAGATGGATTTTATCACTGTATTTTGCATTCAACAGCAAAATTGTATTGCCATCTTTGAGTATAACAAAATCTATTTCCTCTTTGTCTGTATCCCTAAGAAATTTCAACCCATTTTTAAAACCATCAAACATCTTCTAGATATGCAGTACTTTTAATAAATGTGAAGCCACGAGGTTTTCGGAAACGAATGCCTGATTTCCTATTTGGCTCCAATCCCACAACAAAGCTTTTGCTCTTTTTTGACGGCTGGGCTCGTATTTTTGAACTGCCAAAGGTGGTATTTGAAAGCTGTAGCACATCGAAGATAGTATATTTAGCCATCTCTAAGGTTTTAAAATCCACTTCATTATCATTGAAAGGAATTGATTGATAAAGGTGAACCTACTCTGTTCGGTAATTCCTTTCCGTAAGAGCGTACATTTTATCAATGTCCTCAACGTCTTCTAAATCTTTTAGGTCCAAAAAGTGGATAAGTTTGTTCATCCTTTGAATATGCCAACGTCTTAAATTTCTGTTCATCCTCTGCGTGATAAGGTTCTGGAAAACCACCAAATTTTAATAATTTTCTAGCGCCATTTTTTATAGTCCAATTCGGGAGACTGTAGGTGTAAGCGGTAAAAATAATATCTTCCATAAGAGAATCCCCAATTTTCTAAAGTGGTACAATCGAGCGAGCCCTGTAACAAGAAAAGAATGCGTTTTTTAAGGTGTCATAAAAACCTTTTAATCAGTATTGCCAATTTTTGAATTTATGATTCTATCTATAACAATTAAAGGCTCTCTTTTGGGCCATTGACGAGATTTAATTTTTTTTATGAAACTCATCATCCCAATTGAGATAAGCTGGATGGCCGTCAACATAATTATCAATCAAACTTTGTGCGAGGGTTGTTTTACCTACCTACCTGCCTGGGTCCACCCAAAAACACCATTTTGCTTTTTAAATCTTCAACAATATGGGAGGCTAAATAGCGCGTTAGTATTTTAGACATGACTCCAATATACTCATGAGCATATTGGAGTCATGTCCAGATTACTAATATCTATTTGTTTCGATTTGGCAAGTACCTCAATTTTCCAATAATCAGAGCAACAAGGTATTTGAGTGTATCAGTAAGTTAATTTTTAGCGAGTTTGTTTTGCCTACAGCTCTATTTGAAAAAGGCAACACCCAACTTTTTCGGTGTGTATGCTCGAGCATTGTGATATTTTTAACACACAGCAACTCCAGCGCTGGAGTATGAACACTTAAATTTAGCCACTTTCCCAGGGCCAGGCATTCAAATGCTCTGGCTAAATTTTTTGTCATATCATCCTTTGTCATCCAAGAAATTGAAATATATTCAGGAGTGTCTATGGCAAGAATAGTAAGTAGTGCTCAGACGTTTTATATTTGATTAAATCTGGCAACCATATTGCTTTAGATGTTTGTTATGGGAATTTGGCAAAAAATTTTCTTTATTTTGCTTTTTATATCGGCCATGAAATTGGGATGGCAGGTAACTCCTAGAGAGTTACCTGTCAGGGTGGATGTTTTGGATGAACTTCAATCTTTGTGGGAAGTAGAAAACATTAATTCCGCAAAACCCTTTCAGTACCACCTACAAATTGACAATTAATCTATTTAGTTAAATCATAGGCTTTAATTAAAAAGAGTGGAAAATTTTTGTTACCACTCAATACATATATGTTGAAAAAAGGTGCTGGACACAAAACATTCCGGGCACCGAAAACGATCAAAGGATTTGCTTGTGAAGTTATTGTTATTAGTTCTTTTATTTAGTATTCAAGTTTTAGCAAAACCCTTAACTATTCCTGACTCCATTGTACAAGTAAAAACAAAGATGACTTCATCCCCAACGACGGGAAATATTAGCTATCGGGCTGTTATTATTTCTGAAGGTTCGGAGGGTGGATACCGTCTTATTTTAGAAAAATTTAAAGCCGGAGAAGAAGGTGCAGAGACTTCGGTATTAATGACCTATCAAACAACAATCAATAAAATCTCTGGATTTGAAGAGTTTTTAAAAAAGATTGCTGCTAAATCTATGGAGGCCACCTATGGTTGCTGTGAGCCTGTGAATGTAATGTGGAATAATAACAATGAATTGCATTTCGATTTGTTTTATAAACAAAGAGATTATAAAAAATCTAATTCTACAAAAAACGAAATTGTACATCATTTTCATTGCGAATCATCTTCTCTAGATCAATATAAAGTGGATTTAAAATGTATAAAAAAGTAGGGCCTTTAAGTTACTAATCTTGCGCAGGGCACCATTGAGTCTCAAATACAGCGAACTGAGCTAAATTGATAACCAGTTTAGTAAAGGAGTGAGGAATGAGTTTACCTGATCGATACAATCCCCAAGAAGTCGAACAAAAAACATATCAGTGGTGGGAAGAGCAGGGCTATTTTAAAGCTGAAGATGTTTCGACAAAACCTCCTTTCTGTATCATTTTACCTCCACCCAATGTTACGGGCTCACTTCATTTAGGTCATGCCTTGGATCAATCTATTCAAGATTGTTTAACTCGTTGGAAGAGAATGCATGGTTACAATGCCCTTTGGTTACCGGGTACAGATCACGCAGGGATTGCCACACAAAGTGTAGTTGAAAAACAATTAGCTAAAGAAAAATTGTCGCGAAAAGAAATGGGACGCGAGGCTTTTGTTAAGCGTGTTTGGCAATGGAAAGAACAATATGGTGGTCGTATTGTAGAACAAATGAAACGTTTAGGGAGTTCTTGCGACTGGGATCGACACACATTTACTTTAGACAGTGAAGTGTCGAAAGCCGTTCGAAAAGTTTTTGTTAACTTATACAATGAAGGACTAATTTATAAAGGGACAAGACTTATAAATTGGAGTCCAAAACTAGAGTCTGCGCTTTCAGACCTCGAAGTGGATCACGAAGTGGTTAATGGTCATCTTTGGCATATTCGCTACCCCTTTTCCAGTGGGGAGGGCGATGTTGTTGTGGCTACTACACGACCAGAAACAATGTTGGGAGATTCCGCTGTTGCAGTGAATCCCAATGATGAAAGATACACTCATCTTATTGGCAAAAAAATAAAACTTCCACTTACAAATAGAGAAATTGAATTAATAGCCGATGACTATGTGGATAAGGAATTTGGTTCGGGTGCTGTTAAGATCACTCCAGCTCATGATTTTAATGACTACAATGTGGGCCAAAGACATAATCTAGAACTTATCAATATATTAAATAAAAATGGAACACTCAACGAGGCAGCAGGTACTTACCAAGGATTAAAAGTTCAAGAGGCGCGTAAACAGGTAGTTGCAGATTTAGAAAAGCAAGGGTTTTTAGTAAAAGTGGAAGCACACAAACATTCTGTAGGTCACTGCTCTAGATCTCATTGTATTGTTGAACCCTTTTTATCGGATCAATGGTTTGTTAAGACATCAGAGTTAGCTACACCAGCAAGACATGTAGTCGAAAATGGAACTACAGAATTTATACCGGAATCTTGGACAAAAACATATTTGCATTGGTTAGGTATAATTCAAGATTGGTGTATTTCACGTCAACTTTGGTGGGGTCATAGAATCCCAGCATGGACCTGTTCGGATTGTGGACAATTGATTGTGAGCGAACAAGATCCAAAGTCCTGTATTAAATGTGAGAGTAAAAATATAATACAAGAAGAAGACGTTTTGGATACCTGGTTCAGTTCTGCACTCTGGCCCTTTAGTACCCTTGGCTGGCCACAGGAAACTGAAGCATTAAAAACTTTTTATCCTACAGATGTACTTGTTACAGGCCATGACATCATATTTTTTTGGGTAGCAAGAATGATGATGGCAGGTTTAAAATTTAAAAAGGATGTTCCCTTCCGCACTATTTATATCCATGGTTTGATTCGAGATGCTAAAGGGCAGAAAATGTCTAAGTCTTTAAATAACTCAGTAGACCCTCTGGAGATCATTGATAAGCAAGGTGCCGATGCCCTTCGTTTTACATTGTTGTCACAACTTGCATCAGGTAAAGATTTGAAATTTTCAGAGCAGCGTTTAGAAGGTTGCCGCAATTTCATGAATAAAATATGGAATGCAGCACGATTTTCATTAACGGCACTAGAGAACTTCGACCCCGTAAAGAATCAAAAAATTCAGGCAAAGGATCTTTCTGATGCCGATAAGTGGATCATTTATAAGATGTCTAAGTGTATCGAAGACGTTGATGCGGCTTTAAATAATTATCGTTTTTCCGATGCAGCTAATGCTGTTTATACTTTTGCATGGCATGAGTTTTGTGATTGGTACTTAGAATTTATTAAGCCGGTAATTTATGGTGAGGACAATGCTGAAAAAGCAGCCACACAAAAAGTCCTTGCTGAAACTCTTAATCGCTTAATGCGTTTACTGCATCCTTTTATTCCTTTTATTTCGGAAGAGATTTATCAAAAACTGCCAATTAAGGGCGAAGCTTGTATTGTAGACTCTTATCCGACTTTAAAAAATGATAAGGAATGGTTAAGTCTTGGGGTCGAGAATATAGCCTTTGAAGTAGATCTTGTTAGAGAAGTAATTACTGCCGTTAGAAATATTCGAGGTGAAAATCGAATAAAACCTGGGGAAAAGATTACAGTAAGGCTTGTAGTGAAAGATGACGATGGTCAAAAAATTCTAAGTGCTAATAAAGTGGCCATAATGACTCTTTCGAGATTAGAAAGCTGTGAAATCGGTGAGGCCGGAAGTTTATCTAAATGTGCCGTTACGCCCATCAAGCTTCGCAATATCGAAGTAGAAGTTATTGTGCCCCTAGAAGGACTTGTTGATTTTGATGAAGAAATCAATCGTTTAAATAAGACCATAGAAAAAACTCAAAAGGAAATTTCAACTCTCAGTAACAGACTAGAAAATAAAAATTTTGTGGAAAATGCCCCGGCAGAAGTGGTCGAACAAGGTCGCCAGCAATTAACAGACTTGAACACTAAACTGCAAAGCATGATACAAAGTCTTACTCGATTAAAATAAGGTTCCCGGTTAAATTTCCGATATGCACAGAGTCACAATGACAAGGCTAGGATCGCGTTGCTGCATCAGCACCGAAAAAGTCGCCTGTCGCCTTTACGGTCGCCTTTACGAAACTAACGCAACTGCAACGAAAAAGTCGACTGTCGCCCTTACATCAGGCCGATTTCTCGTAGACGTTGCATTAGGAAATCATGGGAAGTGATTTCTGGGTATTTTGGAGCTTTGCCTTTGCAGCTGTCTATGCAAGAAAGTACAGCTTCGGGATGCGGGTGCATAAAAAAGGGCATAGAATAACGATGTGAATTTTTATCATCGGGATTCACTACACGGTGAGTAGTTGCAGGGATCACATCATTTGTAATTCTAGCTAGCATATCCCCAGCGTCAACAATAAGATTGTTGGCATCAGTTTCTACGGGTAGCCATTTAGCATTGCGATCTAACAATTCAAGACCCGAAGTGGAGGCTGCAACAAGTATAGTTATCAGATTAATATCCTCATGAGCTGCTGCGCGAATGCATCGTGGATCGGCATCTGCGGGGATCGGTGGATAATGCAATAATCTTAAAATGGAATTTCCATCTTTAACCATAGATGCGAAATAATCCTTATCTACTTTTAATGAATATGTCAGAGCTTCTAAAATGACTTTTCCAGCATTTTCTAGTTCGTTATAAATTTGTAGAAAGGTTTCTTTAAAGTCGTCTACCTCAGTGGGCCACAAATTGGGTGGATACATTGTTTCATATTTATTGCCGGCCTCTAGCTCTTGGCCAATGTGCCAGAACTCCTTAAGATCCATAACCTTAGCATCTTTAGCATGCTCTTTGCCAAAAGGAGTGTAACCTCTTTGACCACCACCAATTTTAGCCGTGTACTTAAGTTTTTGTGATTCGCTTAGATTAAACAGCACTTCACTTAAGCTGTAAGCACGTTTCAGGATTTCTACAGGAATGGAGTGATCTTTTAAAATAATGAATCCGAAATACTTTAGACCAAGAAATAGGTCTTCAATAAATTGTTGACGCTGCTGATCATCGCCCTTGGTGTAATCCTTTAAACGTAATTCTGGTACACATTCTAAGGTTTTCATAATCACCCCTCCCCCCCCTATTTAATAATGAATTTATTCCTATGGAAATCTTAATGTTGCGTCAAGAGCCATTAGGCCAATTCTTCAATAATGTAAAGAATAGGACTAAAAGTGAATGTTCAACAGACGAAAACTTAATCAATTCCTAACCAAAATTTTCGCCTTTACCAAATCCCTATTCAGGGTATATTCATTTTAATTTAAGAGGAGGGATTATGCGAATTTTTATAAGTCAGGTTTTGTTAATTTGTACAATACAATTGGGAAGTTCACTAGTTTTTGGCTTTGATCTTGAGCCAGTAGAGGGGGATTCGCCAACAACTTTAATTGATAGGGCTGATCTTATTTGTGAAGATTCTGGAGTTAAATTTGCCATTCGCACGGCTTTTCAAGATGAAAAAGTGTGGCAATCTGATCCCGGAATGGACGATGGCATTGAACTGAGCATAAATAAATTTGAACGTATGAAGTGTCCTAGTACATATTCAATTGAAGCGACACTAACAATGTTTGGAAGCGAATTAGTAATGACTTTAGAAACTCATTCTAGCTGTGGTCTTGATGGAGACATCACACTAGATGTCTATGCAGATGGTAGGTTAATAAAGAACGTTCCCTGTTATATTCAATAATTATATTAAAAATTAAAACTTAAAACTTATCTTGCAAAATTTTTTGTAGGTAGAGCGGACGATTGCTAAATTGCCAATAGATATTGCGGTTTAATTCTCTTTTTAGACAATTTGCCGAAGAAATATAACCGGTTCCTAAATTTAAATTTTTCTTTTTGGCCAATTGAATTTGTTTTTTACTTAATAAAAGATAATGAGTGGCATAGCCTCCCCATTTATGGTCCAAACAATGTTGCCAGATTTTTTTTTGGTTGAGCTCACTAACTGCAACAAAACAGGATTTAGGGAAATCAGTTAAATCATCAAAATAATCTGTTTGGAGTGTTAGTAGGTGATAGTCCCTGACGGGTTCTAATTTATATAAAAGATTTTTAAGAATCTCTATTTGTTCAGGATTGGGAAGCTCTTTTATCTCAATCATTAAATGAATCTTTTTAGAAAATTCATTTATAACTTCTTCTAAAGTAGGAATTTCTGATATTTGGCTTTTCAATTCCGTACTGTCTATTTCTGAAATTTGGATATCTGGTCGATTATAGATTCTACTGCAATCCGAATCGTGAATAACTATGGGCACCAGGTCCATTGTCCAGCGAATATCTAACTCAATACCCCAAACTCCCACTTCAACACATTTGCGAAATGCCATTAAAGTATTTTCTTTAATGGGTCCCTCGGGGGCACCTCGATGAGCCACTATTTTTGCTTCGTAGGGTTTTTGTATTTTACGAGGAATAACAGCAAATAAAATATCACAAAGGCTTTGCAGGACGATCGAGGCAAATTCAAGCATATCTTAAATTACCCTTTAAAAGATTTTTCATCAAACGGATTGGATGAGTAACATAATAAAATGTAAGACCTTGGTGAAGAGAATCAAATAAACTAAAATCATGCTTTGTTGGAATGATTCTAAGGTGTTAGGATGATTTATGGCTTTGACTGTAAAATTGTGGGGAGTCAGGGGCTCCTTGCCAACACCACTGAAACCAACTGTGATTGAAGAGAGAATTGTAAATACTCTCAAGAATTTTGATAAATCTAATCAAGATGTAAATTCGTTTATTAAGGGATTGGAACATAAAAATTTTGGAGGATATGGGGGCAATACAGCTTGTGTAGAGGTAAAGTCACCTAATCATCGTATTATTATTGATGCTGGAAGTGGTATTCGTCAATTGGGAGCGGAATTGTTGGCAGGTCCCTGTGGTAAAGGACAGGGCACTGTAGACTTATTATTTACTCACTTCCATTGGGATCACTTAGTGGGTTTGCCCTTCTTTATTCCAATTTTTATTCCAGGCAATATAATTAATGTTTACTCAGTGCAAACAAATGCAGAAGAAGTTTTTAGACATGTATTTCAAAAGCCTTTTTTTCCTGTGCCCTACGATCGACTAGGGGCGACGATAAAATATCATAAATTAGATCCCCGAGAACCACATATGTTTGGCGAGCTCCAAGTGACTCCTTATCAATTAGATCATCCAGACCCTTGTTGGGGTTATAAAATTCAAAATGCGGGTAAAACTTTTTCTTATTGTGTAGACACAGAATGCATTAGAGCAAGTAGGGTGGATTTGGGAGCTGATTTACCCCTTTACCAAGATGTAGATCTAATGGTATTTGATGCTCAGTACACTTTTTCAGAAGCAATGGAAAAAATTGATTGGGGACATGCCTCAGCTCCCGTGGGATTAGATGTTGCCATGAGAGAAGGGATTAAAAAAGTGATCTTCATCCATCATGATCCTGCAGCTTCTGACAATAAAATAGCTGATGCCGAAAAACAAACTCGTGACTATTATGAAGCATGCATCAAAGAGGGCAAAAGAAATAAATTGCCCATAAATCCGGTCGAATGGGAATTCGGTTACGAGGGAATGGAAATTAAACTCTAAATTGATGAAAAAAAATATAAAAAGTTCTGTAATTGGCTTTGTTAAGCGTCACCCGGATGGTTTTGGTTTCTTAATACCCCTAGATATTGAATTTCCAGATGTCTATATCCCACGCAAATCAATGGTGGGAGTCATGACAAATGATAAAGTGGAAGTGGAAGTTCGTCCGGAACCGGATGGAGAGCGCTATCGTGGAAGAGTAATAAAAGTTATTCAACGTGGAATTACTCAAGTGATAGGTCGCTTCCACCCTACTAGTGAAGATGAAGGAATGTTATTAGATCACAGTCATGGTTGGGGAACCGACTTGCATGTGTATGTTCCCTCACAAACACCTGTTAAAGATGGAGATTTAGTTTCTGTTAAAATAATAACTTATCCGGACTCTGAAGATGGCTTTAGCGGGAAGATTGTAAAAGTTTTAGGAGATGCTTTAGATCCCAATACGGACAACATGCGAATATTATTTATTCATGAAATCCCTTATGATTTTTCTAAAGAATGTATAAATCAGGCAGAAAGTTTTTCTGAAGAAGTTGAAGAATCTGATTTTAAAGATCGTGAAGACTTGCGTAAGGATATGTTTGTCACAATTGATGGAGCTACAGCCAGGGATTTTGATGATGCTATTTTAGTGAGTACTACAGATAAAGGCTTTAGACTCAAAGTTGCGATTGCAGATGTTAGTCATTATGTGAAGCCCGGTGATCCAATAGACCAAGATGCTTACATCCGAGGGACCAGCACTTACTTTCCTGGCTTTGTAGCACCTATGTTGCCAGAAAAATTGAGTAATCATTTATGCTCGTTAAAACCAAATGTTCCTAGACTATCCCTAGTTGCCGATATGTATTTAGACTTTCAAGGGGAGTTGTTGAGTACGAAAATTTATGAAGCAGTGATCGAAAGTAAGGCTAGAGTTACTTATGGAGAAGCCCAAGAAGTTGTGGATGGAAACACCCCAGATAAGTTAAAACATGTTGAAAGCTATATTTTAAAAGCAGCGGACCTTGCAAAAATTCTTATGGCAAAAAGATTTAAAGAGGGTTCACTAAATTTAGAAATTCCAGAAACTGAAGTAGAAATTGATGAAGTAGGTTACCCAATTGACATAATTAAATCAGAACGCTTGTACTCGCATAAAATTATTGAAGAAATGATGTTAATGGCCAATGTGGCAGTGGCTCGATTTCTTAGAAATAAAGAAGTGGAAACTTTAAATAGAATTCATGAGTCCCCAGATCCAGAAGATATAAAAAAATTAGAATTATATATGCATAATTTTGGTAAGGATAAAAATCTTTTATCAGGGGGGAAACTACAGAAGAAGATCACTAAGGCTTTACAACAATTTAAAAATCAACCACAGGAATATATACTTAATGTTTTGACTTTACGCTCAATGAGTCAGGCTCAGTATTCCCCTCTAAATATTGGACATTTTGGCTTGGGTTTTGAAGATTATGTGCATTTCACTTCACCCATTCGTCGCTATCCAGATTTAATTGTTCACCGTCAGTTGAAATCAATTGTTTGCCCTAAAAAAGCTTATCATCAGGCCGCAGTTGTTGATTTGACTACAGCAGGAAGTTTTTTAAGTGCCTGTGAGCAGAGATCTGTAAAGGCCGAGAGACAACTGGTCTCTATTAAAAAAGCCAGATTTATGGAAAAATTTGTAGGAAGTGAGTTTGAAGGAATTATAAGTTCAGTCACAAAGTTTGGAGTTTTTGTATTATTAAGGCAATATGATGTTGATGGCTTGATACGTTTAGAGTCCTTGGGTAATGATTATTTTGAATTTGACGAAGAAAATCTATGTTTGGTAGGCAAAAAAACAGGCAAAACCTATCATCTTGGAGATAGTTTAAAAGTTCTAGTATCACAAGTGGATAGCCAGGATGGTCGTATAGATTTTGTTTTATCGGAGGAGGGGAGATATATTCCCCCTACTCCTAGAAATGAGGATAATAAATTTGGCCGATCGAGAAAAAAATCCTTTCAAAAAGAGACCCGCGATAAAACGGAAAAGTCCATTAAAACAGGCATCTCGCTTAAGACAAATCGTCGGGGTCTTCGCAAAACACGGCTTTCAAAATCTAGCAGAAAAGGCAAAGCTCGGTAGATTCCTTTTAGAGAAATTCACTTCTGCTGAAGATATAGAAAAATACAGTGTGGCTGAAAGGCTGCGCATGAGCTTCGAACAGCTAGGGCCAACATTTGTAAAATTAGGACAACTTTTGGCCACTCGTCCAGATCTTATTCCCAGAGAAATGGCTGAAGAGTTTAAAAGACTACACAGTGATGTAGCTAGTTTGCCCTTTGAAGATATTGAACCTGTTCTCTTCTCACATTTTGGTCGATCCTATGATCAAGTATTTCAAAAGTTTGATAAAAATCCATTAGCTGCAGCATCCATATCCCAAGTTTATAGAGCCACTTTATTAGATGGGACGCCTGTTGTTGTAAAAATTCAAAAACCCAATGTTGAGAATATCATTCATGAAGATTTAGCTGTGTTGTTTACTTTGGCGGAATTAATAGAAGCCTACATTCCAGAAGCTCAAATGTACAACCCAACAGCTATAGTAGAAGAATTTGCCAAACATCTCGATTTGGAAACTAACTTTATAGTTGAAGCTAATAACATTCGTAGATTTGCAAAAAACTTTGCCGAGGACACTCCCATTGTTATTCCTCAAGTCTATAGTGAACTTTCTGGCAAAAGAGTTCTTGTTCTAGAAGAATTGCAGGGTATACCTTTAAGTCACAAGAATGCATTGGAACAAGAGGGGATTGACCCTGAACAAGTCTTAAAGACGGGCTTAAGAGCTTATTTGAAAATGGTTTTTACTTACGGACTTTTTCATGGCGATTTACATGCCGGGAATATGTTTGTTTTACCCAATAACCATATTGGTTTTATAGATTTCGGTATGGTTGGTCGCTTGAATCAAAAAACACAAGAAGCCATAGCGAATATATTAATTTCTTTAGCTCATGAAGATTATGATCGACTGGCTTATGAATATATCGATTTAGCTCCTTATTCGGGATTTATAGATGCAGACAATTTTGCTAGGGAATTGCGCGACCTAATTGCTCCATATTATGGTCTGACTCTTAAGAATTTAAACATTGGTCGACTTTTAATGGATGCAACTTCACTAGCGGCCTCCTATCAATTGATTTTACCAGCAGAGTTAATAATGTTTTTTAAATCAATTATTTCTATAGAGGGAATGGGAAGAATCATTGTTAAAGATTTTGATTTTTTAAGTTACTCTATTGAGTTCGCTTCTGAATTAATCCAATCTCGTTATGAGCCAAATAAATTAGCAAGAAATATTTCTTTAGTAGCCAGAGATGCAAATTCATTGTTTAGCATTTTGCCAAGACAAATAAAACAGCTATTAAGACGTCTGAACAGTCCAAATTTTTCAGTTAAAGTAGGATCTGATGATTTAAAAGGTTTACGAAAGTCTGTGGAAACTTCATCTAATCTACTTTTTCTGGGTTTAATAATTGGGTCACTACTTTTAAGCGCTTCTATTTTAAATATTGTGGATACTGAACCCAAAATATTTGGTTTACCTATTTTAAGTTTTGTAGGTTTTGCAGTGGCCGCAGGATTAAGTTTGGTGGCTTTCTACAATTACATTAAAAAGTGATATTTAACTATCTTTTAATAGATCCAGCATAAGCTTAAATAGGATCCAATGGCTATCAATGTTGAAATGGCTAGAGGCCACGACCATTCAGCAACTAACAACATAAGTCCTCCTTGAGATTATATGTTTTGATTAAATTTTTTTCTTTATTTAGGGTCCAAATCCTTGGACCCTAAGTTTTAATATAATTTTAAAAATACAGTAAGATTAATTACCCGAGCAACTTAAGTGCGATCTGTTGTGCAGAATTTGCCTGACCAAGAACCGAAACACCTGCTTGCATCAATATTTGGTTCCTTGTCAATTCGGCAGTTTCACTTGCCACATCAGCATCACGTATACGAGAGTTAGCCGCAGATAAATTCTCGTGGGCGATATTTAGGTTGTTGATCGTCGAATTGAGTCGGTTCTGAAGTGCACCAAAGTTGGCGCGCATTGCATTTACCGAAACCATAGCTGAATCCACAACATCAATACTTGTTTGCGCCATTTCTTTAGTCGAAACTGATTCTGCAACAATACCCAAAGACTCAATCGTAGAATTGGCTGCCGCCGAGTTAAAAGAGATCCTATCTTTAAAAGGGTCATCATGCACTCCAACTTGGACATCCAAAACTCCACCCGTCCCATTCAGTAAATCTGTTCCATTGTAAGAAGTCACTTCTGAGATACGTTGAATTTCAGACTTTAATTGCTGATATTCAACATCAAGAAATTTCCTCTCTATGTCACCGATCGTATCAGAGGCTGACTGAACAGCGAGTTCTCTTAAACGAATGAGCATGGATGAGATTTCGTTTAGACCACCTTCTGCTACCTGAACAAGAGAAATACCATCATTGGCATTTCTATTTGCTTGTGACAAACCTCTGATTTGTCCTTTAAGGTTTTCGCTGATAGCCAATCCTGCAGCATCATCTGCAGCCTGGTTAATGCGAAAGCCTGAACTGAGTCTAGCTAAAGACTGGTCTAAAGCTAACTGTGTACCGTATAAATTTTTCTGGGCATTCAACGACGCTACGTTGGTTGATATTCTTAATGCCATATTATCCTCCTTGCATGACGAGTTCCTCCTTGAATCCTTAGCCTACCTTGGCCTAACAACACATCTTGTGTTGGTAAAATTGTTTTATTGAGACACTGTCTCTAGGAGTAGATCGGAATGATACAGTTATAATTAAGTCTAGAAAATTATTACCTAGAACTTAGGCAAGTACAGTGCGCAAATAGATAAGGAAAATAATTAAAATGAAAAACACAACTACAGATGCGACTGAATATAAAAAAAGTTTTAACCATTTATTCATAATATTAACTATATCCTACTATCCTGTTGAAGAGAATTTTCTCTTGAAAAATTTCTTATATTTACACAGTATTGAGATTCCTGACGTTGTATTTTCAAATTCTTACTGACAAGTGGGGATAAATCTGGATGTTTATCAAGGTAGGGGCTAATTAAATCGGGTTCATCAAGTTCACAAAAAGTGGGTGAGAGGTTAGTAAATGATGCGGCATAGATCACATCTCTATTTTTAATAACTGTATTAAGGTCTTGAAAAAAACTTTCAGCATATTTTTTTCTTAGATGAAGTTGTTTGCTTGGAAAAATTGAGCGAGCTACATATGTTAGGATAGAATTTGAATAAGTTGAATTTGGATTTTTAAACTCATCTATCCATGGTTTTTTTAGTGACCAGTGAGGTAGGCTAGCTTCTGCAGCAAAAGCCTCTTTCTGTCCTTTCGCAGAGGGATCTTTCTTTTTTTCAATATTAATTAATTTGATCGAATTTTTAAAATTATTTTGTGCTAAGCTCTTAAGAATTTGCCAGCGTATATCTTGATCAATGACTATCCCAACTGATTTTTGAGTGTTTTTACTATTTAACAAGTTATTTAACTTCTCGTTAGTTCCAGATGTTCTATTTGATTTAAGAAATATCGATAGAACTTGTTTTTTTAAATCTTGAGTGTAATTTTTTGAAGTGAGCATATTCCACAAAGTGAGTTCGATTGAATTTGAAAAATCCTCTAATTGTTTTTTTTCATCTTTTGTTTTTTTGGGGTAGTAACTAAGAACTTCATCAAACTTCATTGCTGAATCAAATATGTCGGGATCTTTAGTAATTGGTGCAAGCTTTAAAATGAGCTGTCCATAATTCTTTACGCTATACTTCCCATCGCGAACCATTCGCCATAAATCCATCCAAAGCATTTTTTTAAGCAGTGGGTCTTTGATATGTTGCAAATTATTTTCAATAAAATTTAAACTTCGAGAATCCAATTGTACATTTACATAAGCATAATCCTGGTAATTTGGAAAAACCAAATCAGGGCAGTCCTGTCCGACAAGCTCTGTTATTGAAGTTTCAGAACTTTCCATTCGAGCTTCAACAGTTTTGAAAGATGATATGCCATCTTTATTTTTTTTAATTAAACTCACTAATAGTTTGTGTGGACGAAGAACCTCCGGTGGATAACTAGAGCTTTGTATGAGTTTAAATGAGTCTATTTTTTTAATATCATTGCAAGTAAATTTAGCGGAAATCTGATTGACTCCCGCAGTTTCCAACCATTTTTTTTGCCATGCAGTGAGATCTATTTTAGCAGCTTCTCCTAATGAACTAATGAAGTCTGCGAGGGTTGTGTTTTTTTCGGCATGTCTTTGAAAGTAAAGAGCCAAGCCTTTTTTAAAATTATCTTCGCCAATATAGAAAACCAATTGTTTTAGTGTAGCGGCACCTTTTCCATAAGTAATGCCATCGAAATTTGAAAAGGCTTTATCTGTATTATTAACTTCGGTAAGAATAGGATGCGTAGTTATCAATCGGTCTTCCCAATAGGCCCACTCTTTATTGTTATTAAAATCTAGCATGGAGCTCAATTTTTGTTTTTTATTTTGGCTCATGGCTACTGAAGACATATAAGTAGCAAAACTTTCGTTTAACCATAGATCATTCCACCATTTCATAGTTACTAAATTTCCAAACCACATATGGGCCATTTCATGCAATAATGTTCTTTTTAATGAACGAAGCTGTTGTTCTGTTTTTCTACCTCGGCTTATATAATTTTCACTAAAGGTTACAGCTCCGACATTTTCCATAGCACCAAAAGAAAGCTCTGGAACTATAATCTGGTCGTATTTTGTGTATGGAAAGGGGGTATTAAAATATTTAGGGAAAAAATCTAAACCTTCTTTAGTGGCTCTAAACCACTCCTCTGCATTAACGAATTTTTTTAAAGATTTTCTTGCATAGAGTCTTAGAGGAATATT
>JACKAN010000021.1 GCA_020635055.1 Pseudobdellovibrionaceae bacterium
GCACCAGCTTGTCATAGTGAAAATCCAATCCATGACTAGTGGCCATGGTTTACTGTTGCTCAAATTCAATTTAATTGCTATTTACCTACTGAAAACCGTCGATACGACATACAAATTTTGGGAGTGAAGACGCTATTATCCTCTGTAGCTAAGAACTTTGGGCCCTCTCCCACCATTAATTATGTAGACCCTATTTTTTTTAGTACATCGGTATTTTTATTAGATATAATTAGATTAAATTTTCGCTAAGTTACTGCTGCTCATTTAAATAAACGTCAGGCAGACGTCAGGCAAAAGTCAGGCAAAATTTGAAATTCTATGAAATAATTTGAAATATAAAGATACTTAAGGTCTGTCCGTTTTTAATAATTATAAGCACTTAATATTGTGCGTAATTTTGGTTTGAATCTTTGAAAATGTTTTGAAAAATGGCGGGGTGGACGGGACTCGAACCCGCGGCCTCCTGCGTGACAGGCAGGCGTTATAACCAACTTAACTACCACCCCGCATGGGTGTAATTAACTATTACAAAGAAAGGAGAATATAATGGCAGACACCCCACTTGTCTACCAATTGATCAATATTCTTTGGCAGAATGTCGAAGTTTTTTGACTTGTCATATATGTAGATTGGAAAATGACATTCCGCAAGAATCCATGCTTAAATACACTTATTCATATGTAATATTCAATAATTTCGTTCCATGTCTGGGCTTATACTTGTCAGCCTCTAGCCCCTAGGTATACAGCCTGGAAACATCGTGCATAGATTTAGTGGTAGTAATTGAAATGATTCAAAAAGGTTATTTGGTCTAGAATTTATTGATTGAAGAAGAAATAAAATGACACCCCTGCCATTTTAAAACTCGAAAAATGGCTTAAAAAATGGTTCTATGGTTCTAAGGTTCTACAGTTCAAATTTAAGCACTTCTAAGAATTTTCTTTACTTCATCCGCTGAGACTAAGTTTTCAGTATTAAAATTTATCTCGTTGTCTTCATCAGATTCATTTAAATTATAAATAAAATCAGTTTCTTTAAGTCCGAGCGATTTAGCAACAAGCACCTTCAGTCGGAATTGTTTGTCTGCAGACATATTTTTAAGGGATTTTAGTGATTCATGTTTTGAAAACTCATGTCTATCAGAAATGTGTATTTTATGTGCGAGTTCTTCTTGTGTATATCCCATATTTGGAACAAGTGCAGTCAACTTGAATACTAGAACTTTTATAACCTCGGCGGCAAGTGAAACGCGGGGAGCCCCTGAGGATTTTATATATGCGTACACCTGAGTGTCAGAAGCACTAGCTATGGCGACGGCATCGCTGTTAAACGGGTCCTCGCCGTGTTTTCGGTCTTCGGGCATTAAAAAATCTGCGTGGGTGTCCATTAGGTTGTATTTGCAAGTGTAGCTTACCCAGCCGTTCGTTACAATCTAGCATTTTTTACATAATGAGGAAAAACAAAAATAACTGATTCTAGTTAGCCTTTTTGGTCCAGTCTCCATCGGTATACTCCACACCAAGAGTCTCCATAGAATCAAAAATTGCTCTAACAAAGTCATAACCAGCCATCCACAATGTTGATGGTTTAACTTCTCCTTGCTTATAGATGCCTTCTTTTATCCCTGATGAACCAGCATTCTTAGACCAAAAAACCAATTTATTAGCAGCTAAATATTTTATGGCGGCTAATGTCTTCTTTTGAGTTTCACTCAAATTATTGATCCTTTGATTAACGAAACCTCGGTCTAAATGATAATACTGATTTTGATCAGCCAGCAATAATTCAACAACTACAGCTGAATCTACATCTTCTGGTATGGATTTCCTCCAATCTTTCTGAACACCCTGAAAACGCATATTAACTAAGCCGTTCATTAAAATGTTTCTAATGTTACTCATATGGTCTCTAAGGCGAGCTGCAGGTAAGCTGCCTTCAAATTCAGAACTCTCCAAGTGATTGATCTCGTTTAAGGTATATCTTCCGTAAGAATAATTTTTATAATTTTCATCAATAGTTAAGAGATCATAAGCTGTATCTCCAAATAACCAAGAACCATCATTTTTTCGTCTAACTGTAAGCCTAATAGTTCTCTCTCCACTTGAAAAATAAATTCGAACCTCTTTACCAGGATCAACCAATGACTCTAATTCATCGGGCAGTGTTTGCCCTGAAATTTGATCAACATCAGCAAAAACGCTGAGTTTTTTTAACAAACTTTCTGACACATGCTCTATGGCTTGACTGTCGCCAAATGCTACAACGCTTGTTGGATTATTGCCCACTTTACCATCAGTGTTTTCTAACTTAAAGTCTCTGACGAAAGTATCTGGAATTATCAGATAGTTTATATCTTTGAGTCCCTTTAGGTTGGTATTGATCATTGTTTATCTGCACAAAATATCACCTTCTGTGTTCATCTCGAACTCAGTGATCCATTTCGAATCTGAGTGTTGTGAACTATAAGACGATTTAGCAATAAACTCACATAGCGACCATCCTTAAGGCAGAATTGAGTTTAGAAAGCAAATGTTCTCAGCAGCAGTTGTTTTTGTTTTACCTCTAGAATTCTTATCGTATCTGGATACATTGCTAAATTATGTGTAATATTGCTGCCAGTATCCTGAGCAAAAACAAAAGCTGTCGTCTTACCATCTTGATCTCGCCAAGACTGACAACACGACCTCTTTCGACCTTTAATCCATCATGTTGCTTAACGTAACTAATAAAACTACCATTTTGTGTAGCCATGGTTAGCTGAGCTACTACCGATTGTTGTTCCATCTCAGTAAATTCCCTATTTATTCTAGCGTAATCAATTATAACTTCTGAAAGGGCAACCTTTTCGGTTTCCGATGGATAGTTAGAAACTAGTGGAGATAAAATTATGTAGCCGTCATCATCACCAGCTTTTTCTACCCCTTGAATTCTACCCATATGCATAGAAAATTTTGAATCAGTCTTTACAATCAAAGTGACAAAAACATTTTCAGGAGTTGGTTTGATGTTGTTGGCTTTCCCAGACTGCAAAGCTCTTAATTCATTTCTGAAGGCTTCCTGAGCGTCAAAAAGAGGCTTGTATACTTTAGGAATTTCTTCAATGCTTAGTGCCGCTTGGCAGCTCATTGCCCAAATTTGTCCTTCAAAGGTCAATAGAGTAACCAAAATTGCTAGCAAAGTCTTAATAATCATAGCACTTTCTCCTTATGTATTGTTTGTATACAGCAATCATTCCACTGCAGCACGGCAGGATAAGTGTTTTGAATAATAGTTATACTTACATATGTCTTTTTTTCTCATTTAACTTAGGTTTATTAAAAATCACAAATTAGGTGTTTATGAGCCTACAGAACGGCTCAGTCGGTAGTGGAGATAATAAGAATCCAAACATTTTAAGCAAAAGTTGGCGACATTTAAAATATGTTTTGGTAACAGTATTTAACTTTTCGAGGCGGTAAAAATGAGAACATTGCTGTTATTGATATGTTTCTTAACAATAGGATGTGTAACTATGAATAAATCCCAAGCCTTTGCCGACGATAGACCTAGCGGCTTTCCTTCACCTTCAAATACAATGTTGATAGAATCAAAAAACTTAATTAATAGCGGTAAATTTGATGATGCCATTTCAAGGCTAAATGATTTTAAACCAGAAAGTAAACTTGATAACCATTGGAAGCACTATATTTTAGGTGTTGCTTATTTAGAAAACAAAGAAACTGATAAGGGCGTTGAATCACTTGTGAAATGCTATGAAATGGTTAAGTCCGCTGTAAATGCTGAAAGCGAAGCTTTTCGTATTGCGGGGTCTTGTTTAAAAAAAATTGGTTGGTTTTACAGAAACAAGAAAGATTACTTAAAGGGATTTGCATATCATAACATCCGATACTCTTATGTCATCGATCATGGTTCAAATTTGGAAGTTCATGATGCTTTAATCAGCTTGGATGTGGATGCATACTTTCTAGAGGACCTACACCTTTCTGAAAAAATGTTGAAAGAAAGTATCATTTATGGTGATAAAGTTAAAAATGATAAGGATCGCTTCATGGCATTGGGGACAACTTACAATAACTTGGGTGGAACTTCCTATGGGCTTAAGAAGTTTGAACAAGCAGAATTCGCAATCATTACAGCTTTGGACTATTGGACAAAGTATGAAAGTATTGCTGGAGAAAGTGAATTTAAAGTCGTTTGGGCACATTATGGTATTGGCGATGTTTATGAACAATGGACCAAACACCTAAAAGAAAATGATCAGGATTTCGCAGAAAAAAAATGGAAAGCCTTAGAGGCCTATCAGCAATGTTTAAATTTGGCTACAGAAAGAAAGATGTCGGAAGCTGACCAGAACCATATCAAAGAACGCATTCAAGCTATTAAGTTATTATAAATTACCATTTGTTTATGGCTTTCTTTACCACAACAGGTATTTGCTGATTGTTCGGCCAGTCAGGTGACAACACTTATTGTTCCATCAGAAGTACTTAAGAAGATTGATATGAATCAGGTTCAGACGATCGTGATACTAAAGGAAACAGAAGTTCATGTAGTTTCAGTTTCTACTGAGAACATAGAAATATACATAAATGCGCTTTCACACGAAATCATTTCCGGATCCGATCTGGGAACAGGGATAATAGGCACTTTTGGTAATTTGATTTAGTTTCTACTGGCCGGCAGATGGATTATTTGGTACCACCTTGGATTGACCTTAATTTTTATGGTAGCAATCATCGGGATACCCTTTGCACCCTCACTGGAAACTGGCGAAAATTTCTATTTCATCAATTGAAAAAAATAGTATGGAAATAATTTTGCAGTAAAGCAATTTTATAGATTACATATAGTTTTTAAAGAAGCTTATCGCACTGATTGCCATCTAAGTAATCTGATAGCTTATCGATAACAACTCTATCTTGTTCAGATATGAATTCAGATGGGTCAATCAAGGGAAAACCTAGTGAAAATTCAAATTTATGTTTTCTAAATAAAACTTTCCAAATCCCCTTCTTTGGAAACTCAAGAGTTCCCTTTAACATACCAGAAGGAAGATTATCTATATTGGATTCAGTTATAATTAATTCCGCAGGTTTTGAAGATTATATAATCAGCTAGCAGCCTCTTGCACAAATCTTTTTAGGCCAAATTCATTATTTCATGTATTTCCCAATAAAAATGAGTTAAAACAATTTCCTTGCGGGAGGTGTTATGAAGAAGTTATTTGCCGTATTAATTAGTCTATTTGTAGCCAGCTCTGCACATGCAGATTGCGAAGATCATTCTTCAACTGAATCTAAACAAGAAAATAACAATGCTGCCACTAAATACTCTCATCAGATTAAAATTGATGGAATGACCTGTGGGGGTTGCGTAAAAAATGTAGAAAAAGCATTGAAAGCTTTAAAGATTGAAAAAGGTGTTAATCTTAAAGTGGATATTAATTTAGTTACTGTAGATTATACTCAAAACAAAGGACTCTCTAAGGATGATCTTGACAAAATAATTAAGAAAGCGGAATTGGCTATAGAGAGCGCACACTATAAAGTTGTAAAGGATATTTAATCTTTGACTGAACAAAATGCATCTCAACCAAAACCTAATAGCTGGCAAACTAAACTTGCCATGAGGACTTACTTGTACCTAGCATTTCATCTTAATAACTATAAAGATAAACTGGATGAAGCACTTTTAAACCTTAAAGCCGCTTTGGCCAATGAGTCTGAACAAACCAAAGAAATGCTACAAATATATCTGCGAAAATCTATGGGAGAAAAAGTCAGTGCAACTGAATTGAGTCGCGCCCATCAACAATTTCGTGATGTCTTTAGAGGAGCTGGTCTTGGTGTTCTTTTGTTTTTGCCCTTTAGTCCCATCACCCTACCCTTTATTGTAAAATTAGGCGACAAATTGGGCGTTAACATACTACCCGACTCCTTTCGGGAAATCATAAAACCAAAGCAAAAAAATTAAATAAAGATCAACTAATAATAGTTATAACTTGATAAAATTATCTACCATCTTTTTCCGCGTTGCTCAGTACCCGATGACTTTGTGAATTTTTCTTTAGCTTCGCTCACAAGTAACTTTGCTCCATTTAACATGTGTCCATCCAACTGTGTAATAGCTTCTGTTCCATCAGTTTTGTTTTGAAACTCAACAAACCCAAAGCCACGAGACTTCCCACTGCTTTTGTCTTTAATAATATTTACAGAAACTAAAGTTCCTACTGGTGAAAAAATAGTTTGCAAATCATTTTCAACAGTTGTTGGGCTGAGGTTGCCAATATATATTTTCATTTTTTTCTCCTTGAATATGACAAACATAGTATTTGCCATGAAATAGGTTTTAAATTTTCTTATTTTAAGGAGGTCTGAATTTGTTTGATAAGTGCAGAGCACAGGCCTGATATAAATTAAGATACTTATACAGCATATGTGACTACGAGTTCGAAGTCTACACCAATATCTATATGTTTAGAATACTAGACAAATGCTCTTCTAAAGTACCTGAGTTGAGTTGAGTTGAGTTGAGTTGAGTTGAGTTGAGTTGAGTTGAGTTGAGTTGAGTTGAGTTGAGTTGAGTTGAGTTGAGAAAAATAAATCTAGTTTTTAATTTTAATAAAGATAATAATTTAAAGTGAGGATAACTTTTATGTTGAAGAAGGCTTCGACAAGGTGCATATCGGAAATTTAACCGGGAACCTTTTTGTTAGGCTAGGGCTATGACTTTGAATTCTATGGCTATGGATGTTGGTAGGGCTCCTACTTCTATGGTGGTTCTTGTAGCTCCATATTGGCCTAACTCGTGAGCGTAGATTTCGTTAAACTTTTTAAAGTCAGCTTTCATGTCGGTGAGAAAAACTGTGATGTCTACCAATTTATCTAATGAACTTCCGGCCTCTTCTAAAATATATTTTACGTTTTCTATAACTGCATGAGTTTGAATAGTTATGTCGTGGCCTACAACATTGCCTTCGGGATCAACATAGGTGCCAGGAATATCTGAGCTTCCCAGTTTGCGGGGGCCAACACCAGAGAGGAATAAAAAATCACCCACTTTCTTAGCATGTGGATATGCTCCCACAGGTTCTGGGGCTTTTTTTGAATGTATATTAGATATCATGCTTATCTCCTCCAAATACTTTGGCCTGCTCAGCAGGATCAAAGTACCAACGGTCGTGATCGGGGTCCCAGTCATCCCATGTTTTTATTTTACTTAAGGCACTTAAATATTTATCTGGAACAATTTTTGGAACTAAAAATGCTTTCTGTCGCCGCAAAGGATAGGGATTGCGCAATTCAAAACCTAGCACGCCCAAAATTCCACGGGCAACATACCATGTGGCTTGCGGGTCCCAACCATGAGAAACTTTTATTACAATTCCCAAACCCTCGGGATAATCCACATGCTCTATGGCTAAACCTAATAAGCCATCAGCTCCTTCTTTTGCGATAACTTTGCCCTTGCAGGATTTCATAACTGTAGTGTCCAAACGATTATAACCACCTACCAAATCGGGATGCCTTACCATGGCTTCCCAAATCCAGTTTTTCTCCACTGCCAATTGAGCATAACACTTGGCTAGTTCATTCACCGTCATAGAAACCGTGGGCAATCCATCTCCATCGCGAGCAATCCGTTTGGGTTGCCAATCTTGCCCCAAATAGTTTTTCATTAATTGTAAATAGTTTTGAAAAACGGGATGCGAAGGCAAGGTGTAACCAGCGCGATTCCACCCCTTCTTTCGACATCCACGCAAAATGGCAGCGTGATGACCCGAAGAATTATTGTACCAACGGCGAGCTCGTCTTACTTGTCTACCAAACTGCACCAAAGGAAGATCCACTGGAGTTAACATCAACCCCCACTCCCCTTCGGATAAAATACTTTGAGCCGCAGCTACGTGTTCGGCACTGCCGTTGTGGGAGGCCACACTTATGGCTTTTTGTTTCCAATCCATGTCTGCCAGTTCATTTTCAAATACTTTTATATAGAGTGGCTTCATCATGCTGCGGCCATAACATAAAACATTTCCACCAAAAGAGTGAATGGGCTGACTGCCACTGTACCAAGAAATCGCTCCATGAATGGTGTTTTCACTCACAGCATTGCGGCGGTAATCCACTAAGGGTTCCCATTCGACATCACGACCGGTGGGAATATCGTTTTGGTTTTCACCCAAAGAACTTTTTGGGTAGAGATCTTCTTTGTCGTAAATATAATCACTCATATTCAGGTCCCATTTCTGGCATATCTTGAGTGGGTTTAGGTATACTAGTACTTATATCTAGTACGTGGCGATCACCGCTGTATTTTTCTACGTTTTCCTCGTCATACTCTAGATCACTGGCCTTTTCTACTCCCGGAGTTAATCCTGCCACGGCAGCACCGGTACCCAACAAAGGAGCATAGGCATAAACCTCACCAGAATAGGCATTGCTTTGTCCCATCACCGCCGCTAACCACCAAAAAGGTTTAAAGTTTGTCACTTTTTTAATTCGCGCTTCGCGATGAAACTGACGTGATAATTGTGAACAGTCCTCTAAACGACCTTCGCTGAGTAATTCTAGAAACTTATCGTTCCACTCTTGATCCTTTAAAGAATGGATTTTGTCTTCAGCATAATTAAATTCCTTCGTAAATAAACGATTAGACAAAGATGAAATCACAAGTATCACGGCTTTTTTACCTGTTTCTTCAATGGCATCGGCCATGGCTTTGCCAAACACAATAGTTTCTGCACGATCGGAATATATATTACTAGAAACAATCACCGCTGGAATTTTATTATTTGGATTCAATAATTTTAATGCCACAACAGATCCCGTATCAATAGGAAAACCTTGATAGTTGATAGTGCGTGCGTGAAGACCCCTCTCTGTAGATTTTTGTTTTAATACTTCGGCAAAGGTCGCATCCATTTTAAATTTATAAGGAATACTGCCAAGATCATGAAACTGCTCATCGACGTGCACCCATTCTGGGCTGGGGTCCGCTTGAATTTGATGCCCTAAAATAGAAGGCCAATAGGTGCTATAAATAATTAAAATATCTGCGCCCGAAGTTTGGATCTCCTCGCGAACACGGTCGAAGGCTTTGCGGACTTGCATCCAATTCTGGTTTTTTTCTGGACACAAAAGAATATGGGGAAGACCGGGAAGTAAATATCCTTTTAAAACACCTTTGGCCGACATTACTCCACTCCTTTCTCTAAGTGGTTCCATTCCACTATAGCATTGCCAGTACCTATCACAGTTCCGTAGGCGTAGACTTCGGCGGGGTAAGTGGGAAACCCCATAGCCGACATCATCCACGACAAACCTCCACCATTGGCTTCGGAAATAGTTTGCTCGTCAAAGTCTGCTAAGATTTCGATCATCTCTTTGCTTTTTCCCTTTTTCATGAGTTCAATCATTTTCATGTCCCACAAATATTGACCATGATGAGTAATATGTTCTTTGCTCATGTCTTCCGGCGGATCGGCTTCTAAAACAAAGTGTCGGTGACTTAAAGAATGACTAGCTAAAAGCACCGCCCGTTTACCACTGGCTTCTATTGCTTTGCGAGTCGCTTCGCCCAATTTAAACATTTGTGCTTGCATTACATCGAAGCTAAAGTATTGAGCTGCACCGTTAGATGAAATGCTAACTATGGGCACATCCCAATCGGGATTGGTCATATGACAGCTGACAATAGTGCCATAATCCACACGAAAATCTGGATTGCGCATCATCTTAACTTCGAGATCCAATTTTTTGGCTTCATCATGAATGCTTTCTGCAAGCTTAACATCCACTTTTAAATCGTAGTTGTAACGAAACAAATGCGGGAATATGGGGTCCACAGATTTAGATTTTAAATGTTCTACACCTAAAAAATGAGTGCCAATTTGTGTGCGCCAATGGGGAGAGTGAACAATCAATACGTCATACTTCAAAGCTTTAAGATGCTTGCGCATTTTTTCATAGCCCCAACGCAAGACTTCCCAACCACACTCAGCTTTAGCTTCGTTTTGTGGTGGGTTTTCAGCGTAAACTAAATGAGGGGGGTGAGGCGCTAAACAACCCGCTATTATTTGACCCATAAAATTCTCCTAATAACTAATGCAAATGTTTTTTTGTTCTGTATAAAAATTAATGGAATCATCTCCACCTTCACGACCTAAGCCCGACTCTTTATAGCCACCAAAATTGACGCGCAAATCTCTTTTGCTCCAAGCATTTACCCATACCGTTCCCACTTTAAGTTCTTGAGCTACACTGTGAGCTGTTTTTAAATCGCGAGTCCAAACGGATGCCGACAATCCAAAGCTCGTGTTGTTGGCCCATTTAATAGCATCATGTTTATATTTAAAAGGTCTTACTGTTACAACTGGGCCAAAAATTTCTTTTTGCCAAAGATCAGAACAGTCTGTGAGATCATCAATTATAGTAGGCCTTACAAAGTAGCCCTGTTGATTGGCTTCGGGTAATTCCAAAGATTCTTCACCAGCTAAAATTTTTCCACCCTCTTGTTTAGCCTGTGCTATCGCAGCTAGGACTTTTTCTTTTTGTTCTTTACTTACTACAGGACCCATAAAGTTATTTTTATCTCTGGGGTCTCCCACTTTAATGTTTTTAGTGGCTTGCACAAAGCGATCCATAAACTCATTATATATTTCTTGTTGCACAAAAATGCGTGACCCACACAAACACACTTGTCCTGAGTTTAAAAAACTGGAACGCAGTGTGGTTTCTATACACTTGTCGAGTTCGGCATCTTTAAAAATTATATTTGCATTTTTTCCGCCCAACTCCATTCCCATTTTTTTAAACATTTTGCCAGCTTTTTGTAAAATGATGGCTCCTGTATCTGTCCCGCCCGTAAAAGAAATCAAGGGTATTCCTGGATGCGTAACTATGCTATCTCCCACAGTTTCACCACGCCCTTGTACAATATTGCACACACCGGGTGGCAATCCGGCTTCATTAAAAACTTCTCCTAACATGGAAGCTGTCATCGGTGAGAGTTCAGAAGGTTTGCATACAGCGGTATTTCCTACAGCCAGTGAGGGAGCGATTTTCCATGTCATTAAGTACAAAGGTAAATTCCAAGGGGCTATCAATCCCGTTACACCTATGGGCTCATGGCGAGAGTAATTGATAGCTTGACCATCCATGTCCGAAGATTTTTCTTGAAATTGAAGTATGCGATTGGCAAAAAAACGAAAATTTAAAATGGCTCTAGGCATATCTACTTCTGAAGCCAGCCACAAAGGTTTGCCCATATCTAAACTTTCTGCTTCGGCAAACTCCTGGCGCCGTCGCTCTATAATATCTGCTATTTTTAATAATATATTTGCACGCTCCTGAACTGGAGTTTTTGACCAACTTTCAAAAGCCTTATGAGCGGCTTTAAATGCCATTACAACATCAATAGCTTCAGAATCTGCCAATTGTGAATAAACTAGGCCTGTAGCAGGATTAAAATTATCTAAGTACCTGCCATTTTGTGGGGCCACGAATTCACCATTAATAAAGTTTTTTATCTGCTGCATAGGGGAGCTACCTTTTCCATAAATATTCTCATGGCCGATTTTATGTATTCGCTATCGTGGGTGTTAAAATCAAACCACAACATCAAGCGATCCTGGGGGTGATATTTTTCGTTGATAAGCTGAGCCATTTTTTCGGGATTACCGGCCAGGGTGTTCTCTACCGCTTGTTCGACTTTTCTTTGATCTATGGTTCCTTCCATGGCCGTCCAATAATTTTCCCAAGCTTTTTTTGCCATAGCTTGTGCCTTTTTCGTGTTTTCTTCTGGAGTTAAATCTTTATCGTCAAATAAAAAGATCATGGCTGTGCGGGGCATGTTTTCGCGCTTCCACTCCCCTCCCTCGGGATGGTAAATCTTTTTCATAAACTCATGGGTCTTCTCTATCACTTCCGGTGGAGTGATAGAGAGATTAAAAACATCTACAGGAAAAAATTTATTGGCCAACTCTTGAATGCCAGAATCGTGACTGCCTACAGTTAATCTTAAATAAGCCAGTGGAGCTTCAAAGGGAATGACCCCCACTTTATCGAAATTCCAAAAAGAGGGGATTTCAATTTTTTCTAACTTTGCCGCCTCATCTGCGGACAATCCTGTTTCTTGAACATATGTCTTAACCGTAGCTTCCCAATCTTCGCTTTCATGAAAATCTGAAGCTTTAATGTACTTAGGCGCAATATCACCGCTAGAAAAATGATCGCCACGCAAAGCGCGCATAAAAATTTCTGTTGCCTCGTATAATACTTTGCCCTTTATCACTTTCCAGGCCACTTGTTCGGTTAAATTGCGAGGGTGAATACTATAGGGGCGATTAGAAAATTCGAAGCGACCCGAGGCAAATCCTATATTTATATAACGGCGCTCATCAGGATTTAAAGCGTGCAAAGATAAAAATGTTTTTATGGCTTCGGCATGAGCCAAGGGCCCCCCGTTGCACATTATATTTTTAATGGCTGATCCCACATTTATTTTTTTTGTCACTTGAAATATCTTATGGGCCAACTGAAGAATGTCGGTGTTGAGTCCGATTTCACCTTTAAAATGTTTAATGACCGCTGCCGGATTTTGTTTTTGCACCTGACAACTTAAATGAGTTTCCGCCACCCATGCTGTGCCAAAATTGAGTTCATCTGCCAATATTACCTGTTCAAAAAAGTTTTGCCACATTACTTTTTCTGTTGGCATATTAGAGTCTACTTCGGTTTGGCAAATACTTAAAAATATATCAAACTTCATTTTTGTTTTCCTCTTTTCATAAACTTCCCGTCCGTCCGCCATCCACAGGTAAATTAATACCATTAATATAACTCGCGTTAGGGCTGGCTAAAAAAGCAATGGCCTGTGCGGTTTCTTCGGCGCGGGCAAAGCGCTTGGCGGGGATGCTATCCAACCACATTTTCTCTACCTCTGCTGTCGACTTATTTAATTTTTCAGAAGTTGCGATTTTAAGTTTTTCCAATCTTTCTGTTTCCGTAAAACCAGGTAAAATATTATTTACGGTAATCCCAAATGGACCCACTTCATGGGCTAGAGTTTTTGCCCAACTGGCCATGGCTCCACGAATAGTATTAGAAACTCCCAAATTGGGTATGGGAATTTTAACCGAGGTAGACACAATATTTATTATACGTCCGTATTTTTTTTCTTTCATCCCTGGAACCAAAAGCTGAGTTAACACATGCGAGGCAATGACATGTGTTTGAAAGGCATTTAGAAACTCCTCGGGCTGAGCCTCTAATAATAGACCAGCTTTCGGACCGCCCGCATTGTTAACTAGAATTTCAATGGGGCCGATTTCTTTAAGTAGATCTTTTACTTTTACTTTTAAGCTTTCGATATTAGATAGGTCTTGAAAAATAATTTTAACTTTTGTTCCAGAGGGTAAAAAATTGGCTAAATGGTTTAGCTTTTCTTCACTTCGCGCAAGGAGAATCACGTTCGCTCCATTTTCTACCAATGCCGACACTGTGGCTCGACCTATGCCCTGCGAACAGCCACAAACAAAAGCCCATTTGTTTTTAATTGAGGTTTGAATTTTAGCCTCCTAATTTTTTAGTTTCTTAGTTTCTTAGTTTCTTAGTTTCTTAGTTTCTTAGTTTCTTAGTTTCTTAGTTTCTTAGTTTCTTAGTTTCTTAATTTCTATTTCTATATTTCTAAACATCTATATTATGTCTGATTTAGTAAGTACCATCGAAAGAATGCCCCTTAAGAGAAATTTTGACAAGACCTTGGGCTACATGACTCAAGGATTGCGCTTTGCATTGTGAAGAGTTTTGTAAAGAATTGTTTAAGTTCGAGACATTTTTCGCCGACATAAATTTAGCACTAATATGATAGAGGTAAACATTGTCACGGAATATAATTGTTATTACATTCATTGGGATTTTAATTGGAACTAGCTCCTGTTCAAAAAAAGAGGGCGAGTTCTTAACTATTCCCCTAGATGCAGGTGATGTTGTCGCACCTGTTTATGCAACCAATTACTATGTAGTTATTGCCAGCGGTGACACCAATCACTATGGCGTATCTTTGTACAATGAAAGTGGTCAATTTGTAAACTTGCTTAAGCACTTTCGTGATCCCTCTGAACTCGGTGCTCCCCGTGGACTTATTCAGTTTGGCAACGACAATTTGTTAATCGCCCTAGACAACACCGATCGCATAGAAAATTTTAATTTAAATACTTTTTCAAATGCCCCTTTCTTTTCTGGGGGCACTTTGGCTGGAAACATTTACGATATTGAGACCGATTCAAATAACAATATTCTTGTGATTGAGTCCAATGCTATTGAGCGTTTTGACAGCACAGCTGCACAAACCACACCCATATACATTAGCACCACAGTAGGATCATGCACCCTTAATGGCCCCAGACAAATGGTGGTCAATAACAACAATGAGCTGTTAGTAACTAGCTACACAAACGGACGCATTTTACACTATGATATTTCAACAAACACATCGAGTTGCATAACAACTACAAATGTGGCGGCCAACCCCTATGGCATTTTGGTCCACAGCAATGGTTCTGTTTATTATAACACTTGGAGTGATGATCAAATCTGGAGAGCCAATGCCGATGGCTCTGGTGGAGTTGTTGTTTTTGCTACCAACCTCACTATTTTAAATAATCCGGGGGCCATGGTGGAACTTCCAGATGGTACAATTTTAGTCGCTTCCACGGGAACGGACACTATTGAGCAATTTGATGAAAACGGAAACTACATCGGCACTTTTATTCGCGACACACAAAGTTTGAATGTTAGCGATATAGCTATTTTATCAAGGCAGGAATTAGTTGAATAAATTTTTGTTTTTACTTTTATTTATTTTAAATTCACAAGCTTATGCCAATGGTGTTAGTTTTGAGGCGGCCATTGGCTACCCTGAAGTGTCTTTGCAAAACCCTAATTCTGGTGAAGCTGTTTATTCTGGAATTGCTGTGTCCGGAAAATTGTATGCTCCCATATATGTCGCTGGGAGTTTTTCTTCTAACTTTACTTTTTCTGGACGCTATCTCGATTTAAACAACAATAGCAATTCCAATGCGCAAAGAGAAACGGGTAACCACATTGGTCTAGGTGGTGGTTTGCGTTTTAAAATTCACAAAATTGTCCTTGGGGCTAACTATCATTTAATTAAAGCTCGACACTTCTGGGTAGGAAGCACCACCAATGACTACAAAGAATATGACTATGGATTGTTTTCTTACTATGCTGGACTGGAGTGGTTGTTTTCTAAAAACTTTGGCCTAAGTATGAGCTATGAATCCGCTGCGGCCAACATTGAAATAGAAAACAATCCAGTCCCTTATAGTGAAAACACTATTTGGCTCCATTTCCGATTTGATACGGGCATGCCTTTTTGGGGATTTTTGGGATCTCTGTTTAAATAATTCCCAATTTATGAAAACAAAGTCCCTGGACCTATGTAAGTGTGCCCACCCATGGTCTTAGTTTAAGTCAGCTAGTTATGAAATCATTTATAAAATAGCTAACTAAAAGTATAATCAAATATATAGATATATTCTTTAGAGAGAGGGCTTATTATGTCTGTTAAACTGTTTGTATTCATTTTTATTTTTAGTGTCGTAGCGGATTCCAAAAGTGTTTCCCACCTAGATCAAATTATGGCAGATATGGCCAAACATGCCGCGGAATACAACAAGAAACCCAATTTTGAAAACTTTGTTAAGCATTTTGCACACCCCACAGACAGCGACACATTGGCTTATATGAAAAGAAAATTTGCTGATGGCGAAATGCGAGGTCTTCTTTCTAAGATTAAAATTAAAAACCACGAAGTCATAATTGATGAAAACACATTGAAAGTTCTTGATTTAGAACGAAGAAAATACTCCCTCAATGGATATGATTTTCAAATAAAACTCAATATGTCCGCCAAAGATCGTTTTGACTACATTGAAAGGATTCTACGCTCGCAAAAATCCTCTTCTTGGTGGAGTCTTCTACCCAAAGCCAATGCAGGTTTTGGTGATTTGGTGAGTGGGGCAATGAGCTCTATCCTTGGAAATACACACTCCAACAATTTTGGGAATTCACTTTCTGCTTTAAACAAAAGTACTAAGCAAAGTCCTTATGCCGTTAATAATTTTACTTGTAACAGTAACAATATGAATCTCAACTTAGAAAGTGGCGAGAATCATATATCGATAACTATGATGGATTTGGGTATAAGTGATGAGAAAAAGAATGAAATCTTAAATGCAAACACAACCAATCTTCTTAGTGAACTCCATAAAAGTAAAGACTCTACCTTTTCCGTTTTATTTACAACCTACCAGAAGAACAAAGAGACAAGAGAAGAAAACGAAAAAGCAATTGCTATTTTTAAAGCAGGCAATCATAGAATCACACAAAGCATGGCTGTCGGCGATGTTGTGTATACTAAAGAGGGCCGCATGAATGTAACCGACGGAACTGTTAATTGGGATGATGAAAAATATTGCATACCCGATGGGTTCAGCCTTGCCTGTAGTGAATCCGAGTTGGATAATATCAATAAAAGTGAGCTTGTAAATCAAGTAAAGGCTCTGGCACTATTTAAAACAAAACTGTATGTAGAACTGGTTGATAAGTGTATAAAAAAATACTCCGCCGATGTCCGCACAATGGCTCTTCAGGAATCTGAAATCAATAGATGCCCAGATATGCTTTCGGCTATTAAAGACCACATACAACCCTATTGGAAAAACCTTACAAAATTAGAACAAGAGAAAGAAATTATTAAAACGGATCAGAGCCGACAGTTAGCTCGATCTGCTTATACTTGTTATCTAGAAGAAGTTAGAAAAAATAACAAAGGTTGTTGCCAAGCTATTCCCGAAGATCACCAAGCTAAGAATATTAAGGGTTACAACAAAAAAACTCGTAAAGTGGATTAATTAAAACTGATTGGCAATGTAATCTCTTGCCTTTTGACACTGTGTAAAGCTGATTTCAGGGCCTATCAATGGCCCTTTTGCAAAACTCTCGCTGTGATTTAAAAGATTATTGTCTATACCATCATACTCGTTATAATCCCCTGTTAAACTATGTAAAATTTCATGGGGTAACAAAAGATCCTCTTTGTGAAAAAAAGCATAATTTAACAAGCCGGCTTCCGAAACTATTATGGCATGTTTAGGAATAGAAATTTTAGGTATAACAAAATTGGAAACGTAAATCTTCTCCGGATAATCGCGAAGAATTGTTACAGCATTGAAGTCTTTTTTAAGAATGTTTTTTACTAGCAATACAGGTAAATTTCTCTCTGTTAGAGTACTTAGATTCTCTAACAAGAATTTATCTTCCTCTTGGGAATTTCCATAAATATAATACTTTTGTGGCAGAACTTTGAAGCTTGGATTTTGATCAAATCGAATTTTACACTGTTTAAAAATGGACTCTGCCTGCACAAACATCCTTGCCAATGTACTGTAGTTGGTCGAGTTACTGGGAGCAAGAAAAGCCATTTTTAAGGTCATCCAAGGCTGAGATTTAAACTCATTTAATACAGTTGTTTTTTTAATGTTCCAACTTTGAGCCCACAACAAATTTAAGGACCAAAAATAATTGAATGTTTTTTCTTCATTATCTTGATTTGAATTGTCTTTGATTAAACTTTTAGCTTGCACAGAAATACTGGAAAAATAGGAAATGAATCCTAGCACAAGTACAGCTTTGACTATAAATTTTTTACTTTTTGGCATAGTTCCATTTTATTTTAGTTATTTGATAATTCGCTTCCAATGGGTAAAAGCAAATATGAGGCCCACTTACAGGAGCTTTAGCAGCCAAATTAAGGCAAGTAAAATAAAAATCGAACCCAACCCCATGTTGATATATTTAACGACCCTATAAAAGGTACCAAGTCCCTTTTTACGTTTCACTGCAACGTAAAAAGGGACTTGGTACCTTTTTCCTTTGCCAAAAGCGGGCGCAGCCCTTTAAAACTGTAAACCTATGAAAATTAATGTTTGTGAACCACGTCAGATGAAAGAAACCCCTACGAATCCTGTTTTTGGTACAGCATTTACCCCTCACCTATTAAAAATTGAATTGCAGAAAGGAAAAGTTGTAGAAGAAATGGAAATTCGTCCTATGGGGGAAGAGAATATCCAACCAACAATCAGTGCACTTCACTATTCCCAGAGCGTGTTTGAGGGCATGAAAGCCTTTCGCTTAAACACAGAAAAAGTGGGTATATTTAGATTGCGGGATCACGCCCAAAGGTTTGCAAAATCTTGTGCTAAAATGAATATGTTTGTATTGCCAGAAGGTGTTTTTGAAAAGGCCCTTTGGGAGTTTGTTAGTTTTGAGAAAATAAATGTTCCCGATCTGCCCGACCACGCCCTATATATTCGCCCCTTAATGTTTGCTACGGATCATAAAATTAAAGTAATGAGTTCAGGTTCCTATAGCTTTTATGTTTTAGCCTGTGTGGTGGGAAACTACTTTTCAGCAACGGGAAAGGCTGCAAAGGTAATGGTGAATAAGCAATTTGTAAGGGCATTCCCTGGCGGTTTGGGCGACATAAAAGCGGCGGCTAATTATGCCATGGGTATAGCTTCACAAGCCATTGCTCAAGAACATCAGTGCGATCAAGTGCTGTACTTAGATTCTCAACATCATCAGTTTATAGATGAATTGGGGGGAATGAATTTTTTTGCCATTCGAGGAGACGAATTAGTAACCCCTAAACTGAATGGTTGTATTTTGTCTGGAATCACTCGACGTTCACTTTTGGAATTAGCCCCAGAATTTGGGCTCAAACCCGTAGAGGAAAGCTTATCTTTTGATAGACTCGCCGAAGATATTCAATGTGGAAATGTTACAGAAATTTTTGCCTGTGGCACAGCGGCGGTTATTCAGCCCATCGGAGAATTAGTGGTCATCGATAATATGGGAAGCCCCCATAATATTGAAATTCCAGGTCCCTATACAAAATCCTTGGCAATGAGAAAAGCCCTTCAGGATATTCAAACTGGAAAAAGACCAGACTCCTATGACTGGTTAACTGTTATTTAATTCATGTATTTTCTACAATTATAAAAAAAAATAACTGTCCAGGATAGCACCGTCATGATACCCACATGAAGATATTTGAGGGAGATTATTTATGGTACGTTTGTTAATTTTAAGTCTTATACTACTCCAAGTAAGCACTATTCATGCTTCTTCAAACTGTTCCTCGAGTTTAAATTCCATGTTCTCCGATTTAGACCCAGCCAATGAAACCGCCCAGGGTTTTAGTTTATTGGACCTGAGCGAGTCGAAAATACTTTCTAGTTCATATATAACTCAACTTAAGATAGCACTAGGCTTATACGCCCTTAAATATGGAATTGAAAAAAGTGAAAGAAATATTAGTTTTTTCAAAATCATTCTCAGCGAACAGAAACTTTTCACTTTCGGATTAAGACACGTCTACCATCATGCTCATCATGCTCAACAAAATTATCAGGCTCTAAATTTTAATTCATCAGCCCTTAGTTTTCAGCCACTTTATACTTTGTCTGGCTTAATAAGTGGAAAAGTAGAATCCCTTATTGCTGAGTTGGGTGAGGAACACCATCGCTATGCTCGGACAACATTATTTTATTCTGAAGCATTGAACCCCAAACTTCCCTATCTCATTCAATCACCAGGAGTGTCCACAGTGGCTTATATGCGTGTTTTTGTTTCATTGTTTGGGGATGGAATAAGGGTTTATAAAATTAAAAATCAACAAAACCCATTAAATTTTTCTGATTTAAATCAATTGATTGATTATGAGGAAATCAATTACTTACAAAGTCCCGATCAAGCCTTATTGATCACTGCACCCGAGCGCTGGGATGAACTTATGCGAAATCATGAGCAAGATGTATTAACTCCTGGAGCTTTTCCCACCATTTACGCTCCCCATTCAACTAATAAGCCCCAGGCTTTTTTAATAATTGATTTTATTTAATCTTAACTGAGTTTAAGAGACTTAGAAAAATTATTTATTCAAATATAAAAGGATATTGTATCCTAGTAAGGCTGATACACTTTTCCCGTGACAGTATCCCCTCCCGGTACTTATGGAGCCAAAATAATTCTTTAAAAATAGTTAAAAATCTTTTAGAATAAAATGCTGTATGAAAAAAACAAAAGACAAATTACAAACACTCGACCTGCATGGCTTTAAACAAGATGAAGTTTTTTCGGCTGTGGATAGTTTTATAATGAAAAATCAACAACAAAGTCGGGTAAGGATTATTCCTGGCAAGGGCAAGGGACTTGTTAAACAAAAAGTTATTGATTATTTACGCCAAGCCCGTTACCCCTATCAAATGGAAAATGAGGGCTCGCTCCTTGTATTTATGGATTAATGAAATTTAAAATTTACAGAAAGAACAGTTTAAAATGAACAAATGGTTATGGCTCGATTTAGAAATGACGGGTTTAGATGTCGAAAAAGAAGTAATTATTGAAGTGGCGGCCATTATTACGGATACAGATTTTAATGAACTTGGGGACTACCATTCTGTAGTCAAACAACCCCAAGAGTACCTTGATAATATGGATGAGTGGAATACAAAACACCACAATGAAAGTGGTTTAGTGGATAAAGTACCCGAGGGCAAGCCCCCATTTAAAGTAGAAAACGAATTGTGTACCTTAGTGGATCACCACTTTCTCCATGAACCTGTTATTTTAGCCGGAAACTCTATAACCCAAGACAGAATTTTTATTAAAAAATATTTTCGTGAGCTGGAATCCAGACTCCACTACCGCATGCTCGATGTTACTGGTTGGAAAATTATTATGAAAGATCGCTTTGGCAAAGAGTATGGAAAACGCAACAGCCATCGCGCCCTTGACGATGTCCGTGAATCCATTGAAGAACTTAAATATTACATGAAATTTATTGATCTGAATGTCCCCGAATAAGGGGAATCGATCAATAAGAAAACCAAAGGAACATTCATTAAGAGCATATTTTTAAGTATCGAAACTCTTTCTGTTTTCTCCTCAAAATCCTCAATGACTTTGTGATGCTAAATAGCTCTCATACTAAGAGAATTATTTCAAAACTGAGTGTACAAATTATAGCTATAACTGAATAAACAAAGCCAAAACATGACAAAGCTGACAATGTTAAGTAAGTAAACTTACATTAAAGGTCGAAACTTGTTCATCAATATTTAGTTTGCAATAGAGTATCATCAAGAGATTTTTTAAGCCTTATTGATTTAGAAAAGGGAGTGGATTTGTCATATCGATTAATAATCGTAGTAATGATGATTACATATTGTTACTCTGAAGATTTATATGCCGACAGGGGCAGCGAATGTTCACAGATTCTTGAGGCAATTGAAAGTGGCATACTCCCAATTTCACGTAAGTCACAGGAATTACATAAATACCGAGCGGAAACCTCTTATAAACCTATTGAATTTAACACTGAAATTGAAGATCTAGATACCTTTGGAGAAGCTCTCACCAAAGGAGTGAGGCTCACGAGTAAGAAACATCAAACACTTTTTGAAGTTTACCGGGCGACTAAATTTGGTCGAGCAGATACATATATAAATGGCAAGACCCTGGCGGATGTTCAAGAAATACTAAAAAATCATCCGGAGTTATCAAAGCCCGAGTTTAGAGAGTATCAAGTAAGTACAGTTTTAAGGGAGTACAATCCCCCAGAGATACTTAAGAGCTTTACAGAGGGCCTAATTCGCTCAGCCTCACAGTTAAAATCTAATTTGTTTGAAGCCCACTCTAACCTTGAATTTTGGATGGAGTTAACCAACTACAAGTACATTGAACTACCAGAAAGACCTAAGCTTGATAGTTTACACGAACAAATAAAGTCCGAAGAAATAAAAGTAAATCCGAATCAGAAAATAATTTCTGAGCTTAAAGAACAAATGAAATCTCTACGCAATGAGTACTCTAAGAAATTGCAAAAACGAAAAGCTATTTTTTTAAGGTTTATGCGGAGATATCTGTTTTCACAAGCAGATATTGCGTTTTTGAGAAAAAAAGAAGTATCAGCTCATGAAAAAGCTAAATTGATCTATAAGGTTTTAGATAGGATATATAAATATTTAGAAAATAAGGAGCAAGATGCCGGTGATAACAGTAACAATAGTGATAACAGTAATAATGTAGAAGATAAAACAAAACACATACGTCAAGTTATGGCAGATCTCGTAGGAGTGGTGGGACTGTTTAACCCAGCCATTGTGTTGCAACTAAAAAGCACAAGTGGTTTAGAAAGACTTAAAGGCTTAAGGAGTCTTTTAGCAGAAGCCGATGAGCTATCGATGGAATTGGGTTTTGATGGACACTATACAGAACTTCTTAAAAATTTAAATGTACCTAACCCCAGCTTTTACTTAGAAGACCCAAAGATTGTAGAAGTCTTAAAAGAAATATCCTCAGCAAAGAATACAAACAATGACAAGAATAAATCCTATCAAATGCTTAGCTTTGATACAAAAATGCTTTTTTTACAGGAGTATTTAGAAGCTGAAACCTACAAACAAGATTATCAAGAAGTACCCATCGATAATCTAAGAGTTAGAGCCTTAAGCATAGAAGAAGCTCCCTTTAGAAGTTGTTTGGGTGGGGGTGATTGCTCTTCAAGAACCTACTTTGAAAAAGCCTTAGACCCAAATTTTAACTACTTTACGATCACAGACACTAACCATAGGTCTTCAGGTCATGCCACCGTGGTGTTGGGTAGTGCAAAATTTGTAAACCCTGATACAAAAGAAACTGAAGGATTAAATATTGCATTCTTAGATAAACTACAAAATGTGCCCAATGAGCAAATCCCCTTTTTTTTAGAAGCAGTGGCGAGATCATTAAAAGACAATGGCTATTACTTAGGAATACCTAAAGACTTAGGAGATCACAATGGCCTTTCCAACGAATCCCCGACTAGAGAGTTTGTGTACCGCGAAATATTACCTAAGCTTAACTATGAGGCCAAAGGGTTTAGGGTTCATCCTAACTCATATGAGTTTAAAAATGAATATTCAAGGGCTTATGACCAGTTGGAATTAAAAATCTATGAAAGCCTGCCTCAAAAACAAGAAACACAAATCAAACCAGGACCAATTTATAAACAGAAACCACTGGATGCTGACGTTGAACCCCAACAATTAGCCCAAGGTTTTTTAAAATTAAAAGACTCTGAAAATGAAGATGATTTGTTAAGATTCATCAAAGGTGGAGCATTTGTAAATATCTTATCTAAGTTTGGTATATACAGTAAGGATGAATATTTAAAAGAACTTAGCAAAATCATAAATGATCCGAATAGAACCTTTAAGTTGAGAAAACAGTCTTACTTTGCTCTATGCTTAGATCGTGGAGAATTACTTTCTAAATTTGATTTCACAAAACCAGAAAAACAAATGATTTATAGTGAAATTAAGTCCTGGGGTAATTCAAATGATTCTAGAAAAAAAGAGTTTTTAAAAAAGATGAAGGAAACTCTTTTTAGAGAACTAAAATATGAAAATACAAATATAGAGAAAGTGAAAGAAATACTTTCAATTATGGATATTGATGCACAAGACCTTGAAGGTAACACAGCTTTAATGTGCGCAGTTCGAAATGGGAGTTCAGAAACTGTTAAGCTATTATTGTTAACATATGGTGCCAGTGTTGATATTCAAAGTAAAGATGGTAATACAGCCTTAATGTTGGCTGTTCAATTTAGAAATACAGAAGTAGTGGAGCTGTTATTAGCACATGGAGCTAGTGTTGATATTCAATATGAGGATGGCAAAACAGCCTTAATCTTTGCTGCTTTAGAAGAAAATATTGAAATAGTTGTAGATCTATTATTAGCTCACGGTGCGAGTGTTGATGTTCAAGATGCAGATGGTAAAACAGCTTTAATGTTAGCAGCAATGAAAGGGAGTGAACAAACAATAAAGCTATTATTAGCTCACGGTGCGAGTGTTGATGTTCAAGATAAAGATGGTAATACGGCCTTAATGTCTGCGGCTTGGAAAGGAAGAACTCAAACAATTAAACTATTATTAGCTCACGGTGCAAGTGTTGATATTCCAGACAAGGATGGAAATACAGTCTTAATGAAGGCTGCAAGAGATAGGAGTACAAACTTAGTAAAAATATTTTTAGCTCATGGTGCTAAGGTAAATGCTAAAAATAAACTTGGCAATACAGCTTTATTATGGCCGGCTCTATATGGCTATAAGGAATTAGTAAAACTATTGATCGATTATGGTGCCAATATTGATGCCCTAGATATTGAGGGTAATACTCTCTTAATGACGGCGGCTAAAAGTAGAAAATTTGTCTCATTAGAGTTATTATTGTCTCATGGTGCAATTGTTGATCTCCCAGATAAACTTGGCAATACAGCTTTAATATGGGCAGCAAGATATGGGAATGAGGATATAGTAAATATTTTATTAGAACATTCTGCCAATATTGATGCCCAGGACAAAGAGGGTAAAACAAGCTTAATGTGGGCAGCTCAAAATAGATTTAGTAATCTAGTAGGCCTATTGCTTGCACAGGGTGCTAAAGTTGATATTCAGGATATTGAAGGCTTAACAGCTTTAATGAATGCGGTTCAGATAGGTAAGGCAGAAAAGGTAAGTTCATTACTATCACATGGTGCCAGTGTTGATATTCAAAGCTTTGACGGCAATACAGCCTTAATGTTCGCCGTTCAATTTGGACATATAGAAATAATAAAGATCTTATTAGATCATGGTGCCAATGTTGATATCACTGATAAACAAGGTAGAACTGTAAGGCAAATGACGAAAGATCCTTCAATTATTGAATTACTTAGAAGTGCTGGAGAATAAAAAATGCCTAGTCATTGGCTATATAAAAAAGTAATAAATTATAAAGAAAATACTCGATTCAACACTTTAAGTACCACTAGTTATCCATGTGATGGCATATAGAGAGTTGTTAGTCGAGAGCTACTCGTCGTGAATTTATAAGGGAGTGGATTTGTATTTTAGGTTTGTAATCATAATTGGATTTATTAGCCTATGTAGTTTGCAGACCTTGTATGCCGACAGGGGCAGAGAATGCTCCGATCTTCTTGAGACAATTGAAAGTGGCACACTCCCTATTTCACGTAAGTCACAGGAATTACATAAATACCGAGCGGAAACCCCTTATAAACCTATTGAATTTAACACTGAAATTGAAGATCTAGATACCTTTGGAGAAGCTCTCACCAAAGGAGTGAGGCTCACGAGTAAGAAATATCAAACACTTTTTGAAGTTTACCGGGCGACTAAATTTGGTCGAGCAGATACAAATGTAAATGGCAAGACTCTAGCGGATGTTCAAGAAATACTAAAAAATCATCCGGAGTTATCAAAGCCCGAGTTTAGAGAGTATCAAGTAAGTACAGTTTTAAGGGAGTATAATCCCCCAGAGATACTTAAGAGCTTTACAGAGGGATTAATCCACTCATCCTCTCAGTTAAGATCTAATCTGTTTGAAGCCCACTCTAACCTTGAATTTTGGATGGAGTTAACCAACTACAAGTACATTGAACTACCAGAAAGGCCCAAGCTTGATAGTTTGCATGAACAAATAAAGTCCGAAGAAATAAAAGTAAATCCGAATCAGAAAATAATTTCTGAGCTTAAAGAACAAATGAAATCTCTTCGCAATGAGTACTCTAAGAAATTGCAAAAACGAAAAGCTATCTTTTTAAGGTTTATGAAACGCTATTTATTTTCACAAGCAGACCTTGCGTTTTTGCAAAACAAAGAAGTATCTGCTCATGAAAAAGCTAAATTGATCTATAAGGTTTTAAATAGGATATATAAATATTTAGAAAATAAGGAGCAAGATGCCGGTGATAACAGTAATAATAGTGATGACAGTGAAAATGTAGAAGATAAAACAAAACACATAGGTCAAGTTATGGCAGATCTCGTAGGAGTGGTGGGACTGTTTAACCCAGCCATTGTGTTGCAACTAAAAAGCACAAGTGGTTTAGAAAGACTTAAAGGCTTAAGGAGTCTTTTGGCTGAAGCCGATGAGCTATCCATGGCATTGGGTTTTGATGGACACTATACAGATCTTCTTAAAAATTTAAATGTACCTAACCCCAGCTTTTACTTAGAAGACCCAAAGATTGTAGAAGTCTTAAAAGAAATATCCTCAGCAAAGAATACAAACAATGACAAGAATAAATCCTATCAAATGCTTAGCTTTGATACAAAAATGCTTTTTTTACAGGAGTATTTAGAAGCTGAAACCTACAAGCAAGATTATCAAGAAGTACCCATCGATAATCTAAGAGTTAGAGCCTTAAGCATAGAAGAAGCTCCATTTAGAAGTTGTTTGGGTGGGGGTGATTGCTCTTCAAGAACTTACTTTGAAAAAGCCTTAGACCCAAATTTTAACTACTTTACGATCACAGACCCTGACCATAGGTCTTCAGGTCATGCCACAGTGGTATTAGGAAGCGCTCAGTTTCTAAACCCAGAAACTATGGAAATAGAAGAATTAAATATTGCCTTTTTAGATAAACTACAAAATGTGCCCAATGAGCAAATCCCCTTTTTTTTAGAAGCAGTGGCGAGATCATTAAAAGACAAGGGCTACTACTTGGGAATACCTAAAGACTTAGGATATCACAATGGCCTTTCCAATGAATCCCCGACTAGAGAGTTTGTGTATCGCGAAATTTTACCTAAGCTTGAGTATGAAGTTCAAAGATTTAACCCCCATCCTAACTCATATGAGTTTAAAAATGAATATTCAAGGGCTTATGACCACCTGGAAATAAAAATCTATGACAGCCTGCCTCAAGAACCGGAAACTCAAATCAAACCAGGACCAATTTATAAACAGAAATCACTGGATGCAGACGTTGAACCCCAACAGTTATCCCAAGGTTTTTTAAAATTAAAAGACTCTGAAAATGAAGATGATTTGTTAAGATTCATCAAAGGTGGAGCATTTGTAAATATCTTATCTAAGTTTGGTATATACAGTAAGGATGAGTATTTAGAAGAACTTAGCGAAATCATAAATGATCCGAATAGAAACTTTAAGTTGAGGAAGCTGACTTATTTTGAACTATGCATGGAAAGACCAGACTTACCTTCTATATTTAATTTTAGTTTTCCTGAAAAACAGATGATTTATAGCGAAATTAAATCTTGGGTGAGTTCAAATGATATAAGGAAGAAAAAATATTTAGAAAAGTTGACTGAAGCTCTTCTTGAAGAAGTAGCTAAGGACTTAGTAGATGTTGCAAAGATAAAAGAAATTATATCTGTTATTGATATTAATGTTCAAGATAAATCTGGTACAACAGCACTAATCTGGGCGGCACAAAATGGACATACAGATACAGTAAAGTTATTATTGGATAATGCTGCGAGTGTTGATGTCCAAGATAGAGATGGCTATACAGCTTTAATTTTGGCGGCTCATAATGGACAAACAGAAACAGTAAAGTTGTTATTGGCTAGTGGTGCCAATGTTGATGTCCAAGATAGAGATGGCTATACAGCTTTAATGTGGGCGGCTCAGTATGGACGAACAGAAACAGTAAAGTTGTTATTAGATCATGGTGCCCGCGTTGATATCACAGATAAACAAGGTAGAACAGCCCTACAAATGACGAAAGATCCTTCAATTATTGAATTACTTAGAAGTGCTGGAGAATAAAATATGCCAAGTCATTGGCTATATAAAAAAGTAATAAAATGTAAAAAAAATACCACAGTTTAATACTGTAAGTACCACTAGTTACCCATGTGATGGCATATATATTGTAAGTTACTTTAGATAATGATTGAGAATTGTTAATCGAGAGCTACTAGTCGTGAATTTATAAGGGAGTGGATTTGTATTTTAGGTTTGCAATCATCTCAGCATTTATATCCCTGTGTAGTTTGCAGGCCATATATGCTGACAGGGGTAATGATTGCTCCGCGATACTTGAGACAACTATAAGTGGCACGCTCCCAATTTCACGTAAGTCACAGGAAGTATATAAATACCGAGCGGAAACCTCTTATAAACCTATAGAATTTAACACTGAAATTGAAGATCTAGACACCTTTGGAGAGGCTCTCACCAAAGGAGTGAGGCTCACGAGTAATAATCACCAGACTTTATTTGAAGTTTACCGGGCGACTAAATTTGGTCGAACAGATACAAATGTAAATGGCAAGACTCTGGCGGATGTTCAAGAAATACTAAAAAATCATCCGGAGTTATCAAAGCCCGAGTTTAGAGAGTATCATGTAAGTACAGTTTTAAGGGAGTATAACCCCCCAGAGATACTTAAGAGCTTTACAGAGGGATTAATCCACTCATCCTCTCAGTTAAGATCTAATCTGTTTGAAGCCCACTCTAACCTTGAATTTTGGATGGAGTTAACCAACTACAAGTACATTGAACTACCAGAAAGACCTAAGCTTGATAGTTTACACGAACAAATAAAGTCCGAAGAAATAAAAGTAAATCCGAATCAGAAAATAATTTCTGAGCTTAAAGAACAAATGAAATCTCTACGCAATGAGTACTCTAAGAAATTGCAAAAACGAAAAGCTATCTTTTTAAGGTTTATGAAACGCTATTTATTTTCACAAGCAGACCTTGCGTTTTTGCAAAACAGAGAGGTATCATCTCATGAAAAAGCTAAATTGATCTATAAGGTTTTAAATAGAATATATAAATATTTAGAAAATAAGAAGCAAGATGCCGGTGATAACAGTAACAATAGTGATAACAGTAATAATGTAGAAGATAAAACAAAACAAATACGTCAAGTTATGGCAGATCTCGTAGGAGTGGTGGGTCTGTTTAATCCGGCCATTGTGTTGCAACTAAAAAGCACAAGTGGTTTAGAAAGACTAAAAGGCTTAAGGAGTCTTTTAGCTGAAGCCGATGAGCTATCGATGGAATTGGGTTTTGATGGACACTATACAGATCTTCTTAAAAATTTAAATGTACCTAACCCCAGCTTTTACTTAGAAGACCCAAAGATTGTAGAAGTCTTAAAAGAAATATCCTCAGCAAAGAATACAAACAATGACAAGAATAAATCCTATCAAATGCTTAGCTTTGATACAAAAATGCTTTTTTTACAGGAGTATTTAGAAGCAGAGACCTACAAACAAGATTATCAAGAAGTACCCATCGATAATCTAAGAGTCAGAGCCTTAAGCATAGAAGAAGCACCTTTTAGAAGTTGTTTGGGTGGTGGTGATTGTTCTTCAAAAACCTACTTTGAAAAAGCTTTAGACCCAAATTTTAACTACTTTACTATTACAGACTCTGACAATAGGTCTTCAGGTCATGCCACAGTGGTGTTGGGCAGTGCAAAATTTGTAAACCCTGATACAAAAGAAACTGAAGAATTAAATATTGCCTTTTTAGATAAACTACAAAATGTGCCCAATGAGCAAATCCCCTTTTTTTTAGAAGCAGTGGCGAGATCATTAAAAGACAAGGGCTATTACTTGGGAATACCTAAAGACTTAGGAGATCACAATGGCCTTTCCAACGAAGCCCCGACTAGAGAGTTTATTTATCGAGAAATATTACCTAAGCTTGAGTATGAAGTTCAAAGATTTAACCCCCATCCTAACTCATATGAGTTTAAAAATGAATATTCAAGGGCCTATGATCAGTTAGAAATAAAGATATACGACAGCCTGCCTCAAGAACAAGAAACACAAATCAAACCAGGACCAATTTATAAACAGAAACCACTGGATGCAGACGTTGAACCCCAACAGTTAGCCCAAGGATTTTTAAAATTAAAAGACTCAGAAAATGAAGATGATTTGTTAAGATTTATCAAGGGAGGAGCCTTTGTAGAGATCTTATCTAAGTTTGGTATATACAGTAAGGATGAGTATTTAGAAGAACTTAGCAAAATCATAAATGATCAGAGCAGAACCTTTAAGTTGAGAAAACAGACTTACTTTGCACTATCCCTAGAGAGTGGAGAATTACCTTCTAAATTTGATTTTACAAAACTAGAAAAACAAATGATTTATAGTGAAATTAAATCTTGGGTAAATTCAAATGATGTAAGTAAGAAAAAATATTTAAAAAAGTTGACTGACGCTCTTCATGAAGAAGTAGCTAAGGACTCAGTAGATGTTGTCAGGGTAAAAGAAATTATATCTGTTATTGATGTTAATGTTCAAGGTGTCTCTGATAGAACAGTCTTAATCTTGGCGGCTCAAAAAGGACATACAGAAACAGTAAAGTTTTTATTGGATAATGGTGCCAGTGTTGATGTCCGAGATTTTGAAGAAAAGACAGCTTTAATCTGCGCGGCTTATAATGGACACTTAGAAACAGCAAGGTTGTTATTGGCTAATGGTGCCAGTGTTGATGTCCGAGATAATCAAGAAAGGACATCTTTAATGTGGGCGATTCTTGAAGGACGAACAGAAACAGCAAGGTTGTTATTGGATAATGGTGCCAGTGTTGATGTCCGAGATTATCAAGAAAGGACATCTTTAATGTGGGCGGCTCTTAAAGAACGAACAGAAACAGTAAAATTACTATTGGATAATGGTGCCAGTGTTGATGTCCGAGATTATCAAGAAAAGACAGCTTTAATGTGGGCGTCTTGTAAAGGACATATAGAAATAGTAAAGTTGTTATTGGCTAATGGTGCCAGTGTTGATGTCCGAGATAATCAAGAAAATACAGCTTTAATCTGCGCGGCTCATGAAGGACATATAGAAACAGTAAAGTTTTTATTGGATAATGGTGCCAATGTTAATGCTCAAGATAAAGATGGTACAACTGCTTTAATGTGGGCGTCTCAATTTGGACATTTCGCCGTTCAATTTGGACATATAGAAATAGTAAAGATCTTATTAGATCATGGTGCCAATGTTGATATCACTGATAAACAAGGTAGAACTGTAAGGCAAATGACGAAAGATCCTTCAATTATTGAATTGCTCAGAAGTGCTGGAGAAAAAGGTGATTAAATCTGGAAATAGAGTCGGCTTACTTTTTTATTCATTTCTGAGTTTATTTATTTGTTTGTTTTTTTTAAAGATTCCTTTGTCTTTAGCCACGTCTAGAAATACGGATTTACAGACGAGAAAGCATCTTGTTCCAGAAATGACAGAATCAGAATTTTACGAAGTTTTTAATCAACTTACAGAAGCTGAAATTTATGTGGATTTAGAGCAGAATTTTAATATTCTTCAAAGACTTAAATACCAAGACCCTGACAAGCCTTTGTTTAAAGAATCTGATAAGAAGCCTGTTGAGTTTGTACTTTTTGAAGTGGATACAGAAAAGCTTAATATTTATTCATCAAAAGGGATTTCTGAATTAAAGAACTCATTTATTATTCAAAATGGAAATAAGGTTTTACTCCCCGTACTGAAATCTTTTAAAAATGAATTTCAACTTCGCTTACTCTCTCGACCCATTGGTTCTTTAGTGGGCCATAAAATAATGGGGCATTCTAGTTATTTTATTCCAGAGCAAAATGGATTCCCATCAATGACTCTGAAAACAAAACGTATAGCTGGAAGCTCTAATCTTGCCAGAAAAAGTATAGAAGCCTCCGATTATATTACTCAATACCAAAGCCTTTTACCTGAAGACTTGCAAAATACTCATCTAAAAGAACCACTAGCGCTGAGTCTTTTAGGTTTGGGCCTACCATACACTGTAATTTTTCGTGAGATGTCACAAACCAATGAGGTAAAAAATCGTCAAACACTACCAGCTTTCGGGCTATTGGGCTGTGAATTGTGTATGGATTTACTAGCGAGAAAATCGGGTTTGAAATCTGCCTTTCAATGGAAAAAGCAGATCCTTATGCCGCGCTTAGCTCGTATGATGGCACACTACCATTTTAGCTTAGGCCTTTTACCAGAAGCTCATACTCAAAATATTTTGCTTGAGGTAGATTTTTCAACTGGTGAACTTGTAAATATTCATTTGCGTGATCACGCCGACTCTTTAGTAAACCCTGTTCCTCTTATTTTTAAAGGAATTTTTGACGCAAAAAGTGCTCCCCAAGACCTTCAACTAATGAACACATACTTTTTAGATGTTAAAACCCCTGAAGCTAAGTTTCAACATCTTCACAGTGCTATGTATGTTAGCCAAGCCATTCAAGGTCATGTCCGTGGGCAGAGTGCAAGAAACAAAATGTATCTGGCCTTTTTTCAGAGCTATTTGCAAGAAGTGAAAACAATTATCGAAGGTGAAAGCTTAGAGTTAGACTCCTTAACAAAGTCAATTTTAGATATTTATGAGGGAGTGAGCTTTGATACCCCCTTTTCGCTGGAAAAAGAACTGGGCTTAAAAAGGGGTCGGAATGTAATGATGTTTGCTCTTCTAATGAGAAACATTATGACACAAGTGCAGGATATTCAAGTTCAAAAACTCTTAGAAAACTCCCAAATCGCAGAGAAAATGTATGAGGCTGAAACTCTAAAAATAATCATCGCTGCTATTGAGCAGCACCAGGTGCTTTTTTTAGATCCATCTTCACGTTTGGAGTTGTCCCCTGGGTATAATATAGCAAGTACAAGACTTCGACAAATGGCACCCACTATAGATAGGGTTTATTATAGTTGGAAAAATAACTGGGAGAGTTTGAAATTGAAGTGGTCTAAGTTAAAACACACATGGAAAAATCGGATTTTAAGAAAACCATTGGAGCAAAACACCTTAGATAAAATTCAAAGACAGAATGATATTTATTTGATGCGGCAACAAAAATATGAAAAAAATATGTTTCTAGCTCCTTTACAGTATTTAGTGGATCGCTACAGCAGTCGAATTGATCATTTGTTTTGGTCAGCAGAACATTTTTTAAATCAGTTTGATATTGTGAAAATTAAAATGGATTCTTCAGAAGCTTTTGTAATACGAAGCCGACAGTCAAATAAAGTGATGGCCATTACTCCTGTTAAAAGTCATTCAAGTGGTCCAACAAGCTGTAATAATTTTTTAAAATAGTGATGTCTGTCAAAGTTTTTATTTTTATTTGAAAACTTGTGATCTCTAATTTTGTGTGATCTGCTTAGAGTATGCGTGGAACTACAAATGTTGGATCACTTTTTTTTAATTTTACTCAACACAAAGATAAAGCTGATTTTATAAATCAACGAGCACCTATTTCTGGCTTGGGCGAGCAAAACATATTTAATTATGAGCAAAAAATATGTGGCATGCACATTTGGGTGGAAAAGGGCCATGGAACACCTTTAATTTTTTGTCCTGGATTGTTTGGTAGTTTCCAGAATTTTGCTGAAATTGGTCATCATTTGAGTCATCAATACAAAATTATAGTCCCCTACTTGCCTATGTACGATCTACCGCTGAGTGATTGTAGCATTGTAAGTTTGGCAGATTATTTAGAAACTTTTATTGACGATTTGGGACTCAAAAACTGTGTATTAGCTGGAAATTCTATGGGCGGAGGAACTGTTTTAAATTACGCTTTGAAACGACCAGAGAAGGTTTCTAAATTGATACTGTTTTCAAGTTCGGGATTGTCCTTGATTCCTATGCGCGATGGCTTTTTTAGCGTAAAAAACTACGAATGGGTCCGAATGCTGTTAAAAGAAATTTATTTTGATCCTGATACACTCCATGAATGTGACATCCAAGAAGTTTATGAAACCATTCAAAACAAGCAAATCTTGCTTCGTTGTATGCGCTTTGTGAAATCGACAAAGAAAAATTTATTGCATAGTGAATTACCTAAACTACAACAGCCCACCTTAATTATTTGGGGTAAAGAAGATAAAGTAACCCCAGTAAAGTTGGCTTATGAATTTAAATCTTTGATTAAAAATTCTAGTTTAGCACTTATCGATGATTGTGGCCATGTCGCTCCCCATGAGCAACCTAAAGCCTGTCTGGAAGCTATCCGTCCGTTTTTAGAGATAAATCCCTATCATTTAACCGAGTATAGTATAGCCGCAAACCCACCATTAAACTTGTTAGAGCTGGAAAAATAAAAGCTGCAAACTTTAGTTTTGGATAAATTAATGCACCCAATAAGCTACCCACTATAAATGACAAAATAAGATCTATCCTAATTCTGTTGATTTGTTTTTCTTTTACATCTTTTGAAATCCAAACCTTAGCCAAGCCAATCCCTAAGTCTGTAGTCAGCCCCGTCAAGTGAGTTGTGCGAATAATTGAATTAGAATAATGTGTGAAAATTGCATTCTGTGAACCACAGGAAAATGCTAATAGCGAAAGTAAAATAAAGTCACGGATGTTTTCGAAGGGCTCACCAAAATCCCCAAAATATTGGTTGTGACCCAGCACTGAGATCAATACAAAAATAAAAGCGAGTGTAGATAAAATTTGAATATATACTGGTTGTTGTTGTTTTTTCTTTCTTTGCTCAGTGAATAAAGAACTGAAAAAAGCTCCAACAAGAAAAAACAACGGGACTAATAAAAAATAAATGGCTTTAATCCACTCCCCTGATGTTATAGCTAAACTGAACAATGAAGAAAACCCAGTTATGTGGGATACAAACATATGTAGAGTTAGAAGTCCTCCCATATTGACAAAACCCCCTTGAAAAGCCAACAAGGCCCAAGTGAATCTATTCTTTGGCAACAGAATAATGTCTTTCATGAAATCCCTTATATAACTACATTTTGCAAATAGATGGATAGTTATTATATCCAGTTGCCTTTAAAATTTGAATGTTTAATTGATGATTTTTTTTAACTCACTTTAAAAACATAGGGAGTAAAGAGTTACTCCCCAGTTTATTTAGTGGGTTTTAGTAACGATAATGTTCTGGCTTGAATGGTCCCGTTTGCGCTACACCTAAATATTTGGCTTGTTTATCACTCAATTTAGTTAGGGTTGCACCTACAGCTGACAAATGTAGTGATGCCACTTTTTCGTCAAGGGATTTAGGCAATGTATAAACACCGATAGGATATTTCTTGCTGCCCTTTTCCTGCCAAAGCTCCATTTGTGCCATCACTTGATTGGTAAAAGAGTTGCTCATTACAAAAGAAGGATGGCCAGTGCCACAACCCAAATTTACTAGACGACCCTTAGCCAACACTATGATTTCGCGGCCATTGGGGAATGTATGAATGTCCACCTGTGGTTTAATCTCTCTGGCTTTTGAATTCGCATTTAACCAGGCCATGTCGATCTCATTATCAAAATGACCGATGTTACAAACAATAGCCCCCGTTTTCATATTTTTAAAATGAGTTCCATTGACTATGTCACAACATCCAGTGGCAGTTACAAAAATATCGGCTCTTGTAGAAGCCTCTTCCATGGTGGTCACTACAAAACCTTCCATAGCTGCTTGCAGTGCGCAGATAGGATCAATTTCTGTAACTAAAACTTTAGCGCCAAAACTTCGCATAGATTGAGCACAACCTTTACCTACATCACCATAACCAGCAATCACTACAGTTTTACCCGCTAACATGGTGTCTGTGGCTCTTTTAATGCCATCAGCAAGGGATTCGCGACAGCCATAGAGATTGTCAAATTTAGATTTAGTTACAGAATCATTTACATTGATTGCAGGAATTTTTAATTTTTTTGCTTCAAACATTTTTACTAAATTGTGAACACCAGTTGTGGTTTCTTCTGAAACCCCAACCACTTTCTTAAGAAGATGGGCAAAGCGAGGCTCGTGCATCATGTTTGTAAGGTCGCCGCCGTCGTCTAAAATTAAATCAAAGCCTTCTTCGCCCCAACCCACTATAGTTTGTTCCACACACCAATTGTATTCTTCTTCTGTTTCACCCTTCCAGGCAAAAACAGGAACACCCGAAGCGGCTATGGCTACTGCCGCGTGATCTTGAGTTGAAAAAATATTGCAAGAGGACCAACGCACTTTTGCACCCAAGGCAGTTAGGGTTTCAATAAGTACAGCTGTTTGAATGGTCATATGTAAGCAACCAGTGATTTTTGCACCTTTTAAAGGTTGAGTGGGGCCAAATTCTTTTCTTAGAGACATAAGACCTGGCATTTCACGCTCGGCAATTTTAATTTCCTCGCGGCCCCAATTGGCCAATTCTTCAAATGTTTTATTGTTTTCCATGGCCGCTTTGCAAACCATGTAGTCGGGTTTTTTAAGACCTGTTGATTTTACTGATCCAGGGGTTGTCATTGTTGGTGTGCCCTCCACAAGTATCTCCTTTTTAGAGTTCAATTATTTGCGCTCATTTAAACACTTATGTTTTAGGGACACCATCAAAGCTGCGCTGCCCCATCGTTGTTAGAGATCACCGAATTAGATAATTCGAGGCTCATTCGAGGCTCGGAGGGGAATTGCTTGGATTTATAAGCTAAACCAGATGAGTGTAGACCTGGTTTTTGCTTATTTCAGTAACTTTAAAAAAGGAGGTTATAGCTATGGTCCGTTTATCTTATCAAACATTAAATGATGTGCAGAGACAAAGCATGGTTCAAGTTAAAACAGAAGTTTGTAAACAAATACGTAAAATTACCATGCGAAGGGGGTGGTCACAAAAACAGTTAGCCTGGTACTTGGGGACTTCTCAAGCCTGCGCGGGCTATGTAGTTTGTCAAAGAGTTGAAAAACTAACCTGCAATCAACTTTTCCGTTATTTGGTTTTATTGGAGCCCAATTTTAAATTCTTAATTTCACTATGAAAAATCATTATTCTTTGTACTACGAGAGGTAGCGATGATGTCATTTATAAAAATAATCTAATATGTTTTAAAGTAATTTTGTGTTAACAAATACAAATGTGTAGATTAATTATTTTGTTTTTTGTGTTTTCTTCATCGGCTTTCGCTAGCGAGAAGCTTGTATTACTTGGAGGAAGTGATCAAATTCCCCATGAAGCACTGGAAGTTTTTACCAATTGGAGTGATGGTCAAAAAGCCAAAATCTTATTTATTTCATGGGCCACAAAAGATCCGATATATATGGAAAGCATAAAGAAACAGTTTCTTCCATATTTAGGGTCCAATTCAATAATAAGTGCTGTAAATGAGCCTAATACTATTGAGAGTAAAACACTCTTTTTTAAGCAACTTGAGAATTCCACTGGCGTTTTCTTTTACGGTGGAGATCAAGCCAGAATTCTTGCCATTTTAGAGGATCAAGAAATCAAAGCAGCTCTTGTTGAAAAGTTCAAAATGGGGACTCCATTTGCTGGTACTAGTGCCGGAACAGCGATCATGTCAAAAATTGCAATTGTTGGAGAAAAAACTTCAAAAAACAAAAATTTTGAGAAAACAATAATTGTTAGTGAAGGTTTAGGATTACTACCGGAGAATATAATAGTCGATCAACACTTTTTAGAAAGAAATCGGGAAGATCGATTGAAAAAAGTAATGAGTTTGTTTCCTGGCACAATGGGAGTTGGGATTGATGAACCGACGGGTCTTATTATTAAAGATGGTCTGGGAATGGTCGTGGGTCTCAGTCTTGTTTCAGTCTATAATTTGGACTCAATTATAAAGTTAAATAATGGTGAATACTTCAGGCTATATTAAACTGAAGTCATCTTTTGCAGCAGCATTGAGGGATTGTAGAAGACCAATATAGCCTTCAAGTCTTTACTGATCCACTTATTGAGATGATGTCTTTTTGACAATTACCGAAATAGATAATTTAGGGTTCTATGTGCATTTATTTGGATTTCAAATCTAAGCTAACTGGCGCAGACCTGGTTTTTGCTTATTTCAGTAACTCTGGAAATTCTTGCTTATTGTTATGTCTCCCATTATCACGTTGTAAGGGTATTTTGTGATCCACACTAATTGATACTCATTTTTAATGGGACTAAGAGGGAAGGTATCTCTGGAGATAATAAATCTTTTGTTTCAACTTGATGCGCGAAGACTGTCTCCAGCTAAACGACAGCACTCCAAATCTATGCCGATCAGCAAAAGCTTTAAGTTATTAAAGGGCCCAAGAGGCTGGAATGTGCATGTAAAAGTGACCTTTACCTACGGGTAGGCCCCAGTCTTCAAGAAATCCAGATTTATTTTTTTGTTTTTCAATTTCGTCTGGGTCGGTGTAAACATCGTAAGCTTTAAATTCTACTTTTACTAAGTTAGAATAAACATTACTCTCAACAAGACTTGCCTTTAAAACTATATTTCCTTCGTCTTGCATTACATAAACAGTACCCTCAGGGGCCTTTAACCAAGTGCTCAGTTTTGCCGCGTTTTCTTCGGCATAGTAAAATGTATCGACTTCGAGATCAGAGCAAAGAGAAAGCTTGAGAACGCTCATTTCTTTTTTGCTGCTTTTAGCCAAACCATTGTCTATAGGCTTTACCAACAAAAGACCAACGACCACCCGCTCATCATTTAATAATTGAACTGTGAGTTGCGAATCTTCATAGCCTTCGTAAAGATCGTTAACAAAAAACTGAGCATGGGGCTCTTTATAACAATTTTGCAAAATACTTTCAGCAAAACTGGGTATGGCAAACAATAGGAACATTGCTAAGTTTAATGTTAGGTTTAATGTTAAGTTTAAAGTTAAATGGAATGTTGAATTAAAAAGTTTATTCAAAACTGCGACCCCCCGCTTTTAAGTAGCTAACTATAACAAAAATTTGAGCTTAAAGATGAAAAATATTAATTTGTTTGATTAATTGTAAACTATTCTGATCTAAAAAAACTTAAAATTATAAATATTTTCTGAATTAATAATCCCAAAGAGTGAGAACCTGATAGCCCTCATCCGTAATAAGGACGGTGTGTTCGAACTGTGCAGACAAAGTCCCATCTCCGGTGAGATAGTATTTAATGCTAGAGTTTTCAACAGGTAATTCTTTTAAGGCTGCGGGAGTTTCGTTTATCATGGGCTCTACGGTGATACAGGTCCAAGGACGAAGAATATCCCCCTTCCCTTTTTTCCCATGGGAGGGAACAAAGGGCTCTCCATGAAAAGTTTGACCAATACCATGGCCGCCTATTTCTTTTACTGCATAGTAACCTTTACGTGTAACAAATTTGTTAATGGCAAAACCGATATCCCCAGTTTTATTATTGGGGTGGACTTGTTCTAGCCCCTCCCACATAGCTTGATAAGCTACATCGACAATACGCTTTGCGGATTCACTGACTTCGCCCACCATAAACGTACGAGAAGTGTCTCCGTGAAAACCATCTTTTATTGTTGTTACATCAATATTTATAATGTCGCCCTCTTTTAGTGCCGTGTTATCGGGCACGCCGTGGCAAATACAGTCATTTAAAGAGGTGCAAATAGATTTGGGGTAGCCGTGGTAACCCAGGGGAGCCGATTGGGCCCCTTTACTTAGAGTGTATTCATGGACAATTGTATCTAATTCATTTGTGGTAATGCCTGGTTTTACAAACTGACTTACATAGTGGAGTGTTTCTGCTGCCAGTTGCCCTGCTTTCTCCATCAATTTAATTTCATTGGCTTTTAAAGGGGTCATTCCCGCTCCCACTGTAAATGTATTTATCTCATCGCACTGGCTATAAGTAGCAGAGTCTTTTCAAAGCCGCAAGTTGACTGTCGCGTTGACTATCGTATTGAAGAAGGAAAACAGATTTAGATAAAAAAAAGCCCGCCTTGAAGACGGGCTTTAAACTACAAAATGTAAACTTGTTTATTTAAGGTGTTTGCTAACAAGTTTAGTCATTTCGAACATAGAAACAGTGTTTTTTCCAAATACTGGCTTTAATTTATCGTCAGCATTGATGTTTCTGCGATTCTTAGCATCTTGAAGATCGTTCTTTTTAATGTAAGCCCAAAGTTTTTTAACAACTTCAGTTCTTGGAAGAGGCTTTGCACCAACAATCTCAGCTAATAATGCACTAGGAGTTAATGGCTTCATGAAAGCAGCATTTGGCTTTCTTTTAGTTTTAGCTTTAGTGGTTTTTGCAGCTTTCTTAGTAGTTTTTGCGGCTTTCTTAGTTGTCTTAGCAGCTTTCTTAGTGGCTTTTTTAGTCGCCTTTTTAGTTGCTTTCTTTGTAGCTTTCTTTGTTGTTTTCTTAGTGGCTTTCTTTTTCTTAGCCATTATATCCTCCGATTTATTGTTTATTTCTCTTAAGGGAAAACCCCTTAAACAAGTTAATGATTATTTAAAAAAAAAGGCTTGTCCAACTAAAAATGAAAAAAAAATGTTTTTTCTCCTCTGAAAGCTCTCTCCTTAGACCAGTTTCCCCAGGGAAAATGCCATTTTTATAAAGAAAAAACCTAAAAAAACCGATTTTTCCTATAGCTAAAGACAAAAAATAGCCAATTTTTTCCTATGAGAAATTTATGTTTAAAAGTGAATTCGCAAAAATTTTAGAGCAAAAAATAAGCAAAATGGAGAGCGAATCTCAAGATTTTAACAATGTAGAAAAAAACCACTTTCACACTCTAGCAGAGGATTCCGGGAGAACTCCACATAGGATTTCTTATTTAAATGAGTTATTTATTCACTCTAAAATAAATGCTGATTTATTAAATAACTTATATAAGAAAACTAAAAGTTACTCTTCTGTAACCCTTGAAACTGACACTATCTGTGAAACTAACACTGAGGCTTCCGCTGATTGTGGACAAAAAGACACGCCTCCCTACCGCCTGCATATAAAAAGTGTAGATGGTGCTACCTACATAGCTTGGGTCCAGCTGCGTAAATTGGGTGTATCCGAATTTATGATGGACAGTCTTAGCTGGAGCGAGGCTAAAAAAGCATTCAGAAGCCTAGCTAGACAGCTGCACCCGGATACTGCAAGTGTTCCATCAAGCCCAGAGAACTTTATGTGTCTCAAGGCCGCCTACGACGTTATAGAAGATAGTTTTATTGAAGCTTGCGGTACTTAAGTCTCTTTGGAATCAAAGTATCCACTCCTAAGCGTTTTTTAAGATCTTCTTCGTACTCAGAGTAATTACCATAAAAATATTCGACCTTACTATCCCCTTCGAAAGCCATAATGTGAGTACAGATACGGTCTAAGAACCAGCGATCATGGGAAATTACAACAACACTACCACCGAAGTTGAGTATGGCTTCCTCGAGAGCACGCATAGTGTTGACATCTAAATCGTTGGTGGGCTCATCCAATAAAATAAGATTGCCACCAGTTTTTAAAATTTTAGCAAGATAGACGCGATTGCGTTCTCCACCGGACAGCTCTTTTATTTTCTTTTGCTGATCTCCTCCTGAGAAATTAAACCAAGAAACATAAGCCCGCGAGGCGACCTCTCTATGACCCAACTTTATGACATCCTGCCCCTCAGAAATAACTTCCCACACGCTCTTGTTAGAGTCTATTTGATCACGATTTTGATCTACATAGGCCAATTTCACAGTTTCTCCAACCTTGAACGATCCCTTATCGGGGGATTCCTGCCCAGTTATCATACGAAATAGAGTAGTTTTACCCACACCATTGGGTCCAACAACTCCGACAATTCCACCTCGTGGCAAAGCAAAATCTAAGTTGTCGATAAGAATTCTATCACCATAGCCTTTGCTAACTCCATTGGCTTCAACGACAATGTCACCTAATCGAGGACCTGGAGGAATATAAATTTGTAAATCTTTAAGTTGCTCTTGATCTGGCTCTTTGAGTAGTTTTTCGTAAGAAGAAATTCGCGCCTTCGCTTTCGTTTGACGACCTTTGGGACTCATGCGAATCCAATCCAATTCGCGCTCTAAAGTTTTAACACGTTTTTGATCGGATTTTTCATCTTGTGCTAAGCGGCGATCTTTTTGCTCTAGCCAAGAGGAGTAATTGCCTTTGAAGGGTATGCCTTCACCACGATCCAGTTCTAAAATCCAGCCAGCGACATTATCCAAAAAGTAACGATCGTGAGTTACAGCGATCACAGTGCCTGGAAAATCGTGTAAGTAATGTTCTAACCAGGCCACTGATTCTGCATCCAAGTGGTTGGTGGGTTCATCTAATAATAGAATATCGGGATTGGAAAGAAGTAGTCGGCAGAGTGCAACTCTTCTTTTTTCTCCACCAGAAAGTGTTTTAACAATGGCTTCGTCGGCAGGACAGCGTAGAGCATCCATAGCTTGATCTATTTTTTGATCTATACCCCAACCATCGAGAGCTTCAATTTTTTCTTGCACTAATCCCTGACGCTCTATGAGTTTTTCCATTTTGTCGGCAGAAATATTTTCGTCACACATTTTTTCGCTAAGTTCATTGAATTCTTTTAAGTAGTCTGTGAGTTGACCCAAACCCTCCATAATGTTCTCACGAACTGTTTTTTCCTCTTCGAGTTTGGGTTCTTGTTGTAGATAACCCACCCGATAATCTTTTGACGGAAAGGCTTCGCCGAGAAAATCTTGATCTTCGCCAGCCATAATTTTTAAGAGTGTCGACTTTCCTGAACCATTCAAGCCAAGGACGCCTATTTTGGCTCCATAAAAATAAGATAGATAGATGTCTTTGAGTACATATTTGTTGGGGGGGTAGACTTTGCTTACACCCTTCATCGTATATATGATTTCTTCTGACATCTTGTATCTCCTGTAATGAGTAAGTGTTATACTTATATAATTGTAAAGTTCTTGTCAAAATTCATTTATGTCCATACTATGTAATCTATGAGGAAACAGACCCTTTTAGCTAAAAATGTTTCAAATAATATTGCTGAAGCCAGTGAAAACTTAAAAATGGCACTCTCTGCCTTTGAACAGGTGGTCGTGAATGAAAAGTTTGAACAAGACGAAAAAGACCGACGCGCACGAAAGCGCTTGCTATTAAAGTTAAAAACTCTGTTAAAAGATCTTTCTTAAACCCCTGCGCCTAACCCCTTGTGCCTTGTAAATCTGAATATAAACTTCTATTTATAACAAATGTCATTTGAGCATTATAATGGTGGACGCCGGCCACCTCAGACGCCCGAAGAAGTAATAGCAGAGTTCATGAAAAAACTAGATCAATTCGGCAAAAAAATTGGTCAAAGTCCAAATGTGCTCGGCTATATATTATTAACAATATTCACAGTAGCTGCTTTACTTACCTCCTTTTACACAGTGGAGCCTGATGAAGAAGCGGTTATAATCCGACTTGGAAAATATCAAGGCACTTATCCGCCTGGATTGCATTTTAAATTGCCCTTTGGCATTGATCGTTTAGAGAAGTTGAAAACCAAATTGGTTCATCAAGCTGAATTTGGTTTTCGCACACAAAATTCACAAATGATGGATCGAACACAATACAGTGGAAGGAACTTAGAAAGTGAATCTTCTATGTTAACCGGTGATCTGAACGTGGCTGATGTGGAATGGGTTGTACACTATCAAATTGCAGATCCATTTAAATATTTATTTCAAGCCAGTGATCCCGTTAGAAATCTTAGAGATGTTTCTGAATCCATACTGCGAAGAGTTGTTGGTGATCGAGTCGTCACCGAAGTTTTAACAACTGGACGACTGGAGATGGCCGCTGACGCTAAGGTTTTAACTCAAGAAATACTAGATAAATATGATATAGGTATTCGTGTTGTCGCTGTTAAATTGCAAGATATCAATCCTCCAGAAATAGTTAAACCTTCTTTTAACGAAGTGGTTTCAGCAAAACAAGAACAAGAAAAGCTAATTAATGAGGCGGAAGAAGCTTATAATAAAGTAATTCCTGAAGCCCGAGGCAAAGCTGAAAAGGTGGTTTCGGAAGCTCAAGGTTATGAAGAAGCCATTGTTAACATGGCCAGTGGAGATGCGCAAAAGTTTGCGATGGTACTTAAAGAGTATGAACGGGCTCCAGCCATCACTAGAAAAAGAATTTACATTGAAACTATGGAGGGCATTTACTCTAAATTTGATGGATTAACTATTGTAGACCCCAGTGTTAAGGGCCTTTTACCTGTATTTAGTGACAAGGATCTTGCCAAAGGATTGTCTAGTGGGGGTGCAAAGTGAAAATAATTATTACGATGGGAAGTTTGGTTTTTTTATTTTTAGTGTCTTATTTTTCATTCTTTATTGTCACCGAAGGACAGCAAGCTATATTAACTCAGTTTGGAAAACCCATTGGCCAACCTGTAACGGAAGCTGGTGCACATTTTAAACTGCCCTTTCTTCAGGATGTACGTTACGTTGACAAAAGAATTCTCACTTGGGATGGCGACCCCAATGAGATACCAACTAAGGACAAAAAATTTATACATGTGGACACAACGGCCCGTTGGCGAATTGTGGATGCCCTAACCTTTATTCAAACTGTACAAAACGAAAGAGGCGCTGTCACACGCTTAGACGCCATATTGGATGGTATTACCCGTGATACTATTTCTAATTTTAACTTAGTGGAAGCTGTGAGGAACTCAAATTCTATACTCGATCGCTTAGAAGTGCAAAAAAAAGAAATTGAAGAAAGAGTTAAAAATGGCGAAATCATCGAAGAAGAAGTCACCGGTGAAATTGAAGATATTAAAATGGGTCGTGAAAAACTGAGTTCTATTATTGCTGAAAGTGCTGATTTAGAAACTAAAAAGTATGGCATTAAGATTATAGATGTACAGTTGCGGCGAATCTCTTATGAAAAGAGTGTGGAATCCAAAGTCTACGAACGGATGATTTCCGAGCGCAAAAGAATTGCTGAGAAAATTAGATCCTATGGCAAGGCTGAAAAAGCAAAAATTGAGGGGCGTCTGAGTAAAGATTTGCAAAAAATTGAATCCAAAGGCTATAAAGAAGCTATGTTGATTAAAGGGCGAGGAGAAGCTGTGTCCACTGCTATCTATGCAAAAACATTTTCAAGAAATCCTGCATTTTTTGAGTTTTTGCGCACTATGGAAGCTTATAAAACTTCATTTAAAAATGATACGAAGTTTATTTTATCATCAGATTCAGATTTTTTAAAATTTATGAAAGCGACAAAATAAGGAAGCTTTTATGGCAGTGATCTTTCGTTTATTTATTCTAATGGGAATCGCGATATTCTTTGCTAAAACATTAAATAAGTTATTTAGCCGTCCTCTAAGGGCACAGCCTGTAAATAAAAGTAAAAACCTTGACCCTTATTTTGTCTTAGGTATCCCTAGAGATGCCACTGCCGAAGAAATAAAATTGGCTTATAAAAAAGCTTTGAGCGAGTATCATCCCGATAAAGTTGCACACTTGGGAAAAGGACTGCAAGAATTAGCCGCTATAAGGACTCAAGAAATTGTTTCTGCTTACACAGCTTTGAGCAGATAACAAGAGCCGTTCAGATATGAATAATTATCAAAAGATAAAAAATGACATTCTAAATGAGATATTAAAAAAATCTAAAACATCGTCTTTGTCACATAAATTGGGTTACAAATTCGACAAAGTGAAGCGTTGGAAAAATGGCACCAAACAACTCAACTGGAATGAATTTTGTGATTTGTGTTTTGTTTTAAAAATTCCTTTGTTAGAAGCCTTGGGATTTAGTTTAGGTGCACTTTTTGAAAACGAAAAACAAGCTTATAAAATCATTCCATATCTAAAAAAATTCAATAAGTTTAAGACAACATCTCAAATGGCAAAACAAATGGGCGTGAGCATTGCAAGTATGCAAAGATATTTATCTTGTCAGAGTTATCCAGAAGTGGAATTTATCCTAGATTGTATTGATCAGCGACCTCTTTTTTTAGATCAATTTTTAAGTGCTCTGCTAGTCATTCGCGAAAAATCAGAACTTACAATTCTTAGTATACCCTGGGCTTCTGCTGTAGCCAATGCCATGAGCCTACAGCAACATATGTCTCTACCTAAGTTTTCACCCGCTTGGGTAGCTGAACATTTAAGCTTAACTGAAGTACATGTTTTACAAGCCGTTCAACTCTTAGAGGAGATTGGCTTAATTGAATTTCATGGGAACCACTATATGCCAACTCTCTCCCGCACCATTGCTGTTCGTAGTGAAATTTGCCAAGAAGATTATCTACAGTTTATTCGGTTTTGGATGGAGCGCGCCTCCCGAAGATTAAAAATAAATAATATTCAAACAAATGATCACAAAATAGCTGATAAAGACGGATTTCGAGTTTTTGCATGCAGCCCAAATATAGCCAGAAAAATTACAGAAGTACTTATAAATGCCGAACAAGAAATACACGACCTTTTGCAAGTCGACACAGAAGAGAAAAGCGAAGTTCGAGTTTTTCTTTACCACCATTTTTCTGCCAAAATAAAATAAAACTAAATTATTTTTTTAGTTGTAATAAAACTCAGACAATTGCCGCGCAATTCTTCTTCTAATATTGTAAATCCAACTTCGTTTAGCAATACTCTTATTTCAGTTTGCTCATAGCTTCGATGCAAAATACCTTTCTTTTGCCCCCATTTGTTTATTCTATTAGCCGTCCACTTAAAAACCCAAAACCCCCGTGGAGGAATCAAACAATTTCCAACGAAGACCCCTCCCGGCTTAAGAACCCGATAACACTCTTTCATAGAATTCTGAATGTCTGGAAAACTATGGATAGCATTTGCACATGAGATGGAATCAAATTGATTATCTTTATAGGGCATCTTTGCAGCATCTGCCAATTGTAATTCAATGTTTTTTTGATTTCTAAAACGATGAACTGCAGCTTGCAACATGCTTTTTGAATAATCAAATCCTGAAATTTGAACACTGGGCATTTTCTTCCATCGACGATACTTTAAAACTAAATCTAGAAATGTACCACTGCCAATGGCTACTTCAAGATGTTGATTTTTTATATTCAAGGCAAAATGTTTAATTTGATGAATGAGTGTGTCGTTGTAGGCAAACGTAAGGATAAGAAAACCTCTTGCATCATACCACCAAGGCTCTGATGAGTAGGCTTCTTCGACAGAACGGACAGTGCTCTCTTCATAATTTAGCTTTAATTTTTCCATAATTAAATTGTAACTAAACATAAAAAAAGAAAAAGCGAATAGTTTTTTTACGACAAACTATTCATACAAAACTGAGTGATCTAATCACTTTTGTGAAAATTAAATAGTAAATAATCAACTGGGAAGTTTTTGGGATTTTTCTTGATAGTAGTTCCAGCTGCCGTCGAAGATGGTGAGTTCGTGTTTGTCTAGTTGAAACACTCGGGTGGTCATTTCTCTTAGAAAGTGGCGATCGTGGCTGACTATAATTACAGTGCCGGGAAAATTTTTAACGGCTTCTAGTAAAACTTCGCGAGATTGTATGTCCAAATGATTGGTGGGCTCATCCAGTACCAAAAGATTTACTGGTCTGGCTAATATAGTGGCTAAGACCACTCTACTTTTTTCGCCGCCAGATAAAACCGATATCTTTTTTTCGACATCGTCGCCAGAAAATTTAAATGCTCCTAATAAACTTTTAATGGTTCCCACTGTGGCTGTGGGCATGCGATTATGAACTTCTTCGAGGATTGTTAAACTGGGATCTAAAACATCTAGGGAGTTCTGACTGAAGTAACCGATCTCAATGCTGGCTCCGATTTTAATTGTTCCAGATGTTGGCTCTGTCTGGCCAGAAATGATTTTTAATAAGGTGGATTTTCCGGCACCATTGACTCCTACCACCGCAACGCGATCCAATCGTTTGATTAGCGCATTGGCTCCACTGAAAACGGAAAGCTCACGCCCGTCTTCTAATTTCCAAACTTTTTCTAGATTTTCAAACTTGACCACTTCGTCGCCCCCTCTTGGCGGCTCTGGCCATTGAAACTGAATGGCCATTTCTTCTGGTGGGATTTCGATAATATCAATTTTCTCTAATTTTTTTACTCGGGATTGGACTTGGGCTGCATGAGAGGCTCTCGCTGCAAAACGGGCAATAAATTCTTTTTCTTTGGCCAACATATCTTCCTGGCGCTTGGCAGAGGCTATCAATTGCTCTTTGCGTATTTCTTTGTCCTTTTCGTAAAAGTCATAGTTACCAGAATAGCTGGTTATGCTTTGATGAGCCACTTCGACAATTTTAGTTACAAGTCGATTCATAAAATCGCGATCATGACAGGTCATAAACAGTGTGCCCTTAAAGTTTTTTATCCAGTTTTCTAGCCACACTATAGTTTCTAAATCCAAATGATTTGTGGGCTCGTCCATCAACAATACATCTGGATTTTGCAAAAGAATTTTAGCTAGGGTTATGCGCATTTTCCAACCCCCGCTAAAACTTCCTGTGTCGCGCTGAAAATCTTCGGGAGCAAAACCTAAGCCGGATAAAATTTCGGCGGCTCGCGATTCGAAGTCGTAGCCACCTAGTTGCTCAAATTCGCCCTGTAACTCACCATATTTTTCTAGAGTGTTTGTCATTTCTTTTTCTGATAAGTCTTGGGACAATTGAAATTCTAATTCTGTTAATTGAGTTTGCACTTCGGACAAGCGGCCGCAACTGGTACGCAATTCATTAATTATAGATTGTCCCTTCATTTCTTCTATGT
>JACKAN010000022.1 GCA_020635055.1 Pseudobdellovibrionaceae bacterium
TGGAACTTTGTGCTTCCTAAAAATTTCTTCGATAGTTTCTCTGTACTCCTCAGAGACACTATCCACTTTGTTAAGCACTACGATTTGAGGTCTTTGACTCAAAGGAGTGTAAGCCTCTTTATTTTTATTCAGATCATCATGAGCCTTAAGTTCCTTATTGATGGTAAGATAGTCGGAGTAGGGGTCGCGGGGGTTAAACTCACTCATATCAATAAGATGAATAAAAACTCTTGTTCTTTCTATATGTCTTAGAAATTGTGTACCTAGTCCCATTCCCTGTGCGGCCCCTTCTATAAGACCGGGAATATCAGCAATCACAAAACTCTTTTCGGTTTCTAATTTTACTACACCTAAATTAGGAACAAGCGTTGTAAAGGGATAATCTGCAATTTTTGGTTTGGCAGCAGAAACCTTGGAAATAAAAGTAGATTTTCCAGCATTGGGAAATCCAATTAAGCCCACATCAGCTAATAATTTTAATTCCAAACTAATATCTTGCTCTATACCCTTCTCACCAGGTTGTGATTTATCCGGTGCCTGATTTACACTCGATTTAAAAAAATGATTTCCTTTGCCACCGCGTCCACCATTTAAAAGAATGACCTCTTTGTTTTCTTCATTCAGGTCTGCCAAAATGTGTCCCAATTTGTCTTTAATGACCGTGCCTGGGGGGACTTGAATAACTAAATCTTGACCATCGGAACCTGAACACTGTGAGCCCATTCCTGGTGAGCCATTGGCTGCTCGATAAACTTTGCTATAGCGAAGATCCATTAGGGAGTTCAAGGCGGAGTTCACTTTAAAAACAACATCCCCACCTTTGCCACCATCGCCACCATCAGGTCCACCGCGTGGAGCCCGGAATTCGCGACGAAAGCTAACACAGCCTGGGCCACCATTTCCAGAAGCCACAAGAATATTAACTTCATCAATAAATTTCATTGAATTGTACTATTAAGATGCTATCTGCTGATAAACGCTAACTTTTAAACGTTTCTTATCAACTCTTTCAAACTTCACTTGACCATCTATAATTGAATAAATGGTGTGATCTCGTCCCATCTTCACGTTATTGCCTAAGTGAAATCTTGTTCCTCTTTGACGAACAAGAATCGTACCTGGTTTTACAGTTTCGCCACCAAATCTTTTAACACCTAAGCGTTTACTCTGACTATCTCTTCCGTTTCTTGTAGAACCTGCCGCTTTCTTCGATGCCATTTTTAACTCCTTTTAGTTTTTTTCTTACCAGAAGCTTTTTTCTTAGCTGTTTTCTTCTTAGTTGCTGTTTTCTTGGCGGTTTTCTTCTTAGTTGCTGTTTTCTTTTTAGCTGCTGTCTTCTTGGCGGTTTTCTTTTTTGGCGCTGCCTTTTTTGCTACTTTTTTAGCTACTTTAGGAGCTGCCGCTTTTTCTTCTGCTAATCTTTTAAGTCTTAATTCTTTTTTAGCTGGATCAAATACATGAGGCTCACCATCTGCTTTCACAGTTTGTCCGTTGGGTGCGGTGATCGCTTTAACAAATAGCTCTGTGTACAACTGTCTATGGCCTTTTAATCGGCGATATCCCTGACGGCGCTTTTTCTTAAACACAATCACTTTTGGCGCTTTAGTTTGATTTGTCACAACGACGGTAACTTTGGCATTTTCAAGTATCGGAGCACCCAAAAAGGTTTCTTCTCCACCTACACAAAGAATATCAGTAAAATCAAATTCAACACCGATGTCTTTCATTAGCTTTTCAACACGGATGACATCTCCCGCTTGAACTTTATATTGCTTTCCACCTGTTTTTAAAATGGCGTACATCATTATCCTCCAGAAGCTTTAAGCCTGTGAAATCTGCCACGCTGCAATAGTTTAGTCAACTCTGTTTTCATGAAAAAGGCTTCAGTTTCCCTCAGCTGTAACGCGTAACGGTAACTTGAAATGCTCTTCCAACTTGATTTTCTCCTTAGGCTTTAACTCTTTTTCTGCCGTAAGGGTTTTAATATCTTTAATATTAACCCGGCACTGCCACTCTTTAATGTTTTCTGGGGGAAGTACTAATTGCCTTATGGGTTCAAACGTACCTGCAAAATCTAACATGATTACAGCTGTTGCCATAACTTCGTCTCCCTCTGCCCCTGGCCAAATCATGCCTAATATCAGCATCTTATCTTCCCCAGCTTGATAGGCTAAGGCAAACACTGACTCTTCTTGTTTAAAGAAAAAACCCAATTTATAGGTTTCTATTTCCAGGTAGGAATGGTCTTGTTCCCCCAAAAAGCCTTTGCGGAATTGCAGTATCGGCGAGGACAATTCATTGGTTTCTAAAGAATATGTCGTATAAAGCTTCTGGTCTGGGGACATTTGTCCGTCTTTAGGTGCGCAATCTATTAATGTATTGGAAGCTAATGCCTTCATCGAGATTAATAATATAAAGATAATAATTTTCATGGTTCTCCCCTTGGCCATGGATTGAGACCGGGAACTTACAACTTCTCGCTAGAAAAGTGAAATATAAATTATTATCCTACTTCAATTGCAAATTGTTCAATATGGTAACTTTGCTCAATTTTAAATGCGACAGAACACCCCAGCTTTTTCTCAAGATTTTCAAGGGCAACGGTTTCTTCTGCATAAATCCAGTCCGCTAGGTCACCATGACAGGTCACAACAAAACGCAACTCCCGCGAGGATCGCAAAGCCTCTCTTTCTATCTCCCGGAAGAGCTCACTGGATACAGTCATTTTTTGTTTAATGTAACCCTTCCCATCACAATAAGGGCAACTTTCACATAGGGTTGAAACTAAACTGGGTCGGATGCGTTTGCGAGTCATCTCAACTAAGCCCAGTTCTGACATAGATACAACTTCTGTACGAGAGCGATCTTTGCTGAGTTCCTCTTTGAGAGCCGACATAACTTTTTCGCGATGCAGTTCTTTTTCCATGTCTATGAAGTCGATAATAATAATTCCACCACAATTTCTAATTCGCAACTGATGGGCAATTTCCTTGGCCGCTTCCAAATTTGTTTTCAACAGGGTGTCTTCGAGATCCTTCTTTCCAACAAAGCGACCGGTATTTACATCGATCACGACGAGGGCTTCGGCTTCGTCAATGACTATATAACCGCCAGATTTTAACCAAACTGTGCGCCCTAGAGAACGTGAAATTTCCAAATCAAGGTCGTACAAATCAAACAAGGGCTGTGGGTCCCTGTAGCGCTTCACTTTATTTTTAAATTTAGGCATAAATTGAGTCACAAAATTAACCACTTTTTTATAAACTCTTTGGTCGTCAACTATGACATTTTCAATTTCTTCCGTGAGTAAATCGCGAAGGGCCCGAAGCTCGACATCTAAATCTGCATAAATTAAACCTGGGGTTTTTCTTTTTTCATTATTGCGCTGAATTTCTTTCCAAGTTCTATTTAGATATTCTAAATCCTGCTTCATCGCATTGATATCTGCGCCCTCTCCTGCAGTTCTAACAATTACTCCTCCGCGGGGATTGAGTGACTCTATACTAACTCGTAAACGTTCTCGCTCTTGTTCACTCACTATTCTGCGTGAGATTCCCAAGTGATTGAGTGTGGGCATATATACTAAGAGTCGACCCGGTAAAGACACATGAGTTGTTATACGTGCGCCTTTGGTCCCAAGAGGATCTTTTGCCACTTGAACCAAAATCATCTGACCTTCTTTAAGGAGATCCTGAATCAAGAGTACAGGCGCTTCGGATTCTGTTGTTGGGCTTTCTAAAAGGCTGCCGGCTTCATATTCTTTTTCTGGATTTTCACTTGCCTCATCCTCAGCTAAAAGTTTTTCAGAATCGATGTCACCACGAATGTCTCCCACATAAAGAAAGGCGGCACGCTCTAGACCAATGTCTACAAAGGCCGCTTGCATTCCTGGAAGTACGCGCATCACTTTACCTTTAAAAACAGATCCAACACTGGTAGGCGCTTTTTGCCTTTCTACTTTAAGATCACTAAGCTCTCCATTTTCAACATAGGCAACTCGGGTTTGATTGGGTCTTACATTGATTAAAATTTCACTTCCCATTAAAAATTTCTCCACGAGTATTTCAGGTCGATACTCTTTGTACTGGTTTGTCGGCAGTTTTTCAACCGAGTTTGCTTTTATACTGTCCAGTCTTAAGTCGCGATTACAGGCTTTTACTCTAATTTATGAACAATTATGCCGATTTATCACAAAGAACAATGGGGATAATATGGCAAAAATTGACAAGCTCTTTCGTATTATGGTTGAAAAAGGTGCCTCTGATTTACATCTCAGCTCTGGAGCGCCTCCACTATTAAGGCTACATGGAGACATGATGGCCATTGATGGAGAATCCACCTTTGATAGTCCTCTGATTCAAGACTTAGTCTTTGAGATCATTTCAGAAAAACAGAAAAAACAGTTTATTGAAAACTGGGAGCTAGATTGCAGTTATGCCATTGAAGGTCTTTCACGATTTCGTGTGAACATATTTATGCAAAGACGCGGATTAGGTGCTGTTTTCCGTGTAATTCCAACAGAAATTTTATCAGCAGAAAAGTTGGGTTTGCCTAAATCAGTTACCAATTTGGTTGAAGTGGATCGCGGCCTCATCCTTGTTACCGGACCTACTGGCTCTGGTAAGTCAACAACACTGGCTTCCATGATCGACAGCATTAACTCCCGTGATCAAGCCCACATTTTAACAATTGAGGACCCTATAGAATTTGTTCATGAAAATAAAAAATCTCTTATTAATCAGCGAGAAGTTGGCAGTCATACTAAAAGTTTTGCTAAAGCTTTAAAGGCAGCTCTTCGTGAAGACCCAGATATAATTTTAGTTGGTGAGATGAGAGATTTAGAAACTATCGAATTGGCTATGACCGCCGCAGAAACAGGTCACTTAGTTTTTGGGACTCTACATACAAATTCTGCACCCAGCACTGTGGATCGTGTAATCGACGTATTCCCACCAGATCGTCAAGCACAGATTCGCGTAATGCTTTCAGAAAGTCTTCGTGGAGTTGTAGCACAAACCCTATTTGAACGCCAAGATAGACCTGGCCGAATTGCCGGATTAGAAGTTCTGGTAAATACAAAAGCTGTTGGCAATTTAATTAGAGAGGGAAAAACATTTCAAATACCTTCTAGTATGCAAACAGGAAGTGCAGATGGAATGGTCACTTTTGAACAACATCTCACTCAGTTAATTAATGAAGGAAAAATACTAACCGCCGATGCCGAGGCTTTTTTGGGTAGAAAATTAAAGGGAGTTTCCGATGCCGTGGGCGCTCGCTCTAACTCAAAGCCCATGTATCAAAATGTTGTGACGCCAAACCCAGCTCCTCGACCTTCAGCTCCTGTTGGAGGACTAAAAATTACTTCTGAGGGGCCTGCCAGCAATGGAGGATTAAAAATAAATCCGGATTCAAATTCCGATTCTTCAAAAAATGGGATTCTTGGTGGTTTTGGATTTAATAAAAAGAAGATCGGCTAGTTTAAAACCTGTTAAGATTTTATAGACTTTTTAGATATCCTTCTAAAAAGTCCACTCCTGGGAAAGTGAATATACCGAGTTGTCATAGGGCAATTGCACTTTATCTAAATCAGCAAAAAACAGTTCTCTTTCCAAAGTTGTGGCTCCATAAGGTTGAGTGGCTTGTTTGTAAGTGGTGTAAATGGTTCCGGCGATAATTCCTATAGCAAATCCCACAGCAATATTAGAAAGTTTGTCTTGTGGACGACCGTGAAAACTCAATGTACTCAAGCCCAAAACAGCTCCTGCCAAACCAGAAAAAACAATAGTTGCTAATTGTTTTCTTGGACCCGAATTAACTCTGGGAACCTTTTCAACTTGGGCAAAGACAAATTGTGAAAAACTAAAACATAAAATAATAATTAAAAATATGTTCAAAAAAGGTTTTTTAACCATATAATTCTCCAATGACCCAAGAGGGGTAGCAATTATTTTGAGTTTTAAGTTGCTATTGACCCCTGTTATATAGGATTTTACATACATAAAGCATTTAACAAAAGGATCTATGATGCTTGGCGCTAAAGAACTGGCAAAATATATTGATCACACACTGCTAAGTCCAACGGCTTCGCGCTCTGAAATACTCATGCTTTGTGAAGAAGCTAAAAGATGGGGTTTTGCCACAGTTTGTGTACAGCCCTATTTTTTAAAATTATGTTCCGAACAGCTTTCTGGATCGCAAGTGGGCTTATGTACAGTTATCGGTTTTCCTTTGGGGCAAAACACTATAGAAACAAAAGCGTATGAAACTCAACAAGCCCTTCTTTTAGGTGCCACAGAAATCGATATGGTAATTAACATCTCCGCCCTTAAAGAGGGACATAAAGATTACTTAATCAATGAGATTTCGCATGTTGTTTCCGCTGCAAAAGACTGCCCCGTCAAAGTTATTATTGAAACCTGTTTGTTGAGCCCCACAGAAATTGCCACGGCCACACATTGTTGTGAAAAGGCTAATGCTCATTATATTAAAACATCGACTGGGTTTTCGATAGGTGGCGCCAAACCCTCCGATATAGAAACTATTCAACGGGCACGAACTACAAATCTAAAAATAAAAGCCAGTGGTGGAATTCGAGATTTAAAAAGTGCCTTAGAATTTATCCAAATGGGTGTTGATCGCATTGGTACCAGCAAAGGTGTGACTATCGTCGAAAGTTTAAAAAATGAGTTATAATCCAGTAGAATTGATTTTAAAAAAGAAACGTGGTCAAGCACATACAGCGGAAGAAATTTCTTATTTAGTAAATAGTTTTACTCAAGGAGGCCTTCCTAATTACCAAATGTCTGCTTGGTTAATGGCCGTTTGTTTCAAGGGCTTAACGGACGACGAAGTTTCTGTATTTACTCAGGTCATGAAAGAATCTGGAATAACATTAAACCTTAATCATTTAGATTTTCGTATCGACAAACACAGCACGGGTGGTGTAGGCGATAAGACCAGCCTGATTTTAGGGCCCATCGTTGCCGCGGCCGGAGTTCATGTTCCAATGATTGCAGGGCGTGGGCTTGGACATACTGGTGGAACTTTAGATAAGCTAGAGAGCCTGCCGGGATTTAATGTTTGGTTGAAACAGAAGGATTTTGAAACCCAAGTCAGTCAACACCAATTGGCTATCATGGGGCAAACCGAAGATATTTGCCCTGCAGATAAAAAGATTTATGCACTCAGAGATGTAACAGCGACCGTCGACTCACTTCCTCTAATTTGTGGCAGCATAATGAGCAAAAAATTAGCTGAAAATATAACCGGCTTAGTTTTAGATGTAAAATATGGCTCTGGTGCCTTTATGAAAACCCTCGATCAAGCAGAGGCTTTGGCCAATTTATTAAAAACTACTGGTCAAAAAAACGGCCTCGAAGTGGTAGTGGTTTTTTCTAGCATGGAACAGCCACTGGGTCGATTTATTGGCAATGGTTTAGAGGTACAAGAGTGTTTAGACATTCTAAATAATAAGAATTTTATGGATCAAGGAATGGACTTCTACGCGGACACACGAGACCTTAGTTTAATTTTAGCGGGTTATATGATTTATCTCGGTAATAGAGCAAAGAGCCCTGACCAAGGTTTAGATATCGCCAATGAAATGCTCCGTTCGGGGAGAGCTCTTAAAAAATTCCAAGAAATAGCAAAGAGACAAGGATGCACAAGCTTGAAGCCTAATATTTCTGCTAAACATAAATTTGCAGTCGTCAGTAACTGCAATGGTGTTGTCTCTGCAATGAATTGTGAAGAAATTGGATTTTCTGCTATTAAATTAGGTGCTGGAAGGTTACAAACTACTGATTTGATAGATCACTCTGCTGGAATTGAAATGAATTGCCGACTTGGACAAAAAATTTCGAAGGGTCAAACCATTGCTTTTTTGTATACCAACAAAGCAGAGTCATTAAACGAAGTGAGTATTGAAATTTTAAATGCTATAAAAATAAACTCCACTGGTGGAACTGTGGAAGTTCCACCCCTAATTGCTAAGGTGATTTAAATGTTACTCGATCGAATTAAAGATGCCATAGATTTTATTCGAATGCAGAGCCAATTGAAACCTAAAATAGGTATTACTTTGGGTTCGGGACTCTCCCTTTTTGCCGAAGAAATTGATATTGAATGTTCTATTCCCTATGCTGACATTCCTCATTTTGTTCCCCCCTCTATAGATGGGCACCCTGGTCAGTTAGTCTTGGGGAGAGTTGGCGACACCCCTGTTGTTGTTCTCCAAGGTCGAATTCACTATTATGAAGGACATAGTATGAACCAGGTGGTGTTTCCCACCAGAGTGCTCGCACAAATGGGTATAGAAACTTTGATTTTAACTAATGCCGCCGGCGGGATTGATCCTCAAATGAAAGCTGGTGATTTTATGATTATCACAGATCACATTAACCTCACTGGCAACAACCCTTTAATTGGACCTAACATCCAGGAATTGGGTTTGCGCTTCCCAGATATGAGTGAGGCCTATGATAGAGAACTTAATGAAAAACTTTCCCGTTTATTGACACAATTAAAAATTCGTCATTTTAAAGGCGTATATTGCGGGGTGAGTGGTCCTACTTACGAGACTTCTGCAGAAGTTAAGTTTTTACAAAAAATTGGAGGCAGTGCCGTAGGAATGAGTACTGTACCAGAAACTATCGCCGCAAAACATATGGGGCTTCGAGTTTGCGGAATCAGTTGCATCACCAACTTAGCTACAGGTATTTCCACAGGAAAAGTCACTCATGAAGAAGTTAAAGAGACTGCCAAGAAAGTGGAAGAATCCTTTGTGCATTTCTTAAAGGAATTTATCACCCACTAATAATTTACAAATCCAGCCATAATTCACCCTTTTTGTGGCTTTTTCTCTTTGAATCCGCTAACTTGCCACAGGATGATCAAAAGTTTGATGGGATTTATATTATTATTTTCTTTCCATTCGGGGGTTTTGGCCTCTGAATTAGATATCGAAACTTCTTTGCCAAAAAAAGATCCTATAATTTTAGCTAGTGAAACCCATAAGATTATTTATTGTAGAGTTTCTTTTAAAGACAGTGTTATTATGTCAATCGGAGTAAATTGGGTGACAGCTCTCTATTCCGATGAAAACGAAAAAAAATCGACTTATGAAGCCACCGATGTGAAGCCCACTTCTCTTTATAAAATATATGGTCTAAAACTCAATCGGCAAAGTCCTACACTTGATCATCCAAAATATATGACTTTGCAATTAGAAACTCAACGTAGTTTCGGCACTCTTGTTTTTGATGGCTACTATCATGAGCTCTACGACTGTGTAGTTATTTTCGATAAATCTAAAAAGGAATAATAACTAATTTACTGTTTTCTTTTCGGTTAAAAAACCTCCAAAAAATAAAATTAATCTCATTCTCTGGATGGCACCTTTGTCCAGTTTTCCCAATATCTCAGCGATCTATGGGATTAAGCACTCTCTAGACTAACCTAATCTGTTCCACCTTCCGACAAAACTATATAGGCCAATGATCGGCCTTTCTCTTCTAGGAAGGATTTATGAAGTTATATCTGTTAATTCTCATAAGTATTTTTATCACCGCTTGTGACAATAATGATGACAACATCCAAGCTAACGATTTTGTAAACAAGCCCAACAATCCCGGCTGTCAAAGTGCACAGAAAGAAAAACAATTTATAGTTGTTTGGAAAGATGGCAGTGTAAGTCGAGAATACGCAAAAGATAAAGATGATTTTATTAAAAATTTTATGGCCAAAAACAAAGAGTATATACAATTGGCTGAGCATGACTATGTTATTATTCACACTCCCGTTGCTAAAGGTGATGGACTTCAATTGGCGAGTATAGACAATTGGGGTGCTGCTAACATTAGGGCTCAAGATGCATGGCAAGAAGATGCGCGTGGACAAGGAGTAACTGTTGCCGTGATTGATTCCGGACTGGATATTTTTCATAATGATATTAAAAATCAAATTGCCATAAACAAAGAGGAAATTCCTAACAATGGCATTGATGATGATAAAAACGGTTACATTGACGATTACTATGGTTTCAGTTTTGTGACGGGAGATGATGACGTTACCCAAAGTAGTCTTCACGGCACTCATGTGAGTGGAATCATTGCTGCCGAACACAATGATGTGGAAATAATGACAGACAAAGTGCAAGGCATTGCCCCAAAAGCTAAAATATTACCCCTTAAATTTATTGATTCCGAGGGTGGTGGACTGGTTAGTGATGCCATAGAAGCCATTGACTACGCCGTATCCCGAGGGGCAAAAGTAATTAATGCCAGCTGGGGCGGTGGCTGTTCTGAAAGTTTAAGATTAAAAGTGAATCAACTTTCACAGAAAAATGTTTTATTTATTGCGGCGGCTGGGAACAGTTCAAAAGACATTGATGTCAAACCAGAATATCCTGCAGCCTACACCACAGATTCAATAATTACTGTGGGTGCGATCACAAAGTTTAATGGACTTGCTTATTATTCCAACTACGGAGAATCTCGAGTTCATCTTTTTGCCCCTGGTGATAGAATTATCAGCACTACTCCCAATAACAGTTATGAATCTTTAGATGGAACAAGCATGGCCGCCCCCTTTGTAAGTGGTTCGGCTGCCGTTTTGTGGGGCGATAATCCCACCGCTTCGGCACAACAAATTAAGTATGCCTTATTAAATTCTGTCGAAGTTGAAATCGATGGGGGTGGTAATCCACTTTATGTTAATGCCACTAAGGGAAGATTAAACTTATCAAAGGCCTTGTCTCTTTTAAGAGCAAGCCTTAATCCTTAAGAATATAAGTATGATCTGCTGACTTCTGCCTCGACAAACAGTAAAGAATTCATGGTACAATATTGTCACAATGACTATTATGTTCATTAAAAGCTCTATTATTTAGAAACTCGAGTCTTAAAAAAAATGATGCGTGGCTTCTCGCTGCCCCAGGCCAAAGATCAAAACTAGCAAAAACCTCTTCTTACATGTTAAAAAACAGATCTTGTAATTATATAGATAGGTTGTGATATGGGAAAACGATTATACATCGAGGACCTTAAAAAACACATTGGTGAAAAGGTCGAATTAAAGGGTTGGGTCTACAACAAACGTGGTTCCAAAAAAATAAAGTTTTTAATTTTGCGCGATGGCACTGGCTTGCTCCAATGCGTTTATTTTCAAGGTGAGTGTGAGGAGGAATCCTTTGGACTCTTCGAAGAACTTGCTCAAGAATCTAGCGTTACTGTTGTTGGTACAGTTCGCGAAGAACCCCGCAGCCCTGGGGGAGTAGAATTATCAGCGGAAACTCTAAAAATTATTGCTCCTGCTGTAGATTACCCAATTACACCCAAAGAACATGGAACAGATTTTTTAATGGCAAATCGTCATTTATGGCTTCGCTCAAAACGCCAACATGCTGCTTTGAGAGTCCGGGCAGAATTGGCTGCGGCCATTCGTGACTTTTTTGATGGACGTGGATTTACACTCACTGATGCGCCAATTTTTACTCCCAGTGCTTGTGAAGGAACTTCTACTTTATTTGAAACAAAATACTTTGACGAAAAAGCCTATTTATCTCAGAGCGGTCAACTTTATATGGAGGCCACAGCAGCTGCCTTTGGCAAAGTCTATTGTTTTGGCCCCACATTTCGTGCAGAAAAATCTAAAACTCGGCGCCATTTGATAGAATTTTGGATGGTAGAGCCCGAAGTGGCCTTTGCCGATCTTTACGACAATATGGAATTGGCCGAAGAGTTTGTGGAATACATAGTTCAACGCACACTTAAAAATCGTGCTGAAGAGTTAAAAACTTTAGAGCGAGACACTACAAAGTTAGAATTAATTAAAGCCCCCTTCCCACGTTTGCACTATCGTGAGGCTGTAGACATTATTAAAAAAGAAAACCCTGAATTTGTTAATGGCAACGATTTTGGTGGCGGTGATGAGACCATCATTAGTTCTAAATTTGAAAAGCCTGTTTTTGTTCACCATTTTCCCACAGCCATTAAAGCTTTCTATATGAAACAAGATGAAAAAGAACCTGAATACACCATGAGTTGTGATTTGCTTGCCACCGAAGGCTATGGCGAAATCATAGGTGGAGGTCAGCGCGAAGAAAGCGTTGAAGTTTTAGAAAAGAAAATATCTGAGCATAAATTAAGTAAATCCGATTTTGAATGGTATTTGGATGTCCGACGTTATGGAACCTTTCCTCACGCCGGTTTTGGTTTGGGGCTGGAAAGAACCGTGGCTTGGGTTTGTGGTTTAAAACATGTCCGCGAGTCCATTCCATTTCCACGTCTATATGGCAGAAACTATCCCTAATGGAGTCAATACATGGAATATATTGAGCAGAAACTACAAGACCTCGACAAGCGCAATGAAAAAGCCTTTGCCGGAGGTGGTGAAGATCGAGTTAAAAAGCATAAAGGCGAAACAAGGCTTACCGCGCGCGAAAGAATTGATGTGCTTCTCGACCCTGGTAGTTTTGTAGAATTAGATCGTTTTGTTACTCATCGCTGCGACAATTTTGGCATGGGTTCTACTAAAATTCCTGGAGATGGAGTTATAACCGGATATGGTCGCATCAATGGCAAATCGGTTTATGTCTACTCACAGGATTTTACTGTGTTTGGTGGAAGTATGTCGCGAACACAAGCCAATAAAATTTTAAAAATTCAGGAACTCGCCCTTAAAAATGGTCGACCTATTATTGGTCTTAACGACTCCGGTGGGGCTCGCATTCAAGAGGGTGTTGAAGCACTGGGTGGATATGCAGACATATTTTTACAAAACACATTGGCTTCCGGCGTAGTTCCACAGGTCTCTGCAATTCTAGGCCCTTGTGCCGGGGGTGCGGTTTATTCCCCCTCTCTCACAGATTTTATTTTTATGGTTAAAGACACCTCTTATATGTTTGTGACGGGACCCGATGTAATTAAGTCTGTTACTCACGAAGAGGTTACGAAAGAGGAATTGGGTGGAGCTAACACCCATAACCAAAAATCTGGGGTGGCTCACTTTGCTGCCGAAGACGATAAACACTGTTTGCTTCTTATACGTGAACTTTTAAATTTTCTACCGGCAAACAATGTTGATGATCCGCCAGTGCTTCCCACCAATGATCCTCCTGACCGTATTGAGGAATCATTAAATGAGATCATTCCTGACAGCTCAAAAAAACCATATGACATTAAAGAGATCATTACAAAAACTGTTGACGAAGGTTACTTTTTGGAAATTCAACAACATTATGCTCAAAATATAGTTATTGGTTTTGCTAGATACAATGGCAGAAGTGTGGGTATTGTTGCCAACCAGCCTCAATATTTAGCGGGATGTTTGAATATTCCTGCAAGTATAAAGGCAGCTCGTTTTGTACGTTTTTGTGACGCTTTTAATATTCCTCTTGTTACTTTTGTGGATGTTCCAGGATTTTTGCCTGGTACAGATCAAGAGTGGAATGGCATTATCACTCATGGTGCAAAACTTTTGTATGCTTATTGTGAAGCCACTGTTCCTAAAATTACTGTTGTTACTCGCAAAGCTTATGGTGGGGCCTATGATGTGATGTCTTCTAAACACATCCGTGGTGATATTAACTTAGCCTACCCCACTGCTGAAATTGCTGTGATGGGTGCTGAAGGTGCTGTTAATATTATTTTCCGCAATGAGATCAATGAAGCTATCGACAAAGATGCCGAGCGCCAACGCTTAATTAAAGATTACGAAACACGCTTTAACAATCCTTATGTAGCCTCTGAGCTGGGATATATTGATGAAGTGATCGAGCCCGCCATGACTCGAAAGAGGATTATTGATTCCTTAGAAATGTTAAAGAATAAAAAGGATAAAAATCCTCCAAAAAAACATGGCAATATTCCACTGTAGGGAGAGGGATGATGTTTAAAAAAGTATTAATTGCAAACCGAGGGGAAATTGCACTGCGAGTGATACGTACATGTCGTGCGATGGGAATAGTTTCTGTAGCTGTCTACTCCGAAGCCGATCGCAATAGTTTACATGTTCAATTGGCTGATGAAGCTTATTTTATTGGACCTCCACCTTCTACGGAGTCTTATTTACGTATAGACAAGATCATCGAAGTCGCTAAGCGGTCCGGAGCCGATGCCGTTCACCCGGGTTATGGTTTTTTAAGTGAAAAAGTAGAATTTGCCAAAGCTTTAAAAGAAGCGGGCATTACTTTTATCGGCCCCACTCCTGAAAATATCGAAGCCATGGGTGATAAATTAGCCTCACGAGATCTAATGAAAACCGCAGGTGTACCCATTGTTCCTGGCACCGAAGACGCAGTAAAAAGTGTTGAAGAGGCTCAAGCTGCGGCTAATGAAATAGGCTACCCCATAATGATTAAAGCTTCCGCTGGTGGGGGCGGTAAGGGCATTCGTGTGGTTACCGAACAAAAAGAGTTAGCCAACTCTTTCCGCGCATGTCAGTCTGAAGGAAAAAATTACTTTAAGGACGATCGCGTTTTCATTGAACGTTTTATTCAAAATCCAAAACACATTGAGGTTCAGGTTTTTGGAGATAAACATGGCAATGTCGTTCATTTATTTGAAAGAGAATGCTCTGTGCAACGCCGTCATCAAAAATTGATTGAAGAGTGTCCTAGTATTTCTGTACCCGCAGAGGTTCGTGAGCAAATGGGAGCTGTGGCCGTGAAAGCTGCTAAATCTATTAATTATGAAGGGGCTGGCACCATTGAGTTTATTTTTGACAACATCACCAAAGAATTTTTCTTTATGGAAATGAACACACGCTTACAAGTGGAACACCCTGTAACGGAAATGGTCACTGGGTTTGATTTAGTACAAGAACAAATTCGTGTGGCCTATGGAGAAGCCTTATCATTTAAACAAGAAGATATAGTTATTAAAGGTCATGCCATCGAACTAAGAATTTGTGCTGAAGATCCCTCTACCTTTGCTCCTGCTCCAGGTAAGATCCGCACTTGTCGTCATCCCCAGGGACCTTTTATTCGCAATGATAGTTATGCCTATCCTGGTTATGAAGTTCCTATCTATTATGATCCCATGATCACAAAACTAATTTGTTGGGGATCCGACCGAGAAGAATGTATTGATCGAGTAAAACGCGCGCTGGCTGAGTTTATGTTAACTGGAATTAAAACCAATATAGTTTTACACAAAAATATTATTCGTCACCCCTCTTTTGTTGATGGCTCTTACACCACTCAATTTGTAGATAAAGAGCTCACCGGTAAAAAACATAGAGAACTGTTTATGTTTATTGATGACAGTGTGTTTTTAATTGCTGGTGCCATTGAAGCTTACAAACATCAAAGCAGTAAAGACTTCTCAAAGCTCAGTTTAGCTAGTCGATGGAAAGATTCGGGCCGAGTTCACCAGTTGCGTGGACCTTTAACTTAGGAAGATGTATGCAATTTGAAGCTAAATCCAATGGAATCCAATATAAAATTAGCGTAAGAGAAGAGCGCAAAAACTGGGTCGTCTCTATTAAAACAGAAAACGAAGATTGGGTAAAACATGTGATTCCCAAAGAAGATTACCAAGTTTTTGATCGCACCATTTGCTTTATTTATAAAAATTCATCTTATTTAATTGATGTTATCGGTAAAGGCATTAATTACGAAGTTTACACTCGTGGTTCCTACCGCACTCTTGAGCTTTTTAATGATGAAATGCTCCTTCATGAAAGCTTAAAAGGCAATAAAGGCCTAAGCGGTGGTAACAGCTTAGGTTCTGGTATGCCGGGAAAGATTGTAAAAGTTTTAGTTAAAGAAGGTGAAGAAGTAAAAGAAGGCCAAGCGGTTATAATTATGGAAGCCATGAAAATGGAAAATGAAATGCGCTCTGGCCGCGATGCTAAAATTAAAAAAATACATGTCAAAGAAGGAGATAGCGTCGAAGGTGGCGCTACCCTCGTGACTTATTATTAAAAACCAATGTTGGCACTTTTACTTGTACTAAAATCAGGATTGTCTGCCGACACATTGATACTGAAGGGTGTATAGCCCCCTAATGTAGATTTAAACCAAACTTCTTTACCCGTAGTTCCGCCCGTCTGAGAATAGTTAATTGTGGACCCTAATCCTATAACCCCAGAATCTGCGTTACAAGCTGTACTACTGGGATAAAAATATGAGCTGCCCCCTAAGGTATTAGCAAGTATATAGTTAATCCCCGCTGGAGCATTGGCTCTCACGGAAAGACCTGGATGTACAACTTTGTAAGTTACAATCTCAAATTTTGTACAAATGTTTGTTGATGGATTCTCTGGTCCCTCTAATATTGCATATTCTGCTGGTCCTGGATCCACAACATTAACACTATTCAATGGTATATTAACTAAACTTCCACCATTTGTAGTTGTCAGGTTAATTAGCTCTGGATTAGCACCACTAAATTCTACAAATGAATTGGTCTGATTAATGTTAATAATTGTACTGGAAATCGAGCCGGAACCACAACTTCCCGGATTATAAAAATATCCCGTTGTCGCCGTTGAATTTAAATTGATGGTCACTGAGGTATTATTATAGGCTGTAGGTACACCACTAGAATCTGCAATACTATATATTACAGTACTGCATTGGGTTGTGTACATTTCCAGCGGAGCATAAATAATTATGTTAACTGGAGAAGCTACTGTTTGTACTGGTACATTTATACTATTACTAGCCAATAATTGCACGGTCTCTCCACCGTCGGCTGACACCTGAATATTAACATCCCCAATGATATTTGTTGCTTTATGGTAGAGCATAACAGTGTGATGGTTGAGATTGTAAGGTCCGGATACTACAGAAGAACAATTTTCATCTGTATAAAAGCTGCCTTCAGCTTGAGCAATATTTATTTGATAGGGATCATTGGGCAAGTCACCGGGATTATTGTTGTTGTCCAAAGCCTCAATAATAAAAGGTGTACAAGCATTTTGGTTCAAATGAGGGAACGGATTGGGACCAATGTTTTTTATGGATAACTTAGTCGCAATATTTGAACTTATGCTGTTATCATAAAATCCATGATTACTAGCGCCAGCCGGCGAAAAATATTTGAGTCCATTTACAACTGTAAAAGGGCAAGCTATAGCTTGCTGATTATTAATGTTTGCAAGAGCGGTAAAATCATAACTACCACTTCCATTCGTCGCAGTTACAGGAACAAGAACTTTATGGGAAACCACAGGTGTCATTGGACTATAGATTCTTGGATTCGCTACCGCAATAACTCCCGATCTTAATGCCAAATCTTTGCAAAGGTAGTCATTGTGAAATTCTATTTCTCTATCCACCACAAATAGGGCCAAACCATGTACAGCGACTCCAGCAACTCCCGGCAAAAACTTCCAAGAAATGGCGGTAGGGCTATCATTTTTAATTAATGTAGAATGATTGCCATCCATTGTAGCAACAAAGGGGCCTTCAAAGGGAATAAGAAGTCTATTTTTAACAAAACCAGGAACAAATCTAATGCATTTTTCACTCACGGGGTTTGCGTCACTCACACCCACGCAGGCTGTTGCATTGGATGAATTCATACCATGGGTCTGAATCATGGGTTCTGTTTGGTTGGGATCTATACCTGGAATAAATTGTAGGCGATAGGGCGACCATTCCGATTCATTACCACCAGGAGTACCATCTGGCGCAAGAAAACTGCTATCAGTATTTATAGGGTCCAATAAGCTTCCATTTAATAATCTTCTGAAACTCAAATCCACAGACTCTGCAGAAATAGGCCTAGAAACACTGAACAAACTGCTATTTAATCTTGAAACGCCATTGGAATCAAAAAATCCTAAAACTACAACTTCTCCACCACTTTTACGAGACTCGTAATCTGTTCCACCGTGGTTATCGACTTCATAAAAAGTGGGGATATTAAAAGCCGCAACAGCATTCGTTGCTGTTAAACTTTGTTGAAAATCCTTTAAAGTTTTATTCACAAACAATGGAGTTTTAACTCCCAATAAATCCTTGTGATAATAAGAGACTTTAGCGTCTCCAAAAAACATTACTTTAAACCAACCAGAAAACATCATTCGATCAAATAGTTTCATCGCTGGTCGCCCTGTTCTTGGAGGCTGAAAGTAACCTTCAACTTGACCTGTTTTTAGCGAACCATGTCTACCGCCAACATCACCTGATATGCCACCGCCTTGTTGAATCCATGCACTGCCGATATCTAATGAAATCTCGGGATTATTAAACTCAACATTTACTGCATCATCATAGGCAAAAATCATTCTTTCTTCTTGATTTGCGTATACTAACAAAACTTGAATGGTACGATTTGATCCACGTGGAAAGGTGCGGCCTTTAAAATCTATATATGTAGGGAAAGCACAATTGCTAATATCACCGGTATCGTTTTTTCCTTCATTGCAATCCCATTCATCTATTGCAATTTGACCATTAAAATGGACGTTTACTAACATATGCATTGGGAAGTAACCAGCTGGTAGAGTAATCTTACTGTTTTTAGTTGGTCTAGAAAGGCCCGGATCTAAGTTCATTTTAACTAGAGTAGCTTCTTCATTGGACTTGCGTGTACACGCGGTTGATAGAATTAGCGAAAAACTCAGTGATAATACTAAAAACAACTTACGTACCACTTTAGAATTATTTAGGCTCATTTTACTCTCCTTACAATGTTCTTTTCGGCAAGCTAGACCACAGTCTTTAGGCTATTGTACCCACAGAGCGATTTTGTCGGAGTTAATTACAGAGCGACTTTGTCGGCTTAGGAGCGTCATTATATTTTGAAAAACATTTGTCTATTTAGGGTGTTAGAGTGGTCGCCTCAGCTTGACAAAACAAAAAGGGGGTCGCTTTGACTTCATCGGAACAGCTTAAATTAGATATCATTTCAAAATTAAAACTAAAAAAATTACTAAAAAACAAGCCTGTCTTATTTTGAATGTCTCAGAACAAAATATTTGGGCCACATATTGAACGAAAGATATTCGCACTAATTGTACTTTCATTTAGGAAAACAAGACTCGTAGAAAAGAAAAAAACTATCCTATCGAATTACAGAATTTTCATTTGAATTCACTTATTGAATTTCAACATTTTGTTTTTGTCCGAATATTTTTACCATGAAAATAGAAATTTCATAGAGAAGTAACATGGGCGCCATCATCAACAGCATACTTATCACATCGGGAGGAGTAAAAACGGCGGACAGAAAGGCCAGAATGACAATAGCATATCTTCTTTTTTCGATTAAAAAATTAGAACTAATTAAACCCATCATACCCAGTATGGTAAGTATAAGGGGCATCTCAAAGGCTAGACCAAAAACAAGAGTCGTCGTTGTAAAAAATGACAAGTAAGAAGATATTGTAATCATTGGCTTGTCAGTTTCTCCACCAAAGCTCATTAAAAATTTAAAGGCCATTGGATAAACTACAAAATATACAAAAGACACACCTGTTAAAAACAAAAAAGTTCCCGAAAACATAAAACCAAGCCCCATTTTTTTTTCCTTAGCATACAATCCCGGGGCAACGAAGAGCCAAACTTGAAAGATCCAAACTGGGCAAGTCACAACAATGCTGGCGATCAAAGAAACTTTAATATGAGCAAGAAACTTGTCCATGGGTGCGGTAAAGATTAAGCCACCCTCTGGTAAATAGGGCAGAATTGGAGCGCGAATAACATCAAAAATAAAACTACTGAAAATCCAACATACAATAAAGCCAATAAAAATTATAAATATAATTATCAAGAGCCTCTTACGCAATTCTGTAAGGTGACCCATCAAACTGTCATTTCCTTCAAGAAAATTGCTCATGATTTAGCTTTCTTCCTTTTTATTCTTTTTTGCAAAACCTTCATGCTGGGGCTCTTCCGTTTTCTTTAAAAGAGTTTCTGTTGATTTCTCCTTGTCCTCTGTCACATGGTTCGGATTCTCTTGGTGACCCGTTTTTAATTTAGTTTTTTCTACATCTTCTTCGACAAGAATATTTTGAACTTCATCCTTTACCCAATTTTCTGTATTTCTCATAACAGAAGTGATTTCTTTTGCAGCGCTTTTAAGGTCATCAATTTCAGTAAAATTTTTTCGAAAGTCTATGGTAGACCTCTTTATTTCATTAATAAATCTGGCAATATTTCTTGCAAGTTCTGGAAGTTGTTTGGGCCCAATTACAATCAGAGCGATAGCACCTAAAACGAATAGTTCCGATAAGCCGAGGTTAAACATATTGATTACAATACGATAAGGTATGAGTTTTGATCAAGAAGATTATTGTTCAGATTTTTTAATGTCTGCATGAAGAAGCCCTTTTTCTAGCAGCTGTTCTTTTGCCAATTCTGAGCCCGTGGTTATATAACGGTCATATAAACGTAAAAGATCTTCATTAGATTGAATTAGAGACTTCTGGCTAACAATGGTCAGTACATCAACGAAATCTAAAAACTTAATAGATATCTCTCCGTAAACCTTTGCATATGTATCTTCATGAGTGTTTTGGGCTAGAAACTCATAAGCACGTCCACCAATCTCAGCATAATAGTCAATATCTACAATTTTTCTCTTCAAAGAATCACCAAAAAATCCACTAATATAAAGAGTTGTATCTCCTAATTTTTTTAATTTTTCTACTCTGAGTGTGTGTGATTCTTCTTGAATCGCCTTTAAGAATCTTTCAGCTAGGGTTTCTTCTAAATCTAAATTATTGCTAAATGTATAGAACTCCAGCAGGTCTACTAAATACTTTGAAACCAAAGGGTAAGTTGACACATTCCTTTGGTTTATAGCGGTTGTGACCATCTCTATAAAAAAGCTTTTCAAATCTAAAATCACTGCTTTAGTTGAATCTGGCATCTGCTTATATTTTATCAAATAATTTTGCTTTTGGAGAAATTTTTATTAAAAATACCAGACAAAAGACGTAATCATCTCGTTTTGAAACGAAACCGAATTGACACGGAGACGGATTAACGCATTCAAATAATTGTCCTCCATGGATAAACAGAGCTCAACATCTTACTTATGACAAGGTCTGGTTCAATGTAAAATTATTTAATTTTTATCCAATTTTTATTTCAAATAAAATTTATAAATCAATAAACCGATCCATAACACCGATATCTAATAGGGATGAAAAGTTATTTTTTCTTAATTATTTATATATTTTTTATAGCGCATAATTCTCAAGCAAGAAACTCAGGTATTGCCTCGACATTTAATCAATGGGTTAACAAAGATAAAGCTTGCTTTAAGATTAGTGAAGAAGAATTTACTAAGGCAGGCTACAAATGCGGAATGGGAAACCCAACTAGTAAAGAAATTGTGACAAATTGGGAGGTTTTTGAGTGGCTGGTTTTTCAAAAAAGTGCTGAAAATCAAATCCTTAAAAATAAATGTTTGGATCAACAACTAGAAGTATTATTGAAAGATCCAAAAAGACTTGATGATTGGGTGTTTACAGTAGCCACTGCCTGGATTGGCTACAAGCAAGCGGAGTTGCTTAGCAATTACTGTCGTCGACGCTTAGATGAAGGATATGATGTTGAAGCTATTGCATTTATTAAACCTGCACCGGTGAAGCTAGGTGAGTGCAGTGAAGATAGATATTTTCAACTTAATCTTTCAAAGGAACTATTTCAATTAGCAATCCCAATAATCAGTAAATCGAGTTTTATAAAAATTATAGAAAAATATAGAGGGAATATTACAATTGATAACAAGGAATTTTCAGATTCTCAAATCATAGAGCATGACCTCGACGACTTAGGTAAAGTAAACATAAATACGTCGGAAGCTTTAAAGAAATCTATCAGAGAAGAATTGTTGTCTTTTAAAAAAGATAGAATTGAAGTTGATAAGAATATTAGAAAATCCAAAAATAAAAATGGACGTTTTGTTCTTGATGAAGATCTTCAAGACTTTATTTATAATGACGGTACAGTACAAGAAACTTTGAATGAATTAGGACTATCAAGTTCTAAGGGCGAAATGTGCATGAGTGCAAATTTTGAACCTTCTTTGAGTGGTTCTTTATTTGATTTTGCTTTTTTGACTGTAGCTGGTGGTGGGGCTTGGGGAGCTTTATTTAGGGGAACCAGATTATTAGCAACAGCCACTAAGTTTCAGATGACAAAATCGGCTTTGGGCAAGGGTTTAACCTTAAGTACAGCAAATCTTATAGGCAAAGAAATTGCTGATGCATGTCCAAATCCATTTGGTAAAAAAAATCAAAATCATTTAAGTAAAAAAACTGAGAAAAACTATTCTGCTTGGACTGATATTAAATTTAAAGATGAAGAAGTGCCCGCCTGTAAAAAACTGGAAGTGCAAAATTATAAAATCAATGAGTTATATAACAATAATTGTGGGTTAACTATTTTAATAAACCTAATGCCTTTTTAGATTTATAAGTATTTAATTTATTAATTTGTCGCCCCAGAACTACCACTAGATTTTTGTGGCCTAACACGTGGGGGTCTAGCAGATTTGGGTGCGTGAACTTCAAATTCTGCCCTAAGCCTTTTTTTTACTATATCACTTTTAGTAAGAACTTCTCGACCCCTATAATCAACTATTGCTTTTCCCTCATTAAAAACTATATTTGCGGTGTATTCAGTAACACTTTCCACACCCTCGTCATTGGTACTGAGTACAGTGTAATTTAATTTTGTTCCACTAGTATCCAGATTAAAGTCTATAATCATTACCTTTTCATCAGGTCCTCTGGATTGAATTAATTCTAATTCATAGGTTTGTATTTTTGCATTATCACCCTTTCCAGTTTTGATTTCTAAGTCTAATTTTGGGAAATCTGATGAAGGTCTCGTGCTTCTATTTATTATCTTTACAGATTCATCACCTTTTACCTTCTCCATATCATGAAGCAGACGGAAACCTGAATTTTTGTTAGATGTACGTTCTCCATAATAACTCATTGATTGATGAATTATACTATCTCCCTTCGCCGTCTCTGTCGTTCTGCTTACTTTTAAAACACTATCGATATCACCAATAACTTTTGTGTCTTTAGGAAATAGTCTTGCATCACTTATTTGCATTTTTAAAGTATTAACACCACCTGATTCAGTTTTATATCCAGAAAAAATAGCACTGGTATCACCAGTCAGATTTCGTTTATTTACTATATAAAGTGCTGTTTCGCCACTTGGACTTCTAAAGACTCCACTTGCCATGGAATCGAGTTTCTGAGCTTCTGACCATATTTTTAGTCCACTAGGACTCATCAAATCTGGCCTAACTGGATGAATGTTTGGAGTTGATTTTATTACCTTTCTAAGGTTATTAGCTAAAGGACCAGCATGCGAAATTATTACTAAAACAAAATTTGCGCTACACAAAATTATTAATAATATTTTCATTAAAAGCCTTTCTTGTAATTTTAAACAAAATTATTAATCAAACAAACAGAATCATAAAAGATTGACTAATATATAAATATTGTAATTATGATTTGTTGTGAAAGTAAAGTCTTGTTCCTTAAACATTAGACCTTTATACAATCAAAAGAGTGAAGATATTGGAAATTTACTATTTCTTAACCATAAGTCGCCGGTAAAACTGGAGATTTACCTAAATTTTAGATATTGAATATTTATTATTTCTTAATATGAAATTGATGTACTCCAAACTTCAAACTCAACAATTTAGAGCTGGATCTATTTGGACTTTTAATATTTATTAATTTGTCTTTCCAGAGCTGTCATTAGAACGTTGTGGACGTATTTGTGGTTTGTCTGCCACTCGAGGTGCATGGTTTTCATATACAGCTTTGATACCAAGTTCTTCGACTTCTTTTTTACTCAATTCACTTTTTGGTTTAAATTTAACCTCTACCCCTTTTTTACCATGAGCTATATCTGCAGTTTGTTCATTAATAATAGACTTTCCATTTTTATCAATTCTGTGTGTGTAGAACGTTAAACTTGTTGCATCGTTATTAGTATAGAAATCCAAAATTTGAGGTTTTTCACCCTTAGGGTACTTTAAATCTACAGAAAAAGTTTTAGTTATAGCATTCCCCTCTTCATTTACTGTTTTAATTTCAAAATTTAGTTTGTCCGAAAATGACTTTGGTTTAGGATTTACTACTTTAACCGAACCCTGAGGAGTTGTTTTTTCAACTTCATGAAGTATGCGGAATCCATCATTTATCTCAGCCTTACTTTTTCCTTGATAGGAAATTACTTGTCGAAGAGATTTTTCTCCTGAAAGTGTATCAAAAGTCCTTGTAACAGTCATTTCACCATTAATATCTCCTATTATATCTGTTTTTTTTGGAGGAACTGTTGAGGGAGATAGTTGCATTTCCAATTTACTCACACGCCCATCAGAAAAATTTTGAAATGCTTTAACATAGGTTTCACTTAATTCTATTGGGGGCTTATAAACTAAAAGAGTCATATTTTCGTGATGAGAAATATAAGTTGCGTCGGCATTTTTACTATTCTCCCTTAATTCAATTAATGCATTTTGTCCTTTATGACCTACAACTTTTCTAAAATAATCTGTTTCATATCCTTTATCTATAAGTCTTGAAAAAGCTTTCCTGAAAGTACCGGCTTGAGAAGTTGACATAAAAATTAGACACAAACTAAAATAAATTAATAAAAAATCCTTCATTAAAAAATCCTTTTTAAAACCATTCTAAATCCAAATTAAGTGCTTCAAATTTAACTCAACAGTATTCATGAACAGATAATTTATATATTAACATTATATTTATTATTAATCTCAAAAGTAAAGCCCAGGGAGTGAAACTAATACTTAAATGCAGACAAGATGTAAAATGACACATTAAAAACTTATTAAGCTTAATGAAAGCTTAATATTTAAATATAATAATTTTCGATCCCCATTATCTATACTTTTTTTTCACATTTATTTTTATTTCCAGCTATTTTTTCTAACTTTGCTGTTTTGAAGTTATTGCAATCCTATAAACTGATATAGTTCACAATCAACTTTTTCATTCTTCGCTAAACTATATAAAACTAGACTTTTTTTTGAGGCAATTAATTTAACAAGGACACCTTATGAAGTGATGATGGGAAAAAGTTTCACTGGGAAATTGTAGTCAGGACTTTAAAAAGTCTTTTTAAAATTTTAGGAATCTATAAACTTTATTTTACCTAAAAACGAAAAATACTTTTCTTTAATAGTATCTAACACCAATTCGTCGCCTTCTGCGGTGTTGATCTCTTCGCGAATTTTCACCCATCCCTCTTGATTGTTACTTTCGGGTTCAAAATCTTTGCCGCGAACTAAAAGAATTTTTCTCTCTTGAGCCGAGTCTTCAATGTAATAATTTGCATAAATGGATTCAACACTGCAACTGTTGTTTATAAATCCCCTGACCATATTAAATTGAGACACCAAGCTGGGTACACAATGGATGAGTTTTACTTTGACATTTTGTGGAACCTTATCACCCTTAAACCACTCCATCCATAAACGTATACCTAATGAATTGATAAAGGTGGTGTGTTCAAAATCGAGAGTTACTTCTTTGTAAGGGCTTAGGTCCTGTGAAAACAACTCACTGGTCTCGCTAATAAAACCTTTTATTTTAATAAAAAGAACATCCCCTTGGGCATCTAATGTGATCTCAGACGTTTCCATTATTAATATTTCACCATGGAGATTGCGAGCCTACAACTGAAATTACAGCTTTTTGACTAAAGATTTGTCTAGCCACTTCCTGAATGTCCTGAGCAGAAACTTTTTCCAATTTTTGTGCAAAATGAAACGTCTCATTATAAGGAAGACCATAAATATGATCAAAAATCAGGGAAGAGCTTATGCTAGAATTCTTTTGTAATTCAATATCATGCCTACCTATTAAATATCTTTTTGCTCTTAGAATTTCTTTTTCTGAAACTTTCTGGTGTAACAGTTTATCAAATTCTGCTTGTAACATATTAATAGATTTTTTTACTTTTTCTGGTGAACAAGCTATATAAGCCCCAAAATATCCAACATCAATTCCATCCAAACGCATTGGAGACACCGAGTAGGCCAGTGATTCCTTATCTCGTAATTCAAGAAATAAACGCCCACCCTGGCCGGCCAGGATAGATTGTATCACTTGGAGAGTATATCTTTCTGGACTAGTTAATGTAAGCCCAGGAAAACCTAAAATAACATGGCTTTGCTCTTTTTTACTCTCTAAAAATATCTCCTCAGATTTCTGCAACGGATTTATTGCAAATTGTTTATTGAACTTCTTACCCCGTGGAAGCTTGGAACTAAAGGCCTCCAGCTTGTCCGTCCAATAATCTAAATTGACGTCACCAACAATCACTATATCCATATTATTGGCATTCATTAGAGGAGTTAAATACTCTTTTATATCATTACTGCGTAAAAGTATTAGACTTTCCATATCTCCTAAGGGGTCCGATCCATAGGGGTGTCCTGAAAACATTTTTTCGTTGAAATTTCTAGAACACTGTTGTGCAGGATTGTCCTCGCGATTTTTAATTTGTTCTTTAATTTGATCAATTTCCCTTTTTATGACTTCATCTTTAAAAAGGGCTTTGTGGGTTACACTTTCAAATATTTCAAAAGCTGGATCCAATAAAGGGACTAAAGAAGTCATTGCCAGCCCGAAGGTGTTTCTCCCACCAAATGCGCCAATGTGAGAGGCTAACTTATCAACTTCTAAATGAAGTTGTTGCTCAGTATAATCTTCGGTATCTGAAACCCATGTCCTTGATAAAACTTCTGTCAATCCAGAGTTCCATTTCTCCTGTGCCCTAAGTCCACCCAACCAAGCCACTTTCATACTTACAACGGGACTGTCAGGACTTATGAAATAAATTAAATTGGCGCCTGAAGATAGTTTTTTGACTCCAGAAGTTTTGCTTGTGTTTTTGGCTTGCCATTTGATTTTTGGTCTTTTCTCTATTGTTTCTTTCTGTGGTTTTTCAGGGAGAGTTCTGTCATATACTTTTTTATAGTTTTTTTGAAAAGTTTTAAAATTTTCTTCCAAACTTTTCACTTTACCCTTACTAAGAATAACAGCATTCATTTGACTGGGATTAAGATATTTTCTTGCCACTCTTAAAATGTCTTTAGGCAGTAAGTTTTGGATCTTTTCTATCCACTCTTTATAGTACTCAGGATCTTCAAATAAATCGTGATAAGTACCAAATTTTCTGGCTAAGCCATCCACAGTTTCTAAGGCGTAGAGTTCATCACTTTCAATATTAATTTTTATTTTATCTAACTCTTTCAAGCTGGGGGGAACAGAAAGAACTCTCTCCAATTGCTGACAAAGCACCTCAAAGGCCTCTTGACTCTTCTCAACAAGTAGAGAAGAAGATATTGCAAAAAACCCGGGATCTTTGGGTGTAAATGTGCTCGCCACACAATAATTGGTTAATGGATTTTCAATTCTTAATGACTTCATCAGCCTGGAGCTATCTCCCTGTCCTAAAATCATGGACAATACATCTAGTGCCGGAATGTCCTTATGGGTAACCTTGGGAATTTTCCAAGCTAAGTGCATAAGTGTTTCCTGAAAAGGTCCCTCAACAAATTGATAGCGAGCTCTGCTTTGCGGCTCTTCCGCCTTTCTTTTTACTTTCTTAGTTTTAAATTTGGGCGCATCCGAAAAATAAGAATTAATCTTAGCCTTTATAGTCTTACCATCAAAATCTCCGACCACTAAAAGAGTCATATTTTCAGGAGTGTAACGTCTATGAAAGTAGTTAGTTAAGACTTCTTTTTTAACTGTTTTTATGTTTTTCGCATAACCTATAACTGGAATGCCATAGGGATGTTTTTTAAAGGCTCCCTCAAACAACTTACTCCCCGCCTGTCGATGGGGGTTGTCCTCTGTGCGTTTGATTTCTTCCAAAACCACTTCTCGCTCATTATTTATTTCTGTTTCATCAAAAAGTGGGTGGCCCATCATTTGGCTGATAACGTCCATAGCCGTATCAATATATTCCTTAGAAATGGTTACATAAAAAACGGTTTGATCAAAAGAAGTATAGGCATTCAACTCTCCCCCAGAACCTTCTACAAGGCTGGCGATTTCCCCCACTTTATACTTTGTAGTACCTTTAAATACCAAATGTTCAATAAAGTGACTGATCCCCTCTTCGCCTTTTCCTTCATCTGCGCTGCCTGTATGCACCCACATCTGAACTGAAACCACGGGAGATTTATGATTTTCTACTGTTATTACTTCTAAGTCATTTTTTAATTGAAATTTCTTTAGCTTCATCTATTTAACTCTCATGAACTTTGGTGTTTATGTACATATACCCTATTGCATCCAGCGCTGTCGCTACTGTGATTTTACGACCTTTGAACAAAACTCTATCATGCCACCCCAAGAATACTTAGCTCTACTTGAGAAAGAAATTTCAACACGGGCCATACAAATTTCTCAACAAGATTTAACCAGCCTCTACTTTGGTGGAGGAACTCCTAGCTTGCTCCCAGTAAATTATATACAGAAAATTATTAATAAACTAGGTGCCATGGGTCTTCATATTACAGACTCAACGGAAGTAACTATCGAAATCAATCCCACCACAGTGGATCAGCAAAAAATAAAAGATTATCTTAGCTTGGGTATTAATCGTTTCAGTGTCGGCGCTCAAACCTTTTCAGATGAGCTCTTAAAACTCTGTGGCAGAGAACATAACGTGCATCAAACCCGAGAGTGTTTAGATTGGCTTGCCCATCTAACTACCAACTTTAGTCTAGATATTCTCTATGGTTTACCCAAGCAAAGCTTCGCTCAGCTTAGGTTCGATTTGGAAGCCGCAATGTCTTTTCATCCTCAACATATCTCGGCCTATTGTTTGACCTTACCACAAGGCCATCCCATGAACCAAAATCGTCCAAAAGAAAAAATTCAAATAGACATGTTAGAGTGCATTACCGATTCACTTAATGCGAAGGGCCTTAAGCAATATGAAATATCTAATTTCGCTAATCCTGGGTTTGAATCACAACACAATCTTTTGTACTGGAAAGACCAAGCATATTGGGGAATTGGCTTGAGCGCACACTCTTCTTTTCCTCATTTACCTCATTCGCAAATGGGCTTGCGTTTTTGGAACCCTAAAGATTTCAAAACTTATATACATCAAGTTAATAATCCCAGGGCTCAGGAAGCCTTTCCCCATGAGTATTTAGATTCCTCACAATTTGAGAAACTCAATATATGGGAGTCATTAACAGATTTTTGCCATATTTCACTAAGGTTAAACGAGGGACTTTCAAAGGATGCTTTGCGTTATCGATTTGGTCCTGAGGCCGTAAATTTGTTAGAAATAAAATTTAAGGAACTTTTATTAAATAAATTAGTTCAGCTGTCCTCTCGTGGTTGGTCATTGACTGCCCTGGGTCGAAGATTAAGCAATCAAGTCTTCTTTAGTACAACCTTTTTAAAGGAAGACTTTCCCGGTTGACATATTTATAATCAGTCCCATGTTTAAAAGTGTAAAAAAGGAGAAATTAGTGGCAAAAAAAGAGTATCAGGAGACCTCTTCTGAATCTGATGGTGAAATTACAATTGATAGCAATATTGATGGCCCTTTAAACACTGAAGAGTTGGAAAAAGCCTTTGCTAAAAAAGAGGGTAAAACTTCTTCTGAAGAGAACATGGACTCTCAACTCATGGAAGAAAATGAGAAGCTAAAGTCTGAATTATTATACCTCCGTGCTGAATTTGACAATTTTAGAAAAAATTCAATTAAAGAGCGCTCAGAAACAATTAAATATGGTGCAGAAAGATTTATCCGACAATTACTATCTGTAATAGATAACTTTGACCGCGCTCTCTCTATGGAAATTACACCTGAAAACTATAAAGATTTTATTGCTGGTATTGAACTCACTTCCAATGAATTTAAAACTCAACTTGCAAACATGGGTGTGACCATTAGCAACCCTTTGGGCCAAGCCTTTGACCCAACAGTTCATGAAGCCTTAAGTAGTGAAGAATCCGACAAAGTAAAGCCCGGTTACATTACTCGAGTCTTCCAAATGGGCTACAGTCTTCACGATAAAATTATTCGACCCGCACAAGTTGTAGTTGCTAAAGAGATCAACAAAAAAGAAAAAGAAGCATTTGATACCGATGTTAATAACGACGAGGATACTCAAGTTTGAAAAAAGATTACTATGAAGTCTTAGGTGTTAGTCGTAACACGTCTGATAGCGATATTAAAAAAGCTTATCGCAAGTTAGCGATGAAATACCATCCGGATAAAAATCCAGGAAATAAACATGCAGAAGATCGTTTTAAAGAAGTCAGCGAAGCTTACGATGTATTAAGAGACGGCCAAAAACGAAAAATGTATGATCAATTTGGTCATGCCGGCTCCCATGCTGGGGCTCCTGGTGCAGGTTTCCAAGGATCACCTTTTCATACTAAAGGTTTTGATTTTGAAGGTTTCAAACAACAGGGTTTTGATGGCTTTGGTCAACATAGCAATCCCCACGATTTATTTAATGAAATTTTTGGGGATATTTTTGGTGGAGGAATGGGGCGAAAGCGTGGCCCAGAAAAACAACGTGGTGCAGACCTCCGCTACACTATCAGCTTATCTTTTGAAGAGGCTGCTAAGGGTTGCGAAAAAACCATTAACTTTATCAGAAAAAGACAATTCAAAGATGACCATGCCCGAATTTCTGTAACTGTTCCACCTGGAGTAAAGGATGGACAAAGGCTTAAATTGCGCGGGGAGGGAGATACCCCTCCACAAGGTGGTGAAGCCGGCGATTTATATGTTGTAATCAATCTACAAAAACATCTGCTCTTCGAAAGAGAGGGTCAAAATATTTTGATGGAAATGCCCATC
>JACKAN010000023.1 GCA_020635055.1 Pseudobdellovibrionaceae bacterium
GTCTAGTGGAGAGCTTGGTGAATTTAAAATGGGTCCCTTTGTTATGGCGATTTCAGGTCAGTGTCCAATCACTCCAGTTGTACTTATTGGAGCCCAAAAAATTATGCCAAAGCACTCGCTCTTTCCCTCTTGGGGGCACTGGTGGAATCCAGTTAAAGTTAAAATTTTGCCTCCCATTGAAACCAGCCATTGGACAATGGAAAATCGTCAAGACCTTAGGGATAAGGTAAGAGAACAAATGAGTTTGGCATTCTATAACTCTTCTGGACCTAGGGACGGGTGAAATATTCTTCCGTATTCCGTAAAATAAATATGTGTTTAGGTTTTTAAAATATTTAATAATTAGCCTTATTTGTTTGTACATACCCAATTCTCAAGCGAGTGAAAAGTTGGGGGTTTTATCTGTGGAGGATCTGTTTTTTCGCCCCTATTTTTTAGTGAGAGAGGGACAAGAAGCTGAGTTTGGTTTAGGGGAAACTTCCTTAGCATTGAGTTGGTTTAAAACACAGGAACTGGGTGGTATTATTCGCTTAGGATCTAGGGCTTTAATAAACCCAATGATTCATTTTTCTGATGATGTTAAAGAAGAGCTTAGCATAGTAGAAGCCTTTGCTCAATTGTCGGGGATTTATGGCCGATTGAGAATGGGTTTGATTCCTATTGAATTTGGCATTGAGGGGCAATGGCAAGAGAGTGAAATTTATTTTCCACGCAGTCTGATATTTGAAAAACGTTTAATTCCGCTTAGAGATTTTGGTATTAGTTATCAAGTAGGAATTCAAGGTTATTATACTCGTTTAGCCATTCACAATGGGGAAGGTGAAAGTGACAACAAAGATGGGCAAATGTTTTATACAGCTAGTTGGGGTTGGTCGGATTACAAAAACGTAAATGTCGGAATTTCCTCCATGACGGGGACGACGAAACCTATATCTACTCAAAATGTCACCCAAGATTTAATTGCAGGAATAAATGTTGATAATGCGGCTCTGTGGCGCTTGGGGCAGATCTATATACACTGGCATCCCAATGATTGGTTTTTTCTTTCTGAATTTATGTTTGGCGAGCTTGAGCAATCCGAGAAAGTTACAAAATTTAATGCTAGTCATTTGGATTTGGGATATCGATGGAATCCTAACTTTAAGCTCTTTGTAAGGTATGATCAATTTGACCCTAATGAATCTAAAGATAAGGATTTAGAACAAAAGTCTTCTTTGGCCCTAGTATTTTCTGATAAATACAATACGAACTCCCTTTATTTAATAGCCACAAAAATTTTTGAACAGGGCAGCAATGTCCATAACGATGAGTTTCGTTTAATTTGGAGTCTTACTCCGCGATATCAAGACTAAAGCCAGTCTAGGTTTCAGATGCAATGCAAGATGATTCTTGCATTGCATCTGAAACCTAGGTCTGGAAGCTGATAGATAGACAAAAATCCACTAACTCCCTAAGATAAACTGATTTTTCACACCCCCTTAAGGAGTAAAATTATGAGTTTTAAAAAAGTTGGTGTCGTCGGGGCCGGGCAAATGGGCAATGGCATTACACAAATAGTTGCAATGAAAAATATTTCGGTAGTGATGATGGATGTCAGTTCTTCAGCCATTGATAAGGGTTTATCAACAATAAAAAACAGCTGTGAACGATTAATAAAAAAAGAAAAATTAAATTCAGAACAAATGACTAAAATTTTGTCTTGTATTTCTACGACAACTCAAATGAAAGATTTAAAAGAGTGTGATTTTGTTGTTGAGGCCGCAACAGAAAATATTGATCTGAAGTTAAAAATTTTTAAAGAACTGGACATTGTGGTGAATCCAGAAGCCATTCTTTGTACTAATACTTCTTCGATCTCTATTACAAAAATCGCAGCCATTACTCAGCGTCCTGAAAAAGTTTGTGGTATGCACTTTATGAACCCCGTTCCTGTTATGCAATTGGTAGAGGGTATTCGCGGTCTACAAACTTCGAAGTCTACCTTTAGTATGGTGGCCAATTTTGCGGAGCACCTTGGAAAAATTTTTGTTGAAGCTAAAGACATGCCAGGCTTTGTCGTCAATCGCATACTTATGCCTATGATCAACGAAGCTATCTACACACTTAATGAAGGTATTGCTAGTGTTGAAGGAATAGATTCGGCAATGAAATTAGGAACCAATCAACCTATGGGCCCATTAACTTTGGCGGATTTTATTGGTTTAGACACTTGTTTAGCTATTATGGAAGTTTTGCATGATGGGCTTGGAGATTCTAAATATCGTCCCTGTCCTTTGTTAAAAAAATACGTAGAAGCCGGTTGGCTTGGGAAGAAAACAGGACGTGGTTTTTACAATTACACTCAAGGATAAAAAATGAATTTCAAAACAATAAAATATGAAGTTAATGAAGGCATTGGTGTTTTAACTATCAATAGACCAGAGGCTTTGAATGCACTTAACAGTGAACTCATTCATGAGCTTTATCTCTTTACAGAAGAGCTGGATACAGCCTCAATTCGGGTTCTTATTGTCACTGGCGCAGGGAAAGCCTTTGTTGCTGGTGCTGATATCAATGAATTTAAAGAAATGAGTCCCAGTCATGCCGCCGCCTTATCGCATAGAGGACAGAGTTTGTTTACAATATTTGAAGAAATGCCGATTACAATTATTGCTGCGGTCAATGGGTTTGCGTTAGGTGGTGGTTTGGAGTTAGCACTGGCTTGTGATTTTATTATTGCCAGTGAATCGGCAAAAATGGGTTTGCCAGAGGTGAGCTTAGGTTTAATTCCTGGTTATGGTGGAACACAAAGGCTTTCTCGCAATATTGGAAAGTGTTTGGCTCGTGCGGTTGTGATGAGTGGTGATATGTTTTCTGCGCAGAAATTCTATGATTGGGGTCTAGTTGTAGAAGTCACAAAACCAGAAGACCTAATGAATGTGGCAATGAAGTGGGCGAAAACAGTTTCTAAAAAAGCACCTTTAGCCGTGGCGGCTGCAAAAAAAGCTATTAATGAGGGTTATAATAGTGATCGTCGAGTGGCCATGGAGATAGAAGCTCAACTCTTTGCAGAATGTTTTAATACTGAAGATCAAAAAGAAGGCTTGAAAGCTTTTTTGGAAAAACGATCCCCACAATTCCAAGGAAAATAGCCAATGACTTATACTCCCAAAAATCCGGTTAGAATTGTTACTGCAGCCTCATTGTTTGATGGCCATGATGCCAGCATAAATATTATGAGACGTATTCTTCAAGACATGGGAGCTGAAGTTATTCACTTGGGTCACAATCGTTCAGTGAAAGACATTGTCACAGCTGTTTTGCAAGAGGGAGCTCAGGGCGTTGCCATTAGCTCGTATCAAGGTGGTCACATGGAATACTTCAAATATATGAAGGATCTTTTTGACCAATATGGGGCCTCATATGTGCGGATTTTCGGCGGTGGTGGAGGAGTTATAGTTTCTGAAGAAAAAAAGGAATTAGAAAACTATGGCATTGCTCAGATATTTCATCCCGAAGATGGTCGTCGTTTAGGTTTAGAGGGCATGATTGAAATGATAATGCGTGAGTGTGACTTTGATATCATTACAACTGCAAGTCAGTCCACAAAAGCACATAAGAAATTAGAATATTTTGATGAAAATGAAAAAGAACATTATGACATTTCGAAAAATTTAGGCTTGGCTTTGTCGGCGATTGAACTAGAAAAAAATGATTTTCCACTCCTCACTCAGTTAACAGAAAATTCTAAAAAGAAATCTTCTCCCTTAGTTTTAGGTATGACAGGTACGGGAGGGGCAGGGAAATCCAGTCTGATAGATGAATTGGTGCAAAGGTTTCTTAACACATATAAAGATGTAAAAATAGGCGTGGTATGTGTAGACCCCTCAAAGAAAAAAACAGGTGGGGCCTTGTTGGGTGATCGAATTCGCATGAATTCTTTAAGTCGCAAAGGCACCTTTATGCGCTCCATGGCTTCGCGGGGATCGGGAAATGAAATCGCCAAAGAGCTGCCTCATTTTTTAAATTACATGAAAAGTTTAGATTTTGATATTATTATTGCTGAGTCCTCTGGCATTGGGCAGGCGAGTTCCGCTATCACAGAAGTTGCCGATTTCACCTTGTATGTTATGACTTCAGAATTTGGTGCCCAAAGTCAGTTAGAAAAAATAGACATGATCGACTTTGCAGATTTTATAGCTATAAATAAAGCGGATCGTCGCGGGTCACAAGATGCCCATCGCGATGTTGTTAAACAATTTCGAAGATCAAGAAAGTTGTTTGAGTCTGAAGAAAAGTTACCTATATTTTTAACCCAAGCGTCTAATTTTAATGATAAAGGTGTGAACGCTTTATTCTTTAATATTTGTGAATATCTTGAGCATAAATCTTCGGGGGATTTTCCATGGTCCAATTATAAACTGTCCATGAATAAAATTCGTGGGGCCGAAAAACAAACAATTGTTCCCCCAGATCGCCAAGCTTATTTGGCGGAAATCTCTACGGCGGTAAGAAAGTACAAGCATAAAACTCAGGTTTTGGCGGACAAAGCCTCTCTATTGGGACAATACACTCAGTTACAAAAACAAAACAAAAATTTAGATTTTTCGACGCAAATTAAAAGTATAGCCGCAGAATTGGGAGAGGGATGGGTTTCTCGTTTAGAAAATTTTGATACTTGGCGAGAAATCTATGAACAAGAGGGCTTGGAGTTTCAAGTACGAGGAAAAACAATCCGCCAAAGTTTAGTCAACGAAAGTCTTTCTGGAACTAAAATTCCTAAAGTGATTGTTCCTAAAAAAAGAGATTGGGGAGATCGATGGGAGTATTTGCGAATGGAAAACATTCCTGGTGAGTTTCCCTATACCATGGGTGTCTTCCCATTAAAGCGTGAAAGCGAAGATCCCATTAGGCAATTTGCTGGAGAAGGGTCCCCAGAAAAAACCAATCAACGTTTTCACTTTTTATCCAAAGACACAGAATTTAAAAGACTGTCTACGGCCTTTGATAGTGTGACTTTGTATGGACAAGACCCTGATCCTCGGCCAGATATTTATGGAAAGGTAGGGGAAAGTGGTGTCAGCATAGCCACTTTGGAGGATATGAAAAAGCTCTATGCTGGTTTTGATCTTTGTGATCCTAAAACATCAGTGAGCATGACAATTAACGGTCCAGCGCCAATGATTTTAGCTTTTTTTATGAATGCGGCCATCGACCAACAAATTGAGAAAAAAGAAAAAGAACTCGCTTGCAAATTATCAGAAGAGCAAAAGAGGGAATTGTCTGCACATACGCTTTCAACTATTCGTGGTACAGTTCAAGCAGACATACTTAAAGAGGATCAAGGACAAAACACTTGCATATTTTCTATAGATTTCGCTCTAAAAATGATGGGAGATATGCAAGAGTATTTTGTTAAAAACAAAATAAGAAATTTTTATTCTGTTAGTATTTCAGGCTATCACATTGCGGAGGCAGGGGCTAACCCTATCACTCAACTTGCCTTAACACTCAGTAATGCTTTTACATATGTGGAGTATTATTTGAGTCGAGGTTTAAATATAGATGATTTTGCTCCTAATTTAAGTTTCTTTTTTAGCAACGGCTTAGATCCAGAATACAATGTTATCGGCCGTGTGGCCCGTCGAATTTGGGCTATCGCTATTAGAGATCTGTACAATGGCAATGAGCGATCGCAAAAGTTAAAGTATCATATACAGACAAGTGGTCGTTCATTGCATGCCCAAGAAATTGATTTTAATGACATTCGCACAACTCTACAGGCATTGATCGCTATTAATGATAATTGCAATTCATTGCATACAAATGCCTATGACGAAGCGATTACGACACCTACAGAGGAGTCTGTTCGTCGAGCACAAGCCATACAAATGATCATCAATAAAGAGTTTGGCCAAACCAAAAATGAAAATCCCAATCAGGGAAGTTATTTTAATGATTGGCTAACTGACACAGTGGAAGAAGCCGTGCTCACCGAATTTATGCGCATTAGTGAGCGGGGTGGAGTCTTAGGAGCCATGGAGACTCAATATCAAAGGGGAAAAATTCAAGAAGAATCATTATATTATGAACATTTAAAGCACAATGGAAGATTACCCATAGTGGGTGTGAATACTTTCATTAATACTAAAACTTTACATGAAGATTACGAACCGCCAAAATTGGAGTTGAGAAGAGCCACACCTGAAGAAAAAAGGCAGCAATTAGATAATTTGCGAAAGTATCATGAACAACATAAAGTTCAGGCTATGGAAGAAATTGCTAAACTCAAATTAGCAGCTTTAAGCGGGGACAATATATTTTCTGCATTGATGTCGGCATCTCGCCATTGCAGTTTGTATCAAATGTCGCAAGCGCTGTATGAAGTGGGTGGACAGTACCGACGGAACTTGTAACACATAAATTGTTTGACTGAGCTTCAAAAGAGAATGCAGAACAAGTAGTAGAAAACAAGTTTCACAACTAGTTATCCCTCCCGCCTAATGGAGTACTCATTTTGAGCCCAAATAATACAAAGTTTATTCTTAGAACATACCAGCAAAAACGATGACTGTAGAAAAAAGAGACTAAGATCTGGATAATAAAATTTTCGTCATGCTTATGCAGACAACAATAAATTAAAAAAACTTATCGTATTCCCGGAATGACCCAGCCCAAGGTCCTGTCAAGACACTCGACAATTTATCAAAATATAAAGTTTTTCAAAAGTATGGCCGAAAGTCTGGTTGTAATGAAAAAAAGGAGTTTGGGGTGAAAAAAGAAAATAAAATTATTTTACTTGGTATCATGGTGAGTCTAATTACAGCATGTGGTTCGCCGGACAGTTACTATGAAGATGCAATAAAGAAAGAGGGTTACATTCCTTTTTCAACACCTCTGGCTTCTGCAGGTGTGGGAACAATCATTCAAGGAGGACCTGAAGCTTTGCGGGTAACCACTCGTCCTGAAAGATGTTTTCCCAACCATATGGGTCCCAATGTTCCAACTCAATTGCGTTGGGTCACAGATACAAATTTGCCATCCTCCTATGAAAGTTTTCAATTGGGCTTTGGTGTTGATTTAGCTAATATACTGGCAGCCGGAAATCCTTTAGTGAATCTCAATCTGGGATACAATCAGGCAAAAAATGTAAAAATAGAATTCGATGGAGCTTCCATTGAATACTTGGATGAAGCTGCACTTTATTATTACTATCTGAGTCAAATGGGAGAGCTTTGTCGTGAATTCTTAAAGGACTCTCCATTTATTTTACAAGCCCTTCGTATTGAAAAAATGAAGTTCAGTTTTTTTAATAGCAGTGGAGTGCAAATAAGTCTTTCTCCTGGAACAATTGGGCAAATCATGAGTATTGGTACTGGAGTAAAGTGGAGTATTGAAAAAGGACAATCTTTAAGTATTAATTCTCCTAAATACATTGGTTATCAAGTGGGATTTATGAACGATGTTCGACCTGGAAGAATAGGTTGGTACGCTTATAAAACTAAAAATAATGAATTTGATTTTCAAGAAGTTAAAAGCTTAGTTCCAGTAAATTTGGGAAGTAAAGAACAGTATTTAAAATAATTAAAAATATACCCCCACTTAAGAGACTATCGGCCGAATGATAGCCTCTTTTTTTTGAGTTAACTAAAACAATACTTAAAAAAACTTAAGACAATTCCATTTTTGCAATGGTTTGAAGTTGCATATTGCTAGTGCCTTCATATATTTGCCCAATTTTAGCATCGCGATAGAATTTTTCAACGGGATATTCATTTGTAAAACCGTTGCCACCAAAGAGATCCACAGACATAGAACAAATTTTTTCAGCAGTTCTGGATGCATAAAGCTTTGCCATTGCCGCTTCTTTAACAAAATTTAAGCCGGCATCTTTTAAACGTGCAGCATTGTAAACCATTAAACGTGAAGCTTCTAGGGCAGTTCTCATTTCCGAGAGCTGAAATTGCACGCCTTGGTTTTCGGCAATGGCTTTTCCAAATTGTTCGCGATTTTGAGTATAGGCAAGAGTGGCTTCATATGCACCTTGTGCTATACCTAGCATTTGTGCTCCAATTCCAATTCGCCCTTCATTGAGAGTTTCAATAGCGATTTTGTAGCCCTTACCGAGTTCACCAATAATATTTTCTTTTGGAACCTCACAATTTTCAAAAGTAATTTCGCAAGTTGAGCTGGCACGAATACCTAGCTTATGTTCTTTCTTCCCAACATTAAAGCCCTGGAAGTCTCTTTCTACTATAAATCCAGTAATGCCTTTGTAACCTTTGTCAGGATTTAGATTTGCGAAGACAAGGAAAACGCCAGCCTCACCGGCACTGGTGATCCAAAGCTTATGGCCATTGAGGATGTATTTGTCACTTTTTTCTTCAGCCCGAAGTTTTAAAGCAAAGGCGTCGGAGCCACTTGAGCTTTCACTCAATGCATAAGCGCCTACTGTATCGGTAGCTAAACGTGGAAGATATTTTTCTTTTTGTCCTTGGTTGGCCCATCTTAAAAAAGCATTGGTTACCAAAGTATTTTGAACATCCACCATAACACTGACGGAAGCATCAATTCGACCAATTTCCTCTACCGCCAAACAAGCCATAAAAAAGTTACTGTTAGCACCACCATATTGCTCAGGTGACTCTATCCCCATTAAGCCCATTTCAAATAATTTTTTTATAAGTTGAGGATCGATTTGAGCTTTTTCTTCCATGGTATTAACAAGAGGCTTGATTTCTCCCTCGGCGAAATCACGAATGGCTTCGCGAAAAGAAGATTCGTCTTCAGATAGTGTCGTAAGGGCGGGTCTTGCGTCGCTCATAGGGCCTCCATTTAAATTCAATGTAAACAATAATTTAGGATTACATTGATAAATTGTAAAGCGTAACATAATGCTTGTTGCAGCGTTTCGGGGGAGATTCATTTTTACTAAAAAGAATATGTACAAATTAAATATCACTGAAAAACCTTCAAAAATAGTTTTCTTCTGGTGAGGAAGACCCCTTTAGGGCAATTTAGATACCAACTATTTTGATTATAAAAAGAATTCTAGGGGGGAAAATGGGAAAAATAGAAAAAATAGAAAAAGTAGGAAAAGTAGGAAAAGTAGGAAAATTGGGGAAACTAAATAAGCAAATACAATTTTTAATGGCCTTAATTGTGAGTGTTTCAATCTTAACTAGTAACTGGGCTTTTGCCGCCAACACTTCAGATGAGCAGAGTTGGCAAAAATTAGTTCAAAAAATTGTGAAAGAGGGTGAGGTATTAAATTCAGAATATGGAACATATCTTATCATGTCTGAAATCACTCCCAATAAGCCTGATTTAGATCAAGATGGAAATCATATTAATAATTACATCAGTTTAGTAGGGGGATTTAGCCCACCCAGCTCTTCAAACTTTTTTTTATCCCATGTTGAAGCCGTTTGGGAAAATTGGCAATTAGATGCCGATGGCAATTGGAAAGTGGATCAGTGGTTGTTTAAGCTGACCGAAAATGGTGATTTATTGTCCGCTAGACATTACTCATTAGTAGAAACAAAACAAAGACGAGTTTTAAAGCATCAATACGAAAAAGAAAAGCCAGAAATTGGAGAAACTATTTGGATGCTTCTTAAAAAATCATGGTTGCAAAAAGTAGCAAATGAATAAAAAACATTAGGATTGCTATTCGGCTTATAAGAATTTTGATTGGTTTCTGTCGTTGTCGCGACAGAAACTAATTACTTGAAATCTTTTTCACGCATTTTATCTAAAACTTTTTTCTTCTGAAGTTTTTCATATATATTTTGACTGATATAAATGCGGGGTAGAAAATTCCGATATTGACTTAAAATACTGGTCAAAGAATTGCTAACATCTATCAACAACTTAAGTTCATTGTGGCGAGTAAGGACTCGCACGGAGTCCCGAGAAGTTATCTCGGGTTCTTTTTCTTTAGCTAACATTTCTTTATTTTTAGTAAACATCACGTCTCTTTTAGGAATGTCAAAAATCATCCAAGCTTGAGGGTCTATGTTGTGAATTTCTTCCTTCAACCATTCCGCGGCATGGGTCACTTCAATAACTAATTGCTTTCGGTGAGCTTCATTTTCTATGAGTGTTGGAGTTACCGGTGAAATCTTAATTTGCGCAGGTGGTTTTCTTTGTGCAAGCATTTCGCTCAACTCCCGAATCATGGGATGCATAATTCGACCAGCTAAATACTCATGCAATTTTGCTAAAAAGTACGAGTCATTAAAAGTAAAATATTCATTGGGATTTTGTGAGACTTTTTCAATGAGATGGTCAAAGCTATAGGCCAAACCGTTTTCAAGAAAGTATTCGTATATTTTTGCTGCAATTAAATCAAATTTATAACTGGGTCCATCACTAATGATTTGTGAATACCAAAAATAACGGCTAACTAAAAATGAATCGACAACATTTATAGCATTTTCATGAACACAAAGTATTTCTTTCTGACCGATCTTGTGGGCACGCATATTTCTTAATAATAAATCCATATCGTATACACCCAGCTTAACTCCTGTGTGATAGGCATCACGAAGCAAATAATCCATACGATCGGCATCAACATCAGAGTGCATTAATTGATTGGCCAACATGTTTTTACTGGTACCAGATATAATTCGAGATAATTCTAATGGGTCAATGCCTTCTTCCATTAAAATCTTTGTAATTCCACCATCGAAGTTTGTGTTTAACAAAATATGACTGCCTAATTCTTCGTGATTAGCCATGGTTTTTGATTTTTTAACTTGTTGTCGCCAATGATTAATATATGCTAACTCAATGGTGTGAGAAAAGGGGAGTGTGCCAATATCGTGAAGCATAGCTGCCAGCCTCATTGTGCGATGAAACAGTGTGGACTCATCCTTTATCTTTGGATTAAATAATTTTTCTTCAGTTACAGATTTACCAATGCTCTTTAAAACTTTATCCATGACGTGCAATACACCCAAAGCATGTGCGTGGCGCGTGTGTGTGGCACCGGGAAAAACATAGAAACTAAATCCCAGTTGGCGAATCCATCTTAAGCGCTGGTAATAGAGGGTTTCTAAAATACGAGCTTCAACGCGATTCAAAGTAATGTAGCCATGAATGTTGTCAAAAATAACTTTTTTCTCTAGTTGTACTGTCATAGTCTAGTTATCGGTATATTAATAAGAATTCCTAAGTGTGCCTGACTAAAGCCAGGATTAATAATCATTCAATATGTACGGCTCTCAACCAATCTGTTGAGGGGGCGATAATTTTACGCTTAACAAGGTCAAAAAAAGCAAATGTATATTGTGCAGTACAGGCCAGTTCCTTTTTACTATCATAAAGATTTTGTTTCATTTTCATAATTTTTCTATTCGACTCAGGAACCAGTGTTTCAATGTAACATTTTTCTTTAAAATGAAGTTCTTTTTTAAATCTAATATTGATATCTAAAATAGTGGGTCCCTTTTTTGAATCTTGAATTTTTTTTAAACCATAGCCATTGCTCTCGATAAGATTCCAGCGTGCTTCTTCAAATAGTTGTAGATAGGCAGCGTTATTTACATGGCCAAATGTATCTAGATGTTGGTATAAAATATCAAAGTGATAAGTATGTATTACTTTTTCCATAGGTTCTTTATTAAACCACAAAGAACAGTGGTCAAGGTAGACATAAGTCTTAACATAAAGAGTTATTATTGAAGAATCACTAAGACAATGGAATCATCATATATATGGGACAAGAAGCATTTAAAAATGATAAGAATACAAAGCCAAAGTTGACTCCGTTAAAAATAGATCGCCATCAAATAAAAAGTGATAAAAAAGGCTGGAGAGGGTACTTTGAGGTTTTTATTCGTAAATTTAAAACACTTAGTTTTTTATTTGTGCTAATACCAATAATTTCTCTGTGTTTATGTGCCTTGGCCATTTCCTTGACTCCAGCAATTGCTCTTATAGTTAAAGTTCATGGTTTTTTAAAGCCAATGAGCTTATTTGTTTTTTCTTTGGGAATGGGTGCTGCAATTTCCGTTAGTTTTTTTATTTTTGGAGTAACATTACTTGTTGTAGTTCCCGTTTTTAATTTCATTCTACCATTAAAAGTTAAACCTTGGAGGGGGAACTGGCGATCCATGGAAACCATACCTTGGTATGTGCACAATGCTTTGGTATACATTGTGCGATATATGTTTTTAGATTATATCACTCCTTCGCCCTTAACGAATATGTTTTACAAGCTCATGGGGATGAAAATTGGCAAAGGTGTAATTATCAATACTACGAATATATCTGATCCATGTCTTATAGAAATTGGTGATTATGTAACAATAGGTGGCTCTGTTCATATTTTAGCTCATTATGGTCAGAAGGGTTTTCTTGTTCTTGCCCCTGTAAAAATTGGTCGAGGGGCCAATATTGGTTTAAAAGCAAGTATTATGGGAGATGTACATATTGGTGAAAATGCGACGGTCAAGCCACATGCTGTTGTTTTACCTAAAACCCGAATTGGTGATGGAGAGATTTTTGGTTAATTTTCACCAGAAGAATTGAGATATATAGTTCGATATTTACTCCACTTAGACTCTAACTTTTTATGAAAGGCTTTGACCCGCCAGTAAAGTTGATTTTGTAACATCTTCTCATTTAAATAAAAGTTCGCTTTTACAGTAAATTGTTCGGAAAGAATTCGTGAGAAATCTGGATTGGCGCTTGTTTGGAATAAATATCTGTCGGCATAGGGAATGCTTTGCCATTCAAAGTAGATGGATACATTTTCTTGACCAAAAGCTACCAGTTTTAAATTGTTAGAGGGTTGTAATAAAGTGGGACTTTTTACCGCGTATTGAATTTCGTAGTTAAACTCTATACTGCTATTAGGCTCCGCAACTACCTTGCCATTTTTATTTAAATAATTGGCTTTTACATAATAGGTGCCAGGTTCAACTAAAGTTATAGTTGTGTTCCTATCTTTAGATTTTTTTACAACAGGGGCTTTAAAATGTGGGTCTTTGGCTATTTGAATTTGTACATCTGAAGAATCTAAACTTTTATTCCACTTTAATTTAACACTTGTAGCAGTATTATTGTTTGTAGGATTGACTTTTTTAAGAATATCTTTGATGGGTAAAAGTTCTAAGTTTGAATTTTTATAAATGTTAATTTTCTCTGGGGGCTTTATAGCCTTTTTGATAATTGGCAATTCTTGAGTTACAGGAGGATTTAATTTTGCTTGTAATTCATCCATATAAGCTTGAAAGCTCGTCGCTTTGCCCACTGCAAATTTAAAGGTGTTGCTTGTAAGTGGTTCATTAATACCAACAATTTCAGATGCTACTTTCCAATAGTAGAGACCATCGGGAAGCGTTTGCTCGTAGGTATTCATTTTAGACAAGTTTTTTTGAGTAAGGATTTCTCTAAAATCCTCTGACTTAGCGATACTTATTTCAAAGTTTTGTGATTTATTTGGTGTTCTCCAATTAAAACTCACTACAGCCTCGTTTTTTTCATCGGATTCAATTAAAGTTTCATTTGCCGGTGTCAGGAGGCTTAACTCTTCCTTTTTAATTACCATAAAAGGTATCGACTTAGATTGTCCGTTTTCTTTGTCTTTGACTCTCCAATAATAGGTTCCAGATTTTGTTAGTTCTTTTCCTAAAATTCCTTCCTTTTTATTTGCACTGACGAACGGGTGTTTGAAGTCACTGTAGTTTGAGATTTCTACTATTAAGGCCTCTTCATTTATACTTTGTAAATCATTTGTCCAGTTAAAGGGTATGGGATCTTCATTTCCAAGAAAAATAGGCTTTTGTAAATTTGGTGACATGGATTTAAATTTTATCTCTTTAGATTTGATGTTATCACCATTTAATTCAATGAGTTTCTGCTTATCTAAAACTTCAGATTGATCGCCGGTTCTAATGTTAAACTGGCCATTCTCGGTGCTAAAAATAGTTTGTTTTCCAGAATTTAAAATTTGTACTTGAGAACTGTCCGAGTTGGATTCTAAAATGGTATCGATTCCATCCACATTTAAATGTAGACTTTGTCCTTTAGACAAATTAGACGATATAGAACCCATTTCTAAATTGATCTTACTCATGCCATTATCTAGACTTAAAGTTAACAATGTGTTGGCAGATAAATTTAACTTCAAAGGTGAGTCAGTTTTGTCTAACTGAAGTTCAACGTTGGAGTTGTCACCAGAAAATACAGTGTCGTTCTCAAATAGAATTTCTTGTTCAGACAAGGAATACCAACTTAAACTTCCACTGTGTCGGCGGCGTGTATCGTTGAGTGTTTGTTTAACTGTGCCGATGGCGGCATTTATGTTAGTGGTTTTAGGGCGAATGAATCGGTTCATTAACTGAGGAGAGTTCCATATGGCAATAGGCATAAGAGTGAGTGCAAGCCCCAATATTAATAATAGTTTGTCACTCAGTTTTAAATTCATAGTTGCCATAATTTTTGTTTACAATGTTGTCCGATACTCGCTATCATTATTATCGACAGGTGAGGTGATATATTTCAGTTAAATTTAAACTTCTAGCCCTGACGATAGTCCTGGTCACGTCATCATTATTAACACAGTTTTACTGGACCATGGTGGAGTATAAAAAGGACAAAATTGCCTATGTTTTTGATACGGCACTGCAGAGTTCTAAAAATACGTCATTGATGGTGAGCGCTGATATTGATAGTTCTTTAAAAAAAGTGGAGTACGTGCTTCGACGCCCTTTAGATACTGGATTTCAACTAACAGAAAATACCAAAAGATTTATAAGGTCTGAAAAATCAATAGTTGGCTTCTACATATTAAAAATGGAAAGTAACAATAAATTTAAAATTGTAAGTTCGGAGTCCCAACCTCAGTCTAAATTGACAGAAACTTGGTTAGATCAGATATCTGTTAAAGCTTTTAGCCAAGAATTCTATATAACTAGAGCTCCCGATTCAGATCAATCTTGGGTGTTGGCCCTACAAATTGCAAAGAATAGTGGTTATAAAATATTGGCTGTAGCGGAATTTGCCCAAGCCAATTTTATGGAAAATTTTTATAAACCAAAAATTCAAAATTTTTATTTATTGAATTCAAAAAATGAGTTGATTTTAAAAACACTAAAACCACAACATCAAATTTCTGAAGATTCACTACAGCAAATTATTTTAGAAAGTCAATTAGATGCAAATTCCGTAACTGCGGTAAAAAATATTAAAACTAAACAGGGAACATTTTTAGTTGCAAGTGCATTAGTAAGCATAGGTGGTTATAGAGTGTTGTCTGTTATTCCTGAATCCATAGCACTTGAAGCCTTACAGGTAATGACGATAAATACTGGTTTGCTATTAGTTATGTTGCTTGGTATTGCAATTATTGTAAGCGTTTTGGGTGCAAGTACATTAACTCAAAATTTATCTAAGCTTTATATTGCTGTTAATAAAATAATAAAAGGCGAACTAGATACAAAAGTAAGCATTCAATCTAAAGATGAAGTGGGTGTTTTAGCCACTGGATTTAATTTAATGACGGCAAAAATCCAAGAGCTATTACAAGAAACAGCGGAAAAAGCAAGAATGGAAGGAGAGTTAAAAACTGCCAAAACTGTTCAAAGTACGCTTTTTCCTAAAGATAATTATAAAAATGAGAACTTCGAAGTTTTTGGTTTTTATGAACCCGCCAGTGAGTGCGGTGGAGACTGGTACAGTTATACTGTTTTTAATAACCGCGCCTATTTTTGGATAGGAGATGCTACCGGTCATGGTGTTTCGGCAGCACTGATTACAAGTGCAGCAAAATCAGCTTCGACAGTAATACAAACCCTCCCAAACATGAAAACTTCAGAAATAATGAGTTTAATGAATTCCGCCGTTGCTCAAACTTCTGGAGGAAATGTGTTAATGACTTTTTTTATTGGCTGTCTAGATTATAAAACTGGATTGTTTACCTATACAAATGCAAGTCATGATACCCCCTATTTGTTTAAAAAAATGAGTCAATATAAAAGAAAAAACATTACTCCGATTATGGGCGAATCAGGGCCTCGATTGGGGCAAGATTTAACAAGCTCTTATAGTGAATGTGAAATACAATTGGAACCTGGAGACAGATTGTTTTTTTATACAGATGGCTTGCCAGAAATCACAAAATCTTCCGGTCAGCAGTGGGGAGAAGGTAACTTCTTGCGTGCTTTATTAAAAGCCTTTAATGAATATAAAAGTGTTAAAAACATTAGTAGCTCTGTTCTGAATGAAGCCAATGATTTTAGAGGTGATGAAATTCTTCATGACGACGTCACTTTTTTTACAATGGAATATTTTGGAAGCAATGGAGTATAGGGCGACAGTATAGGGCGACAGTCGACTTTTTCGTAGTTGGTGCGTTATAAACTCAGTTCTGCTTTTGAGGATGCATCGTTGAATTTGCTTTAGCAGTGCCGACATTAATTTTTATATTTCAAAAAAATCAAATGAAAAGGTTTTTGATTTTTTTGATTATAAAATCCAATGCTAAAATCCCTAGTATTAAAATGTTTGGCAAAATAAAGATAGACATATTAACCATGCAAAATGTTCAAAGAGACTGAACAAGGGCTTTTGTGCGAGACCAAATAAATAATAATGAATATCTATAAGCAGGTATGCCTCTTGTTGAATTCAGGAGGAACATTGTTTTTCCAGTATTCAATTTGTTGATTCCTAAATGCTTTAAAATCTTTATACGAGAACAATCCGTCTTTTTTCTTTAAAGAATCAAAATAGTCTGGATGCCATTTCAGAATCTCCTCAGGAGTTTTATCTGTGTTTGAGAATTTATTTTTTTTCAAGAGTGGGCAATTTTGTTCTCTTTCGAACTCAGCTAAATCCTTTGAATATTCAACATTACGGCCAAGCTGGTAAACACCATTGAACTTATCGGGAAATTTCTTCCGGATCGATTCCCCAATGAATCATCTTAAAAATTCTGTGTCAGAGTTTGTTTGAGAAAGATTGTCGTTGGCTTCACTTAATTTGCCTCCAAAAATAGGAGTTTCCATATCAGAAAAAATGGATGGGCCTAATTTTTAATTTCGCTGACTTCGACTAAGGGTATGCAAGGACGTTGTTTTATGGCACCGACTTCAAAAAACTCAGTACATTGTGTCTGATTACAAAAAATGTAGAACCAAGAGGCAGTTCTCCTGCAAATACTTGCATCCGATGAAATAGTAAAAAGCGTAATTAATACTGTCCAAACAAATTTTTCGATATTCAAATCCTATCTATAACTTAGGATTTTGGATAGGTATAATTTCGAATGAAGAAGACAATATCCTAATGCAAAGTTAAGTTAGGTTAGTTGGATACAAAAAAGTACAAAAAGAAAGAGCTTTTTGAATTGTATTTAAAAAGACAAGTTGTTGAAGAAAGTTTTAAACAAATAAAAAAACAACTCTCGTTTAAATTAGAGTACAGAGCGAAAAAAATAAATAGTTTTTTACAAGAAGTGTATGCGGCTATATTAGCACAAGCTTTAACTTCTTACTTGAAGTTTAAGGTCACCACAATTAAGAAAAAAGTAATAAGCTTTGTAGGTGCTGCCTATTCGTTAGAGAAATATTATTTTGAATTACTTTTTCAAAACAGCAATGATGCAGTTATAGATGATATAATTGAAGTCATTTCACAACACTATCATTATAGGCAACCCGGACGCTCTTACCCCAGGTTTTCTCGACAAGCTCCTAAAAAATGGATATCTGAAAAGCGAAGAAGGAAATCTGGTGAAAACAATGACTTAGGTACTTAACCAAGTAGCAACTCTGGCGCTATTTCATTTTGTTGTATTTTAGCTTTGGCTTGTTTGCTGTATGATAATTTTCTTTTTAGCTGAAATTTATTTTTAATGGTTTTAGTATTCGTACTTGCGCCACTGGGTAGATCCGATTTTGTTTTTGAAGTCTTGTTTTGGAATTCGGATAAGGGCTGCTTGTTGTCTTTTTCAAAATGTCTTTTCATTTTTTTAACTCTTGATTTACAACAAATCTGATTTCTGTATAGGTCTCAGGTTCTGGAAGTTCTTTTAAAAGCCTTATCGCTTGAATTCTCCTGCCGAATACATGTTGATGTTCATTCAGAACACTAGCCTTAGAGAGGCTTTATTGTGTTTAAACGACTATCGCAGAAGGTATTTAAAGTATTATACTTGTGTTTTTTTTTGGGATTTCTATAGTCGAGAATAAAAAAATTCGTATTACAGACGGGAGTGATTTCAATATTGCTTTTGCTGCATTGCAACTCCGGCGCTATGAAAATTTATATGTTCAGATTTGACTAAGTGCTTAACGGAAATTTAACCGGGAACCTTATTTGAAGTGCTTAACGGAAATTTAACCGGGAACCTTATTTTAAATAAAGTATATGAAAAAACTCTTCGGATCGCACACTGGACTATGACCTAGCTTTTGCCTTATAAGCAATACATTAACAAAATAAAAAATGTAATTTCTAAAATAATTATCCTGCTCGACCGATTATATAGATATGAAAACTTTTTTTTCGATCCGTTATAAATTTTTATTTGTAACAACATTATTACTTTTACTTTGCGTAAGTGCATATTTGTTTATGGCGATAAAGGTATTTAAACAAGATAAAACTGAGTTAGTTTACGATTATAATAAAAATATTGTGACTACTTTAAATTCTGATTTTAGCAGTTTGATAAGTCGCGTGAGAGATCGAATTGAATTGTATCCTTATTTTAGTGATAAAAACGAATTGCAAAACTTTATTAGAGAAAATTCAGAAATTGTTTATCTAGCAAAAAGCGAAAAATTTGAGCAAGTCGATTCCGTTTTATATTTTGACAAAAATTTTATAAAAAATTATCGCTTGGAAGGGGCTGATGAACTTCTAAGTCTAGTAAGCAAAAATACCCTTTTCAAAGAACATTTGCGCCAGGGTGAAAGTCTTTGGACCTTGGGAAAAGAAAACAAATTACCCCTTATTGGTTATAGTAAAATGATCATTGAATACAATCAAAAAAAACAACCTATTAATCAATATTCTTTAGTTGCACTCATTAAAGTTGAAAAGCTATACAACCTTATTGCACAGAACAGTTATTCTTCAATTACAGTTTTAAGCCCTAGTGGTGATGCTCTTATTGGTAATTTGGATGAAGATATTCATAAGGAAATTATAAAAAATGTAGTTCAAAAAGCAGTTAATACAAGTGTAATTAAATTTAAGCACGAGGGTATGGATTATTTGGGGGCCTATTCAAAATTAGATAATGGATCGCTTATAATATCCAATGTTAATAGCGATAGAGCATTTAAAGCGGTAGATTTGTTGGTTTATAGATCTGTATTGTTTGCTTCTATTGTTGTAACACTGGCTTTTATTGTTACCATATTTTTTTCTAAATCACTAACGAAACCCATCGAAATTTTAATGAAGGGTATGCTGAAAGTATCAAAGGGACAATTGGACACGAAGATCAATGTGGAGACAAAAGATGAGATACGCGCTCTTGCACAATCATTTAATAAAATGATTCAAGAGCTAAAAAAATCCCGTAATGACTTGGAAGAGGCAAACAAAAATTTAGAGTTTAAAGTCATTGAAAGAACAGAACAATTAGAAAAACAAAATCAGGCTGTAAAACGTGCACAAGAGGCCATGTTAAAAACCTCCAGGTTGGCAGCCGTGGGTGAAATTGCAGGTAGGGCAGCTCATGAAGTTTTAAATCCATTAACTAATATAATAAACAGAACTCAAATATTAAAAAATAAAAACCAGTTCAACGATCAAGTTCAAACATTGCAGGAAATTCGCCAAGCATGGGAAGAAGAGTACAAAAGTAAAAATTTTAATGGACTTATTGAAAGTTGGAAGCAGCCTTCCCAAATTTATGAGGGAAAAACATTGTGGGAAGAAGATTTATTGAACTTAAAAAAAATTGAAGAATCAATTGTCTCAAACGAAAACCTCTTTAAGGAGGATATACGCTTTCTAATAAAGGAATCAGCAAGGATTAATAAAATCGTACAATCCATGCGTTCTATGTCCAAAATAAAAAATGAAGTCAGATCACATAATATAAATGAGCTTATTGTAGAATCAATAAACATCATGGCAGATTTGGCTTCTCGACACAATGTTAAGATTTCATTTAATGAGAACTCGTCTCAGGTGAGGGTTCGTGTGGATTTAGACGAGTTTATTCAGAGCTTAACTAATTTAATAAGAAACTCAATCCAAGCGATTACCGAAAAAGCAGTTAACAACAAATCACTTCAAGGAATTATAAAAATAAGTTTAATTCCAAATGAAAATAATATCGAAATTCACATTACGGATAATGGTATGGGCATTTCTCCAGAGGACAAAGAGAAGTTGTTTAAAACTCAATTTACGACAAAAACAAATGGTGAAGGAACGGGTTTAGGTTTAACTATAAGCCGTCGGTTTTTGCGTTCTTTTAATGGAGATATTCTTTTGATGCATACGGAATTGGGAATAGGCACCACAATGGTAGTCCAATTGCCTATGGAAAATTCGGAGAGGATACCCGCATGAGTATGTATCAGTGGAATAACCGTATACTTATAGTTGACGATGAAAAAGAAATAGCAAAAGGCTATAAGGAAATTATTTGTCCGATTCAGGAAGCTAAAGTTGTATCAAGTCGATCAAAAAAATCAAATTTGGAAAATAATGATAAATACAAGTTTCATGTAGATCTAGCTTTTACAGCCGAAGAAGCTTTGGATCTTGTAAAAAAATCAGTTGATTTAGGACAACCTTATACCATGGGTTATTTCGATGTTCTACTTGGAGGAAATAAAGATGGCATTGAATTAGTAAAAGATATTTTTTCAATCGATGCTAATATGTATGCGGTTTTTGTAACAGCTTATCATGATAGAAGCGTGGATTCTATTAGAACCTTTTTAGGAGAGAACAGTTTAGAAAGGTGGGATTATTTAAATAAGCCAGTGAATGATGGTGAATTGTTACAGAAGGCACGAAACTTTAGCACTTTGTGGAATCTTAAATTTGAAAAAGAACATAAAGATCAAGAGTTAAATACACTTCGACGCCATTTGTATGATGCGGAAAGGACTAGTTCCGTGGCCGCTATCTCCAGAAGCGTGTCGCATGAGTTTGGCAATATATTAATGCAAATTATGGGGAAGGCAGATATCAGTCGAAAAAAGAGTCCTGAAGATATGAAGAAAGCCTTGGAAATTATATTGGAAGCTTCAGAAAGGGCTAGCAAAATATTAGATAGATTTAAAAATTCATCCAACTCTAATGTTAAAGAAGAAAAAAAATCAACCTATCTCCATGAAATTATAGATAAATGTATAGAACTTATGGAATTTCAAATTAAAAATACAAATACAAAAATTGTAAAAGAAAAATTAGAACCGGTGAAAGTACTCTTGAATAATACCACATTCATGCAAGTCTTACTCAATTTAATGATTAATGCTATTCATGCCATGGGTGATAATGGTCAAATCAGTATAGAGTTAACAAAGTATGAAGAGTATTTTGAACTTTCTATTTCTGATACGGGTCCCGGTATATCTGATGATATACTTGACCAAGTGTTAGTCCCATTTTTTACTACTAAAGGCACTCGTGGCTCAGGATTAGGCTTAGCTATTTGTAAGGAAATAATTGAGATTGAACACCGTGGAGAGCTTATCATTAAAAATTTAAGCCCCAATGGCCTAAAAGTAAGCATACGTTTGCCACTGGTAGATCCTTTGGAGGAAAAATGAGACAAGGTAGTCCACCTAATTATAGATTAAGTATATTGGTTGTAGATGATGATGCTATGGTAAGAACTGTTTTGGTAGAGTATTTAGTCAGTTTTGGTTTTAAAAATATTTTGCAAGCTAAGAATGTTCCTCAGGCTATAAAGTATTTACAAGATCCTAAAGTTTTAATAGATATAATTCTTAGTGATTGGGAAATGCCTGGAGCCAAAGGTCTTGAGTTATTGAAGGTGGTCAGGAAAAGTGTACATCGCAAAAACACACCCTTTATAATGATAACCAGCCAGGAATCCATTGAAAGATTTAAAATAACACAAGCGGCTCAATGGCGTGTAACTGAATACATGGTAAAACCCTTCACCTCAGATTTATTAAGAATGAGAATTTGGAAAGTCATGAATTGGATAGATGAGATTGAAGATGAAGCCATTTAGTGTTTTCATTTTTGTCTTATTATTGATAAATCCAATTTGGGCATTGGAAATTTCTAAAACATTTTCGACCACACAAGATCAAAGTAATACGGAACTCATTTGGAACACTTTAGATGAGATACTCTTGCCTCCTATACATGTTCGTAACTATGTTGATGGTTTAGGAGTTAAAAACTTAGATATTGACCCAGGTGATGGTCGCCATGGAAATTTCTCAACTTCAACATACTCTCAGTTCAGTGTTGATAATAATGTCAGTGGCAATCTTATTACCATCGACACGGATGCATTTCCGTCATTACAATTCAAAAATTTCAATTTAGCTAGTGGTTGGACAATTCGTCCAAGAGGTTCTCGGCCCTTAGTCATCAAAGTTCTTGGGGACATGGCGATTTATGGAACCATAGACTGTTCCGGTGGAGATGGAGAAGACCTTTCTTCAGATATAAATGCCTTAGCTGAAGGTGGAGAAGGAATTTGTGGTGGTGGTAAAGGTGGAAATGGTGGAAATATTTTATTGGAAGCTGTCTCTGGGGTAAATGGTGGAGCCACAGTGTCGGGAGGACAAGCTGGGCCATCAACTAGCCTATTATTAGGACAAGGTGGTGGTGGTGGTGGAGCCTATGGTGATACTTTTGGGAGTAATGACCCAAAAGATGGTGATGATTCAACAGGTGGTATTGGGGGGATAAAAGGAAATCATATTACTGATGATGCTTTTGCTGAAGTTGGCGGTGGTTCAGGTGGTGGCGGAGGGAGTGTTTTTTCAGATGGCACAGGTGCTAGTTCTAATGGTGGCGGCGGTGGTGGCGGCGGTGGCATAATTGATATTGTAGTTTTAGGAAATATTAGTATTGGAAACACAGGTAAAATTTTTGCCTATGGTGGAAGCGGTGGTGGCAATATCACTGGCTTGCGAGCTGGTGGAGGCGGTGGTGGCGGCGGTGGAAGTATTTCTATTTTTGCAAAAGGAGATATAGTCAATGATGGAGTTGTTCATGCACAACGTGGATTGGGTGGAATAACAAACGCAGCAAATGGTGGAGATGGGGGTGATGGTGGAAACGGTCGAACATGGATCAGTGAAAAAGATGTCATTCCCACAGGTCTGGGCACTATAGATCCGCCCAGTTTTCTGGTTACTACTGGAGCTGTAAGGTATAAAATAGGAATTTTTACTACTGAATCTATCAGTTTTGATTTAATGAATTCTCGACCAAGACTTCAATCAGCAACTATTACTTCTGATTTGCAAAGTGGAAGCTCAGCATCTATTGAAGTTTCACTTTCTGATGATTCCAATTTTACACCTCTTGTTTGGGAAGGATTAAGTAACTTAACTCAAAGTCCTTCTAGATATTTTAAATATAAATTAATTTTAGACAACCAAAATGCAAGTTTGCCATCAAGTGTATCAAAAATTACAATTGATTATGAACCTTTCGTCGAAGAAGAATTTAATTTTACTGGTGGCTGTGGATCTATAAATAAGACTCATTCTAATTCACAGATTTTTATTGTGATATTTTTATTGATGTTGCCTATGATGTTGGTCCTACTAATTAAAAGAAAATTCTACAATTCAGATCCAATAAAAATACTTGGTTCAACAATAGACCCCGAGTAACTTTCAGATTGTATGTACTGGCCCTTCAATTGGATTCCTATAAACAAAAGCCAATTAGATTCATTCATTTTAAAGTAGGATCTGTTTCTAAGAGTTAAAAGTTGAAACTCACTGTTAACTGAAAGATCTAAAAATGTATTTGAGGCCCATTTTCTTTTTGAGTAATTATGAAGATAACTTAAACCCCAAAAGTCTTTATCAATTAAATTTATCTTTTCATATGAAATTCTTTCCGAAATAGGTCTTCGAAGGTAATGTAAACCAAAGGCATGTTTTATCGATTGACGATAATAAAAATTAGCACTGCCCGAAAAATATTCGAAGTCATTTTGGAATGGGTACATAACTTTATCTATTTTCCATTCTACATATTGAAGTTCAATATATGAGGCCCACAGCCTACCTTTAGAGAAAAGTTGAGTGAGAACAGGCACTGATCCCTCAAATGTTTGGGTGAAATCGTCTTTTATTTTATCCTTTTGGATTTGATAAGCATAACCCAAGCTCCATAATATTTGAAAGCTTGGCTCAATGTAGTTATTCTCAAGATTATTTTTAATATCTATATCTGTAAGATGAACTCGATTACTGTCAATACTTTCTACTTCCTTTTTATTATACTCAAGTGCCTCGATGTTATTGGATTCAACGGCAGAAATAATGGGCTTTTCAATGGGAATTTCTTCTGTGCGAATGTCTTTTAAACTAACAGCTTGTGGTTGGGAGAATATGCCGAGTCGTCCATTTTTATCCCCGGCTGCAATCCTAAAGTAATAAATCTCAAACCGATGAGTTTCTTTCCAAGTGAATTCATTTTTTGATACAGGAGTGTTAATTTCAGGATTTAAAAAGTTTGGGTTGGACGAGATTTCAATAAGGTAAAAATCAGCACCTTCAATGGGTTCCCAAGAAAACTTAACTTCACGGTAGTCAATATTTTCTGCATAAGCATTAGGTATGATGATGTTCCACAATTTATTAATTAAAGTGGGCTTATTTTTGTTTAAATGATCATTTTTCAGTTTGCTAGCAGGTTTTCTGATAATTATTTCTTTTATTTTTGGTGCGGCAAATGGATTATCTACTGAATAAATTGGGTAGTCATATAATGGAGGTATGACATAATTGTTCTCGTCGACAGCATGAATTTGCCAAGACAATGAGCTTTCATTTTCTAATTTTATTGAGGTTGAATTTTTGGGGACATCTTGAGTTTTATATATTGCCTCCAGGTTCCTATTTTCAAGGAAATTCAATTTATAATATTTTATATTTTTTAAGGGTGTCCAATTGAATTGAATTATGTCACTAGTTTTAAATCTTTCCCTCGGTAGTGGGGAGAAGTACTGAATAACTGGCGCAACTAAGGATTCAACAATAAATGATTCAGAAGAAATCCCATTTTTACCCTTTAAGCGAAAGGAATAAGTTCCAGGATTTAAAAGAAAATCATATTCAGAGTGATTTTTAACTTTAATTGTTTCAATAGTTTTATGTTGATTTACAACCTCAAGGACTTCCGCGTCTCCTTGCCAATTCAAATTTAAATTTAAAGGGAAAATATGAGAGTAGATTCTGTTCTTGTCATTGTTCCATTTTAATTTTTCAGAAATAAAAGATTGTTCTTCAACTTGATTAGCATTAGTTTTAACAATAGTGTCTTTCTTTATTGTTTTGCTTTCATTTGTATTTTTGTTTGACAATTGAATTTCGCCATTACTTACTTCAATTTCGAGTTTGTCATCAATCAAAGATTTTAAACTAAGTTGGGTTCCTGGCTTTGCTTCTATTGTCCAATTTTTTGCCCCCAACTTTAAACTTTTTTGTTGAATTTTTGATGCTATCATTCCTTCTTTAAAATTAAACTTTGGATTTTCTTCCTCAAGTGGCTCAATTACAATCAAAGTATTCTCATGTAATGTTATATTGATATCACCTAGTAATTTAATTTGCGCAGAGCTTTGGTCTAGAGTAAGGATGGAGTCATAGGCTTGTAGATTTTCATTCACTTCTGTATCTTGCCAAGCAATGGAGTCACTGTGTTTTCGCCTAACATTTTCATGTGTCTTAATAACCTGTCCAAGGGTAGAATGAGTTTGAATTTTATCTTTATCAAAATACATCCAAGGTGTATCCGTGAATAAAATAAATAATTCTAAAATGAAGAGACTTATAGCCCCAGAAACAAGATAGCGATCCACAAATTCTTTTCGGATTAATATAGATGTAGTTTAACATATTACAAATAGCTGGCCATTGGTGGCAGCACTGGACCCAGGCCCTAGCTCAAGGATCATGTTTTAAGTTTTTTTTAGCTGAGTCCGATAACTAGTTGTTATGTTTAACGATGACACAAAAAGAATACTCATTGTAGAAGATGATAAGAATACTATGGCTGTTATCAAAGAAGCTTTGGACGACTATGGATATCTTACAGCTGTGTCTCACACTGGTGCAGAAGCGCTAGGTGCTATTAATATTTTTAAACCCCATTTGGTTTTAACTGATCACAATATGCCAGACATGACCGGTTTAGAAATGTTAAAAAAACTTCGTTCTAAAGAGAACTATGTGACTGTTATATTTGTCTCGGCAAGGGCCGATGGAGAGTTTGTTTCCCAAACACTGAGGTTGGGTGCAGATGACTTTGTCCGTAAACCATTTATGCTCGATGAGCTAATTGCACGAATAGAAGTGAGTTTGAGAAACAATGAGCTTCATCGTGAATTATTTGTTGCCAATGTTAAGCTACAAGAAATGATTGAAAAAGATTATCTGACAGGCCTTTATAATATGAGATCAATGTATGATCGTATTGATTTTGAAATTAAAAGAGCACGGCGCTTTAAGAGAGCTATTTCTTGTATTATGATTGATATGGATCACTTTAAGAGAGTGAATGATGACCATGATCATTTGTTTGGAAGCTTTGTTTTAAAAGAAATGGGTCAAATAATAATTGATAACCTTAGAGAGATAGACTTTGGTGCTAGGTATGGTGGCGATGAATTTTTAGTAGTTCTTACCGAAACTGATGAAAAAGGAACTCAAGTCGTGAGTGAAAGATTGAGAGAGAAAATTCAAAATTATGTTTTTGAAAATGGGAAAGACAAAATTCAACTCACAGTGAGTTTAGGATATTCAATACTGGATCCAATGGATAACTTAGCAGATGCTCGCTCCCTTGTAAAAGATGCAGATCGAGCCCTCTATGAATCAAAAAGACATGGTCGCAACCGTGTAACTAAATACACAGCATAAAGGTTGATGACTCGGCGTTTACATATTCATTTTTAACTGAACTTCCAGCCACTTTATCAATAAATTAAAGATAACAAAGGGAGATGGTTTTGAATACTAAAATTTTATCATCAGGAATGTATGTACCGAATCAAGTAGTGACTAATTTTGATTTAGAGAAAATCATGGAAACAAATGATGAATGGATTCAGCAAAGATCTGGAATTAAAGAGCGCAGATGGGTTGAGCCGGGAATAGACACCACCTTGTCTATGGCTACAGTTGCCTCTAAGCAAGCTCTGGACAGGGCTCACCTAAATGTCGATGAAATTGATATGATTATTTTTGGGGCCTTAGTTACAGATTATGTTTTTCCTGGAACTGGAGTTTTACTACAAGAGAGCTTGGGATTTTCAAAAACGGTTCCGGCTCTAGACATTAGGAATCAGTGTTCAGGTTTTATTTATGCTTTGAGTGTTGCTGATGCATGGATTAGGTCTGGGATGTACAAAAAAATCCTCATTGTGGGTTCAGAAATTCATTCTACAAGTATAGATAAAACGACTCGTGGGCGGGATATATCAGTTCTTTTTGGAGACGGAGCAGGAGCAATGATTGTTGAGGCCTGTGCCGATGAGAAGTCTAAAATTTTGTCTACGGTTTTGCATAGTGAAGGGAAAGGATCTTCAGTTTTGTGTCTAAAGAAACCGAGCTCCAACGATTCACCAAGAATACAAATTTCAGGTGATTTTGATCTGGAGTTATATCCACAAATGGAAGGGCGCTTAGTTTTTAAAAATGCCGTCACCAGAATGTCTGAAGCTATTTTGGAAGTTTGCTCTAACACCAACACATCACCCGACGATATTGATTTTGTAATCGCTCATCAGGCGAATCTTAGGATTAATCAAATGGTATTAGATAATTTAAAAATTCCTCATAGTAAGACTCATAATACTTTACAAAAATATGGGAATACGACTATGGCTACTATTCCTATTACATTTGATGAGGCTGTTTTGGAGGGTAAGATTCAAAGAGGTGACCTTGTGGCTCTTGTAGCCTTTGGCGCTGGTTTTACTTGGGGAGCCACTCTTCTTAGGTATTAGTTGGCAAGCATCTTAACTTCGCCATTGGTTGAGTTGAGGTCTAGGAGTTATGGAGCATTTATACATTATTCACAAAAAGCCATGAGATTTAGTGTATTATGATTATATGAAAGATATTAGCTTTATTAATGATGTTCCTATAACAGTAAAGGTGATTTATTCCCAAAAGGTCATGCCTGTAAGGGATTATTTAGAGCTTAAAGAAGGACAAGCCATCACTTTAGACAAAATGGCAGGGGAACCATTAGATTTCTATGTTAACGATCGCCTGTTAGCAAGAGGAGAAATTGTTGTTAACAATGAAAAATACGCGATACGCTTGACTGAAATTATTGGCAAAAAAGCGAATAAAAAGCTAAATGGTTTCAAAGACCACGAATCCGAAAAGCCCGATTCATTAAACGAAAACCCTGAAGAGTCGTAAGGTCCTTTTAAATATTACTACTTCTTGAAATGTAACAGTTTATTTGATTCAAAGATTTGTTGATTTTTATACTCCCTAACTAAAAGATAAATAATTAATAGTACAGGTAAAACTTGGAGGCGAAAACGAAAAGCTGTACCTAAATTTTGATAGGAGATAAAAGCGTAAAACAGGGACCACAAAGCAACATAGCTTATACAGAAATTGATAAAGGGAAAGGCCTTACTAACACCTTTCCCAAATCTTAAAACATAAAACATCAAACAGAGAACCAGTAAATTTTCAATACCAGCTAAAAAACCAAATAGGTTGTTAATCTCACCAGGCAGCGGACGGAACAGGGCTGCAAAAGTGCCCTGGGGTAAAAAAAGGACAAGATCTTTTAAGCTATTAAAACTGGGTGGGGCCTGTCCAGAACCTCCATGCTCAGCCCAAGAGCGTGAGTTTTGATTGATTGAGGCTATGAAATCATTAATGCTAAAAATATGTAAATATGAAAACATATTTGTTAACGAAAAATAAAAAATAACAGCGAAAGTGAAAAACATTAAAAATCTTTGTATTTTAGTTCTAGCAACCGAAAAAACTGTATAAAAACAAAGTCCCCCTAATAACATAGGGGCTAACCAGAACCGGACCATAAAAAGGAGGAAAAAGCTACAAGCAATTAAAGCCCAGGCCTTCGAGTTTTGTTTTTTATCAAGATAGGCAATACCTAAAGTAAAAAGTGCTATACCCAAAAAGGCTAGAGGATCTTTTCCTAAAATAGAGGTCCAAAAAAGAACTGAGGGGAATAAAGCAATAAATAGTAGTGAGTTCTTATTCTTCTTAATACTCACTTTTTCATAGGCCAAATAAAATATATAAATAGCCATTAAACCAAAAAAAGCCCAAATAACTTTAAGTGCATGATATGAGTTTGTGTAGGGAAAAAACGAATTTATGCTGGAGCCCAACCACTCTATAAAAAGCGTTCCATCAAGCATAATAAAATAGGAATGATTCGAGTTGCTGACCGATTGTTTATAGTAAGAGTAAGCGTCCAGAATATATTGCTTTTCATATAATAACATTGCACCGAGAGTTACAAATAACTTTATAATCCAAATTAGTGAAATTCTTTGCTTGTGCAAATTAGGAATGGGTAAAAATTGAATTGCAAATAAAAGAATAAAAGCCCAGAACAAACCTTTTATGTAGTCTATACTGATATTCGGACTAGGTATTCGGTAACCAAAAAAATTCATATTTAAAACAAGTAAAGTGCCAGCAAGTGTTACTGAAAGAGCAATTAAGGATGCAATTAAATATTTCCAAAACCCCATTTTTTGACGCAAATTCATAGTTTTATTTTATAACTAGTGCTAACCAAAAGGACCCGACCATAGACCAGAAAGAGGCCTGTTTGTTTAAAAAATATAGAATATAAGAATCTTGAGGAATCTAATTAATTTTATCAAGTTAAAGGAGATTCCATGAAGAGATTTTTGAGTGCAAATATTTTAGTGCTTATATTCACATTTACTATTGTCAGATTATCTCATGCCGGTCCTAATAAGCAGAAAAACTTAGATCGCAGACAGAATAAGGCTGTACAAAATATGAACAAAAGACATGACAACCGATTAGATAAAGCTGATAAGAATGCCAAAAAAAGATTAGAGAGGGCCGATAAAAATGCGCAATTAAAAATGAAAAAGGTAGAAGATAAGGCCAACTTAACACGACAAGAAATTGAAGAAAAAGCTGCCAAAGAGGGTTGGGATCCAAAAAGGAAAGAAGAGGCCCTCAATAGAATAAGCGAAAGAGAGAGTGAAAGAAAGGGAAAAGTGAACAAAAAGCTGGTTATGCGTAAAGAAGAAATCGGGAAAAACCAGCAAATGAGATCTAAACAAATCGAAACTCATAGAGACATGAAAAAGAAACAAATTGATAAAGTTATAAATATGAAAAAAGAAAATGAGGAAAGCAATTTGTAAATAAAAATTTAGATACAGAAGAGGAAGCTTCTGCAAAATAACCCAAATAATATTTCACCTACAGCCTCGTAGAACCTATTTGACGATTGCTTCTATATGCTTCTTCCTCTTAAAAAGGAGAGATCGTACATAAGTGATTATGGTAACTTAGAATCGGCGGATGGAAAGATCACCCTCTCCGCCTATTTCCATAAGCAAGTCCGTTAGAAAGAACATAATTATACCAATTA
>JACKAN010000024.1 GCA_020635055.1 Pseudobdellovibrionaceae bacterium
TGTTTCCTGGACAACTTTTTCTCCAGATTCGATGACATCAATTTGTCTATGGATTTCAAACTCAATGGCTTTCTCAATAAAACGAAATGAGTTTAAATTTTTTAACTCCACTTTGGTTCCCAGAATAGTTTGTCCTTTGCGACGAACACTCACGTTGCAGTCGCAACGCAAAGACCCCTCCTCCAAATTGCCATCACAAACCTCAGCATACCTTAAAATTTGCCTTACGGTTCTTGCGTATGCTGCTGCCTCTTCAGGCCATCTCATATCTGGGGCTGAAACTATTTCCAGGAGTGGAACACCTGCTCTGTTGTAATTAATTAATGTGCCATCGGATTGATGTATGCTTTTCCCGGCATCTTCCTCGAGATGTGCCCTTTCAATTATTACTTTTTTTTCTTTGCCCTGAACATAAAAATTGACAAAACCGTCTAAACATAGGGGGCTCTTAAGCTGTGAAATTTGATAACCTTTCGAAAGATCGGGATAAAAGTAATTTTTCCTTTCAAATACAGATGTTTCATTTATTCTACAATTTAAAGCCAGGCCAGCTTTGATTCCCATATTAACAACTTCGCTGTTTAGAACTGGTAATGTGCCAGGAAAACCCAAACTAACAGGTGAAATATTTTTGTTATCATTATGAGAAAACTCCGACAAGTCCGAGGAGAATATTTTTGTTTTCGTATTGAGTTGAGCATGAATTTCTAAACCTATTACAGATTCCCATTGTTCAAATGACATCTGGCTCCTCCATGTAACATTTAAACTCTTCTTCTAGGTCATGAGCGAAAGAAAGAATTTTTTCTTCTTGAAAAAAGTCGCCTATTATTTGCAAGCCAATGGGTAGGCCTTTCGAATCAAAACCTATGGGCAGACTCGCAGCAGGTAATCCCGCCAAATTTACACAAGTCGTAAAAACATCATTAAAATACATTGCCAATGGATCGTCTAATTTTTCTCCCAACTGAAATGCGGTAGTGGTTGTTACGGGGGAAATCAACACATCCACTTGTGTTAAAGCACGTTGAAAGGATTCTTGTATTAATCGTCTTACTTTTGCCGCCTGTAAATAATAAGCTTCATAGTAACCACTGGAAAGAGAGTAGGTTCCCAAGGCTATTCTTCTTTTGACCTCTTCACCAAAACCTTCACTTCTAGTTCTAGAGTAGAATTCTTCTAAATTACTTGGAGGATTCCCTCTAAAGTCAGCTCGATAACCATAGCGGACACCGTCATAACGAGAAAGGTTGCTCGAAGCCTCGCTCATGGCTAATAGATAATAAGTATCAACTGCAAGTTCTAAATGTTCAATTTCTATTTCCACAAGGCTATGGCCTTGCGCTTCCAATTTTTTTATAGCTTCATTAATCTTGTCCATTATTTCTGGAGATATTTTCTCATTAAAAAAACTTTTAATTTTTCCAATTCTCAGTTTTCTATGTGTTAGATTTTTTGAAAAACTAGGAACAGTTAAACTCGTAGTTGTGCTGTCTAAAGGATCTTTGCCGCATAAGATTTCGAGAGCTAGAGCAGAATCTTGAACCCTCATAGAAATTGGACCGGCCTGATCAAAGCTAGAAGCAAAAGCGACAATCCCGTATCGACTGATTCTTCCATAAGTGGGTTTTATGCCAAAAACACCACAAAAATTTGCTGGTTGTCGTATGGAGCCTCCCGTATCTGTTCCTATAGAAAGGGGTGCCATTCGGGCAGCCACGGAAGCCGCCGAACCTCCAGAAGATCCGCCAGGAACATAATTTAAATTCCAAGGATTTTTTGTGGCTCCAAAGAAGCTGGTTTCATTGCTAGAACCCATGGCAAATTCATCTTGATTGCATTTTCCTAAAATAATACCACCCGCTTCTTTTAATTTTTTTGTTACAGTTGAATCATAGGGAGGAATGAAATCTTTTAGAATTTTTGATGCGGCTGTTGTTTTTATTCCCTTTGTACAAAACATATCCTTGAGCAAAATGGGAACGCCAGCTAGGGGTAGGGAAGATTTGTCTTTTTTATCTATTTTTTTTGCTTCTTCTATAGCGTTCTCAGAAATTGTAATAAGGGCATTCAGTTTGGGATTCAAAACCTGACATCTTTTTAAAAAATGTTGAGTCACTTCCTCTGCTGAGAGCTCACCCTTTTTAATTCTATTCGCGATTTCAACAGCACTTAGCTTATATATTTCCATTCTGGTTCCTATGAAATCACTCGAGGCACTTTATATAAACGGCCTGAAACTTCGGGGGCAATAGACATGTATTCGTCGGTGTTAATTTCAAACTGTGGCTGATCCTGGCGAAGCTTGCCTTCGATTTTAACGGGTGTAACCAAGGGTTCTACATCTTGAGTATTTACAGATTTAATCCTATCAAAAGCCATTACAATTTTACTTAATTGTGCGTTGAGCTTTAGCTCCTCTTCTTCGGAAAAACTCAAGCGAGAAAGCCTTGCAATTTTTTTTAGATCCATTATTTCTTCCTGCTTGTTGCGGTGCTTATATAGATACTTTTATGTATTAACACTTTTATTGTCAATTCTGCAAAAATAAGTATGTTGAAGTCATGAATCATCTGCAATATTTAAATCTTAAAAAAGACCTACAAAAGCATAATTATCTTTACCATGTTTTAGACAAACCAGAAATCTCTGATTATGAGTTTGACCAATTGTTCAATCAGCTAATTTTGACCGAAAAAAAACATCCCGAATGGGTGGAATCAGACTCTCCATCACAAAGAGTCGGCGGCGAACCCCTTTCACAGTTTTCTAAACAATCCCACAGAGTCCCTATGCTTTCTTTGCAAAATACTTTTAGTAACGAAGATATTATAGCTTTTCATCAGAGATGTCTTAAATTCTTAAAGAATGAAGCTTCCTTAATATATTACTGTGAACCCAAATTTGATGGCGTTGCGATTGAACTTATCTATGAAAATGGTCTCTTAACCGGCGCTCTGACTCGAGGAGACGGGATTGTTGGAGAAAACGTTCTGTCCAATGTTAAAACCATGCCCTCAGTCCCATTAAAATTGCAAACAGATTCTCCACCTGCCTTGTTAGAGGTTCGAGGGGAAGTGATTCTACCCAAAGAAGACTTTAAAAAACTCAACGATCAACAACAAGAAAACGGCGAAACACCTTTTGCCAATCCCAGAAATGCCGCTGCCGGAAGCTTGCGCCAATTAGATCCTAAAGTAACTGCCCAGCGACCACTTAAAATGTTTTGTTATGGCTTTGGCTTAATTGAAGGGCTTCATTTTTCTAAGCAAAGTGAATTTATAGATATCATTGCAAAGTTGGCTTTGCCTACTATTAATGTTTCACGAAATGATCTCACTATGAAATGCAATAATGTTGACGAAGTGATTGAGTTCTACAGAAAAATAGAAAGCCTAAGACATAAACTGCCATTTGATATTGATGGTGTAGTTATAAAAGTTGACTCCATGGAGCTGCAAAACAGGCTGGGTGAAATTGCTCGGAGTCCACGTTGGGCATGTGCTGCAAAATTTAAACCTGAGCAAGGGGAAACACTCATCGAGAATATCATTGTACAGGTAGGAAGAACAGGAGCACTAACTCCGGTGGCTGTTATGAAGCCTGTTAATGTGGGTGGTGTAACAATAACTCATGCCACACTCCACAACCAAGATGAAATCGACCGTAAAGATATTCGCATTGGTGATACTGTTATAATTCAAAGAGCCGGAGATGTTATCCCAGAGGTAGTTAAAGTAGATCTTAGCAAAAGAGATGCCTCTTCACAGAAATTTAAAATTCCTCTTCAATGTCCCGCTTGCGATTCTCCGGTTATAAAAGTAGAGGAAGAAGCCATTAGCCGTTGTATGAACCCCATTTGTCCTGCGGTTTTAAGCGAATCACTGAAACATTTTGTAAGTCGTAAAGCTATGAATATTGACAAGTTGGGTGACAAAATTATTGAACAACTTTTTCAATCTGGTTTAGTAAAATGTTTTTCTGATCTTTATCTTTTAGATGAGAAAAAATTATTAGAGTTAGAACGCCAAGGAAAAAAGTCTGTAAAAAACATATTGGAAAGTATTGAAAAAAGTAAGAAGACCACGCTTTCTCGCTTAATATATTCTTTAGGCATCCGTCATGTAGGAGAACAAACTGCCAGGCTTTTAGCCTCTCATTTTGGAGATATCAACAAGATCATCCTTGCAAAACATGAGGAGCTAATTCAAATACCCGATATCGGACCCAAAGTGGCTAGCTCTATTGAAATGTCATTTAAAAATAAAAATTTGATTCATGAAGTTGAAAAGCTCTTAAAGCTGGGTATTCATTTTAAAGAAGTAAAAACAAAAAACTTAACTTTAGACGGCTTAAATATTGTAGTTACTGGTAGCCTGCCCTTAGACCGCAATGATATTAAACAAATGATAATAGAAAGAGGCGGCAAAAGCGCCTCTTCTGTGAGTGTGAATACAAATTACATCCTTGCCGGAGAATCTGCTGGCTCTAAACTAAATAAAGCCGAAGAACTAGGTGTTCCTATAATTAATTGGGAACAATTTTTGAAATTAATTAAAGATGATCAATAACAATATCACGAGCCATAACTGTTTTACGGCCATCCGCTTTTGCAGTTTCAATACCCTTCATGCACAGCTTTTTAACTGCATCGCTCAATATCGCAACTGTTTCTGCTGAAGTATTGCAACCGCCTTCGTCTTTAATTAATTTTTTAACTTTACTTGTAACTACATATGTATCTGCTGCCATGTGATCTCCTTGTGATTTAGATTTCAAATTAAGTACATTAAAAGGACTAACAGTCGAAAAAACTCTAGTCTACATTATTTTGAGATGAGATGTAAAAAATCAGGGTTTCGCAACAATATCTTAGTTGGCACGTCGCATTCGTCCACCCCTATTCCCAAAAACATCAATGACTTTGCCTTTATCAAATTTATATAATTTTGCTTTGCGTCGAATGTCGTTTTCAGGTTCAATCCAAATAAAAGTTTTCTGATCCATGGGTGATTTGCACTCAACATCTTCAAAGGCTGGAGACCAGGTTCCACTATTTAGATGTTCCACTGGGCCTATGATTTCATGTCGATAAATGTGAGTGTGACCATAAATAATTCTGCTCGCTCCAGTTATTAAACTGGCCATGGTTAAAATCTTTTCTTTAGGTTCTTTGAACAGATGAACAGAAGAGGAAACAGACCTCGAATAAAAAATAAAAAAAGGCATAAATAAAGTAAAAGGTATCAGCACCCAATAAAAAGAAATGTCGTAAATCTGATCAATCACAAAAAATAATTGAAGGAAAAGTAAAAACATAAGAAGAAAAAGAAAAGCTCTATCTAACCAAAGCTCACGCAATATTAACAATGGCCGGCTTGTCGCCGAAGCTACTGTTAAAGACCTCATTTCTCTAACCATCCTGGGGGTCGCATTTGAACGTGCCGCTATTTGCTCTATCCGACCTTCAATTTCCAGGGGCTCCATAAGGGGTGGCAACAGGTAATCTAGAAAAGACTGAATAAGAACTACCGTCGAGCCCCAAATCCAGGAAAACATAAGGAAAGGCTGTGTACGTATAATGTATTTAAAAAAGAATTTTACGTACTCTCCAGCTGACATAATAAAATTAGATTCCAGATATGGATTAAAAAACCCCATGCCATTAATTAGATATCTTGTTGTCAAATTTCCAAATGGAATGCGAACTTCAATTTTATTATATTTTTGTACAAATGGGCTTACCGGATCTATTGATAAACAGTAAGGATCGTACTGATTTCCATGTTCAACCAGTGTATCTTGATTACTTAAATAAAACCATTCGGCAAATTGAATTCTTCCGGTCTCGACGCCCTCTAGTTGCAAGGCCACAATTAAAGACTCTTGAACTTTAGGGAAATGGAGCTCCAAATCATGATTACCTATGATAAAAACAACTCTGTGTCCTTTTTTAATGAAATTACTTAATGCGCTAAACCAAACAGGGTGGCTTTTAAAAATCCGCTGAAATTTAAATACAGACTTATCTTCTTGGGGATGAAGGCCTCTTTTTTTCTCTAACCAAGAAATATAAAACGATGGCTTTTCTGGTAGGGCACAAACACTATCAAAATCGAAAATATCCCCATTTAAAATTAACTCAACACTGTCTTTTTTTGCTTTCTTATCGATAACATTTAAAAATTCAGCAAACTCTTTATCAAAAAAAAACTCTCTTGTTTTATATTTTTTCCATAAGGGAAATCTTAAATTAACTGGCTCTTCTTCTGTTAAATGAAGATCACTCACAATAGCTGTAAGTTTTGCGGTCTTGAAATCACTCATATTAATGAAGTTACCATAGGGAAAGGGGAATGCAAATAATACCTCAGTTCGATCCCCAACTTAAATTATTTATAATTTATATCGTCTAATAATAAAAGAGTGAGTTTCTTTGCAAGTAGATGATTTGCCTCCGTAGATAAGTGGCCAATTTTTTTAGCGACTCGGTCCGAATATATTAAAGAATATTTGTTTTTTTGTGGATCCTGTTGAAAAATTTTATTGGAGGGAACTATTTTTAAATTTGGCCCTAGAGACATACTCTCGAAGGGATTGCCCTTGAAGAATTCGGAGTGAAAAATGTAATACATTTTTCTTAGTTCTTTATTTTTATTATTTAGAATTTCCAGTAGTGATTTTTCTATCTTGGGTAGAATTAGCTTGTTAATGCTTTCCTCACTGTCCTCTTTAGAAAAAAACTCATTCATTAACAGTTGTTTATAATCAAATTTAGCTAGGCCTACTTGTTTGCTGACTTCCTTATTAATTATATCTATGACCTGATCCTCCTCAAAGTTTTTATTTTGTCTAATGAAAATTTGCCATATAGAAGCATTTGCATTAGCTAAACCAATGCGATTATCAAAATTAAATAAGCTTGAAATATCTTTATTATTACTCAAAAAATAATATTTAAGAAATTTTTTATTCAAACCATAGATCTCTTTGATTTCATAGTTTTCAGGCTCTTCTACAGACCTCATTAAATTTGCTGTTTTAAGAATGGGATCCATAAAATCTTTAAAACAGCTGTCATAGGTGTCGGCTTTGAAAATGCATTTCTCTGAATTGAGAAGGTGAAGTGTGGCTAATTTACTGACAAAATAGTTGTTTTTAATCTGATCTCTTAAGACTTCATTTCCATTATGGCCTAGTTTGTAGGCACTTAAAAAAGTGAGATGAGTGTCCAGTGCTGCTAAAACTCTATAGTGCCTAAGTAATTTGTAATATGCTTCATCGTTTTCTGGGTTCACTCCATTGGCTAAATTTAATTCTTCATTTTCTGCTACAATAAGATTTGTTATAAAACTTTTATAATCTTCAAAAAATGTTTTTGTATTTGAATTATATTTATACTCTTCAATCAGCCCATGAATAAACAAAATCTGATCCAAAGAGCTTAGCTGGGAAAGTCGATTTAAAAAAACTGATTTTGCGAATGAGCTTTCTTCAATTGATTGCTTGTATTTAAAAAAGATTTTTAACAATTTTCTGGGGTCATTTAAGAAGGGGATAAAAGAGGTTTCTTTTGAGTTTTCTAGGGATTCTTTCCTGTTACCAGAAAGGTCATGGGCCCCATAAATACCAAAAATATAATTTGGCTTAAACGTTTTCGAAATTTCAATCACCTTGTCGGCAAAATCTTTCGGGCTGGCATTGTAACTGATGTATTTTTTAACTTGAATCTTTGAAAGGGGAGCTTCAGCACTTAAAAAATATTGGAGTAACTTTGGGTAATAAAAACTAATGGAGTCTCCAACACACAATATTCTTATGGCATTTTTATCTGGTTCGTATTCGTTTTTAAACAATATTGAGCGCTCAACATAAAAGCCTACACTGGAAAGTGTCAGAATAAAAAGAATTATGCTTAGGGTTTTCCATTTATGTTTCACTGACAACTCCCAATTGATTCAGCAACCGAATACTGCATTTTAAAATTGAAAGTAAATGAATTCACGCTCTGCAACTCCTGAGTAAAACCTATAAATGAAAAATAATGTTACATAAAAAATGGATTGAATATAAATATTGCTTTTTGACATAAAAAGTTGGTCCTTTTTCATAAATTGTATCCATTCAAATACAAGTAAAAAGCTTACCAAAAAAAGTCCCTGTTTAACATTCAAAAAGAAAAAGCTCCAATCCACCCTACTTGTGATCACATGATTGAATATTTGCATCAAATCCTTTGTATTCTTACAATAAAATAGAACAAAGCTGAGCGAAGAGAACACCAACATAATAGGAACTGCCAGCAATGCCTTTATACTTTTGTTATCAATATATACACTGTGCTTTTTTTGTTTATAGAGTAAGCTTTGAAAAGTTTGATATAATAAAACCAAGATAAGCCAATACACTCCCCACAGAATATAGGTCCAACTGCTGCCATGCCAGAAACCCATCAATGGTAAACAAACTGCCGCAGCTAAATATGAACTCCTTGTCTTTAAAAGCAGTGGAACAAATAAATATTGTCTCACCCAATCCGAGAGGGTGATATGCCAGCGATTCCAAAAGTCCGAAGGATTCTTAGAAAAAAAAGGAAGATTAAAGTTCGTTGAAAGTTCTATACCAAAAAAGTAAGAAATCCCTCTGGCCATATTGGAATAACCAGAAAAATCACAATAGACCTGTACCATAAATAAAAAGCCACCTAAAAATAAACTGGCAAGATCTACACTTGAACTATTTAATGAAGCATCTGCCAATGTTGCAATATAATCGGAAACCACTACTTTTTTGAACATGCCAAATGCAAATAAATATAAAGCTTTAGAGTAGGGAATTTTCTTAAAAAACTTTGTTTTTAAAATCTCTGGAATTAAATTAGTAGATTTTTCGATCGGGCCAGCAATAAGTTGTGGGAAGAAGCTTACAAAAAGAGCAAAATCAATTATATTTTTAATTGGTTTTTGCTGCCCCCTATAAACATCGATAGTGTAGCTCATCGTTTGAAAAGTATAAAATGAAATTCCCAAAGGAAGGATTATACTTAGGGTAGATATATCAGAGGTTAAACCCAAACTTGTAAACAAACTATTTAGGTTCTCAATAAAAAAATTAAAATATTTAAAGTAAAAAAGCAGACCTAAATTTGCAGCTAAACTTAAACTTAAAAACATTTTTTTGGTTTTTTTATCTTCAAAATTTGCAATCTTTTGCGCAGCTAAGTAATCAATGGCTGTAGAGGCCAACAATGGCCACAAAAGCTTTAGGCTCCATGAAGCATAAAATAAATAACTGGCTATTAACAGAAATGTATTTTTAAATTTTTGTGGCAACAACCAATAAAAAACCAGAACCAACAACAGAAATAAAACAAATTCCACGCTGTAAAAATAAACAATTTTAGACATAATAAATCTTAAAGGTTCCCGGTTAAATTTGTGATATGCAGCAGGTCAATATTGACCTAGCGCGAGTTTAAGATTGTTGATCTTCATTTGGACTTAGATAATAAGTGAAAAGTTCACCCAAATCTCCCCAGGCGACGAGTTATCTAGGCATACCTAGGGTAATCGCTGCATTGACAATAAATTCTATTACAATAATAATCTTCAAAACTTAGGGAGGAATTATGAATCTCAGCAAAAATTTTAAAGGCACATACGGAACTATGTACTATGTCAAAGACATGAACAAAACTGTTCAATACTACAAGGATATGTTCAATTTAACTCCAGAAGATGAAAGTCCTGAGTGGACTACATTTTCTTTTGATGGACATAGAATATGTCTTCACGCTTGCGGAGAAAAAGACAAAGTTGAAGGCAACGGAATTCTGATAACGAATGTGACAAAACTTGATGAAATGGTAGTGGAACTAAAAAAACGTGGTGTTGAGTTTATAAAAGATATTACTCAAGTATGTGAGGGCGGATACTCTGCGGACTTCAAAGATCCCAGTGGTAATATTGTTAGCCTTTTTGAATACAAGGGATAATTTTAATTTATTATAATTATCCGTTTGCCTTTTGAAAAGCGACATATTTTGTCACATGTCTAAAAAATAACATCTAATTAAAGACTATTCCAAAGGTTGAAAGGCACTTATTTTGCTATTATAAGCTTATGATGTGGGTGCCTAAATATAGAGTATATATATTTATTTTATTAGTATTTGGATTTATAGGACAATTACTTCTATCTATTTCTCCCGCCAAAGAATCTACTAGCACTGAAAGCCCTGTAATTGTTCATAATAAACCATTAATTTGGCAGACGGCAGCTCAGTTGGATTCTCAGTTACAAGAAGATGTATTTTATAATTTTCAACCCAAACTCGCTTTAGAAGATCCCTTCTCCAGAGTTTCCTCTGATTTTAAAATACCTGAGAGCTTGTTTGATCGAGTTGATTTTTGGTTTGATGTGTATACTAAATACGATAAAAACAATCACATTATTCATCACTCTCGTTATCCCTGGATTATATTTGAGGTCGTCGATACTTCACATTTCTTAAAGGGAAGTGGGCCATTGTGGTTAAGAATTCAACGTGGCCGTGACTTTGTTAAAGCAAGAAAAAAATTATATAAAAAAACTATAAAACAATTAGCCATCAGAAAAAATAAAAAAAACACATCTCCTTTTGAGCAAACAATCATATCTACCTTAAAACTTTTACCTGGTAATTTTAACTCAAATATAAAAACAGCCTCTAAATTTTTAAGAGTTCAACTTGGTCAAAAAGACTTCTTTGTTGCCGGTTTAGAAAATAGCAACAAATATTTAAACCTTATGGAAAAAGAATTCCAAAACTTTAACTTGCCCACTGAATTAACAAGGATCCCTTTTGTAGAAAGTTCTTTTAACGAAAAAGCTCAAAGTCGCGTGGGGGCAAGTGGTGTTTGGCAAATCATGCCACATGTTGGTAAAAAATATTCTATAGTAAATAATTATATCGACGAAAGAAACTCTCCTGTCAAAGCTTCGCATATTGCTGCAAAATTATTAAAATTTAACTATAAAGTTCTTAAAAGTTGGCCTCTGGCTGTGACTGCATACAACAATGGTATTGGTAATATTAGAAAAGCCATCAAAAGGGCTCACTCCAATGATTTGAATATTATTATAGAAAGAAATCACAAGGGAGCATTTAAGTTTGCCTCTTCTAATTTTTATTCAAGCTTCTTAGCGGCTCTCTATGCTGAAAAATATCACTATGAAATTTTCCAAGAGCAATCTTTTATAAAAGCTAAGGCCTTTCAAAAAGTTAAATACAAACTCAAACGCTCTTGGCGTCCAAGAACTCTGGCTAAAAAAGGTGATATGGAGATTAATAAAATTCTTGTTTACAATTTAGATTTAAAAAACAGTATCAAAAAGAATTATTTATTGCCCAAAGGTTATACTCTATTGCTCCCGCCAGATAAGGCTAATGAATTCAAAGCTAGACTTTTTTAGATTTACTAGAAAGAAGTTTCAAAGGAGTTTGCATAACCCGCTTCTACAGTGAGTGTTTTCATAATAATAGTTTTCTTATTATGGGGTATAATTGCTAAGCTCATTAAACCCTCTGGAAGCTGACTAATAATAAATCCGCCACCTTTGGTTCCGTGCCCTTTATCTGAAAGCTGCCCCTTTTCATCAAAATAAATAATTTTAATCTCATCTGGGTCTAACTTCTCGCTCAATAGCACGTCAAAATCATCACCATTAACATAACCTATAGTCATGCCACTGCTGTATTCCATTCCAATACCCGTTTCTGTCATCAACTGACCCATCCATTTTTTAGATATCACTGGCACTCTCAAAGCGCGAATATTTCTTGGAACCTGCACCTTTGAAAGCAAATAATCAGAGCCTGCATCCACTTCGAAAGTCATCGTTCCATTCCCTGAAGGATAGCGCAGAATATCTTTAGAGCCGCCATTAACATAAAGGTCATTTTCAGATCCATAGCTATGTATATGTGCACTTAAATTATTGACGCCATAAGCTTTATCAAAAACATTAACACTGGCCGTCCTCATCTTTTTATAACTTAAATCTAAATAAGTTATGTTTTGACTCTCCACTTTGAAAATTTCTGAAGGCAAATAGTTTTCGCCTATTTTAATTCTTATTGCATATGTACCTGGCGCTAAATCAGGGACAACAAACATTCCATTGGCAGTTGTTTTTTCTGCCTTTTTGTCTGGCCAAAAAACCAATTCCGAAATCAGAGAAAAGTAATATGTTTTATAATTATCACTAATTCCAACAACTTCTACGCTTGCATCCGCAAGAGGCCCACTCTCTCCACTTATTTTTCCAAATACCCAGCCCTTTTGATTATTTAAATCTACATTAAGATCTGCAGCTAAAGCCTGCAGATGGGCTTCTGGGAACATTTGTATTTGTGAAAGTCCATAGCCTTGTATGGGCGCTAATGTGCTCCAATATTTTTTCTTATTTGATCGCAACCAAACAAATGAGTCCTCAGTAAAAAACTTATCTTGAAAAAGATTTTTGCTAGTTTCGCTTACACTTCGACCCAACTCATCAACAGCGACTCCAGCCTTATCAATATATATTTTATGATTTTTATAAGATCGAGAAGATTGGAGCTCAAATTGTAAGCCTTTGTTAAGTGGAAAAAGCTCAACATGCACTCCTTCAATTTTATTATTCTCGTAGGGTAGGTTTTCCCAAACATAAAGATCATGTTCAGAAAGGCCTAGGGTCTCACCCTTTTCGTCAACTAATTCAATTATTAAATAACCTCTAAGGTCGTCTACGACAATTTCATATTTGCCCTGATCCAACCAAATGGTTCCAGAGTTTACTATTTCGCCATCTAATTCTCTATAAACATATAAATTACTTTTTTGACCTGCGAAAGCTAACCCACCGGCCAATTCAATTTCACCAGAAATTATATAATTTCTTTGTGGAAATTCCTTAAGATAAGAATCTACAGTTGCAATCTCAGGACTTGCAATATTGCTCTTAGCTTTTGTATTTGTTTTTGGAACTATAGCTGCTTTAGTTTTTTTGTTTTTATTTTCTGGCTTTCTAATAATTATTGGCTGAAAGTTATTCGCTGAGGCCATTAACTTTTCAGACTGCATAGTGATATCTGTTTTATCTGCATTTTCTATCAGCTCTTTGGCTTTCTCTCGCCAAGTTGTGATTTTTAGTTCTTCACTGTCACTATTCTCAAAATATTTTTTTAAAGATTCTTTCCGTTCAGATAGGGGAAGAAGTTCTCCTTGGCTATTGTATATTGATGGCAGGACATCGAATGTGCTTATTTCTATAACATCATCGGAAACAATTTTTGCATTCTCAAAGATGATTTTTTTTGTATTCTCCTGGTTTCCTAAGTTAACAGTGAGAGTTCCTGATTGAAGACTAATGGCTTCCTTAGACTCAAGAGTATCCAGATCAGCTAACTCCACCTGACTATCCATAAGAGCAGCAAAAGCTGGATTACTTTGTGAAATAGAAATCACTAAAGTTTCATCGATACAGCGCAGATCTACAATCTTGGGTTTTGTGCTTGGTATGAAAATTATAAAAGCACTTACAATAAGAGCTTTTATTGCCTGTATGATCATTGTTATATCTTATTTAAAATACACGGAAATCGTCAATAACGTTGCGATCTTTGAGACTTTTCTCCAGGTTCTGTTGAAAGTACTTCAATACAGCTTTGGCAGCCGATTCGCTTCGCCCAACTTCTGAAAATACAAGTGTCCCGGCACTGTTCTTTTTACTCACTTCTTTTACTACAACGAATTCAATTGTATATGGACGCTGATCACCTAAAATAGATATTGTTGCATAATATCTAGATTTGCTATTTTTTTTTATTTCTGTCCAAAATTTTGGCCTTCCTTTTGGAGTAAAATAATTGGAGAAATAAATTCTACCGTTTTCACTGACCGCTCTTTTGCCTGCAGGCAAAGACTCATTGGTCACAAAACGCAAATAGTGGAGAGGGTGGTCTCCACTTTGAATACTCACGGAACCTCTGGTTGCACATCCAACCAGAAGCAGTGAACATATGCCTAATAGTACTGACTTTAGACTGGTCATATTATTGAGGTACTTTTTGAGCATCTACTAAAAACTGTGCAATTCCTTTATCTGTTAATGGATGATTTACAAGTTGTTGCATCACTTTATAAGGGATTGTAACAATATGTGCGCCAGTCATGGCCGCATCCAATACATGGATAGGGTGGCGGATACTCGCCACTAATACTTGGGTAGGCAAATCATAGTTTTTATAGATTTGAATAATCTGACTAATCAAATTCATCCCTGAGTAACCAATGTCATCGAGCCTACCCACAAAAGGTGAGCACAGTGTGGCCCCAGCTTTGGCTACCATCAATGCTTGAATAGGCGAAAATACAAGGGTCACATTGGTTTTAATTCCTTCAGATGCTAATTTTTTAACTGCTATTAGACCATCTTCTGACATTGGAATTTTAACAACTATGTTGTCATGAATCTTAGCTAATTCATAACCTTCCTTAACCATGGCATTGGCTTCAGTGCTTAAGACTTCAGCTGAAATCAAACCATTCACTTCTCTGCAAATATCTTTAATTACATCTTCATGTTTACGTCCGGTTTTCGCAACTAAAGTGGGGTTAGTTGTTACACCATCCACCCATCCACGACTATTTGCCGCACGAATCTCTTCAATGTCCGCTGTATCAATATAAAATTTCATGAGTATCTCCTCTTAATATACGAGCTTATTTATAAGTCTTGGAACAATACTCTTTTTATAAGTTATTGTCCAACAAGGTCTTCCCTTGTGCATAAAACTGACCTAATAGTTTGGGTTTTAATGACTTCGACAATTCTGTCAGCTCTTTTTTTAATACTGGATGTATAAAGTGGGGATAAACTTCTGTTGCAGGGATTAAATCTTCAGGATTTTTGTGGAGTTCGGGGTGGGGAAGAGTCAGTTCTGGTGTCATTCTCACAAATGCGCCATGTGCCAACAATTTAAACTCTGCATCTTTCTCTTTACCATTAACTATCTGTTTTTCCATGCTTTTCAATAAATTTAAGCTTTCTAATGGCGAGTGTTCAGTCTGAATAAGAAAAGCGACAGTCAGACCATCATAACTCCTTGCGTTTATCAAACTGTGGATCTCTCGATTCTCTGTTTGAAGCTTAACCATAAATATTGACGAAATTTCATCTACAAAAAAGGATTTTGAAACAAGATTATAAGCTTCCTTTAATGAGCCTAAGGCATCGATACTAAAAGTTTTAACGCTTATTAAAGCTTTTTCTTTCACTTATAAACCTAAAACATCCTTCATTGAGTAATTTCCTGCTTTTTTATTTACGATCCACTCGGCAGCCTTTACAGCCCCTTTTGCGAAAACTTGTCGGTTGAGAGCAACGTGTTCTATGGATATCGTTTCTTCTTCAGACATTGCATAAACGCGATGGATGCCAAAAATTCCGCCTCCTCTAATTGATAGGGGTTCTGGCAAAGTTTTCTTTAATTCTGATTGTAAAGATTTTTGAAGAAGTAAGGCCGTTCCACTGGGTTTATCGATTTTGTGGCGATGGTGAAACTCCTCTATTTGGAAATCAAAATCTTCTTCTAAAAATTTCAGTTTTTTTATTAGTTCAGCAAGAAAATTGACCCCTAAACTCATGTTGGCCGACCAAATCGCTGCTTGTGATTGGGCTAGATGATGAAACGCCTGCTTTTCTTTTTCTGTAATGCCCGTAGTTCCACTTACCATGGGTTTTTGATTGTTCAAACACCACTCACAAGCCTTAACAAAAGATGCTGGTGAAGAGAAGTCGATGACAACAGCCACTTTATTGGGATCTAATTCTTCATAGCTTTTCCAGTCGCCAACAGTATCCACCCCTGCACCAAATTCTAATTTTGAGTTTTCGAGAGCGCTTATAATTTCCTGACCCATTCTGCCATTAGCGCCAACGACAACTACTTTTTCCATTAAATGACTCCTAAACTAGACAAACATTTTTTTAATAACTGACTATTTTCGGAAGTCATACTGACTAGTGGCAATCTGAGTTCCGGTGATTTTAAAATTCCCATATGATAAAGAGCACTTTTAACAGGAATAGGGTTGGCTTCGCAACCCAACAAACGATTGAGTTCATCATATTTCTTATACTCTTCCAAAGTGTTATGGTCTTTTTCTCTAGCCGATAGACTCAGTGTTTTAAGTGGCTTGGGTATTACATGAGAAATAACTGAAATTACTCCCTTGCCACCAAGGGTCATTAACTCCATACAACTGGAGTCATCACCACTGGTAACAATAAAATCTTTAGGAACCGCTTTTAAAATTTCTTTAGCCAATTCCATTTTTCCAGAAGCTTCTTTGATGCCTTTTATATTAACCACAACACTTAATTTAATTACTGTAGCGGCTTCCATACTAATTACTGTTCGTCCGGGCACATTATAAAGAAGGATTGGCAACTCACTTACAGAATTAGCTACAACTTTGAAGTGTTCTATCAAACCACTTTGTGGAGGTTTATTATAGTACGGCACTACAACTAGAGCGCCATCAGCACCCATGTCTCTTGCCCTTTTAGTGTTGTTTATAGTCGTCTCTGTGCAATTACTTCCTGTTCCTAGCAACAATGGAAACTCTTTTGGAACCCATTTTTTTACATTTTCAAATAAGCTAAAGACTTCTTTTTCTGTGAGTGTTGGACTTTCTGCTGTTGTGCCATTTACCACAAAACCATCCACTCCATTTTCTAATTGCCATTCCACTAACTTTTGCAAAGAGTAGAGGTCTATTTTTTTATTTTCAAACGGAGTCACTAGGGCTGTAAAAATACCTTCAAACATTTTTATTCCTCATCATAATAATCACTTTCTCTGTCCTCATCTTCATCAAATATAATCTGTGGGGGTTGAGGAAGGGAAATTTCCTCTGTGGCTTGTTTATAGGCGGGTTTGCCCCTGCCCAGTAAAGGTGGTTTCTCTGGTGGCAAGGGATCTCCTTTGACTCCACATCCGACTGAAAATAAAAAAAGAATCCATAAGCTAAATCTACTGGAGTACCGATTCCATTTCTGAAATATAATTACAAAGGCCTGGATAATTCTCATATCTTTCTAGTACTTTGGCTTTCTCGTTTTGGCAAACTGAAAGGTATTTTTCTACAAGTTGTTTTTTTGACTTACTTGGCATTTGGGAGGATTTTTGTTTCCAATATATTGCCAGGGGAAATTCTGAGTCTTTAGTGTAGAGTTTTTCAATTTTACTGGCGGCCTCTTCTCGAGTGTAATCGTTCTTAAGCTTTAAAATCTCTAAAATAAGGCTATCTTCTTTAGAGATACGTCCATCTTTTATAATTTTTTTGAGCTGCTCATCAAAAGTTTCCCAGTTGCCAAGGCAATGGTTGGCTTGTAATAAAATTAGGCTTGCCGCTTCACTGTATGGGTTTTGTTCGTAGGAAAAAAGAGCTTCTTTCCCTGCGCTTTTACAATCTCCTTGACTCATAAATAACCTAGCCAAATCTAAGCTTATTTTTTCATTTAAAGGCTCTTTTGTTTTTGCTAACAAAAATTTTTCTTTGGCTCTTTCCGGCTCGCTAACAAAAAGAGATTTTCCTAAAAAATAGGTTTTGTGTGTATTTTCTGTGAAAAACAATTGGGTGATGTTTTTTAAGAACTCAATAGCTTGTTGATTTTGTACTTTTCCATTCTTTTGTTGTAAGAATTTTTTTATTAAAAAAATGGCTTCTGCACGATCTTCATTAATTAATTGATTTTCAGCTTCCTTTTTAATTTCTAACCACGAACGAGGATCACCGGATTGAGCTGATAAACTAAAAATGAGGATAGCCATGATGACCACCCTCATTGGATAAAATTTTATTTTAGAGTTTTTGAAATCCTGTAAGCTCAACAACAACCTCACCAAACTGCCCTGGCTGGATCGTTTTAACAAGCCCTGTCATAGGGATAGTCTCTGGATTTAACCATGCTTCTGACTCTTGATTATTACTGTTATCTCTTATTTTCAAGTAGACACATTCAAAAGTCCCAGCGGGAACAGTGATATTGGCCTCCTGCATATCAACGATTTCTTGATTTCCAGACTCAGGAGGTGTTTGTTTTTGTCCATTCACTCTCATCTCTATGATTTCACCAGTGTTTTTATTTATGTGTATTTCAATTAATTGCTTTCCAAGAAAACCTAAATCAGCATCTTGATTCATCCAAAAGCCTTCACTAGTTTCTTCTCTGACTCTCATGTCCATAGTCCCAGATATAAAACCCATATTAATATTATATTGAGCATTATCTCCGACTTTCCACTCTAATCCCAAAGGCTTTACAGACTTATCTAATAAACCTTGAGCCTTTAAAATTTCGGTAACTGGATTAAAATCCATTGCAGAAGCTTGAGCGCCAAGAAATAACATTGTCGCTATAAAAAATAATTTCATTTACCCCTCCTTGAGTATTCGAATTTCATTGTGGTCTTATTGAATCACGGACAAAAATCTAGTTACAATAGAATCCTTTCGGAACTAGACCTTGGTATTGGAATGATCTGTAGTCTCAGTTCTATTATACCGGATTTATTAATACTCTTCGGGGTTTACTGCCATTGGCTGGGCCAATGACACCTTGCTCTTCAAATATTTCTATTATGCGTGCTGCCCTTGGATAACCTAAACGAAAACGTCTTTGAATGAGTGATGCTGAAACTTCTTTCATTTTTGCAACCTCAGCTAGGATTTCATCATATCTTTCATCAAAGTCCTGATCCGCATCCAGTGAGTTTAATGCCTCTTCACCGTTCAACTCAAATCCACCACCACTGCCCTCTATGGCTTTCATGGCTAGGGCATCGTATTCTGGCTCTGCTTGATCTCTCCAGTATTGAGTTATTTTAGCAATTTCATCATCACTTATCCATGGTCCGTGATGGCGCTCAGGCTTAGCCACTCCTGGGGCTAAAAATAACATGTCTCCTCTGGTGAGTAAGCGCTCGGCTCCGCCCTCATCTAAAATAATTCGTGAATCCATTTTGCTTGCTACTTTAAAACTAATTCTCCCAGGAATGTTGGTTTTAATTAGACCCGTTACCACTTCTTTTCTTGGACTTTGCATAGCAAGTACTAAGTGAATTCCACAAGCTCTTGCCATTTGAGCCAGTCTTACAACAGATTGTTCTACATTGTTTTTATCTACGGCCATTAAATCTCCGAATTCTTCTACTACTATTACAATGTATGGCAGTTGATTAAAATAAAAAGTCTCTGGATTATTGTTTAGTATAAACTCTTCATTTGTTTTTTCGTACTCATCAGTTTCTGTTTTACTTAAGTCTAACATTTTAATATTAAATTCTTCTAAACCACGAGCGCCAAATTTTGCCATAGATCTATAGCGTTTTTCCATTTCTTTTATCGCCCACTTAAGTGCGCCCATGGCTTTCTTGGCTTCTCTCACCGGAGGAATTAACAAATGCGGAATAGCATTGAATGCCGCTAAGTCTACTTGTTTGGGGTCCACAAGCACGAGTCTTAAAGTTTTAGGACTATGTCTACAAAGCAATGCCGTTATTGATGATACCGTAAAAACAGATTTACCAGAGCCTGTTGATCCTGCTACTAAAAGATGGGGCATTCTTCGAAGATCCACAACTTTTGGTGTTCCGTCCGCCCGTTTTCCTAACGTCAAAGGTAACTTAATATTCTCATCCCAAAAATCTTCTTCTGCTAACAAATCTTTTAGATAAACAGTTTCTCGAAAAGAATTTGAGGTTTCTATTCCCACCACATCGCGACCTGGAATGGGAGCAATGATTCGCACGGATTCACTGCTTAAAGCTAGAGAAAGATCATCGGCTAATTTAGTTATATTACTTAATTTAACTTCTACATTCGGTTTAAATTCAAACATCGTAACTGCTGGCCCAGGATAAATGCCCATCACTTTCCCACGCACATTAAATTGTTCGAGCTTATTTACCAATAGATCTGCTTTTTTTCTGATCTCTTTTTCTTCGACTCTTTCACGAATTTTAGGTGGGTCTTCAAGTAGACTTAACTTGGGCAACTCCCAATTTTCAATTCTTCTTTGCACCTTTCTTTTGAGGGTTATCTTTCTTTTTTCAGGTAATGAAAATATCCCGCCAGTACCTTTTTTCTTTTCTGAATGTGTATTGAGCATTAACTGTGGCGAAGACTCTCTGTTGTGATCTTTGTCTGTGAGTGGAAAAATCTTTCCCTGCTCGAAGCTTGATCCTTCTTTAAGTTCCATGTTTTGAGATACGTGCTTTTTTTTATAATCTCCAATTACATCAAGGCTTGTGTGAAAGGGCTTGGACACTAAAAATTTAAATTTACCAAAAAGCCAAGCTGCCACGGAGAAGAAAACTTCTTTGGGAAATTTGAATAATTCATTAATAGGCCTCTCCGTGTAAAAAACTAAAAGTACTGCCGCTAATGTCCAAAGTATTACTGCCACTCCACCATTATTAAAGACGGCTATGAGGGCTTCTGAGCACAAGGATCCCAGTGAGCCGCCCACAGATATCTGGTGGCCAAAAAATTTTTCTTTTGGAAAATACAGTGCTCCCAAGCTGGTTGTAGTTAAGAAAAGTAAGAGCGAGCTCACCCAGCGCCAACCTTTGAACTGATTTTCCCTGCCAATAAACCCATGGTAGGAAAAGCGAAAAGCGCTTATCACGAATACCCAGCTACACAGTCCAAATATTTGCAAAAGTAAATCAGCTAAGAAGGAGCCAAAATAACCACAGTAATTAGTAACCTTTAGGTCTGTGCCCAATGAATTAAAGGATGGGTCATTGGGATTGTAACTAATTAATGATAAACCTACAAAAATTCCAATAGACAGCCAAACAAGTCCGATGATATCTCTTCTAAAACGTCGCAAAAGTTGATTCATTACAGTATTTTATGAAAAAAAGCGCACAATGAAAAGTCTGGTTTTATGATTGTTATCAACGAAATCTTTTTTAGTATACAAGGTGAGTCTACTTGGATGGGCTTGCCAACGACCTTTGTCCGTACATCTGGATGTCATTTGCGTTGCAATTACTGTGATACCAAGTTCGCCTATCATGAGGGAACAAAAATGGAAATCAAAGAGGTCATAGATCAAATTGCTAAAAATCCTACGAAGTATGTTTGCATCACCGGAGGCGAACCATTGTTGCAAAAGGAAGTTTATGAACTTATGACATCACTTTGTGATAAAAATTATAAGGTTTCTTTAGAAACCAGTGGGGACATAGACTGTAAGATTGTAGATGAGCGTGTTAAAAAAATTATTGATGTTAAAACCCCCGACAGCGGTGAGCCTAACAAGTTCAGTTTACTGAATTTGGCCTTTGCAGATAAAAATACAGAGTATAAATTTGTTATTTGTAGTGAGAATGATTTTGCTTGGGCAGAACAATTTTGTCATGAAAATGGCTTGTTTCATAAAAGCAATGTTTTATACAGCCCATCATTTGAGAATATTAGCGCACAGTGGCTGGCTGAAAATATCTTAAAAAATGGCTCATCTGCCCGTTTTCAGCTACAATTGCATAAATATATATGGACACCAGATACGCGCGGAGTTTAAAAAGTTGGCAGATATTTTTTTTTAAGGTTAATATCTGTTTCTAAATTAATTGGTGTAACCTGGGGGGTAAACACTTGGAGCCTAATTTAAATCAATCAGATCATTTATTTGTCGCAAACTTACAATCAGTGAGTCTAGAGAAACTTGTAAAAAGTAAGTTAGAAGTTTTGTTTCAACAACAAAGAGAAGCCAATGTTCAATTAGATGGCTTATATGATATTATTCTAGAACAAGTTGAAAAACCTTTGATTGAACTTTCACTTAAGGCCTGGAAAGGCAATCAAGTAAAGACTGCTAAAATGCTAGGTATTAATCGAAATACACTTAAGAAAAAGATTGATACTTACAAAATAAAAGTTAGAAATAAACCTAACATAATCTAATATATTTACATCAGCGGGGTTCATTGCTGACAACTAAGAGAAGACCCGCGCAACATTTTTATTAATCTTTTAGCCAAAAGTTAAAATTAATATTATTTATGCTATTCTTCTTAAGTAAGCATTCTTGTTAATTGTGGAGACAATTTTGGATCTTAAAATCCCACCTCAAAATATTGAAGCCGAGCAATCTGTTCTTGGTGGACTTATGTTGGAGCAAGAGGCCTGGGATGAAATTGCAGATTTAATTAATGAAGATGATTTTTACAAGCCTTCACACAAAAAGATTTTCGCTGCAATCAAAGATCTTAATAAGCAAAATCATCCTACAGATTTAGTTACAGTATCCAATTTATTAATGGATAAAAAACAACTAGATGTTGTTGGTGGGCCCTCTTACTTAGCAGAAATGATTGATCTTGTGCCCTCCACTGCAAATATAGCTACTTATGCTAAAATTGTTCATGAAAAATCTCTTTTAAGAAAAATTATTTCTCTTTCTAAAGAGATTTCGGATCAGGCATATGCACAAGAGTTTGTGGATGTTTCCAGTTTTATGGACGAGTTGGAGTCTAAAGTATTTAATCTTGCCGAGCAAAAACAAGTTACGGGTCTTATTGACTCCAGTGATCTTGTGAAAGCTAGCCTAGAAAAATTAGAAGAACTATACGCTAATCAGGGACAGGTAACTGGAGTACCCACTGGTTTTGTAGAAATGGATGAAATGACGGCAGGCTTTCACCCTGGCGAGTTAATAATTATTGCTGCAAGACCTTCTATGGGTAAAACTGCATTCAGTTTGAACGTCGCTTTAGGGGCTGCACTCAAAGAAAAGAAAAGCGTTGCCTATTTTTCAGTGGAAATGGGTAAAGAACAAATGATGATTCGTATGCTTGCCGCACAAGCAAAAATTCCCCTAGGCCATTTAAGAGTGGGTCAATTAGATGATCGTTCCTGGCCCCGTTTAATTAACTCCGCTGCCTCTTTAAGTGATGCAAATATATTTATCGATGACACTGCTGGAATCAGTCCATTCGAGATACGAGCTAAAGCGCGTAGACTAAAAGCTAAACATGGTTTGGATCTTATCATGGTGGATTACCTCCAGTTAATGAGTCTAAAACAAAAAGTAGAAAGTCGCGAAAGAGAGGTCAGCGAGATCTCTAAAATGCTTAAAGCTATTTCCAAAGAACTACAAATCCCCGTCGTTGCACTAGCTCAGTTAAATCGGGGCGTAGAGGGACGTTCGGATCGTCGCCCTATGCTTTCTGATTTGCGTGAATCGGGCTCTATCGAGCAAGATGCCGATGTTATTATGATGTTATATCGTGAAGATTATTACGACCGCGATAATCCAGACATAAAAGGTATTTCTGAAATAATCATAGCCAAACAAAGAAACGGTCCAACGGGGACTGTTCGCTTAAGATGGCAAGCAGAGTATGGTTTGTTCTCAGATTTTGTTGATGGTCCTGAAGCGCCAATGCCCACAACTCCTTTTGAGGGAGCTTCATCAAATGCGATGAAACGTGGAGGCGGCGGAGCTTTGGGTATGCCACCGGATCTTCCTCCACCAGGAAGCCCTCCAAAAAATTATGCTCCCCGCAATTAATAATTTAGTAAGGTCTTGTTTTTCCGCACTGGACTTGAGATCCAATTAACCCATTGCTCTAATGAGTTTGTCTAATAATTTAGTAACCATGGATGGTGGAATTATGGAAAAGGATTTTCTAAAAACGTTAGTTATGGCAACTGGGCTCCCTGAAAACTTGATTTACAAAGAGCTTAACTCCATTGCCATTGAGCGAGGATTAAACCTGCAAAATCTGGAACTTGAAGACTTGCGTTCACTTCTCGCTTTTTATCTTCGCAAAGAACTTCTAAAGGCTAAGAAAGTTTATTCTTAAACCTTCTCGACAGAAACAGTGAGTTCAGCCTTTAAATCTTTTCCGAAACTAACTATGATCTTATGTTGGCCTAAGAATTTAATTGTCTCTGGGATTTCAATATCTTTTTTATCTACAAAAAAACTCTGTTTTTCTAATTCTTTAGAGATTTCCACTTGAGTAATAGATCCAAATAATTTGTCTTCTTCACTGGATTCACGTTTAAAAGTTAAGGTCATACCATTGAGCTTTTCTAAAAGTTCTTTGCGCTCTCCAACGGCCTTTTTCTTTTTGCTCTCCGCAACTTTCTTTTGGTGCTCTAACTGTTTTACATTTTTTTCTGTGGCTTGTTCGGCCAATTTACGAGGAAATAAAAAATTTCTTGCATATCCCTGAGTCACATTTACTAATTCTCCGACTCTTCCTAAATCTTTAACATCTTTTTGTAAAATTACTTTCATATTATTCTCCAATTATTTATGAGTTTTAATTTCAGCGGCTTTCTTAATCATCTTTCGACGAAAATCAAACCAATAATCCATAACACCTAGAAACACGACAGCAATAAACAGCTGAAGTATAGCAAGAATATAAATCAAGCTACTCCAAAAGGGTGTGGCTTTTGTCATTCTTAAATAAAAGCTTATTACAGCTAGCCCCTGGAAAAAGTACATCAAGGAAATTATATTTAATAGGTTCAATCCAACGGCATTAACCCATAAAGCATCCGATTTAATAAAGGCCATTAATAAACTTGAAATAAAAATCCAAATCGATGAGTCTGGCAGGCGAAAGGCCTGAAGAGTTTCTTTGTAAAGCACCGGAGATTTTAACCAAGTTAATAATTTTTTTTCAAAAATAATTGTAAGGAATAAGCTAAGAATGAAAACTATCACTACCGCCGAGGGTATTTGTACGATTATTTGTTTAACATCGAAATTGAAAGACCCACCCTCCGTTTGCGGAAGGTACTTTAACACGTTCTCTGAGATGTATTTTTCAAAAAATGGATACCATTTTATTTGATTCCATTTGGCCCAAAAAAAAGCCCCGACAAAACTAAGTGTGCTACTAAATGAAACAGAGATAAATCCTGCTGTTAAATTGGTATAGCCATGTCGACGAACTTCATTAAAAATTCCCACAAGTAGAGTCAATGTTGACATGCCAATCGCCATTGCTGGAAAGCCCAGGGAAAACAAGGCCCCCGCTACCGCCAGCCAAAATAACCAATAATAGAGTCTACCCATAGAGCGGTACAATCCATTGAGCGGAATGGCGCCCAGGCTAAAGGTGAGGCTTGCCAATAGGAAAGTCCACACTATAAGTAGTGCAGACTTTGTCTTACTAATAGTGATTATCATGGTTTGCTATTTTTTTTTGCCTGGCGTCTCGCCTGAAAAGCTTTTTCTTTTTCGTTTTCTCTTTGGATAGATGCTTTGATCACTTCTCTGTAGGTGTCGATATGTTGACCCAAAGAAACTCGATCATCCAATCGCGAGTGCATAAATCTTAAAACTTTATCTTCGATTCTCATTACTCGCTCAAGTTCAATTACGCTTTCTGCTTTGGCTTCAAAGGTGGTATGAAAATAGTTTCCTACTTTTAGTTTTTCAATGGGATTAGCTAAGCGTCTTTTTCCCCAACTATCAATGTGATGAAACTTTCCTTCAAATTGCTTTAGTATGTCTTTTTGTTTCTGGAAAAAGGCTTTCTGATCTTTTTCACTAGCATCTGGGTGTAAAATGATCAAACATTCGTATTTGCGTTTCGGTCTAGTAACCGTGAAATCCATATTTTGTCCTTTCGGTTAAAGCTCCTTGTTGCGGAGCAAGAACTATTAATTTGTCACGTTGAAGTATCATGAATATTTGGCGGGTACAAGAAAGAGATATGGATTTTTACATATATTGATATAAAATCAATCCCATGAGCCTATATATTCTAGTAAAAACAGGTGAGGACTCTGGTATTCGCTTTAAAATACAGCCCGGATTAAAAATTGGCAGGAAAAATGCTGATTACATTATTAAAGACACTTCGGCCTCAAGTCTTCACGCCCAAATCCATAAGAGTAGCTCTGGGGACTATTTGCTTTTTGATTGTAAATCTAAAAATGGAATTAAAATCAACGGTTTGAGAGAAGGTGTTGTGCCCCTTAAGCCGGGTGTTAATTTTTCCATAGGCACTACCGAATTTGAGGTTGTGAAAGACTTACAAGATAAAACTGATTCACCGTTGGCTAGCTCTCCGCCCCCACCTTCCTCTGACAATTCAGATGTATATTATGGACCCCCTTCTGTAGAAATGGCTCCTCCACCACCAAATTTGGAAAATTCAAAAATATTAGAAGTTGAGGTCGTGCAAAGATGGAACGATATTCTAGAGGTTTTTTCCCAAGAAATTTCTGATAAAATTAAAAATAAACCCAAAACAATTTTACCCATGAATCCTGCATTAAAACTCAAATTTATTCGCGGTATACAAACTGATACTGAGTGGACTCTGGGTTACGGACCAAGAAAAGTCGGAGCAGACGAATATGATTTAACAATTTTCGAACCCGAAGCTCCAGCCTTATGTTTTGAATTAATTCCTACCCACTCAGGAGTTCATTTTAAAACAAATATCCCTGATATCGTCCTTTATAATGGACGAGCTTGTGAACAAAGCTTATTAAAAGATGGAGATCTAATTACCTTTGGAAATACCGCCATCCGAATAGAGTTGATAAAATGAGTACAATTAGAAAAAAAACCGGATATATAAAAAGTTTTGATAACACACAAATCTATTATGAGGTGCGTGGGGAAGGGCCTCCTATAGTCATGGTTTATGGCATTGGTTGCTTAATCAATCATTGGCGCAATCAAATACGTTATTTCTCTCCCCATTTTCAAACCATAGTGTTTGATTACCGCGCTCATCATAAATCTGAAATTCCTGAGGATCAGGAACACATCGGCTTTACATCGATTGCAAAAGATATTCATTATTTATTAAATGAACTTCAAATCACAAAATGTTGTTTCCTGGGCCACAGTTTTGGTGTTCAAGTTCTTTTAAAAACATACGAAATGTATCCTGAATTGTTCTCTAGTTTAGTGTTTATAAACGGATTTGCCTCGGACCCCATCAGTTCAATGTTTGGCAATGGCGCCGTTAATAAGGTGTTTGAAGTAATAAAAAAATTGAATCAAGCGCTTCCAGAAACTTCTAGCTATCTCTGGAGACAGCTGGTTCAGAATTCACTTTCTATAAAGCTTTCCGGCATTCTTGGTGGTTTCAATTTAAACTTAACTCAACTTAAAGATGTTGAAATATACGCCCGTGGAATTGCTTCTTTAGATTTAAAAACTTATTTGTCTTTATTTGAAAAAATGATGGAGTACGATGGAAGAAATGTATATTCTTTGATTGATGTTCCAACTTTAATCATTAGCGGACAGCAAGATTCTGTTACTCCGCAATCCTATCAAAAAGAAATGCATGAAAGAATAGTTGGTAGTGAGCTTGTTAGTATACCCTATGGGTCACACTGCACTCAATTAGATATGCCCGATTATGTAAATTTATGTATTGATAAGTTTTTAAAAGCTTTATGATACATGTTTTTTGTTTCGTGTTTGTATTTCTAAACCTGGCAAGATGAGTTGTTTTTCTTCACTTTTCTGTGGTTTTTTTCTGGAGAAATTCTGAGTTTCCGCTTGTTGTCTTAAATTTCTTAAAAAGGCTTCTTGTGTTGAGCGGGGTGCTTGTGGATTAAAACCAAGTTCTTGTAGAAGATCTTTTACTTTTTTCATAATCTTTCTCTTTCGGTCGAATGGCTGAAGAACTTGATGGGAACTTTGATGGGAAGCATGTTGAATTCTAGTGTGTGAAGGCAAGAGCCCAAGATTCCCAAGGGGGCTTGGAAATGAGCTCTTTGCCCTTGCTTATTTGACTTTATATGCCACGAGTCATGGTTAATTATTTTAAAAAATGTGGAAATCTCCGTGGACAATGTTTAAAACTCCACTAGATATTTGCCTAATATGATATTTATCTACTAGATATAGTGATGACTAGTCGCGGCTTTTTAAGCTCGCACCCAAATAATCGCGATACATGCGGGCGATATTTTCAACACTGATTTCTTTTGGACAGGCCGCTTCACAAGCGCCTGTGTTTGTACAAGATCCAAATCCCTCTGCATCCATCTGTGCAACCATATCTAGAGCTCTTTTACTTCGCTCCGCTTGACCTTGGGGCAAGTGACCCAAGTGAGCAATTTTGGCAGAAACAAATAAGCTTGCAGATGCATTTTTACAAGATGCGACACATGCTCCACAACCAATACATGCTGCTGCAGCAAAAGCTAAGTCCGAGCTTTCTTTAGAAATGGGCAAGCAGTTAGCGTCTTGAGCGTTACCAGTGTTTACCGAAATATATCCCCCAGCCTGTTGGATTCGCTCCATTGAAGAGCGATCTACAACAAGGTCCTTAACTATTGGAAATGCTTTCGCTCGAAAAGGTTCAATGTGTACAGTTTCTCCATCTTTAAATCGACGCATATGTAGCTGGCAAGTGGTTGTCGCAAGGTCGGGTCCATGTGCCTTGCCATTAATTACAAGAGAACAGGTCCCACATATTCCTTCTCGACAATCATGATCAAATTCCACTGGGTCTTTGCCTTGTTTAATAAGATCTTCGTTCATGACATCTAACATTTCTAAAAAAGACATGTCCGTGGAAACATTTTTTGCATCGAAGTCCATAAACTGACCCTTGTCCTCAGCACTTTTTTGTTTCCATACTTTGAGCTTTAAGTTTATCGTTTTATTGCTACTACCTGCCATAGGACCCTCTATTTATAACTTCTTGTTGCAAGTTTGACATTCTCAAACTTCAATTCTTCTTTGTGTTTATGCCATTGATTGTTGCCAGTGCTTTCCCAAGCAGAAACGTGACAAAAGTTTTGATCATCCCTGACAGCTTCATTTTCAGCACTCTGATGCTCTTCTCTAAAATGGCCGCCGCAAGACTCTTCTCTATCGAGCGCATCTTTTGCAAAAAGTTCTGCTAATTCCATATAATCTGCCACTCTACAGGCTTTTTCTAATTCCGAATTTTTATAATTATTATCGCCAGGAATTTTCACGTTATTCCAGAAGGCTTCTCTCAGCTTGGGAATTTCCTTGCCAGCTTTTATTAATCCTTCTTTGTGGCGAGACATCCCACAATATTCCCACATAATTGTTCCAAGTTCTCGATGAAAATCATCTACTGTTCTTTGACCTTTTATATTTAGCAATCTATCTAAATTTTCTTTACTTTCATTCGCAGAGTCCTTGAATGCAGGATCATTGGTACTAACAGCAGAAAAATTTGTTGAAGCTAAATAATTTCCAAGTGTATAGGGAATAACAAAATAGCCGTCAGCCAAACCTTGCATAAGAGCTGAAGCTCCTAGTCGATTGGCGCCATGATCAGAAAAATTGGCTTCTCCTAAAACATGCAAGCCAGGAATTGTGCTTTGCAAATTATAGTCTACCCACAGTCCACCCATAGTGTAATGAACTGCCGGATAAATGTTCATTGGAACCTTATAGGGATCCTGTCCAGTGATTTTTTCGTACATTTGAAAGAGATTTCCATATTTTTCACTGATAACATTCTGACCTAATCTTTTAATTGAATCTCGAAAGTCTAAATAAACTGCAACTCCAGTGGCTCCAACACCACGTCCTTCATCCACCCTAAATTTAGCTTGTCTTGAAGAAATGTCCCTTGGAGCTAAGTTGCCAAAGCTGGGGTAAATTCTCTCTAAGTAATAATCTCTATCGGAATCTGGAATTTCATTGGGGGGTCTATTGTCACCTTTGTTTTTAGGAACCCAAACTCGACCATCATTTCTAAGAGACTCTGACATCAAAGTTAATTTAGATTGATATGATCCAGATACAGGAATGCAAGTTGGGTGAATCTGAGTAAAACATGGGTTGGCAAAGAAAGCCCCTTTTTTGTGACAACGCCATGAAGCTGTTACATTTGAATTCATAGCATTCGTGGAAAGAAAAAATACATTACCATAACCGCCTGTGCAAAGTAATACGGCATGGGCAGAGTGAGATTCGATTTCTCCAGTTTGCAAATTTCTAACTGTAATACCGCGAGCTTTGCCGTCCACCATAACGAGATCTAACATTTCACGGCGTGAAAACATTTGTATGGAGCCTTTAGCAATTTGCCGATTCATAGAAGCATAGGCTCCCAATAAAAGCTGCTGACCCGTTTGTCCTCTGGCATAAAAAGTACGAGAAACTTGAGCTCCACCAAAGGAACGATTGTCTAAAAGACCGCCATATTCTCTAGCAAACGGCACTCCTTGTGCTACACATTGATCAATAATATTATTCGAAACCTGTGCTAGCCGATAAACATTGGCCTCTCTTGCTCTAAAATCGCCACCATTAACTGTGTCATAAAAAAGTCGATAAATAGAATCGCCATCATTGGGATAATTTTTTGCGGCATTAATTCCACCATGAGCGGCAATAGAATGGGCTCTTCTTGGGCTGTCTTGTATACAAAAACTTTTTACATTG
>JACKAN010000025.1 GCA_020635055.1 Pseudobdellovibrionaceae bacterium
GAGTTATTTAGATCTTACTAAGTCTGGTATTGTTATTTTTGTCTTATTGAGTGGCATTGTAGGCTATGCTTTCAGTTACCCAATTGGTCAGCATTTAGATTTTCAACAAGTTATTTTATTATTATTGGGTCTTTACTTTTTGAGCTCTGGAAGTTTTGTTCTGAACCAGGCTCAGGAATGGAAAATAGATCAAAAAATGCCACGTACCAGTTTACGACCTATCCCCACGGGAAAAATTTCTGTTTGGCAGGCTTACTCATTGAGTATCATATTTATTTTTGCTGGCCTGTTTTTATTGTACTTGTTGACGCCACTGACTTCGCTTATGGGTTTTGCCACGGTAGTAATGTATAATGGATTTTACACACTCATTTGGAAACGAAAGTGGAATTTTGGTGCTGTACCAGGTGCGATTCCTGGAGCTTTGCCTGTTGTAATTGGATACTCTGTGAACAGTTCCCAGCTATTGAGTACGGAATGCATTTATTTATTTCTAATTATGTTTTTATGGCAAATGCCTCATTTTTGGTGTTTAGCTATTAAGTTTAAAAATGATTATCAGGCGGGCGGAATTCCGGTTTTACCATTGGCCATTGGAGAAGACAGAACCAAATTTCATATGGGACTTTACACTTTTGTTTATATTGGAGTGGCTTTGATTGCTCCTATTCTGACCCACTCCAGTTGGTTATTTTTATTATTGATTGTGCCATTTGCAATTAAAGTTCTTATTGAGTTCTTTAAATACTTTGAAAATAAAGCCACTGAGAAAAATTGGTTGCCATTTTTTTTGTGGATCAACCTAAGTATGTTGGTTTTTTTGGCAGCGCCAGTATTAGACAAATGGTTCTACTACCACTATTAAAACAAACATAAAGCTTAAATCTCTGCGTTGCTTCCTTGTCGCACCTTGATCTTTAGGCTTTATGTTTGTTTTATGAGAGTCAATCAAGCTGAAGAAGTTTAAATTCAAATCTGACTATTTACTTAAAATTTAACTTTGTATAAGTTGATTTTTTGAGGAGAGTTGGATGGCTCTGCTAAAGCACAGAACAATGGCTGTCCAAATGAAATAAGCCCAACTGAGATGAAGTAGTTTTAAAAACACAGGAGACAGTAAAAATAAAGTTGAATAACCTAAGCCAAGACCAGAAGTAATGAGACCCATTAAAACTGAGGTTCTAAATTTCATAAAATCATCGTTAACCCTCTTATAGATAGTATAAATAAGTGCTATTAAAAAAAAGCCAATAAATGTTGCGGATAATGGATGAGTAATACGAATTCTAACTAAAAAGTGACTGCTTTGAGAGAAATCAGCCAGAACACCAGACAAAAGAGACTCAGAGGGAAAAAGTGTAGTAGAGAGTGCAGCGATTCCTCCGCTACAACCCAGAAACAAAAACAAGCTAACAATAGCCAGAAATTGATAATTATTTTTTTTCTCTAAGGGTTGAATTTTATATTTTTCTTCCCTAGCCCAATCGTAAAGTAAGACCAAACTTGCCACTAAGAATAAGCTATTAACTAAGTGTACTGTTATAGTAAGTGCCCTTTCCACAGAATCATTGGAACCTACAAGTCCGGCCAAAACTAATCTTGCACCCAGTAAAGCTTCGGTGATAGTTAGAATCCCACTGGCAATGGCAAATTTGCGGATGATGTGACCTTTATTAAAAGAACGAAAGGCTAAAAATATTAATATCAAAATCAAAATACCATAAAGCCCAGAGGTTAATCGATGTCCGTATTCAATCCACATGGGAAGGTTCTTTTCCGCAGGGATTATGGAATTTTGACATAAAGGCCAAGATTTTCCACATCCGTCGCCAGAATTGCTAATACGAACAAATGCACCCCATAAAATCACAATCAGACTATAAGTAACCATTGCGGCAGAAAATTTTTGAAATTTTAAATCACTGATTTTCATTAGTTTGTGTTCATACCATATAAATAGACGAGGGGATACCCTAATCCTTTTCTTATTCGTTGGGAGTGTCAGGTTGGACGCCCGGATAGGCATTCCTGAAGGCATCTAATTGTAAACAATCTTGATCCACTCGTTCTATAAGTGGAAACAAGCTCATGTCGATTCCAAATCGTTTAGCATTATAGACCTGTGGGCAGAGAAACATATCCGCGGCTGTAATTTCATTGCCGAAACTAAATTTTCCAGATGTACTTTGCAAAAGATTTTCAAGAGCTTGAAAACCTCTAACAATCCAATATGCAGCCCACTTGAGCTTCCCCTCTTGATCCACCTTGTATTCTCTTTCTAATTTTCTAAGGACTTTTAAATTCTGAATAGGGTGAATGCCAGCGTTGATATGTTCACAGAATTCAATAATTTTTGCTTTTTTATAAATGTCTTTGGGAAATAATAAAGGTCTCTCAGGAAAGATATCATCTAGATAATTAAATATGGCCATAGATTGGCTTATCTTGTGTTCTCCATAAACTAAACAAGGAACCTCGCCCATGGGATTCAACTCCCTGAATTCAGGAGAGTTTTGTTCGCCTTTATTCTTGATAAGATGTACCGATTTATACTCGTACGGAATACTTTTATAGTTTAATGCGATTCGAACACGGTAAGATGCTGAGCTGCGATAATAACTGTAGAGTTGTACCTTTGACATAACAATATTGTCCAGACATTGGGTTAAGAAGTCAATAAGATGAGCAGTCAGTTGAGCCAGTGATTGAGTGATGGTAAGAGTTAAGAGAATTAAAAAGGGGAAATCTCGATGAAACTAGGAAGTTTAAAATCAAACTCTTCAAGAGATGGTGAATTAATAGTTGTTTCAAAGAATAATAAAATAGCTGTTAAAGTTCCTGATATAGCTCCTAACCTAAGAGTAGCTATTGAAAACTGGGAGCAAAGTTATCCACAATTAGAAAGAACTTATCTACAACTTAATAAAAACGAAATTGCTGGGGCTTTTGATATTGATACAGAAAAATTGCATTCCCCACTACCACGCACTTTTCAATGGGCTGATGGTTCCGCTTTTATTCATCATATAAAATTGGTGAGAATGGCAAGAAATTCTCCACTTCCCGAAACTCTTACAACCGTGCCATTGATGTATCAAGGTGGAGGAGATGATTTTTTAGCACCCACGGATGACATCCCTCAAATTGATTTTAATCATGGAACCGACTTTGAAGGAGAAGTGGGAGTTATTACTGGAGATGTTCCCATGGGAATTTCTCCCCAAGAGGCATTAAAATACATTCGTTTATTTGTTTTAATAAATGATGTATCTTTAAGGGGCTTAATTCCCGAAGAACTCAAGCAAGGATTTGGTTTTTTTCATGGCAAACCTTCTACCGCTTTTGCACCTTTTGCCGTAACTGCCGATGAATTAAATGGTGCATGGAAAGATGGGAGGATTCATCTTGCTTTGAATGTAAAATTAAATGGTGAGTTTTTTGGCAATGCCGATGCTGGGCAAATGCACTTTCACTTTGGTCAACTGATTGCTCATGCAGCAAAAACTAGAAACTTAAAAGCAGGCTGCATTATTGGCAGCGGAACTGTTTCCAACGAAGATATGGCTCGTGGGAGCAGTTGTTTGGCTGAAAAAAGAATGTTGGAGCAGATCCACGAAGGCCAGGTAAAAACTCCATTTATGAAGGTTGGTGATGTTGTAGAGATGGAAATAAATACACCTGATGGAAAATGCATTTTTGGTAAAATTAAACAAAAGGTGATTAAAGCTTAGACTTGCACAGTCACTCGGTGGGTATTTAACTAATAAATAAAAGCCAACTGGTTGTAGTATTGAGTATTCTTAAAGGCACAATGATACTATCTAAAAAACGCATATGTTTTAAATATTTTTTATGTCCATTTTTGAGTTTAATTCCAAAAAAAGTAGCAAAGCCATAACCAATCACCGTCGCAATGGCTATAGGAACATGGACGAGTAGCATTCCATGGAGATTTCCAGTAACCACTGTTCCCAAGGCATTTCTCTTAAAAACGAGGACAATAACTAAGGCTACATCGATAATCATGGCTGTAGACATAAGTTGAATATGGGTTTTAGTTCTTATGTACCCGAAATCAGCCGATTAAAAAAATATTAAGACGGACTACTTACGACATTGGGGGCTAGTTTTAGAGTCTCTGATATCATTGAGTATCCCTTCACCATGGTCATCAGCTTTAATTTTTTGTTGCCGAAGAGTCCAGTTACTTGAGGTCTTCGAGTACGTGAAAAATTAACAGGTAGTCTGTGTTAACTTTACTCTTACCATCGGTGAGTATTTTTTGTAAAGTGTCGGCTAATACAGTCGAGATTTCTACCTGCTTATCTTCTTTGTAATTCCATTCGTAAGTTATAATAGTTCGTGTTAATATTTCAGTTTCGGTGTCTGGTTTTTCACATTCTTCTCTTTCTTTTTCTACACGGAAGGAAACAAATTGCATTTGGTCATCGCCAATAAGTCTAAAAATATACAGTTCTCTTTTGTCTTGAGATTTTAAAACTAATTGTATTTCACTAGATTCATCTGCAACTATTTCGTACTCTCTTTGGATGGAATCTCCATCAAAAAATTTAGCCTCTAATTTTAGACAATCTTTCTGCGACTTTTCTATTATATTAAAAGGAGCCAAAGTGCTGGGCACTTTAGTAATAATATTCTTAGCGTAATCCACTTCGATAAATGGTAACTGCAAAGAGGGATCACCATTTATTTTTTCAATAACCAAGTTAGTTTGTGCCCAAGCTGGTTGGGACATAGTGTTTTGATTACTACTAATTAGTGTTTTGTCTTCTAATACACGTAGATCACTAGTATACACACGTAGATCAGCTTGTTTTAATTCCATAAGTTTTTTGTTAATTAGATCATCTAAATCTATACACTTCTTTTTAGTAGATATATTTGTTTTAAAGGTAGGTTTAATTGTAGAACCGACTTTTTCACTTCCTCCATTGCCACTTTTTGCACTTGCATTTCGAATAGGAGTCCTATTGCCAGTGCTTTTTCCGCAAGCAGATAAAAATAAAAAAGAGGATAAAGATGTTAGTGTAAGTAACCAAAAAAAACCTTTCATATAAACTCCTATAGCTAGAATTTAAAAAGTAGCAATCCGCGTGCCTATTTAACATGAAAAAACATGAATAAATATCAATTATATTAAGTAGTTAACTATGGAGCCCCAGTTTTATGGTGTTATAAAATCAGGAAAAGGCCCTTATTTGTCATTTTGGTACATTGGTTCAAACCGAAACAAAATAGCTAACAGGTTTCACACGGTTAATGAGCCAACCTGCCTCGAACATAGTCAGGAAAATCCAGACAAAATCCAGAAAAAAACCGCCCAAGGCTCTGTAATGTTGAAGCCATACCTCCAGGCTAACCGTTTGGAATCATTAGTATTGGAATTTCAGTAACATGGGTTCGCTTGGTTCGCTCCCGAATGGGAATAATGGCGGAGTCGGTGGAACCCGCCTTCATTCGGTAACTTAGGTTGCTAACCAGAATCGGTCAGGCAAACACTCTGTAACGGATCAAAACTCAATTTTCTATCTTTTTAGGATAAAACTAAGTGTTTGGTCACCCCTTTCAATCAGAAGACCTACACGAGTTCCAATTTTGCCCCGGATAATAGATACTACATCTACCAATGTCATATTTGCCGTAGATATATACCCATCACCTGGTTGTAATGTCTCGTTGACCGCAACTACAAGATCACCTTGTTGGATTCTCCCGTCTCGGTAGGCAGAGCCGTCTTTAACAACATCTTTAATAAGAAGTATAGAGTCTATTTTTTCAAGGACTATTCCAACACCTACAATTTGCTGTTGCATTTCAAGACGTGAAGAGTCGTTAGTAAGATATTCTCCATGGTTTGCAAAGGCGTTAATGGCGAATAAAGCTGCTAAAGTGACAATAACTCCTAATATCTGTTTCATTTTTCCCCCCAACTATTTTAAGTAAGACTCTAAAACCAAATTGATTGCATTCGCAGGGCCTCCATTTGAGCCAGAACTTGCTTCCGCAGAAAAGCTGCCAGTTGTTATATCACTAATTGGTTTGTAGGTGGCTCCATCTAGACTCATCAGAACATCATTGCCTTTCAATTTAAGCCAGAAATCTCTTTTCACTTCAACATAGCTTGTGCCTACTTGTACAGTTTCAAGAAAATCACCCTTGGAAGAAAAGGCTACAGGCAACTCATCCCCCTGGCGAAACTCTACAATCAGTTCCGAACTCATACCGGCTGTAAGTTTCGCCCACAGGTCCGAGTTCATCTCAGTAGCCTGAATTGTTATTGCATTGGCATTTCCTCCGATGCAGAGACTCACGGCAAGAACCATCATTTGAATTTTTGCTATCATGTCACACTCCTTCTACTACATTTGTAGTAATTTTAGTTAATAAAAATTCCATCATTGGAATCCTAAAACACTTAGTAATTGGTTGAACCACTCTGGGTTCTTGATGTCTGCCATAGTATGATTGCCCCCAATAGTTGCAAACATTACCGCAGAGGCGATCCAAAAAGAGAAGCCAAATCGAACCCATTTATATTGCCAGCCAAATCTCGGCGACCTCTCTGCGGAATCACTAATCAACCGTTCTACTCTCATTTTGAGCAGTGATTTCTCTCGAAAAAAGGCTGAATACAAAATAAACTTTTCACTGGTCTCTGGAATTTCTTTGAGGGTTATCAGTGCAGATGCCAAGGCCTCAGGTTTTGCCCCATTAACTGTAGCCCACTGATCTGTCACAACTTCCCGAAGACGATCAATCTTTCGGCTTAGCCATCTATAGCCTGGGACAAACCAAAAGAGATCACCAAGAATTTGTATTGCCATAGTGGCAGGCAAATCGAATTGACGAATGTGACCCAATTCATGCTTCAATACAGCTTCGAGTTCATCATTGTTTAATTTTTCAAAACTGTCTGAAGGAATACATATATATGGTTTTACGATTCCACCGGTGAATTGTGTGCCCGAAAATAATTTAGAGACATATATATCCACTTCACGAAATCCCACTTTCTCAGCCCTGAACTGTTCTTCAAGCGATCTGTCTGACTTTCTTTTTCTTTCAAATTTAATGGCGTTCCACAAACGAATGCACAGTAAAGTAAGCGATACTGCTACCACTCCAGTCAAAATTATTAACGGCAATTCGCTCCCATACTCTCTATTTAGCCAAATTGTCAGGTAATCACCAACACTTGAAGCGAACTCTTTGCCTTCAGTATTACGCACAGAAAAAATAACATTTAATGTTGGTCCCCATTCGCTAAATCCTGCCCCCACTTGAAGTAATTGGTGCTTAGGGGGAAGTGAAAAAGGATCCAGGTCTGCTAACAAAACTGAATTGGCAGGAATGCCACGCACACAATCATAAATTATTTTTACAAAAGGAAGAGACAAAAGAAAAAGTCGCCAAGGACCAGTTGGCACCCTAAACAGCCAAATAAAAAAACCAACGACTACGAGCCCACAAAATAATGAAAATATAGAGTTTGTTAATAAGTTAAAAAATATGGCGGTCACTTTTTAGCCTTCTTTAACTTTTCGTCAACAGCGCGTTTTAATTCTTCGAGTTCTGCTTTAGACAAAGCGTCGTCAGAATCCAATAGTCCAAGAATTGGTTTTAGTTTCTCCGAACCAAACAAAGATGTCTTTACTCGTTCTAGAATTTTTGCGGGAGATGAATCTTTTTTTTTCACAACTGTATAAAGATACTGCCGTCCCTCTTTCTTGCGTTTAACAAGGCCCTTATTGTATAGCCGAACCAAAACAGTCATCACTGTTGTATAAGCTAATTCTTGACCGCCACTTTTAAGGCTTTGCTGGATTTCGTTAACCGATGAATCGGCATTTGCGCCTACTACACCGAGGACTTGCATTTCTAATGGACCGACTTCAGGTAATTTCTTTGACATGGGCACACTATCTACTACCCCCGTAGTATTTGTCAACTACGCTTGTAGTAGATAAATGATGATAAATCGTGACTGGGGGATAACTTATGGGAATTACGAGCAAAGTGTTTGTAGACGCGGGGCAAAATTAACTCTCCCCATATAGATGAACCACCTTGCCCAATGCTTACTCCGGGCTCATATATTTGAGACTTGATGTAGCACCAGCGACATTTATTTCTGCAAGCCACACATATCTTTGCATTGTATCTATATTCTTCCAGCCGCCGCTTTAAGAACTACCTCTTACACTAGGGTTTCCTATGTACAGATTTGAAGATAGGTTATCGTATCTGGTTGGCACAGAATTTGAAGCTATACCAAGTAGGTGTTTTTAACTTATTTTTCAACTATTCTGGGAAAGTATATGCAACTCATTGAAATGAAAATGAATCTCATGGTTTCTTCAAAAATTTTTCTGCTAAATTTTTTAACATGTGTGCACTCGTTTATGTTGTTTTTTTTTGTGGCCACACTCATCAGCCCAAGTAGTTTCGCTGAGAAAAACGAAGGTTGTGAACAAGTACTTAACCATGCCCATCATCCAGTAGTAAATTCAGTTACCCAACATTTATTGAATTTAGCACTTAGTAAGCGTCTACTGTCACAATCTGATCAAGAACTTAAGTTAAGGGGTATAGAGCATTCATGTACAACTGTGTCTTTTGTAAATGCTCTTCAAGGGGTTATTAGTTACCAAAAAGGGAATACAGATTTTGAGATTTCAGCGGCTGCACTGGTAGAAGAGCTTATTGAGGATTTGACTAAATTGCTGCATCGAGATGTTAAAACTCAGGGTATATCCATTGGTATTGTATATAAAAGCTTTTTAAAATTAGCAGAAAGAAGATTTGGCCTAAATATTGGAACAGATATGGGTGTAATTTATAGCGCAATAACGGAAGAAATTCTAGAACCCAAAGCAAATCAAGTGTTGCTTATAGGGGTTGATAATCAAAGTTCTCGTGGGCACACAATGATTTTGTTAGAAGCTAACAAAACTAGCAAGCAATTATCCGTAATTGACCCCAGTTTTCCCGACCGAATATTAGAGCCAAGTTACGAATCGGTGAATATTGGGAATCGCCCCACCTTAAGATTGAAATATGATAATGGTTGGCGAAGTGAAATAATCACTGAAGTTTTTCCACTTGTTGCACTTCCTCAAGCCAAATAATATTCATTATTTTCAGAATTTTGATTTATTTATTGAGCCATTCAGAAAAATTTTAATATGATTTTAATTTCACACCAAATGAATTTTGGTGCACAGAACCATTTAAATTTCCAATCTATATCTTTCAGATCTAAGAAGAGTGTTAGTAGTCTCTTAATAGTTATACAGCTCACTCATGCTGTAATTTAAAATGTAAAACCTGGGGGGGCCATGAAGACACCATTTCCTGAAGCCACAAGAATAGAGTGGGAAGTTGATGATCCTGTTTTGTTTTTTCAACATCTAAGATCATTTTTTTGGCAAATAGAATCGCCAACACTTTTTCAAATAGAGGAAGATTTAAAAAATGATTTTGATTGCTGTGTCTTTGAAGATAAGAAGGTACCAAGCTCCTTTTTACGTTGCGGAGATGGTTTTGGAGCGAAATTTTGTTTTCTGTATAATAATAAGCGGTGAGCTTGAATCTCTTAAAGTATATGAGGATAGGAATGTATATGCTTTTTTGGATATTCGTCCTTTAAATTCAGGTCATACACTGATTGTAAATAAGAAACATGTTAGCCATTTTTCCGATCTAACAGAAGAAGAGGCTGGAAAATTATTTATTTTAGGTCACAAGGTTTTAAATTCATTGTCGGACAAGAAGTTATGCACAGTCACCTGCATACTGTACCTCGGTTTGAAGGTGATGGACATAAAATGCGATTTAGTCACTTTGACCCTATGAGGAGAATGTTGAAAGACTAAAATTAACTGCTAAGAGTATTCTTGAAAAGCTTTAATAATACGGCCTATAAAGATGTTTTATAGCGAATATATTTACTGCCTTAGTGTACAAGCCAGTGGTAAGTTCAGAATTGAAAATTTATTTGGTCCTTTGTATAGGACAGTAGTTTTTAACAAAGATAAAAAGGCGTGGAGAATACTGCAAATATTACGGAGTCGGTTATTATATATTTAATATTTTTAATCTCCACCCGTCAGTCCTCAATCATAAAAATATTTTGAATCTAACTGAATGTACTTACGAAACCTAAGATCCTTTTTAACCTCTCCTGAAGGGCGGTTGATTAGCATAGTGTACTCTTCATTTGTGTCAGGCAATGTGGGTTGATTTGTAAACAGTGAGTATTTTCCCGAATCGGTATTAATAACCAAATATTTATCAACAAGATCAGAAGGGCCCTCTATAACTTTTAAAGTAATGTTGCTAGCAGCAAAATAGTATTTTATATTTTCATTGCCCATGTTGCCTTTAGATGCTTCGGGGAATTTATCAGCGACTACTACAGCTTTTAGATTGTAATTGTCTATTATGTTTTCTAAAATAACTTCACTTCCCGCTGGGTAAGTCTTTGGCTTTTTTTCTATCACCCAGTCTGAAACGAGACTTCCGGGGCTTGCTCCCATATTTTCTAGGCGAATTAATTGTTCATTTTGCAATGCTGAGTTGGGTAAACTTCCTAACTCCTTATCCCATTGTAAGATAAATTTATCAGCCAGTGAATGGAACAACAAAATTCCGTAAGCCAAGACTCCTTGTCGCGTTTCCATATCAATATTTTGTTCACCCTTAAAAATTATTTTTTGTATTTTTCTTTCTTTGATTGAGGGGACCACAATACCTACTCCATTAGGCAGGGAATTATATTCAGAGGGGGTTAGTAACATGGTGTAGATAGTATTATTTGAAGAAAATAATTCTTGCTGTCGATTTAATATATCTACATTTGGATAATTCTTGATCGCGTAAAAACTTCTACGAGTCTTCTTGTCCAACTGGATGTCAGTTTCATTAAAAAGTATTTTCGTGGAGCTTATTAAAAGTGCATTTAAATCCATTATAAAGATACCGCTCATTGCTTTATTTATTCTTATGTAAGGATTCCAAGGGTTTCGATGATCATTTATTGCACGTTCTGGAATTGCTAACATTTGTAGACCAAATTCTCCTTTAAGGGCTTTTTGCCAAGCAAATGCGGTCTTGCCGAAACGCTCATTATTCTTGCCGGTCATATCCCAGTTCTCATATTTAGCTAACACAGCTTCTTTCTCATGTTGGGATAGAAAGTAATAACTGGCGTTCGCTTGATGTAGAATTTCAGATGCATTTCCTGGCGCATCTATTCCGGGAGCTATTATTGCTGTGAATTTTTTAACATTATCTATATTACTAAGTCCCAAAAGCACATTTAGATCTTGATTTGGCGTGCTCATTACTTGATCATCCGGTACTGTTAGTGGAGAGAAAAGAGCATCACCACCAGTATCCACAGCAACAATAGTATCGACTCCGCCTGTAGCAGACATAACAGATTTAATTTGTGATGAAAGATCATTCTCTTGCGATGACACTACCAAAAACATATCTACATCATTTGCAGGTACACTCTCTAAGAATCTACCGCTTCCATTAGAGGAGGATAAAACTTTGTAAACTCCAGCACTTAATTCCCCTCCATGATCGGTTATATTTCGATTTTCTCCAACTAGATTGTCTTTCCCTTGTGATGAAGTCTTGGAAGATCGGATGGATATTACGAATGGAACGTTTTTACCTACTTCTTTTAAGAGTAAAGCCAATTGCGCAGCTTGAACACCATCTGAACCTCCACCTATTCCAATGATACCAATTCGTTGCCCTGAAAATCTTTCTTTTAGCCCACTGATTTGAGTAAATTGTTGCGGGTCAATATTAAGTGGATTAGCAAGCACCGCTTTTGCATCTTTGCCCACACTTTGTAATCTGATAGACATTTCATCAATGACCTGTGGTGTTTTTGCAGCTTCGGCAATATCACTAATTTGTAGAGTAAATACTCCTGATCCTTTAACATTTTTGATATGACTTTGGCCCAATTGATATAGCTCTGCCATGATCGAAAGCCCTTTATCAAGGCCGGCTTTGTAGGAGATCAAATCACTCCTAAATTTTTGATCCTTTATATAAGCGTCAGTGATGTTTTTGAGTAGTGCTGGAGAATAATATAGTAAAATACTGTTCAGATCCTCCATACCAGAGATATTCATTACTTTATTTAATATGAATTTTGCGGGATGATTAAGATAGCTGTCAATGAGTGCATTAAGTTTTTCAGAATCATTAATTCTTAACATAGCTGCCAGACGGATAATTGACCGGTGTTCAATACTGTCGTGATTAAGAATTAGAGCTGAGGGGTTTGAACGATTTAGCTGGTTTAGGCTTTCAGCTTTTAATCTTAAATGTGCATTATAGACTTCAATTTCCGAAGAGCCTTCGCTAAGAGCTTGTAAGGATTTTACAGCATTACGAAAATTTTCATAAGTAGGGTTATTTAGAACCATCGAACCCTGTGAGTTAATGTGACCGGCCGCCCCTGCTATATCAGCAATTGAGTGGAGTAAATATAAATCCAGATCGGCTTGATCTAATCCACGCAAGCCTGAAAGACTAGCGGGGACATTTTCTCCCTGCACAAATTGGGCAACATTAAATTCAGCTTGTAGGCCATGAACAATCCTATTCTTATATGTTTCGGATAATCTCTGAAATGATGGGAACCACTCGGGTTTTTCTTTAAGTGCCTTAATCAGAACTTTATCATGGTCCACATTAACATTTCCCATTTCATTCTTAATTCTATCAATGACCTCAGTGACTTTCCCTAAGTCACTGAGGGTCATGTAAGTTAGCATGGCATCTATAGCATTATTTTCACTTAAGATTTCACGGGTGAACAAACTCAGTTCTTTGAAATTATCTTTTGTTAATTTATTATTGGTATCCTGGGGGGCAGTGAAGATTTCAAAGTCATCCGTAAGAAGCCATTTAATAACCAGTAGTCCCGTGATCGTCCTATCAAATTCAATATGTTTTAAACCAAATATTTTTTCAGATAGGTTTTTTGCATCTGGCTTAAGTAAGTGACCTTCTGGAGAGGCTTGTACGTCACCGGTCAACCAGTTAAGTTCTACGTAATTTTTTACAAGCCATTTAACTGCTTCGAGTGAGTTAGTGGTTCTCAGGAATGTGGAGACCTCTCCTGCAATTATATGTCGATCCGCTAAAGCCTCCGTACATTGGTTTGATTTTGCATCCATTTCCTTTGCTGCATTAACTACAAAAGGGACCATTAGAGCACTCATCAGTAAAATACTTATTTTTAGCTTTGATTTCATTTTAAACCTCCGTTTTAAATCTTCGGATCAATAATAATACAATGCGTTATAGTTGTATATATTTAGTAAGTACTTACTTAAATATATTTCTAAGTGTGAAAATATTAATAAAAACAATGGCTTAATATTGGTGACAAATTGTAATTTTTATTATTTAATAACAAAATGGTATTAAAAAAGGGCGAAGCCACCCGACGGCGGGTATTAACATCAGCAGCTTACTGTCTTGCATTTAAAGGTGAAAAGAATACCACTTTCCAAGCCATTGCCGACCATTGTGGGGTAAGCCAACCTTTAGTGGTCCGTTATCTTAAAAGCCGTGACAATATCTTTCGGATAGTAATGAATGACGTAATTGAATCTGCTAGAGAACAGACCGAGGCCTTGCTGCGTGAAGCCCATGATCCTGTAGAGAAGTTAAAAGCATATTTAAAAGTCTCAGTTAAAGTTTTTTTGCACGAAGAAACAACTCCTCGCCTGTACCTTATGCTTCATTACTTGGCTGGGTATCACCAAGAATACAAGGAAATGAACACAATGATTAAAGAAGTTGCCTTAGCACGTATAACTGAGATTCTTGAAGAAGGCGTGGAAGCAAAGGTCTTTAGACGTGATATCAATGCTAATGCGATCGCTAGACTCACTCACGATGCATTAGTGGGAGTGCTGTTGAGTTCAATTACGGAGCTCAATCATCCGCAAATTAACAAAGTCATTAGTGACCTGACAGGAATGATACTTAATTATATCTGTGAATAGTGCATTTACAAAAGTACCAATTTTAATTTTTTAGCCAATTTAATAAAGATACTACTGTTGCTCTATCCAATGCCAGTTTCAAATATAGCACTTCATTAATTCGTTCTGAATCTAGGACAAAATAAGGACCTGTTTCCAAAGTAGGTTCTGTTTTAAAAGCATCAATTGGTGAGTAACTTTGAAAATAATAAAAGACGTTGTCTTGCCACTCTTCTGTAGTGGTCCTATCTAAAGCAATTTGAGCGGGTGTCTTGGGGTGAAAGTTAAGAGGTAATGCATAAAGTTGTATATCCTTTTCAGGGCTTATTTTTAGTCTTTGCAAGTGCCAGGGATAGAGTTGGTTGTTATTTTGTGTAGTCAGTTTTAAAACTCCTAAGTCAACTAAGCTAGTGAATTCATTCCGTTTGAATGTAAGAGTCAAGAAAGGTTCTAATTTTGCATTTTTATTTAAGCCTATCGGCATAAAGAATTGTGCAAGTTCTTCGAATTTTGGTTGAGAATTCTTTGTTTGACTCAAAAACTTTTTCAGGTTTTTAATCAGGACAGTTTTCATAATAGCTTGATTCCAGATTTTCAACTGTTGTCTATTCAATTCAAAAATGTATTCTTCAACTTCGGTGTTCTGATTACTATCACCCATATAGACCTTTTTAATTTTATGGACTTTAGCTTTTTGCGTGGGGATTCCTTTTCTTGCCATCCATCGCGACATTCCTTCATTCACTTGAAAATAGACTCGAGAAATAGATGTATCATGTGTCAACCAGCTAAAGGCTCGCTGTAGATTCAAAATTGGTAAATAATCTAAAAATTCTCTATCATTAAATTTCCTATCATCTTGCGGCAAAGTATCGGGGAATTGAAAACCAAAACGACCAACCTCAGCCACGATCTCATCTTTTTCTCTTACTATTTCTCCAATTTCTTCTTCTATGTGAAGCTTTTGATCTGAAGAAAACGACAAAAGGACTTGGAGGTGCCCAAACGGATGAGCTATTTCTTTTGCATTACCAATGGATGTTGAATCTTTAAAGTTTGTGTTTGCAACAGCCTCAAACGAACTGGTATAAATAGCAAAATGTGTAATTCGATCCACTTCATTTTGGTCTTGGACTTTGACACGGTCTAAAATAGATTGTCTCTCAGGCCCGGCGTTTTCGTACCTTGCGTATAGTTGTTGAAGAGAGTCTTTTATTGATTGGCTAGGAGCAGCTTCTGTGCGAAGTCCTTCATTGCTAGCAGAGAAAGACAGATTATCAAACCAATCCTGCTTGATCCATTGTCCATTAGGATTCCCCCGAAAAACAGCTAAGTTGAAAATTGGCCATAAGTAGGGTGGTTCGCACAGATTGCAAAGAGTTTTCCCTTGATGATTTTCAACAAAAATAAAAGGATGTCTAAGATCTGCGGATTGAGGGACCTCAACAGAAAAAAAAGATTTGTGGGCAGCTAACCAATTTTCAAATGCTACCTCATTGTTATTACTAGATCTGAAATGATTTATCCTGGCGAGTTTATATATAGTTTGGGAATTATGACTCTCGAGTGAAGCTTCACATCCACCATGTGCATATGCAAACGGATTCATTCCAACTATAAGCACTAGTTGAGAAAAATTAAGAAAATTAACAAAGCCTTTTAACAAATTCAGAATCCTCATTAAACATTTTTTTGCTATCCTCATACTGAGAGTTTTTAATATTTAGTGGCAACAGCTTTGTATATAAACTGCAACAGCTGTGCCTATAAGCCCACCTAGATGGCTCGTCTTTAAGAATAATTATTAGGTCAGCTTTAATTCATTATGAGAATAATTATCAAATTAAGTATCTAATATTATTGAATTTAATGACATTTACCTAGCTAGAGCAACCCACACTATTTTAAGGTTCTCTCTATATCTTCATTTCAGAGTATTTATATTAGACCAAAAGTGACCAGTTTTGCTGACCATAACGACAAAAAACGCTTACTTAATATGGCGAATTGCTTTTATGCAACGTTCACGCCGAAAAATTTAGAGACAATGAGTTTAGTAAATTGTCGGTGTATTGATCCATTTCATTAAGCTTTAAATTTTCAATTTATATCTTGCAGATCTAAGAAGAGTGTTAGTAGTCTCTTAATAGTTATACAGCTCACTCATGCTGTAATTTAAAATGTAAAACCTGGGGGGGCCATGAAGACACCATTTCCTGAAGCTACAAGAATAGAGTGGGAAGTTGATGATCCTGTTTTGTTTTTTCAACATCTAAGATCATTTTTTTGGCAAATAGAATCGCCAACACTTTTTCAAATAGAGGAAGATTTAAAAAATGATTTTGATTGCTGTGTCTTTGAGATGCCGCACTATAGAGAAGTACCTTACGAAGAAGAGCCCTCTTTCATATTACTTTTTGAAGAAGGACAAATTTTTACTGACTTTTTAGATCCCGAATCTATGGAAGCACAGCTTGCAATTATTAAATATTTTACTGGTGATTTAGCAAAGATTATTGAAAGAAGAAAAATGACACAAAAGGACTGGATGGCAAGGTTAGATTTATTGACAGCAATGGAGAGTGAAGCCTTCAATTCGCCAATGAGCTCTGATTAAGATTAATAAGTTCTGTCAAAACTCAACCACAGAAAGTTACTATTAGCTGGCCTTTTAAAAGGAGGCTCAGTAGCTAAATTGTATTAAAATATCCCTTCTTTTTACAAAACACCTGGCGAGGTTATTTGACTAACTGCATATCATAAATTTAACCGGGAACCATTTTGTATGAGCCATTCGGTGGGAGTGTATACAACTAGTTTGTAGCCTCTCATTTTTAGTTCGGCAAGAAGAGTGGGCATGATGGCTATGGTTTGTGGTTGAATATCATGGAAAAGAACAATTCCATTTTTTGTAGATTCAATTTCCTTAAGTACAAAATTTAATAAAACTTCTGGGTTTTTCTTTTTCCAATCTAGGGTGTCTATATCCCAAAAGAAGCTAGCGAGATCACTTTGTTTTACGAAATTTGATAGAGTTTTATTTTTTGAACCGTATGGAAAACGAAAAAAAGGTGCCACGGAACCAACGCCAATCAATACAGAATCAAAACCCGAGTTTATTTCTGCATAGGCAGAACTAAGACTAAGTTTAGGTAAGTTTTGATGAGAATAGGTGTGTGTACCCAGAGTGTGACCCTGCTTGACGATTTCACTGGCAATATGGGGATAGGACTTAACATTCTTACCCACTGTGAAAAAAGTGGCCTGAATATTTTCACGTTTTAAAATATCTAATAGTTCTAAGGTTAAAGTTGGATGAGGACCATCATCAAAAGTTAATGCTAATTCTTTTTTTCCAAGCCCACCGCGCTCTCCATAATAGAATACTGGACCACCGATAGTGTTTATACTTTCAGATCTTGAAGGTCCTAGTAAATTATCTGCACTATCTTGGAAAGTTTTATTTCCCATATTTTGTATATAGAAGTTTAAATAAAGATGTGCAGACTTGAAATCATAATAGACTTTAGTTTTTATTAAGACTGTAGATAAGCAAGGTAAGTCTTGTTCCAGGGTCCATTGGCTCAGTTCGCTGTAGAATATACTACGTTCTTCAGGAGATAACAGATCAATAGCCTCACAGAGTATAGGAGCAATTTCTTGTTTTTTGTGTAAACTGTCGTATTTAGCAAATATTTGGTGGGGGTTATAGGGAGAAGTGTCCCAATCCAAATAGCTTTCCGCTGTTTCATGGGCATTTATTGATTTTTGCAGAAGTTCATTCATTTCTGCAGCATGAGTAGAGATACTAAAAACTAATAATAGGAAAGTTATGAAATTTGTCATAAATAAAGTAAATGTGACTTGCGCAATAGAGTCAAAATTTAATAGAAAATAGATAATATTTAAAAAAATACAAAGAAGAGACCGTGAAAAAAATAGTTATATTTGCCTCAGGCGAAGGCACAACAGCTGATTATCTAATTAATGAAATTAAAAAAGATAAATTAAAAGCACAAATAGTAGCCATTGTAGTCGATCGCGATTGCGAAGCGATTCAGATTGCCAAGAAGCATCAACTGCCCTGCGCTAAAATAGTTCCTTTAAAAGGTTTGCCCAGGCAATTGTGGGATCAAGAAATTTTACAATTTTTAAAGGCCTCCAAACCCGATTGTATTTTATTATTGGGCTTTTTAAGATGCTTAGGGAAATCGGTGACACAGTCTTATGCCAATCAAATAATCAATTCTCATCCCAGTTTGTTACCTGCCTATGGGGGAAAGGGGATGTATGGATCACAAGTTCACAAAGCCGTTATAAACAATAAAGACAAGAAAACAGGAGTCACTGTACATTATGTTAATGAAAACTACGACGAGGGCCAAATCATTGCCCAGAAAATTATTGATGTCGTTTCTGGTGAAACTTATATGTCTCTAGAAGATAAAGTGAAGAAAATTGAAAAAGGGTTTCTTTTGGAAACCCTTATAAAAGTTCTTAAAATTTGAGATTAAAATTTATTTAAAACAGTTGGCAGGGAAATAACCAAAGCCATCTTTATGGTAGCCTTTATACCAACCTTTATTTGCAGTTTCTAACCACAATTTTTTTCCAGACCCTGTAGTTAATATTACAGAGCTTCCATTGTTTGGTTCGGAATGTAAACCACATGAAGTTTTGCTAACTTTAAAACCTTGCTTAAAAGAAGCGGGAACTCGTGAGTTTCCCACTGGATTTTTTGCTTGTACCTTTGGTTGTACTTTTTTTGCAACTGGCTTGTTGGGTGTCTTTTTTGGGGGAGTTGGAATGTGTTTTTTTACTGGATTTGGCATGGGTTTGGGAGCAGGTTCTTCTGCTATTTCTTCCATGGGTTCGGGACTGGGTGTTGGAGTTGTTTCTGCTACATCTCCATCAAGGCTTTCTTCTTCGGCCCAATCTCCACCGGAGTTAGTATCTTCCGCATCATCAGAAAAAAGCTCTTCATCTTCGTCCATGTCGGCTTCGGCTAAACGGATCTCATATTGAAGCTCTTTGGCTATTTTGTCTTTTGCATCCAAAAATTTATTGTTTGCAAGAACACTTTTAGTGCTCAGAGTGATTACTAATAATGATAAAAATAAAACAATATGTTTCATGTTGAACTCCTTACACCACTCTTTCGGTCAGGTTTTAAGGATTCATTAGATGTAATTTAAAAAACTAGACCTTTTTCTTATGTCATGAGCAACTAACGACTCAAAAGCATTAAAGATTTATTTAAAATAAGTTTGCTAGTGCTCGGCCTAGCGTGGCGTGTGGCGCACAGAGCCATTGACCTTAAATTGAATACAGATATTTTACTGCTGGGAGATAAAACATAAGTAATGGTCGAGGGGGTCATATGTATAGAATACTTTTTTGCGTTTTTCAGATTTTTATTGTTTCAAACGTATATTCTCAAGAAAAGTGGAATTTAAATGATGTTAGTTATTTGTTTAGTATTCCCAATAGTCCAAGTGAAAATTTAAATCATTTATTGCAACCAACTAGTTCCGGTTCACGTGGTGAACTGCTATCCTCTACGATTCAGGACAAAATTCCTACTTTACTCAATGCTGGTAAGGGCAATCTTACTTTATTAAAAGGAGCCGTTAGGTTAATCAGCTTTCGTTTCGACCCTTGTCCAACTACAAGCCCTCAAGTTTGTAACCCCGAATTAAGACTCGTTTGGCAACCCATTGAACTTGATGAATTTGAGAACAAGTGGCTTTCAAGAGATGCAGCTTTACATTCTTTTTACAGTTTAAACGATAAAGACTTTAAAAATTTAAAACAAGATTTGTTAGATCTAAAAGACAACAACAAAAAGCAAAACGTAAGCACAGAATTTAAACCACTTTACATTCACCCAGCTATCGAAAATGCCAGCACTAAGGAAGAGTTTTTAAAGTCATTAAATCAAATTATTTTAAAGTACTGTGGGGTTAAAAATCTTTATAAAGTTACTTTTATGTCGTTACTAGTGCCTACACGTTGGTGGCGCTTTGGTAGTTTTGTAGTGGATAAAGACGATAATTGGCAAATGGAGAGGATACCTCGTCTTCAAACCTTTACGACAGATCTTTTTAATGTCGGTCTTGAGCCTAGTGGGTCGAGTCAGGGGCCTGGAGAAGCCATGGATGCAATTATAAATATCTTACCTGAAGATTATCCCGTTGAAGATGATATTTCCACTTTAATAAATTTTGGTTACAGACAAAACAATGATGATGATTTTAAAATATTTAAAGAAAATTTAAAGGCAGTCGAAAGATTTAGAAATCCTCATAGGACAAACTCTGCAAACTTGGATTGTGCTTCCTGCCATTTTGCTGATGCAGCTAAATTTTATGCAGGAAAAAGATTTCCAGAATTAAATAATTTTAAAACCATGTTTGATTATGAAAACCCAAACCCGAATAGTTTCAATTTAAAAAATAAAACTGTTGCAAATGAAGCCACAAGAATATTGCGAGCCTTTGGATATTTTGATGATGAGCCGGCAATAAGCCAAAGAACAATTAACGATTCGGCTGAATCAGCCAATTGGTTAAATTCTAATTAGTTTTATGATATCAAATCGAGCCCAGGACCTTATTCAAGGAACATCTGCCATACTTCAAGGACATCTTTTGTGTGGCAGAAATCCTTTTTCATCTAAAAATCCAGATGGTTATTTGAACTTTGGGATTGCAGAAAACCACTTAATGGAAGATTGGACCCTCCCTTTAGTAAATCAATTGAACGTTTTAGAGCCTAGCGACCTACAATACTTTGAGCTTCCAGGGATTGAAAGTTTAAGGCAGACGGCCTGCAATTTCTTTGAAAAACACCTAAACCTAAAATCACTTAATAAAAATAACTTAATTGTTATGAATGGCCTTACTTCTGTGTGCGAAGCTTTAAGTTATTCTCTTTTTTCAGAAGGTGATTATTTAATGCTAACGACGCCCTATTACAGCGGCTTTGAATTTGATTTTCAAAAGCGTTTTGGTGTAAATTTTTTAAAAGTACCACTTAAAATAGAAAATAAATTTGAACACAGAATCGAAGATTTTATAAAGGCATATGATAGCTTTGAAGATAAAAGTAAAATTCGCGCTATTTTACTTACACACCCTCACAATCCAACTGGAGAAGTCATTGCTAATAGTTTTTTGGTGAGCTTAATTCAGTTTGCAAAAGAAAGAAAATTAGAAATTATCAGTGATGAAATCTATGCATTAACTAATTTTAAAAATAACTCACATCAGTCGATGCTAAGTTTGTCTGAAGATTACAGGGAACATATTCACTTCCTATATGGTCTAGCTAAGGATTTTACCCTTGCAGGGATGAAAGTGGGATTTTTATATTCTGAAAATAAGTTGTTAATTCAGGCGATGAGGTCACTTTCAATTTTTTATTGTTCTTCCAGTTTAACTCAAAGATTTACAGAAAGACTTTTGAAAAGTGATATGTTTATAAAATCTTTTATGAAGGAGAATAATAAAAGATTGTTGGAAACTAAAAATAAGATCATCCAATCCTTGCCAGAGTTAAATTTTTATCATGGCAATAGCGGATTGTTTTTTCTTGTAGATTTTAGACCTTTCCTTCAGGAAGCTACTCCGGCAGGAGAAAAAGCTTTATTCGAAAAATTGCTTAATCTACACAGAGTCTTTTTAACAGCAGGGTCAGATATGGGTATGGATGTGCCCGGTTTTTTTAGGCTCTGTTTTTCTAGAAAATCAGAACTAGTTAGCGAGTTGATTTTAAGATTAAAGAAATTCATTATAAATGAAAATATTATAATAAAATAATGTTCGGAATTAAAAATACTTTGCGTTGATTTTTTAATTTATTAGATTGTTTTTTACTTTCCTGTACTCGCTTGGGTCTAAGGTCAAGTAGAGTAAATTTCGGTACAAATTCCGTTAATTTATTGAGAGTATTTTGATTGTTCTATTGGGGGACGGTGGAATGAATAGGTCTTTAAGGATTATATTTTATACTTTTCTCTTCTTTATATTGTTTTCATTAGATATTCAGGCAAAGGAAAATTCTTGGTCGGAAACATTTCGCTCTAAAGTGAATCAGTTTTTGTATAAAGGTGACTCCAGTGAATTGGTAAAAAAAGACCAATGTCCACCCATATTGGAAGAGTGGGCTATAGATGATTTAAAAGATAAATCCTCTTGGGGTTTGGATTACAAAAGCGAGATAAAAACATGTCAGTCTCAAATTCAGAATTACAGGGATATTATTAACCAAAAAAATAAAAGCCTTAAGTTTCCAAATCCAGCTAATCTTAGTGATTACTATAGTAATAAATTTAGTAAACAAATTAATCCTGCATATAAAAAGTCTATAGATAACTGTAATCAACTATCTACTGAAAAGGCCTTTGTAACTCAAACAAGATTTTACTCTGCTGGAACCAAACTAGAGGCAGCCAATTCTTCAATCATTGATGAACTGGCTCATATAGATGCTATATTACCAGATACAGTGATGCTTAATGGAATAGAGTGTCCTTTTATTTGGCCAGAGATAAAATCAAAATGTGATTTGTCTAAATGGTCAGCAAAAGAGTGCGATTCAACTAAAAAACAACAGCTGAGCCTTATTGTGAAGAAGACTCAGGATTTAGTGCCGATGATAGAAGATTTAATAGCTGCACAACATAATTGTGTTAAGAAAATCAGTCGGGAGCCCAGCGCCAAGCTAGGAAGATCCTTAACAAAAAAAGCACAACAGAAGATTAAAAACAGCTGTGACCCCATTGGTTCGGTTATAGAAATTTTAAAAAATGAAATTCCTTGGGTTAGAGGCGCTGATTTTCAAGAGGTTACTGTGAAACAAAAGGCCAGTCCGCGAAACGCCATTTTCTCTACAAAATATGATCTTTCAGATAGTGCCGTTGCTTTGGGAATTACAAAACAATTAAAACATAATCGAAATGCATTGGTTGAAACTTACAAAAAAAATCTGGAAGATTTTAGATGCTTAACCAGTGCTCCTAAAGGAAATATGAATTGTGATTTTGAAGAGATAAGGACACATCTTCAAGTTCTACCCGACTTAAGAAATAAAGAATTGTTTTCAAAAAACTCAGAAGATAATGAAGCTAAAATGTACTTTGAGGCCGAAAGCTGTTTGTTAGAAAGGCATGAGGATAGGGCGCAAACAAAAAATATAGTGGACGATAAGCTGATGGCTGTAACTTTTACTTTGATTTCCTATGGGTTAATAGTTGCTTCAGGAATCAAAGTTGTGAATGCTACAAGCAAATTAACACAATACAGACAAGGGAGCTTATATCTTGCTAATACGGGGTTAAATGTAACTTTAGCTGGTCAAGCATCAAAGCAATTCATTCAAGCTTGTTCTTCTGAAACTAAAGCCGTAATAGACGTGGCAAACCAAGTTGATTTAAATAAAGAAAATGTATGTTACGATCCAAAATCGAGTTTGTCTCAGGCTAAAGACTTAGAAAACCATTGCATTCTTACTGCAATATTAACAGCACCCTCTGTATTGCCTTTTATTAGTGCGGTTCCATCATTAAAAAGTTTTGCGATGAAAGTGAAAATGAATGAAGCAAATGTTGGAAACATCAATCCCATTGCTAATACAACAGGTACGATTGTTGAAACTAAAGAAAAACTAGATAGTAAGGAGAGTTCTGATCCTAAACCTGAATGATAATAGTATTTAATCATCAAATCGACCAGAAGCGTTAAGGGGTTTTTGCAAAAGTTTTGTTGATTCATTGACCCACTTGCCATTGCAAAATCTAAATTGTAGAGCTTATTTATGGAAGAAGTAACAATTTTTATTCATTTGGTATTTGTTGGATTTATGTCTTTGTTTGCGCCTGTAAATCCTATAGGTACATCAATAATTGTTGATCCACTTTTGCATGGGCTGGATACAAAAAATAGAAATCTAGCAGTGAAAAAAGTGGCAATTTATTGTTTTTTCATTTGTTTCTTCACTATTTTAGTTGGTAGCTGGATTTTTAAGTTGTTTGGCATTTCACTGCCTGTGGTGCGAGTGGCTGGGGGAGCCCTTATTGGGAAAATGGGATGGGATTTATTGAATCGTCCGGATACTCCTGAAACTGAAGATGGGGGATTAAAATTAGACTCTGTAAAAAATCCTATGAGTAGCATTAAAGATATTTTATTTTTTCCTATTTCATTTCCCCTGACAATGGGTGCTGGAACGATTTCTATTTTATTAACATTAAGTGCGCGAGGACACGATCCAATATTAAAAAAATATTTATTAAACCTAGGAGCGCTTTTAGTTTCGTGTGTTTTAATGACAATAGCAGTTTATATTTGTTATGCGAAAACCCCACTTGTCTTGCAAAGACTAGGAAAAAACGGGGAAAAAATTGTAAATCGTTTAAGCGCTTTCATCGTATTCTGTGTTGGTTTACAAATTTTTGTAGATGGAATTCTAACTATTTTTAAGTAATTAAATTAGTAAAAATTCTTTAAAAGATCCGCGCATACAATGGTTTGAGGCCATAGACGAGGAATAGGCACCAGCATTAATTAATGCCAAATGTTTTTGGTCCCTCATATTGGGCAATCGAACATCTTCGTACCAAATGTCTAAGGCCTCGTTAATATTCCCAGCGATATTATAACTTGTGAACCCACCATTTGAGACGTCGAGGCAAACGGGTTGGAAAGGTAAATTATAGAAGGCTGGTTCAGGCGCAATATTAAAGCCAGCATCAAGACCTAAAAATAATTTATCTTTTTTTTGTTCGATATATGTGATTCCAAGTAATAAGAGTCCAGCATCCTTTAGGATGTAATCACCAGGCTCAACCTCGATGTGTAACTGGCTTGCACCGAAATGTTTATTTAAAATACTTGCCCATTTATTTAAATCTAAAGGCTTATCTGTACTTGTATGGGGCACACCCAGGCCCCCACCAATATTAACTCGCGAAAGATTTTTACAGCGAGAGATAAACCATTGGCAACTTTCGAGAATACTTTCCCAATAATCTAACTGAGGGGTTAGATAGCCACATCCTGTGTGGAAATGGATTTTGCTAACAGTAAGATCATATTCTTTTGCAACATTCAAAGCTTCAGCGAACTGCTCTTGATAAATGCCAAACTTAGTTACTCGGTTTCCCGAATATTGTAATTTCTCATTGGAAGCGCGGCTAATTCCCATACCTGGATTAATGCGAATACCTATTTCTGTACCGGGTTTAAGTTTGCCCCAGTTGTGTATCGAGTGGAGGGAATCACAATCAAAAAAAAGTCCATCATATCTGGAAAGTGTTAAAAAATCTTTCTCAGATAAACTGCCGGCCGTAAAAGAAATATCCTTAGGGTTAAATCCACAACTGACAGCAAGTTCCACTTCATTTGGTGAGCAGGCATCTATACCACATAGCTGTATTTGCTTAAGGTTTGCCAATAGTGGAGGAAAGCGATTGGCTTTCATGGCAAATAAAATTGTAAATCGTCCAGCAAGATCTGTAGCATTTAAACATGTATGGAGTCTATGCAGATTTGCCTTAACACGATCAAAAGAGTAAACAAAGCTAGGTGAACCAAATTGGTAGGCTAAATTTTTAACAGATCGACCAGCAAAATAAAGCTCACCATTATGATAACTTAAGTCTTCTCTCTCCCACCAAGCTGAGCTTTCGTTTAAACTCATAGAAAAATTAACCTTTCATGTAGGTGAAGGCTGGGGTTGTATTTAGGTAGATGTGGGGAGTTTCATTTCGTCCGGTGATAACACCTCTACAGTTGGGAGAGCCACAGGAACATATGAATTGTTTAAATAGTTTATCTTCTGTTTCCGCATAATCCATAAAAAGAAAGCTATTCATTTGAATTTCTTTAATGGCAGTAAGTGTGAGTTTTTCCATATCGAGGGAAACGTTAGGGCTGCAAGAATGTAAGAGGTAGCCAGTAAAATAGGGGTCATATAAATGTTTCTCTGGTGAGATCTGCAAAGTATGTTGGCCAATAGTAGAGACAATTTCCCCAGAGACGTGGGCCAGTAACTCTTGAGGTTTAAAGTATTTGTGGCTGATTACCCCAAAACCATTTTGACGGTCCTTTTTAATTACGGAAAAATCTGAAGACTTGGGATAGAAAGGGTTTTTACCATATGAACGAGGATACAGCATTACAAAACTCTCCAAGATGTTTGTTAACACAATTGATATCAACAACTTTATTACAGGCCGAGAGTATCCATTGGTTAGTTTCTTTTTTAGAAACCAACTTAAATTATTCTAGTTTTTTGTTTTAAAATTCAAGATTAAAACATGAAGCGACATTAAAATTTGCAGCACTTTACAGATTACTATTCTTGAATCACTGATTTTAATTAGTAAACATACTTAGATAAATTGACAAAGAGTCTTGGAATTTCGGATATTTATATTTTTTGCTGCCCATTTATTGGGCAACCTTTGGAGGGGAATACTTGTCCCCTTTCATATTACGGGATGTCATTTTCATTCCAAAAACTAAAGTAAGATACCTACTTATTTAATTTGGGAAATTAGAATTAATGTATCTGATGTAAACTTAATGATTTTTCTGGAAAATAACATATCTTACCCCCTCACTTTTATAATCCAATGAATGGGGCTCTTGTATTTTTAATTCTCCATGTTTTTTTAAGAAATCTAAAACCCAGGTGTCTTGAGCGAACAATTCAAATACGAATTGTCCCTTAGGGGTTAGATCTAATATAAAGGACTTTAAATAATCAGAAACTAATACACCAGTTACAAAAAGTCCTTTTAGAGGGAAGTGAATATTTTGTTTTAACCTCAAAATATGATCTGTATTTTCAAAATCTAGGGGATGTAGATAAACTTTTCTTGGAATATTTTGTAAGTCGCCTTCCAAGACAAAATCAATTTCCAGAGGCTCCAAGTATCTGGGATCAAAATCGTCCATTGTCGGGTGGCCCCATTTGCTCCAGTAGTCCTGTGGAAAAGCAAAGTGTTCTCTAGCTTCGGTATCGCGGCTTGACCATTCATTTAGGTTTTCTGGTGCTTCCATTCTTTTAGAAGGAACAAAGTTAGTGAAACCCTTACTTTTAATGGAAACAAGGTTATTTTTTGCGAGATGTTTTAATCGACGAAGGACTTCAAACACAATTTCACCTGGCCCCGCACCCCAACCGGTAAGAATATCCACAAGATGGTACTCTTCTGCATTAGGGTAACTAATGATCAGATTAAGAATATCACCACCAGAACCAAATGAAATAACAGCTCCGCCACTGGCATTATCTTGAATCAATTTTATATTTAGATCAGTATTAACAGGGGAAATAGTATTTAGGTTGTATGCCAAGGCACGACTTACTAAAGGTGAGAGTGTTGAATCGCAATCATTATCATTTGCAAAGGCAAAGGTGTAAGTGAATGTCATTATTATAAATACAAATAGTTTCATTATTTTCCCCAAGTACAAATGATTTAAAAGTGTGATTAAATTACATACTTACTCTAATTAAAAAGTAAAATTAAATTTGTCTAAAATATAAGCAGATTTATTGCAACTAAAATAGGAGTCTATTTTAGTTATCTAGAAAGACTAAAAAACAGTTATACATTAGAATTTATATATAGAGTGATAAAACTTACAGTTGTGAGTTTGAATTCGAGTGGGAATTTGAAATAGAAAGGAAGAAATCTCTGATAGTAGATCAATTTTGGCTGCGAAATCACCTAGATGTTCACTGAACTTAGAGATTTTGGCTTTACAGAGAATTGGTCAAATGCTAACTTCCTGCAATCATTTAAGTTCCAACTTGCGGAGAGGTGGGTGAGTGGTTGAAACCGCACGCCTGGAACGCGTGTGTGCCTTAATCGGTACCGAGAGTTCGAATCTCTCCCTCTCCGCCAAATTCCGCGCCTAAAATTGGGCTTAATCTTACTAACTGGCTGAAATCGCAAGTGAAAGAAATCAAATACTTACAGGGTCTTGAGAATTTGCCCTACTCAAATTTACTCAGCTTTATTCAAGTTTCTGGACATATTTTGGACACGGAATGGACACAAGTACGAATAAGATTTTTGAAGCCAAATAGCAGTAATGGCTAGGTCTTAAAAGAAAGTCTTAGTTAAGACTTCGGCGTTTAACTCTTGGTTCCTATGGACACGTCTTGGACACTTGGACATTTCGAGTTGGTCTACGGAGCAATAAATATTTAAAAACTCAAAGGAAGTGCAGACCAGTACCAACTAGTCTGTTGAAAGCCGATTCGAACCCCTATTTTCGGGGTTTTTGGAGTAATTTGAGAGGATTATTCT
>JACKAN010000026.1 GCA_020635055.1 Pseudobdellovibrionaceae bacterium
GAATGCTACCATAAGTGTTCAAGATTTGTGTTACATTTAGGATATCGATTTTATCTCTATTTTTGATAATCTTGTTAAAAGATTTTTACTTTCTAAAATCTTAATGACGCCCTCAGACAGTTTATGATACCAACTCTCAGGCTTTCTACTCTTATGTTTAACTAGCCAGCCACCTAGTGATTTCTCTTTTGAGTTTTTAGAACTTGCTAAGGGCAGGCGTTGATGAGCGAGCACAAACGAATCGAGCTCTTTAAACCTCTCATTTGTTGTTTTGATCTGTCTTCCTAAAAGATTTTTACTTTCTAAAATCTTAATGACGTCCTCAGACAGACCTTGATACCAGCTCTCTGAATTTCTATTTTTAAATGAATTTAGCCAAGTAGCAAGGGATTTTTCCTCTGGATCTTCGACTCGACCAGATGGCAGGCGTTGATGAGCGAGCACAAACGAATCGAGCTCTTTAAACCTCTCATTTGTTGTTTTACGTTGCCTTCCTAAAAGATTTTTACTTTCTAAAATCTTAATGACGTCCTCAGACAAATCTTGGTGCCAGCTCTCTGAATTTCTATTTTTAAAAGAATTTAGCCAAGTAGCAAGGGATTTTTCCTCTGGATCTTCAGCATTATTAAATGGCAGGCGTTGATAAGTGCGCACAAACGAATCGAGCTCTTTAAACCTCTCAATCTTTGTTTTGATCTGTCTTCCTAAAAGATTTTTACTTTCTAAAATCTTAATGACATCTTCAGACAGACCTTGATACCAGCTCTCTAAATTTCTATTTTTGTATGCATTTAACCAGCCACCAAGTGATTTTTCTTTTGGATTTTTAGCAACTTGAGATGGCAGGCGTCGATACGTGCGCACAAATGAATCAAGCTCTTTAAACCTCTCAATCTTTGTTTTGATCTGTCTTCCTAAAAGATTTTTACTTTCTAAAATCTTAATGGCGTCCTCAGACAGGTTTTGATACCAGCTTACTGGATCTCTACTTTTAATGCCACTTAACCAGTCACCAAGTGGTTTTTCTTTTGGATTTTTAGCAACTTGAGATGGCAGGCGTTGATGAGTTCGTACAAACGAATCGAGCTCTTCAAACCTCTCATTACTTGTTTTTCTTGTTTTTATCCAAAAATTATAAAGTTGATTTCTTAATCGCGTCCATTCATTAAAAGAATCTGTGTCTACTAGTTCCGGTGCTTCAAAATCTCTGATATCTCTTTGTTTTAAATTGTACACATGACCTCTCATGCGGCTTTTCAATAAGCGATCCATTAGTTGTATAGACTCTCTAACTGTCGATTCATCTACGTAAATAAAAAAACTAGAATGGGTATAATGTTTGCCTAAAGATAATCTCGTTATCCGGCTCAGCCTTTGAATGAACTGTCGAGGCGACATGGATGAGGTTAAATCTATATAGTTATTTAAGCTTAAAACATTTACACTTTCATCTAACATTTTGACTGCTACAACAATGTCTAATTCACTATTTTTTAACTCAGCTTCTATGCGATCTAACTCGAATCTAGATATATTTGAATGTAAGAATTTGACCCTTTTTTGTGGATACAATTGTCTTATATAATCATAAACTCGCTCTGCCTCTGCAATCGTGGCAGTAACAATAAAACTGGATCCATCTTGCTCTAAAAGAGGGGAAAGTCTTGAAAAGACCTTAGAATAGTATTGAGTATTTAGAACATTTCGGCCATTGCCATCACTTGTTTCTGAAATAAAAAGTGGGACTCCCTCGATCTGTAAGTCCAGTGAACTTAAAATATTAATTTTTTCTATAGGAGTCACATCGCCTTCTCTTATAGCAAGCTCCAACTGAGTTACTAGGTCTTCCACTTCTCTCTGGTGACTGTTTGAATTTGCCAAAAAGTTGTCACTTGTATCTAGATAGGCCCAAAATGTAGCTCCATCAAATAAATCTTGGATATTTGTTTCTGCATGAATAGGAGTTGCCGTAGATCCTAACAAAAAAGGGCTGTCACTATCCTCTCCTAACCACTTTGGTAAAAGATCATAAGTTAGTTCTGCCCCTATATGGTGAGCTTCGTCGTAGATGACTATATCTGTAAGTTGCCGAAGGGCTTCTTTATCCTTTGTAGAAGCCTGTTGTAGCCACTTCTTAAATGTAATACTAGTAGTAAATAAAAAATGGGGGCTGGTATCCATATTTTTATAAAAATCGGTGTCGACTTTAAAGCCATCACCCCAAACTGTATTTTTCACACCATCTTGACTTAAGCTTGACCTTAATTGCCTAAGGCCCAAACGCTGGTCAGCTATAATAATTTTTAAAGGTTTTTGCTTGATATTTAATTCTAAAACCTTTTTTAAAATCCAAGTTTTACCTGTAGACCCAGGTGATACTATTAAGAGCTTGTTTTCACCCCTTAACCTCTGAGCTTCATACACCCTGAGTGCTTCCAATTGGAACCGTTTTGGTGTCTCAATCTGTGTTTTGGCAGTATAGGGGTGCAAGGGATGTGCTACTAACCATTGGCGGATGAGAGCTGCTAATTCTACAGAGCTTATTGAGTAATTATCCGGAAAAACAAGTCTCTTTTCCTGCTTGTTTAAGTAAATACCAACATCATAGCCTTTTTTAAACTCGACCGACCACTGTATTCCATTAAAAATAGGCGCTAAATCAAAAATGTCATCTCTACGATGGACAAGTTGATATGAACTTCCCACAACTTGAGTTAAAATCCTTTGAAATTGCAATATATTAACAGTCATCATTTCTGCAGGAGTTTGCGGTTGAGACGTCCAAAGTTCAGAGGGACCAACTAGCGCAAGAACTCTTTCACAGTTAACCAATTTATCGAGCTCATGGGCGGAGACAAACTTTGTATAATTTATCAAAAAAATCAAAATTAGAAAGTTCGTATAAGTCTTAATACTCTTTAAAAAAGGCATCTAATCCCTTGTGATTAAACCTTGGTTGGGATACCCGGATTCGAACCGGGGACCTCTACCATGTCAAGGTAGCACTCTAACCAACTGAGCTATATCCCAAGAAAGAAGTTATTTTTTATTATTTTAGCGGGGGTCCGTCAACGGTAAGCTCGATGTCTCCCTACTTTTGCTAACTTCTCTTGGCTGTAATTTATAATAAACCTTTTCAAATTCAGCGAACCACTCGATAAACAATTCCTGGCATTGGGCGTTAACATCTCTTGAAATTAGTGAATCAAAGTTTTCAGAATCTTTTCCGCAGGATCTTATATTTTTAAACAGCTCCAAATTATTACTGACGTTAATTGAAACTCCGTGACTGCTCACTCCCCCTTGTACACGAATACCAAAAAAAGCTATTTTACCTTTATCAGTATACAAACCAGGAGTCTTGGTCACAAAGGCCGTATTCACCCCTCTTTTTGCCAATACATCACTGGTTACAGCCATCAGCATATGCATGTAGTCTTTAACTCCCAGCTTGATTTCTTTAAGACTGATTATTGGATAAATAATTAGCTGACCTGGAGAGTGTAGGGTGGCATGCCCTCCGCGTTGTGTTTTAACAAGCTGTATTCCTTGGCTCTCTATTTCTGCGGGCGATGACCTTAACTCTGCATCCCCTTCACATCTTCGACCCAATGTAACCACCGCTGGATGCTCACAACCCAGCACCACTGGCCCACGACCTGATTTCACTTTTTCTATTTGTGTATTTTGCGCTTCCACTGATGCATTATAATCCACTAACCCCAACCACTCTTCTACAATTTTTTTCATGGACATAGGGTAACATAATTATTTATTTAGTAAAGTTCTACTTGATCGTTTTCTTTGAATCCAGAGCCTGAATGGACTAGACATATAGCGCCATCTTTTCCGAAATAACTTACTACTTCCACAGTTCCCTTCATGCGCCCAGGGGCTTTGCCTATAAAAGCTCCTGTGTCGGGATCAAATATTTCTTCTCCGTCCTCGGTCACTTTTAAAATGTCTCCCACTTGAATTCCCGAAAGACGACCGGCATTGATAAAAACTCTTTCACCAGAAACCAAGGCAACCAGACCTTGCCATGAAATTTTATCAATGGCCCTCACTATATTACTTACCGTGCCATTGAAAGCCTTGTGAATGGACATATTCACTAGCTTGGGGTCTTCTTCCAAGTATTTATCACTGAAGGAATATTCTGCTACTCTTGTCGTAGATGACTCTATATTACCACTGCGCACATCTTCTAAAATAATGCGTCCATTGCGGGCCGCCATTATTCTTAAACGCACTTTAGTTTCCACCCGAGCATTCACTTGTCTAAAAATTCCCACCTGATCACCAATTCTCTTGGCTTTCACTTCCAAAATTTTCCCTTCAATAATCGCACTTATTCCTAAACTACTTGCAATAGGTGCTAATTTTTCTAAATCATACTCCCTGTTTTCATTTAAAAACTTTCCAGGATCTTGAGGTAAATCAGAATTTCTAACTATCACAAAGCTTTGAGTTTGTGTGAGAGCACGAATCACGGCCTCTCTTGCCGACTGGACCACAACCTGTGATCTCGTAACTTTTTCATCGATAAAAGGCAGGATTAATACACGTTTTTTTAATGGTGCATCCGATGTGGGGCGAGCTGTATAACTTACATTTCTCTCTTCTATGCTTTGTATATTGGTTTCGCGATTCATGGAGTTCATTCCACATGAATTAATAAACCCCGTTAAAAAGAAAACCCATCCTAAGTTTTTCATATATTTATTTTAAAGAATATTTACGCGAAGTGCTAGTTTATTGGCTTTAACTTCATCAACCTCGACTTTGTAACTAGGAAACTGCTTGCGACCAATGGCTAAGGCCAACTCACTGGCCGGCAGCGATGAGTCCACTTCAAAGGTAAAATTTCCTGCGCGTATAAATCGCTCTCGCAGTCCCCTGATTTCTCTCACATTTTGTTGGATTAACTCTTTAAATTTCTCCAGTTGTCGATAGTTTAAAGGTCCATTTAAGGTCATTTGCACAAGAGAAGAACCAAAGGTTCCCTTTTGCCAAGCATCCACTACCTGACTGGCCAAATCTTTAACTATATTCTCATTTACAGAGAGTATCTTTTCATTCACTACCACCTGGAAAAATCCTGTGTCTGTTTCGTAATTGCGAATCACTTCACCAATCACTCGCAAATTATCAGACTGCAAAGCCTCCAAACGTACGGAAATTAAAAAGCGATTTTCATAATTGGCAATTCTCGATATTTTATACTCTCCTTTAACAATAATAGGAGCTAAAAAGTATTGTGAAATATAAGTGAGATCTTCAGCTCGTGGACTTTCTGTTTGAAAAACATGGGGTACCCACAGCCCCATATCCCACTTAATGGGCTGTAAAACAAAAAAGTTCTTTTCTCTGAAAACAGTTTTTAACTGTTGATTAAGATTCATCCCCCATTCTTTAACAAATCTGAGTTCCAAATCATTACTGCCCTTCCACCAACTGTAACTTTTAGAATTCACGCGATCTGTTATTGTCACCAAAGGAAGAACAATGGGATAGCCTTTCACTTCGTACAAAAGTCCCGCTCTAAGCAGCATCTCTTTTAAGTTATCAATTGATAATTTCATAAAAACTTCGGCTTCGACTTCTCCCTTTTGGTTTTTGCTGATCCCTGAAATTTTTAATATGGGTATATATTTTAAATAATTTTTGATAATTTTACTTTCAATTTCTAAAGAGTTCTTATCAAATTTCTTTTTGCCAATTAAATCTACAATGTATCGTTTGGAAATTTCATCAACCGCTTGTTCTGTTATTTTATTTCTAGCATTGGATGCGGAGTTAGAATCTACTAATCCTTGGTGATGAACTTCAATCACCTGTGCCCTCATCGCCTGAGTATGGAAAAATAGGGGAAGTGCAAATAAAAAAGCAGTAAAGTATTTCATTTAAAAATAACTCCAAATCTAATTGAAAATATACAATTAACACTAATTGTTGGGAAATTCTAGCTTTGCTGGCAAGTAATTTATTGTGAGCACAGCACCTTTTTGTTTAGTAAGTTTTAATTCCCTACCCAGCAGTATTCCCGTGCGCTCAGCAACGTAACTCCAGCCATAATCTGCATCTTGGGGGATCACTTGCCTACCGTATTTAACGACCATAGTCTCCAAAACGGGAAATTCTTTTAAAGGAATAAACATTTCAATTTTGTTTTCTAGATCCTTGCCAATTCTTGCCAAGTCTTTCCCATAGTCGTCACTGCATAGATCAAAATAATTCTTCCCCCAACCCGAATTTTCAAAAAAATCTAAAAATTCTAGAAAACGATTTAAATTATTAGTATTCCAAAGGTCATCAGTTACACAGTGGTTTGGGTTGTCATGGGGAATGATTGCCGCATAGGCTGCCAATTTATCTTTGTCATTTTGTTTAAGACTCAATAAAAAGTCATAGGTGGTTTTGCCAGTTAAAGGGCCGGCAATGGCGGCGTCGGTAATAAACACCACTGCCAAATAGGCCTCTGGTCGATAAAAACCTTTGTTGGCACCGTTCACCAAAGGACTCCTTAAGGCTGCAACCAAGGGTTCAAAGAAAAATTCCATCCAATCACCGTTGGATCCTGGGTGTAAACGCTCTGCTAAGACTTGATTGCCATTAGGGGTGTTTTTTTCAACCCAAGGGGGTGAGCCTATAAGTTCTCCAGCTCGTGTCTCCATATCGGAAGTTACCACGCCAATGTGATAATCCAATAAAATATTTTGCGCTATGCGATTGGTAAAGCTGGTGGCTTGACGGGCTAAATTTTGCTGATACTTATCCATACTCCCTGAGTTATCAATCACAAAAAGTATATCTACTTTGGGCTCAAAGGTTAGCGTTATATCTTTAACTTTGTCTTCTTTTTTTACTTTTCCTCGAGCCTGCTCATCCAATTTGTATACATCATTATTGGAACATGAAGAGGCTCCCACTAAAAGAAAAAATAAAAGACAAATTCTATTTATCATTTTGCGCTCGCTTTTTTTGTGCCACAAGCTTTGCTAATATCAATTTTAAAATTGCTCAATTCATCAAACCACTGTTCACCCTCAAAAGGAAACACTAAGTCGTATTTACCCACCGTTTTTGTAGTTCCTTTTTTATCAAGTGATTTTACATTCTTTGTGGAGGCTAGCACTCTATCTGTCATTAATGTCTGCTGAATCAGTTCAGCTTCTACTATATGCATTTTCTGTAAAATTTCATTGATTTCTGACAGCTCTTCTCCCGCTCTTAATTTAACTAAATTGTAAGTGGCACTTTTTGCAGTTTGTAGTCTCTTTTCAACATTTTGTTTGAATTTTTCTAGAAAGGCCTGAAACCCCACTTCCGAAGTTCCCCCAGTCAAAGAGCGGGCATAAAGCTGGCCGGCCATTTTAGCTTCCACTTCCAACTCTTTATAAGTTTGTACTAAATCTATTAAAAATTCATCACGAGTTAAATATCGTGGAACCTCCATCGCCGCTGGACCAAGGCTTAATAGTGAAACCTTTCCTTTTTTTAATTCTGCTACTATTTTTTCTGTTGCGGGAGTTAAGCCTTGTTCTTTCACTTTAAGCAAAGTTTTTGAGCGATTATAAAACCGTTTCTTAAATGTAAAAAGTGTTTCCGCAGCTTCTTTGTAATCACAGAGCTTTAAATGTGCGAGAGCCTTTAGGAATATCATTTCCGGCCCGGTGTGGGCAGCAAACTCCTCTATAATTTGAGTTTTAGCTACAGCCAAAGTGTCCTGAGCTTGCCCTTTTCGCATGTACGTCCAAGCCAATTCCTCTTGTGCTTCAAACCAATACTCGGAAGATTTAGGAATTTTATTATAGTAATCTATGGCGGCATCCAAATATCCACTTTCATATAAAAATCGCGCCGCGGTCATAGTGATAAGTTCTTTAGATACAATATTTTGGTCTTCTTTAAGCAGATGAGCTAAAACCTTGGCAGCGGAAACGACTTCTCCTTTAAGAGACAAACTCAAAGCCATCTGCCACTCCAACCAATAGCGGGCCGATGTTTTTAATTTTGTTTTCTTAAGGGTTTCATAAATTTCTTCTTTTTTTTCTAAATCAAATTCTTGACGACTCAACACAACTACTTCCGTATTGACATCAAAAACATCTCTCCAAATGGGTTGCCATTGAATATTTGCAGTTTTCCAGACCTTGTGTTCACTGGGAGCTTCCAGTCTAAAAATTTGCTTTAACATTTTAGGGATTTTATCCAAATCTGGAATGGAAAAAAGTTTTTCCATAGCCGTTATAGCCATGCCATTTTTCCAAATAATATAAGAATACAATGCCTGACCTGAGGCTGTGTTTACATATTCAGAATTTGCAAAGGCTGCCGACCATTGGAAGAGCGCTTTTTCAAATTCATTTTTCCTTAGAAAACTAAAAAATATATTTTGTTCCGCCGTCACTTTGCCAATTTCTTTTCTAAGTATTTGTTCCAACTCAGAGTATTCTTCAGCAAATTGTTCCGTGGGACTCGACTCCAAAATTGAAAACAAATCATCATTAGCCATTCCCAGAGATGAGGCTAGTAAGATAAATAGACTCACTAAATACCTCATAACAAGTACCCCATAGACAAACTAACATTTCCCATATTTTGAACTTGCTCTTTTTCATAAAAATCAGCCGTATAAGTAGTAAACTTATACTCTAATCGACTACTTAAATGTTGCGACCACCAAAATCCTGTACCTAGACCCAATTGGTAAATAGGGGAATCATTAAATCTCAGTTCTGCCTGTCCTATGGCCAAATGAGTGTAGATATCAAAGTGAACAATTCCACTATTTAAGAATTTAAATTTTCCATATATTGGGTACCAGTTTACTGTAGCCAGGTAACTTTGTTTTAACCAATTCATTTCTGGAATGAAGGGCTCTGGCTTTTCTTCTGAGTTGGGGTCGCTATGAATAATTTTATCCTGTTTAGAGCGTCCATCAGTAATAATTTTATCGCCCTCGGCACTCAATTTATTAAAGGCATAATTGTACTTTAATCCAATAGACCAATAGGGATTAATATGCAGCTGGTAAGACAAACCCAAGGCCTGTGTAAAGAAATAAGGGTTTGCACCCGAACTGGTCACTTCATAATCAGTAGAAAATTCCTGCCGCCAATTGCGATTCACTATACGACCCTGAACTATCTCAATTTTTTTCTCTGGCACTAATACCTGTGCTTTTTCAAGCAAAACCTTATTGGTTCCCAGAGAGTCAAAGTCCTCTAGAATATCTGCCTGAGTTTGGAATCCCCAAAATAGTAAAATTAAAATAATGTATTTCATAGGTTCACCCCATTAAAATTATTAAATGGAGTGGGGCCTTTTGTACCTTCTGGCGGTGGCTCCTCTGGTGGCGGCTCCACTGTTGGTGGATTTGGAGTTGGATTAGAACTTTCCGGTGGAGGGTCTGGTGGTAGCGGATCGTTCGGTGGTTCAACATCTACCTTTGCCTTTTTCAGAAAGAACGTCCGAGTTAAGTGAAGCTCTTTGTAGTCATCTGAATCTCTTAAATTAGTATTTTTAACTTTAAAGTAAATATCCTGACGATCTTCAATCATATTGGCCGGAATATCCCATTCAATGGTACAATAGCTTCCATTTTCCAAAGAGTAGGACCATCCATTGCCATCATATACGCATTTACAGATAGCTTTGCCTTTTAATAAACTACAGTCGGTTTCAAATTCCACCCGAGTTGAACCCTCTTTAAAGGGGTCCACTGCCCAAAAGGAAAACAGGTTATTGGCCCCCTTAGATAGTTCTGTTTTTATAACTTTCACTTCGGGCCAACTTACATAAGGAGTTTTAACTCTATTCAGAATTGTGAATTGCTCTTCAAATAAATCTGATATCACACCAAATTGCGAAATGGCCACCACACCAAATTTTACAGTAAGATTTCTGTTTACTGTGTTTTCAAAGCCTTCCGTCCTAAGGTTAACAACAAAATGCCAAAGATTCTTATCATTAAAATCCTGGATCGGATCTTGAGGTTTATAAACACTCAAATAAGGCAAAGCATTGCGTTCATCTTGTTGCGTGGTTACAAAATTAAGTCGAGGGGGCTTCACTGCGCCATTGGCGTTTCGTATAGCATCTTCATCTTTAACCAAAATTTCGAACTGGGTATTTTTACCTTCAAAAATTTCAGATGGAAATTTTTTGAAACTTTCAACAACAGGTTTTCTGCCGCCAGGACGACGAACAAAATAAACAACTCTTTGCTCTTTAACCACTACGGGTTTAGAAAGAGTTTTCATTCGTAAATCAAAGTAACTTTCAATATAATAATCAGAACCTTGAACTAAGGCAAAAGGTGGAGTGTATTCCAAAACTCCCTTTTGTTTATCATAAATTGCACCTTCGGGAAGGTTTAAGACATCTATTTCATATTCATCCGTTCCACATTTTAAAACCCTTCCACTAAAAGTAATAGTACCTAACTCTCCCTCTTCAAACATTCCAACCCTTGGAACACTCTCTATAATTAAGGATTGCTGAGGGCATGCCGGCCTGGGTTCAGGTTTTCTATTATCCGGAGAATCTCCATTGCGAATTCGGTCTGGCTGGCCCTCTAATGGATCTTGCTTAAAGCTATCTTTTTCGCAAGCCAGTAGAAAACAACTCAAAAGAACAATAAACCATTTCATGTGTGACTCCTTAACCCGTACCCAATCTTCTTAACATAAAGGGATAGGACACTTTAACATCTACCCCACCTTCAGGAAGCGGAAATTTCCAAGTTTTTAAACGCATTAGTATACAATTCTCAACCAATTTTGATTGCAGTGTGGAACTACTTAAATTTGCAGTTTTAACTGAGCCGCTTCCACCAATAATAAAATCCACAGCCACACGACCCATAAGTTTTGGGTCGGTCTGTAAGCCCTGTTCATAACAAAAGCGAATCTGTCCCATGTTTTTTTGAATAACCACAAAAATACTTTCCTGATCCAACCCGCCTTGAATAATGGCTTCTTTACCCAAAGGAATCGAGGATGTACCTAACGAACCCACCAAAGACATTTGTCCAAATCCATCTTGGCCACCTCCTTTACCTTTCGTTCCATAGCCACCAGCTCCACGAATATTATTTCCTGCCCCTACAGGTGCTGCAATTATTCCCTTCCCATAAAGTGAAGTTTGCATACCACCACTGCCTTGGGTTCCTCCTAATCCTGGGCCCGGACTTACTTTAACCGCTCCCAAATTTAAGCCACCCTTATTTTTTGATTTCTTATTCAGACGACCTAAAACAGCAAGAGCTCCCATACGTTTTACCGTAGGTTGATTTTTTTTAATTTCCACCTTTTGTGTTGGGTTCGTCATTCTTGCCATTGAAGCGGGCTGTGAAATTTGTTTAGGTGCTCGCTTTATAATTTTAACAACATGTTGTTTTAACTCCTCTTCAAGTTTGGGAGTGAATTGGGGTATGATTTGTACAAGCACGGAAAATACAATCCCACCCATGGCAACAATACCCAAGGAGGTCCACCATGGTTTTTTATTTTCTTCGTCGGCATTTACATTCTTAAAAACATTTTTTCCTTCATCTTTACTGAGTATCCCCCACCCAGGAATACTTAATGGAAAATTATTGTCTTCTGCCAAATTGAACTCAACTAAAGTTTCAAAACTGCGATTTTCTTTTTTTAATTGAGTAAAGTCCACAATCAATTCTAATCGTTGATTATCAAAACAATAAACAAGAGAAGCCTTTTCACTCTGAAGATTAAAAACCCTTACTGTTTCTTGGCTGGAGTTGAGTAAATACAAATGGCTCAAAACATCCCCCTCTAGTGTCTGCTCGCACTTTTTTTAATGCGATCTTTAAAATCTTTTCTTACAGGTAAAAGTGCGTCTAAAATCTTGTCCTCTTCTACTGTCGTCACTGCTTCGTCAGAAAAATGATAATTTCCCTGAACTAATAGCTCTTCAAAGCTCAATTGTGTTTTTAACTTTGTTTTTGTTTTCACCTCATCAGCATGGGCTGAACTTTGTAACAAAAACAAGACCATCACTGCACTTATTAACTGACTCATTGAGTATTTCCTTTTAAATCATTTATTTGCTGACGACGACTTATCAAGTAATTCACCATATTTTTATTGTTAGAGCGTTTTTCTAATTCAATCAATGAATCAAGAATTAATACATCCATAGGATTTTTGCGAACCTTATCACGAGCACTTTCCAGCTCAGCGAACACTGGAACTTCTTTTTTCGGAAAATCATAATTTATAATAGCTGCCAATTCTATTTTAATATTTTCAGGAGCTAGTTTCGACAGGATTTGCAATTCTCGTTTAATAAAGGGCCTTAAAGGAATTTTAGCATCTTGGTATTTCTGTTTTAATTTTTCAATTAAATTCTCAACGGACCAAAAACCACTTTCTTTGGAAAGCAAGGCCTCATATTTCATTTTATAAGGTGCTGCTTGCTGAGATAACAATTGCATGTACTGCATTTGTTCTTCTTCAGTTAAACCCTCAGGCATTGGAAGAGCTAATAGCTCCTCATAAAACCTATGGGTCTGTATAGCTAAGTGATGGATTGTATACAGTTGGGAACTCCATTCGCCCACTTGAATGGAGTGATTGGCTAATTGTTCCAACTCATCAAGCCGTCGCACTCGTTCTTTTAAAGACTTAGTGAGTTGATTTTGATGGCTAGCATCCAATTGATGGGACGCTAATTTCTCAATTTTCAAACTTAGATTATTTAAAAAGTTGTGTTTCCATGCAAATAAATAGGCAGGTGTTTTAACAAGACTCTTGTCAGACTCCAAATGCTTCATCTCACTCACGGGAAAGCTCTTGTCCACTGATATTTTTGAGGCTAAATACTCTATGAATAGGGAGCTGTATGTTTCGGGATTGTTTTTAAAATATTTTTTGTACTTTTTTAAGGTACCAATAGGGTCTGAACTGTTTTCTATTAATTTTAAAGCCACCGCCAACTGTTGATCTTCATCTTTACTTTGCCGCATGTAATTTTGATAATAAGGAAGAGCATCATTACCTGATAATTCTGCAAAAAAAGCTAATTTTAAATCTTTTGACTCTGGAACGTAGGGCTTCATATTTAGCTTATGAGTAGCTTTTAAAGCTGCACCAAAATCTAACGCTAATTCTGCCAACCATACTTGGCGAGAGAGCGCCCACTGCTGATCTTGAACACTTAAATCTTTCATTTGTAATAATTCATTCACTGCCGCTCGTGCTTCTGTATAATGATTTAATTTTTCCGCCAATATTAAGCGATTCCTATAATAAAGCCGCTTTTCTTCCGGACTAGCACCATCGAGATCAACTCTTTTCAGTGTATCCCAGGATTTTAATATTCCAGCTTCAGTCTGTGCCAATTGTGTCGCTTGATTGAAAACAGACTTCCTTGAAATACTAAGAAAATATTGTTTCTTTTCAGGAAAGGATTTCGCAAACTCATTAGACCATTGCTCTATTTCTTTATCATCTTTTAAAATGACCAAGGCATCTAAGGCTAAGTCTGCCGATTGGATTTTTATATTACTGTCATCCGAATCCTCCATTAAGGCCAATTCTTTAAAATCTTTGGCAGCAGATAAGTATTCTTTATTTTTATATTTCAAATGAGCTAATTGATATTTTATAGCCAACTTTTTTGTCATGGCCTTACTGTTTGCTAAATAATTCTGATAGGAAATATTTTTTAGATTCTCCATTTTACTTAGTTCAGCAATTTCTACTTGCATTAATAATACATTTTCAAAATCTGGCAATTTATCTAAATTATTTTTACCTTTGGTTTGCTTTTGTGAATGATAAACCCTTTGAATTCGCTGAATTTCTTCGATGGCTTTTAACCATGCCTGATTTACTTTCAAGGCTTCGATTTGCCAAAACCCCATGTCAACTTCATTCGGGAATGATTCAATATAGTAGGTATAAGCATTTAACAAAGATGGTGAGGGGCGATTTTTTTCTTCTGTGTGCCAATCTAAAACATATTTTCTTAGTCGGGTCATGACTTCATCACAGCTGTCATTTTCACAAGCTAAAGTTTTTTGCAATTGAAGGGCTTTTTGAAAACTATCCAGAGAAGACTTAATGTCCTTTTGATCTTTATAAAGTTGAGCTAAATGCAATCGATAGTTTAAGCGCTCGGTGGGATTTTCTTCTTTCTTGAGCACAAACTCAAAAGCCTCTATAGCTTCCTCTTTTTGCCCTAATCTTTCCAGCTCACTGGCTAAATAGTTAATGTTAGTTAGACGTGAGCTTTCTGGACTCAACTGATAAACTTTTTTAATATCTTCTATTGTGGAACCTTTTTTAGCAATGAAGGTTGAATAATCTTTTGAAACTTCTGCTTTGTAATGATCATCAACAGCCACCGTTCCATCCGACGTCTTGCTTAACAGGCTAGGAGTCCTAAGTATGACCTCCATTTTCTCTACAGCTTCATTTGTTTTACCCAAATTAAACTTACACCAAGCTTGACGATAGGCTGCCAAAGCTTTTCTTTGGGCCTTAGGCTCAATTAAAACTTGCTCATACAACTGATAAGCCTCTTCGTAATTACTTTTTTTAAAACTCATTTCTGCCAGAGATAACTTGGCCTCGGCGATGGAAGCGGGATCTGCATTTTCTTTAATTATATCTTTATAGATCTGCTCTGCCTCATTGGCTCTTTGATTCAACTCAAGCAAGTGCCCTAATTGTGCTAAGACCAATCCTCTTTTTTCGTTTTTTAATGATGGCAGAGCTTCTTTATACAAATCTATGGCTTGAGTCCGATCCTTTTCACCGGCTTTGCAAACCACACAAGCTCTATCTAGTTCTTCCATCGCAGAAATTCTTGCCCGCTCGGAAAGCAAATCTGCCAGCCGAAGACTTACTGAATTTCTAACGGGATTATCTAATGACAGTTGTTGGCGAACTTTTTCAAATTTTTTAATTAAAATGGATCTAGCTTCATTCGAATTCCCTAGCGCAGTGGCAAAATAAAAAACCAATGTCGTAAATATAAGAGACTTTACTTGCACATGGAATTTCATCCCCCCCCCTAAATTTAATTTGCCAAAACAGCAAATTTTATTTCACTAAATCCTGCATGACTGCCAGCCTGAATCACTTGACTCATTTCATTGTATTTAATTCTACGGTCGGCCTGCAGTGTAAGGGCCAACATATCTTCTGTATATTTGCCTTCTGTTGTTAAACTCTTTTTTATTTCCACCAAGCGCTCAACAAGTTCACTAGGCTCAATGGGCTTATCTTCGATGTACATTTGTCCTTTTTCTATTTTGACAAGTGTGGTTCTTTGTAACACCTCGGACTGTTCTGATTGCGGAAGCTCCATATCTTTACTTAAATAAAGAATTTCGCCAGTGTTCGAAAAATTAACTAAAAGGTAAATTACAAGAATAGAAAAGGCATCTATCAAAGATGTTAAAATAACAGAAGCCACTAAGTTTTTTTTCAAGCCACCCGTTTTGGGTTTTATTTGTGAAGCGGCTTTTAAGGGACTCTCTAAAGCTGTTGACTCTAGAATAGTATCTTTAATCATTACTCCTCCATATTCACAAAATTCTACAAAGGCGATACGCCCAAATCTACCAACCCAACCTTTTTAAATTGATCCATTAAAACTATTATATCTTCATAAAAGGTCTCAGCATTGGGCTTTACAAGGGCTGTTTGAAGATTTGGCAACAATTTAACAAGAGTTGTTAAGTGAGTATATACAGCTTCTTTATTGACACCGCCATCCCTACCTTGAACCTCAAAAACACGAATATTTTTTTTAACTCCAGGAGCTTCTTCTAACTGAAATACAATATTCCCCTGCGTTTGCATTTTTGCCCATAAAGTTGGCTTTTTCTCGCTGCTCTCTAAAGCTTGACCGCCCACAGCTTGCTTCACATTAATGGCTCCAATATGCACCCAAATAGACGTTAACAATAAAGAGCAAATCAAAACGGAAAGTAGCGAAATAAATGCAATTAAACTGAGTTCGTGATTTAATTCCTTTTTTTTCATATTAAGCGTTTACAGTGGCTTCATCCACTTTTGTTCCTTGTTTTTTTTTAGTTTGATTTTGTCTTGCTACACGAGCCGGTACAGGTTCATAGGCATAACTTAACCAGTTAAATACCTTTAAAGCGGCTTGATTTAAATCTTCAGATAATTGCGTTGCTCGATTTGCCAAAACAGCATAAAGAACCAAAGTTGGAATGGCCATAATTAATCCATAAGCCGTTGTATTCATGGCTTCAGATATTCCAGCGGATAGCAATGTCGCTTTTTCCATAGGGTTCGCATATGTTACAGCCGCAAAAGATTTAATCATTCCAACAATTGTTCCCAATAATCCCGTAAGAGTTCCCACATTGGCTAACATTGGTAAGAAGGCGGTTCTTTGTTCAATTTTACTGTTTTCCGCTAACAAAACTTCGTCCATTTTTCCTTGAATCTCTTCTTTACCACCCAAGTTCATTGCCGAATGAATTCCTGTTTCGACGGCTTTGGCTAAGGGATGAACACTCTGACTTTTACGAGCCAAATTGATAGCCTCATTGAGCTCTCCACGACGAATGAGATTTTCAAACTCACTGGCGAAATTAAGCTCAGTAACTTTTCTCTTAAAATACAAAGAAAAAAATCTTTCAACTACGATGGCAATTGCCACTACCTGCATGGCCAAAATGGCCCACATCCAAGACCCACCTTGTTCGAAGGCAATTGCGATTTTTGAGAATGCTTCCATATCCAACTCCCCATAAAAATTATTCAAAAAAAATTATTGTATTGAAGATATTGCAAAGCAAGACCTTGGTAGTATGTCATTAGAATATTGTTAAGGGTTCTACTTTATTAAAATTAATTAAATATTAGATTTGTTTAGTTATTTAAATAATTTACAGAACATATGCGCCTTATATGTAAGCATATTAATGTCGCAAAGCACAAATAAATTCTTCTTTAAAAGAGCAGTTGAGGATAACTATTATGTTACATAAATTTAATTAAGGAAGAGTCACCTAGGGATTGATAAAGCCCCTCTAGCAGCTCTGTATTGGCATTGACTCCTTGAGGTTCCAAAAGATTAAAATCCACTTTCTTTCCTATATCATCAAGATCTAATTGCAATTGCAGTTGAGTATTCCCTGGGTGCTTTAATAATAATTCTTTTAACAAAGAAAGCTTCTCGCCCATATGAGACTTTAAACAGATTTGCATTTTTTTAACTTTTAAAAATTCAGTTTCTAATTTTTTTATTTCTTCGGCTATCAGCTTGCCTTCACCACTCTCACCTTTTTCATAATTTGCTTTTACAATCAATGCTCCCTCTGACTTCAAATTCATTTCTGTTTCGCTATAAGTATTCGGAAACACTATGAGCTCTATAGCCCCAGTTAAATCCTCGAGCTGAGCAAAGGCCATGCGGGTTCCCTTTTTAGTGATAATCTCTCTAAAGCTAGTTATCATACCTAAAATTTGCACCGATGTTTTATTCTCTACTTCTTCAAGATCTTCAATTTTATGTGATATCCATATTTTTGCTAAATCATCCAAGCCTTTAAGAGGATGATCGCTAAGATAAAATCCCAAAACACTTTTTTCAAAAGCCAATCGTTCAGCTCTTCGCCATGGCTCCACATTTTCTAATTTTACTTTTTGCTGCTCTTGAACTTCCTCATTCATCGCAAAAAGACTGGCCTGCCCCACTTCTCTATCTTTTTTAGCTTGATCCGCACGCTCAATAAACCTAGGAAAACCTGCCATCAGCTCTGAGCGATGACTGCCAAAGGAGTCTAAAGCTCCAGCTTTAATTAAACATTCAATAGTTTTTTTATTGACCCTTCTTAAATCCACTTTTTCAAAAAAATGTTCCAAAGTATTAAACTTTTTTTCAGGCAATTGATTGCGAGCTTCTAAAATGGCCTCCACGGCAGCCTTGCCCACCCCCTTAATTGCTCCTAAGGAAAAGAAGATTTTATTATCTTTTACATTAAATTTAAATTCTGAATAATTAATGTGAGGAGAAAGGACCTCAATATTATGGGCTTGAGCATCCTTCACATACT
>JACKAN010000027.1 GCA_020635055.1 Pseudobdellovibrionaceae bacterium
CGATAAATGCGTTTAAAACACCCGCATCAAAACCCGAAACTGGCTTGGCCACTAAAACAGTTAGAACAGTTAAAGCTAACAAAATTAACAATACGTTTAAATATGTTTTAAAGGGCACTATGTGATGTGAATCTTGCTTCATTTTTTACTCCTAACCCACCAAGTATAGTAAAGGAAATAGATAAATCCAAATGATGTCGACCAAATGCCAGAAAAGTCCAACCACTTCTAATGGCGTATAGTAATCCTTGTTGAATTCTTTTCTGCGTGAACGAATCCACAACCAAGCAATAAGAAACATGCCTACCAAAACATGAGTTCCATGCAAACCCGTCATTAAAAAGTAGAAAGAAAAATACATAGCTAAATTTGCATGTTCAGCATGTTCATAGCTAAAATAAGATCCTGGATAAAGGCCTAAATGAAATTTGTGATAGTATTCAAATGCTTTAATTACCATAAATACTAATCCACATAGGAAGGTAATTAAAAGCATGTTTGAGGTTTTCTTTTGCTGATTTGTTTGAGCATAATAAATACTCAGAACCATCGTAAATGAACTTAAAAGTAATACGACGGTATTTAAACTACCTAGTCTCCAATCTAAATGCTTGGCACCTTCTGCAAACATTTCTGGATAAATATTGTGAAAGATAACGTATCCAACAAACAATCCACCAAACATAAGAATTTCAGTGCATAAGAATAGCCAGATCCCCAGCTTACTGGCCTCAAACTCCTGTTCAGCGCTGTCAAAATGGTGCGCGACCTTGTGTCCGCCGACAATTATTTCATTACCTGAACTCATAAGGACCTCCAGTTACAACAGGGGTTTCAAGAAAATTTTCATGTGGTGGTGGCGATGATGTTGTCCACTCCAAAGTTTTTGCACCCCAAGGATTAGAAGTCGCTTTTTCGCCCCTTCTAATACTGTGAATAATTACAAATAGAGCAATTAAAAAACCAGTGCCAATGGTCCAAGCCCCAAAAGAAGAAATCCTATTTAAACTCTGGAATTCGGGTAAGTAATCATAGTAACGACGGGGCATGCCCATGGCTCCTAAAATAAATTGAGGAAAAAAGGTAACATTAAAACCAACAAAGATAAGCACAAAGGTAATCCTTGCCCAAAATTCATTGTACATGCGACCAAACATTTTAGGTAACCAATAATAAAATCCACCCATAATTGCCATTAATGTTCCACCCACCATAACATAATGAAAATGCGCAACTACAAAGTAGGTATCGTGAAAGTGAATATCTAATCCTGCTGTCGCTAACATAATTCCTGTGACACCACCAATGGTAAATAAAAATAAAAAACCCAAAGCAAATAACATAGGTGAATCAAAACGAACAGAACCTTTATACAAAGTTGCAACCCAGTTAAAAACTTTAATTGCAGTTGGCACACCCACAAGCATAGTAATAAAAGAAAATAAAATACCAGCAGCTTCAGATTGACCGCTGGTGAACATATGGTGGCCCCATACAAAAAAGCTCACAACAGCAATACCCACACTGGAAAAAGCAATGGCTTTGTAACCGAAAATTACTTTTCGTGAAAAAGCTGTAATGATTTCACTTACAATTCCCATGGCAGGAAGAATCATAATATAAACCGCAGGATGCGAATAAAACCAGAAGAAGTGTTGAAACAATACTGGATCTCCACCAAGGGTGGGATCAAATATTCCAACCCCTAAAACTCTTTCAGCAATCAACAACATTAAAGTAATACCTAAAACTGGAGTCGCCAAAACCTGTAATACTGCAGTGGAGTACAATGCCCATACAAACAAAGGCATATTAAAGAAAGTCATTCCAGGGGCTCTTAATTTGTGAGTTGTAACTATAAAATTAAGTCCTGTTAAAATGGACGAAAAACCCATCACAAAAGCGCCAGCTACCATCCATGTCGTTCCATTGTTAGTTTCAATGCTATAGGGCGTGTAAAAGGTCCAACCCGTATCCACACCATTGTAAATTAAAGACACCAAAGAAATCGCAGCACCAACAATTAGGCAGTACCAACTGAGTAAATTTACTCTTGGAAACGCTACATCTTTAGCTCCTAAATGCATGGGCAAAAAGAAATTGCCTAAAAATGCAGGGATTCCTGGAATGATAACCATAAACACCATGATTGCACCGTGAAAGGTCATAAACTGATTGTAAGTTTCGGGACCAACAATGTTTCTTCCTGCACTGTACAGCTCACCGCGAATTAACATGGCAAATGTGCCGCCCACGGCAAAAAAGACCATAACAGTAATCATATACATTATACCAATGCGCTTGTGATCAAGAGTTGTTAGCCAAGACCACAATCCTTTTTCACAATTCAAATAATTTTTACCTTCGGCATGAGATGCTGACATATTTTTATCTCCCTCACTACTCTTTCAAAGTTTTCAAATATTCAATTAAACCCACCAACTCTTCTTCAGAAAGGGCTCCAGCAAATGCTGGCATAATAGGAGGAAAAGCTTCGCCAGAAACTCTTTTCACTATTTTTGCTTTTGAATTAAGTATGGATTCACGAATATAATTTTCATCAGCTTGAGCTGATGTGCTATCTGCAAACTGCCTGGTTTTACCAAATAGACCCAGAAAACTAGGTGCTATAGATGTGGATGCTTCCGGAACTAATTGGTGACAAGCTATACATTTAGCATTGTAAACCTTCTGTCCAACATCCGCAGAAGCCAGATCTTTATAAGGATTGTCTTGAAGCCATTTTTCAAAATCATCTTTGGAAACGACTTTAACCTTGGCCAACATTCTTGAATGATTAGTACCACAATATTCTGCACAAAAGACTTGGAAGTCTCCCACCTTGTCGGCATTAAACCACAATTTAGTATATCTACCAGGTACAGCATCTTGTTTTACCCGAAATGCGGGAATATAAAAACTGTGCAAAACATCGCGTGATGTTATAATAAGTTTTATTGGAGTATTAACGGGTACCACCATCTCGTTGGTAGACTTTTTTCCGCTTTTATACATAAAGTCCCAATTCCATTTTTGCCCAAAAACATGAACTTCAAAGGCATTTTTAGGAACTGTTCTCAATTCTAAATATATATATGTTCCCCACACAAATACGACCATGAAAATAAGAAATGGAATAAAACTCCATGCAAACTCAAGTCGTGTATCGTGAGTGATATATGCTGTTTTGTCATTTTCACTCTTTCTTTTATATTTCAGAGCAAACATAACTAATCCACCAATTACAAGTACACAGGAAATCAGACTCGCAATAACTATAAATCCATATAGCTTATCGTATTGAGAGGCTATTTCGGTTCCTTGAGGCGGCATGAATGTACTTGCATGAGCTGCTGCTGTATTCAGCCAAATCATAGAGTTTTTCTCCTTTCTCGCAACCAAGTGGGTGCTAGAAAAATTGCTAAAACAATAATCATAAACAAACCACCGAATTGCATGAGTCGCCAAGCATAAATGGTATATTTATTTTTTTTGGGATCAAACTGGAAACAATACATTACAACTTGCTCCACAATCGAACCAATCTTTCCATTGGATGCTTCTAACAAAGCCATTTTTATTGTTTCTGGTAAAAATTGAATACCATGAAGATATCTAGAGATCTGGCCACCTGGTGTAACAATAAGTGCCGCAGAAGCATGGGAAAATTCTTTTTCTTCTTCTAACCAACGAAAGCGAAATCCTATTTGGTTTGCTAATCGATCCACGGTCGTTTTATCACCGGTTAAAAAATGCCAACCGGATTCAGCTTTATCACGATTATATTCTTGTAAATAATTAGCTTTTTTAGGTCCTGCAATTTTGTAATCTTCATTGTGATCCATACTAACAGCAACAACTTGGAAATCTTGTCCTGTAGTCCACTTTAGTTTTTTTAAAGCTTCTGTAAGACCATTGAGATGATAATTGCACAAACCCGGGCAACTATAATAAACCATGCTTAAAATTACTGGTTTTTTGCCATCAAAGTATTTTCCCAGAGTAACAAAATCACCCTTGTCGTCCTGGAATTTGAGTCCTAACTCAATTTGATCCCCTAGCTTTTCATCAATGCCTACACCCTCTAATTTTTTGGGTTTGTCGTTTAACATAGCCGTAACATCTGTGGGGTCATAAGCCCAAGACAAAAAAGGAAAAGAAAGTACTAAAGCCAAAAAAAACTTTTTCAAATGTATTCCGTTTACTTCACAGAAGCTGCAAAATCGTCTACAGCTTTAGGATTATCTTTAATTTTATTGTTAGTAATGGATCTTATAAATTGGATAATCGCCCACCTGTCATTGACCGGAATGTGACCAAAACCCACCATGGTTGTACCTGATAATCCACTAGCAATTGTTTTAAATAAACTAATGGAATCTCCGCCAGCTTTCCATTTGCCTTCAACTAAATTCCTTGCCATTCCACCACTTCCAGGTCCGTCACCCTTTCCCTCATTGCCATGGCAAACTGCACAATTAGCTTTAAAAACTTCATTTCCTTTGGCAATCCATGCAGGTGAAGACACCCAAGGATTCCCGGTCGCCTCTTCCACTTCGGCAACAGCGGCTACTTGATCTACGTCTTGATTGTTCTGATTTTCAGCATCTATTATTTTTTGAACTTCCACCGGAATCTCATTAAGATTTACTCCTGGATGAATAAATGAAATCCAAATAAAAAATATTATCGAAAATCCCACGCTGAGCAATAATGCCCACATTCCACCACGATTGTAAGGATCTAAATTAACATCAGTTTTTGCCATAATTATCTACCTACTTAAAAAAGCTTTAGGAATATTAATATTCAATTTTTATAAAGTGAATAATTCTTAACACCAGGCCATTTACAAGTCACACAGATTGGATTGCGCGCCGCAAATAAATTTAGCTCAATTAGCAAAATTGCTGTACAATGTTATAAAGTTATTTTTGGAGGTTAAGTGTCTCAATTTAAGACATTCATCATATCTATATTAATAGCTCTCTTTACAACTTCCTGCACGTCCAATCCACACAAAAAAATGGATAGCATAAAGACTGGAATGGATAAGACCGAAGTGCTTGATGCCATTGGCAACCCCAACTCAGCCAACTTTAAGAATGGCCAACATGAATGGATTTATATCTATTTCAAAGGTGAGGACAAATTTGCTAAAAAATTGTGGTTTAATAAAGAGGTCCTGGTGAGAATTGATGATTATGATCCAAAAACTCTTACTTCTAAGAGTGATGCCAATATTGAAAATGTAAGTTTAGACGACAAAGAAGTCGAAGAAATAAAAAAAGCTCACACAGAAAAACAGCGACAAAAAAAACATGAAGAGGGATTCCAAGATTTAGATTAAGGGGAGAAGTATTTTTATCTCTCTAATATTATTTTATCTTTAGCATTTTCTTTTTTTTTGTTTTTTAATTTTTCTTTAGAATTTTCTTGATTATCTAACAATGACTTATTTTTATCTGCCAAAGTAAATTTTTTGTATTTAATATCTATTTTTTTCTTTACTCGACTCAAAACACCACTCATTCCGGTCTCATTTTCAATTTCGTCTAAAGTCACTTCTCTTAAAGGTAAATATCTACGAACTGTCTGGTCGCTTTTTTTAGGAAATTTGTATTTTATCTCTTGTCGAACTGAGTTGTAATCTTTAGTAGCTTTCTTCATCTCTAAATGCGCTTGAACTATTTCCTGGTACAATACTTTTTGTGCGTTTTTATCTTCTGAATGTTGAATGGCTTTCAGTTTATTTTTTATAGACTCTTTAGTTTCTCTGACCTTCATTTCCAGATTATTTAATTTCCCTGTTTTTTCTGTATATTCCGACATTAGTTTTGCCCACAAAGGACTCACAAAGCTAAGGAAAATTAAAAATACAAACACTCTATGTGGTAATATCATTTTGCTCCCAATAAATTTCTAGTGGCAATCCCTTGAGCTCATTTACAATAATGAAAGTTTTAACAGGATTGAGATTGCGAATTGTTAAATGCCCCTTCTTGACAGTGGCCAAGATTTCATCTGCATTTAACTTTAGACGTGAATTCTTCAAAACTTCATGAATGTGATTTTTTATATCTCCCCTGTCGATCCCATCAATGCGAAGAGTATAAACATAAATTCCTTCTTGCGCTCTCGATTGCTCTGAGTTTCCAAAGGCAACCACTTCTTGTAAAGTTTGTTCCGTAGTCTTCTCTTCTAATTCGTCAACTTCATTGTCTAAATTATCATCATCTTTTGTGCCCAACTCTGCAATTTCAATAGAATCGGCCCCATGTGAATCAACAGATTCAATTTCAGACTCAATTCCTATTATCTTATGTTGTTTTTCATCTGTAGTTTGAAAACTCGCTAACTCTTGTGAATCTAATATAACATCGGCTTCCTCCACCGTGCCATTATCCATAGACACACTCGAAAACTGAGATAATTCGTCGTCCTCAACGGGAGCTTCTAGCTTTTCTAACAACTCTTGTTCAATAGAAATATCTTCTATAGTGAGTTCCACACTCGATTCATAAATGTGTTTTTGAGTATGGGCCCCTAGATCTTGAAAGTTTTCAACATCACTAACAATTTCCATAGTTTCGGGATTTTCACTTGTTGAATAGTTATTCCTAGCTTTATTTTGTGCCGTACCATCCAATTCAATAAAAACAGAAGCACCACATTTAGCACATGAGACTAAGCCAAAATCTTCCTCAATGTTTGATCCACAGTTTGGGCAGATAGCCATAATATAAAACCTCTTAGTTTTATATTATCTTATCTCTTCCTTTTTTTCATGCGCTCTCTGCGACGTCTCTCCGCTCGATTGAGATTTAGACCATTGTCCTGATCATCACCACGAGAATAACTCATGGATTGTCCAAGAGAAGAACCACTATCGCGTCCCGGAGTGGGTTGTGCAAATGGCATTCCTCCAGAAAAAGTTCCTAAATCGGAATCATCGGCCCCAGAATAATCATATTCCGTATCATGTTCTTGTAACTCCATTCTTTGGCGAGCCTCTTCTTGGGTTACAATTTGAATTTTTAATAACTTCTCAATGGACTCAGATTTAATAGTATGTTGCATCTCTTCGAAGGCTTTAAAAGATTCTTTTTTATACTCAATTAAGGGATCTTTTTGTGCGTAGGCACGAAGATTTATTCCCTCTTTTAATTGATCTATAGATGCTAAATGTTCCTTCCAGCGAGTATCAATAGTTTGCAATAAAACCATTTTTTGTACATGACTGAAAAAATCACCGATAGTTGTTTTTTGCTTTTCATAAACATCTTTGACCGCTTGGCTGACTTCTTCCGTTAATGATTCTGAGGTGTATTGAGAAAGAGTTTTATGTCTTAAACTAACACCGAATTGTTGCTTTAAAGCTGTATTTAAACCTTCTAAATACCAATCTTGAATTTTCGCAGATTCAGGAGCATATATATCTAGCATGGTAGACGTTAAGTCCCCTAACATATCTAATACGATTCGCTCAATCATTTCACCTTCGAGCACTTGTCTTCGAAGAGTATAAATGTTTTTGCGCTGCTGATTCATTACATCATCGTACTCTAAAAGATGTTTACGAATGTCAAACTGATGGCCCTCTACTTTTCTTTGTGCTCCTTCAATGGCCCTTGAAACCATACCTGATATGATTGGTTCATCTTCGGGAACATTCAAAGTGCTCATGATTTTTTGAATGCGCTCCCCGTTAAAAATTCGCATTAAATTATCTTCTAATGATAAGTAAAAACAAGAAGCCCCAGGGTCACCTTGTCGACCCGAGCGACCTCGTAACTGATTATCAATACGTCGAGACTCATGTCTTTCAGTACCCACAATGTATAATCCACCAGCTTCAATAACTCGTCCCTTTTCCTCTTCACAAAGAGCTTGGTACTTCTCCAAAGTCTGTCTGAAAACTTCAGAATCTTGAGCTTCGCTATTTGCAACTTCAGCTTTAGCCATAAATTCTGAGTTTCCACCTAATACTATATCTGTTCCACGACCCGCCATGTTTGTGGCAATAGTAACGGATCCAAATCTGCCCGCTTGTGCTACAATTTCAGCTTCTCTCTCATGTTGTTTTGCATTCAAAACATTGTGGGTAATGCCTTCACTCTTTAACATCCGTGAAAGTCTTTCTGATTTTTCGATACTGACTGTACCTACTAAAACTGGTTGACCTTTGGCTTTGCGCTCTTTGATATCCTTAGCAATTGCGCGAAATTTAGCTGCTTCTGTTTTATAAACTACATCCTCGTGATCTTTTCTTTTGATAGGTTTATTTGTTGGGATCACGGTCACATCTAAATTATAGATCTTTTTAAATTCCAAAGCCTCGGTTTCCGCCGTACCCGTCATTCCAGAAAATTTATTATACATACGAAAATAATTCTGAAAGGTAATGGTCGCCAGTGTTTGATTTTCACTACGAACTTTTAAATTTTCCTTCGCCTCAATGGCCTGATGCAAACCTTCACTCCATCGACGACCAGGCATTAATCTGCCAGTGAATTCATCAACAATTACGATTTCCCCATCTTTAACCATATAATCTACATCGAGTTGAAATAGGTGGTGGGCTTTTAAACCTTGATAAATAAAATGTAAAAGTTCAATATTGCCCGGCTCATAAAGATTGCCCACTTGTAAAAGTTGCTCACAAAGTGTACTGCCCTCTTCGTTAATAGAAACAGTTTTTGATTTTTCTTCTAAAGTAAAATGTATATCTCGCTTCAAGCTAGGAATGATCTTGTTAATTTCATAATATTTTTCTACAGAGTCTTCCGCCGGACCTGAAATTATAAGAGGCGTTCTGGCTTCATCTACTAGAATAGAATCACATTCATCGATAATTGCAAAATTGAGTTCCCGTTGAACGTAATGTTCTAATTCAAAGCTCATATTATCGCGCAAATAATCAAAACCAAATTCATTGTTAGTGCCATAAGTAATATCGGCAGCATAGGATTTTTGTCTCTGAGTATGATTTAGGTCATGAACTATAGTTCCTGTAGTTAAACCCATCCAACGATAAAGTTGGCCCATCCACTCTTCATCCCGCTTTGCCAAATAATCATTTACAGTAACGACATGAACTCCCCTACTCGGCAAGGCATTGAGATAACAGGGCAAAGTTGCTACTAAGGTTTTTCCCTCACCCGTACGCATTTCAGTAATACCGCCGCGATGCAGCACGATGCCGCCGATCATTTGAACATCATAATGGCGCATACCTAAAACCCTTATTGAAGCTTCTCTCAAGGCTGCATAAGCTTCAGGCAAAACACTATCCAGTGACTCTCCATTTTCTAAACGTTGTCTAAAAGCGGGAGTCAAAGCTCGCAAATCATCGTCTCTAAAGGATTTGTATTTCGACTCCAAAGAGTTGATCTGATCAATCAAAGGTTGGAGCTTTTTCATTTCACGTTCGTGTTTAGTACCAAATACTTTGGCAAGAGTTTTTTGAATCATAGCTTTTTAAATTACTCCTTCTAAGTCCTTGAATCAACCTTTCGACCACTTTCAATTGGTCTAGATTGAGAATGCCCATCGTCAACGACGCGGCAAAGCAGATATCGACTCAAAAGGTGGACCTTTGAGATAGTTGACGCAGGCCTTCACCCAAAACCATAGCCACACAATTTGAAAGATTAAAACTGCGAACCTTGCCAGGAAATGGCAGTGTCACAGCTTGGCCCCAATTCTCTTCCAACCATTTTTTATCAAGGCCCTTTGTTTCTTTACCAAACACAAACCAATCTCCCTCTTGCAATTCAATATCATAAAAAGATTTCGAGGCTTTTGTTGTAAATAAAAAAGCTCTTTGGGGATCGGGAACTGTTTTTAACCAAGAACTTCTGTTTTGATAATATTGCCAAGAAAGCTCAGGCCAGTAATCTAAACCTGCCCTTTTTAGTTGCTTGTCTTCAATGTTAAAACCGAGGGGACCAACTAAATGTAGTTTAGACCAAGTGCCAACACAAGTTCGCCCAATATTCCCCGTATTTTGCGGAATTTCTGGTTCGACTAAAACTATATTAAAATTCGTTTTTGGGTAAATATCTAAAGTCCTTTTTCTTGAATCGCCTATTTGATTATCAAATCTACATGAGTCCTGCAAACTGCAACTCTTAACTTAGAGGATTTTACAATTATTTAAGCTTTTATCCTTATAAATCATGGTCAAGGATAAGATATTTCATTGCAGCAGCGCCCTGATTCCTGTGGATTTTATTTGTATTACTAATAGTAAAAATATATTAAAAAGGGCAAATATTTTGTTATTTTTTATTTTAGATCAATTTGCTTTTCTGGAGTTTAAAGTGGATGAATTTATAAAATACATGGATTACATGTGGGTCACTGCAGAAGATAATATAATAACTCTTGGCATAAATGAAGAGGGACTTGAGGGTTTCGACGAAGTCGAACGAGCCAGTTTACCCGAAGAAAATACTGAAGTCACAACTGATGATGTTTGCGGTGAGCTGGAAACTGATCAAGGACCTTTTAATCTCTACAGCCCTATTGACGGGATGGTAATTGAGATCAACGAAGCTGTAATTCAAAATCCGCAAATTATTATCGATGATCCCCTTGGGGATGGCTGGCTTTTTCGTATTGAAGCTAATAACTCTGAGCAAATTGAAGAGCTTCCGGATCGTTTAAAACAGATCGACGAAGAGTTCGAATAAGCAATTTAGTAGCAAATTTTAGTTCCAAAACATTTGATTTGTTTTAGCTAATTACATAATTGAGCAATTTTGCGTAGATCTTTTCTTTAAGTCCATGAGTCTTTTCAAGTCCCATTCTTTGCAAGTAAGGAGTATTATTTTTATCCGTGGATTTCAATAGAGCTTTAAAAATTGTTAGCACTAATTGTAAAGAGCTCATTTTTTTGAGTTTTTTTAATCCCCCTCCAATTTTAATTTCTTGATCTGTTAAGTCTGTACCAAATGGGAATGCCGGAAAGTATTCCTGTATTTTCTTAAATTTTTTTTCGATGATCTCTGGAAAATTTTCTTGAAAACAAGGATCGAGTTCAAAATCTTCAGGGATTTTTTTAGCTATTTTGGCTTGCTCAATCAGCCCCCATTGAAAGCGTGAGTCAGCAATTTGTATCAAAGATTCAATTACCTCATGATCTGTTTTTCCTCGCAAATCAGCCATGCCATATTCTGTGATTACAATATCCCTTAAATGCCTGGGAATGGTGATATGACCATAATTAAAAACAATATTAGACTTAACATCGCCCTTTTCATTTCTGGTGGCACGCATTTGTAAAACAGATCTCCCCTCTGGCAACTCGTGAGCCATGGCCACAAAATTATACTGACCACCGACACCACTCACTACGCGTCCGTCCTCTAAACCGTCAGAAACGGCGGCACCCGTAAGAGTCATCATCATACATGTATTAAAGAAACGAGCGTTTTTACGATGCAATTTATCTAATTCTTCGTGGCCATAAAGTTGATTGATGCGTAAAACAGATTTCATATGTATTGAAGCTCTCAATTCTTCAGGAAGATCGCGCAACCATTGATAAAATTCATTGCAACCCAAGAAAAATCCACCGTGAACAATTGCGCCATTTTTAAGTTTGTTTCCTAACACTTTTTTTACAATTTCTTGATGGGATGAATCCTCATTTAAATCTGCAGATATTTTTTCACCATTATCAAGTATCAAGACTCCGTCTTGATACTTGACCTCAGATTTAAAAATGCCAAATTTTTGTAAAAATTCAAAATCAACTTTAGTTAATTTTGGTTCAATAGCGTGGTGTTTTAAAAGCAAGTACAATGTGTTTTCATTGACATCTTCGGTGATAAGCTTCTTATTTAACAATCGCTGCAATACTATGTGATCATACACTTTTCGCTTAATAATCCCTTCTTTAATGAGGTACATAAAAACGTCGACAAACATTTCAGATGCAGCGAACAGACCCTCTTTTAATGGCTCTACACCACCCACTTTTCTAATAAGATCTTTATTGTTATCCAATATACCTAAGCTATTTAAACAATTTAAATAAATTTCAGAACGATTCTGTCTTAATATTAAAGAATGGACCAACGAATCACCCAAAGAACCAATTCCTATCTGAATTTCACCAGAATCTTTTACCAAAGTACTAGCCTGTAAACCTATCCAATAGTCAGCAATAGAAACAGATAATTTAGGAGGGCAAAACAAACGAAAATTAAACTCTTTATTCTTTAAAATATAATGGAATGTTTCCTTTGGAACATCTGCCTCACCATACATATAAGGCAAATTCTCATTCACCTGACCAACAAAAACAAAAGGATAGGGTTTATGATTATTTAAGTATATCATTACATCATTGGCCACATCTGGATTACAACTTAAGCTGAGTCTCTTTGAATCTGGAGAAAGTGCAACCAATTGACAAACTACGTTTACCCCCAACCCAATCAAGTCTCTTGCAACATGAGTGTAATTTGAACTTATATAATTCTGTTGTGATGCCGGCACATTTAAATACTTTCCAGCGGGAAAATAAAATTCTACTACTCTAATGTTAGATGGAAGATTATTCTTTTCTACTTCATATAAAAAGTTAGGATAGTCACCAAAAACACGCTCAGCAAAGGGACCCATAAAACGTGATTCTAACAAACTATTACCCTTAGGTTTTGCTAAAGTTAGAGCTGTAACAATTGTAAGTTGAATGCTGGAATCACTTTTAGCTTTGTTATAAAGGCTATTTAAAATTTGAGGTGGCTTACCTAAGGCCAATGGCGTAGCCACTACCAGTTGTTTACCAACTCTTTTTATAATTTCATCAACAATGACATCTGGCTGGCTAAATTCCATGCTAAAATTAATAAGTGGGCAATCCACTATTTTCAATATCTAAAGCAGAGGTTTTCTTTCCACTCTCGTTGTCTTTTACACACTTATTATAAATCTTCATGTTGTTATGATAGCACTGAGGATACTTTTCCAACATTGCTGGATCGTATTTCTTTTTCTTTCCAGCACAAGCGAGCAAAAAAGTTGACGACAATAAAATGCAGATAATTCCTTTAAACATGGTTCTTCTCCAAAGTTTGCTTATTTAGCCACATTCTAATTAGTTTCTTTAGAATAGTGAAGACATCTGGATTTTAAAAAACACGCTGTGTCTAATATGTTCGATTAAAAAATTTATGCTTCACAAATTCAACAAAGCTAATTGTTATTGAGACGATCTTGCCAAATTTTAGCCCTTAATCGTTTGTATTCTTCCTCATGACCACGGAAAAGATTATTAAAGTTTTTCTCGCTAAAGTTATCAGGAAAAACTACTATCATACCATCAACGGCTCGATTAAAATCATAATCAACATTAAAAGAAAAAAACATGGCTCCCAACTCGGCATAAATACTAACCAATGGTGGAAGTTCCTTATTTCCTTCTAAAGATTGTACATATTTTCCCAATTCACGCAAATCTCCTATTGTCTCTAAAAAATTTAACATTGATTCAGGGGTAAACTGAGTCTTTACAGAAAATGGGTGAGGTGGATGAAGTAGCTTTGATTGTTCTGACTGAGCTTTAAAATTGTGCTTCAAATACTCAGTAGTTACAAGCATAGAAACCAAGGATCGATCTCCGCTTATAGAAACAGGGCCAATCAATGCATCTATATGTGGAAATTTCACTAAAACTTTAGTAATGGCCATAAAAATGTATGGCAGCAATCTTTTTCTATGCTTTGGAATTATAAAAGAACGACCCAATTCTAAAACAGAGCCCAATGTTCCTAAAAACTTCTCATCATAATTAAACAAACTTTTAGTATATAAACCATCTATACCATTCTTACTTAAAAGTTCATCACCCAAACCCAGTCTGTAGGAGCCAATGATTTCTTTTTCTTTTACATCCCAAACGAACAAGTGATAGTAATCCTCATCATATTTATCAAGATCAATTTCATTACCAGTTCCTTCATTTTCGGCCCTAAAAACTTCTTCTCTTAAACGACCAATTTCAAATACAACTTTTTCTGCTTGTTTCTTTTTAATTAAAAAAAACTGTTTACCTACTATTTCTTGCAGAAGTGCATCTTTTGGTAAAGAAGCAATTTCAGCCGCTAGCTCTTCTTTATCTATGGGTGTAACTATAGGTTTTAAAAAATCAGTTAACTGAGTCTTTTTGCTTTGTGTAAGTCTTCTCTTATAACGTGTAAAATATCTGGAAAAAGCTCCCACAATAACCTCATCATCACCCCCCAATAATAAATTATGAGTTCTTATTGCATCGATGAGTCGGTCTGAATGTTTATAATGAACCGCTAAATTCTCGGGCAACAATACATTTCCTAACTTCACTTGGAAATTCTTCCCACTTAAAGCTTTCAACTCTGAAGCCAAAGCGCTGTATCGGAAGACTCCACCAAATAAACTAAGAAAGTTAAAACGAGTTCGTGTCTGAGCTTTAACATATACTGGTAAAACAGGAACTTTGGCCCTTTCTATTAAGTTACCATATTGTTCTTTCCATTCACTTTCAAAGGCTCTTCCTAAAACATATTTTGTTGAAGCTACTTCTTCTCCAGGTAGTATCACTAAAACTCCACCACTCTGAATATGTTCTAAGGCTAATTCCATGGAATACTTATTTTTACTACTTCTTAAATATGATAGGTCAGCATCCCACATATCAAATGGAATTAAATGGGGCCTTATTTCGGGCAAGTTAAGCAGAACCTCATTGCCGATAATTTTGACATCTTTGCGCACACGCCTAAGTCCCATAACTGCACCAAGAGTGTTCGCCCATCCGTTCGAATTATTTACCACAGTTATAAAACTTCCATCTTTTGGAATTTGTGACTCAAAATTACTCTCAAACTCAAATTTAATTTCTAGGGCATCACTTATCAGCTCGAATATATCTTTATCATCTGTAACTTTTCCTTTAATCTTCTCTTTGTAAACAGACTCCAAATTACCAATTGCAGGAAAAAAATAGCTCATTGCTAAAGCTATTTTTTGATTAAGAACACCACTCTGTGTTTTAATTACTAACCTTCTTAAATTTAAATCGCATTGGGAACTTGCGGGATAACTCTTATTCGACTCTTCAAACATATCAGATTTCTCTGTCGCTCCAAATGAAACGTTGAACTCAATAAGAGTTACTATAGATATGATTAGAATTTTAATTATGGAAGCCAAAGTTTTGCTCCTTGACGGTTAGTTTCAATATTTTTTTCTTTATTAAGTGACTCTTGATTAGGTATATAATCAGGAAGTTCTATTCCACCCAAAAGATAAGTGGCTCGACGAAGAGTAGGAAAAAGATTTTTTAATCCCACTCTTTCAATATAAACATCTGCTGATATTGAACGACCTAATGTTAAAGGAAGGTTCTCACCCTTATGTGAAAACACTTCTGAACCAAAAAGCTTAAGAACTCTTAAGGTATCACTCTTTATATCTTCCCTTGCCTTTAGCCAATTGTCTGTTGGTCTTGAATCTACATAAATTGGTACAATATCAGGAAGGGTAGATTTAATCGTTAAAATGAGTGCACTCATCCAAGGTCCATCAACAATTATTGGTTCGTCACTATTTTTGTAACCTATTATGTGACTAGATACTTCTCCTGATGGGAAAACGATTAACACTCCTTGATTTTTAAGATGTTCCTTAGCCTGAACTAAGGCTTGGTTCGCTTTTTTCTTAAAAATTGAGACAGGAATAAATGAGTCACTTAAACCAGGAATTGAAGCCAGGACTTCATTGGCAAGTATTTTAAAATCGGATCGTGTTTGTAGAACCAATTCAACAATAGAAAAAATCTCCCAACCAGCTCCAGGGTGATTTGCAACTATAATTAAGGGACCTGTTTTAGGTATATTTGTAAAACTCCCTTCTGTTAAATGATACTGACTACCAAATGCCTTTTGATATTTAACAAATATATGATCTTCACTATCATCTTGTTTGATTTTTTGAATGATTTCCCCATACTCCTGCAATCCTAACTGACTCCCGAAAAAATAATTTAAAATGCTATTGAACCACCTATGGCTGCTCTTTGAAGGCTCTAAAAACTGAATTTTAAATCCTTGTCCGGAGTTCTTTTCAACTAAACTTAGATCCATTCGCTTTTCCAAATATGTAGAACAAGCATTGGTCCATTGATTTGTGATTCTCTGTGAAAACGTTTCAGAATGGAGATTACAGACAGGTAACAAGAGTATTAGTAAAAAGAACAATTTCTGAGACCTACTGCACACAATTCCACTCCAGAGTATAATCTAAGTGGGGGTGTAATAATTTCTACGTATGAAGAACTCCCCCAAGTATTTTCCCCCTATACTTTCAAACTTAAAATTTGTGAAGAAAATAACATATATGTGAACAATTTTTTGTTTTTATGATTTTTATACACTGATGATCCATGGCTTTTTCAAATATTGATATAGCTTAGTTAACAAGGACTTTCATTGATCCAAAAGCGAAGGGGCCAATGGGCCGCAT
>JACKAN010000028.1 GCA_020635055.1 Pseudobdellovibrionaceae bacterium
TTGGTTGAATTGTCCTGAAGGGCAAGGTCTCAAACCGGAAATTGTAAAGCTTACGGAAGTTGAGAAAGCTATTGATCAAAGACGACTCCAGTTTTTTTTGATTGATCCCGAACGTCGAAATAATTTGATCAGCATTCAAACTGAAAGTTCAAAACAAGCCCAAGCATTATTGGATGTTGGAGCTTCACAAAAAGCCGCAAAAGCAACGCGTGAAGAGGCGGAACAGAATCAAGTTAAAGCACAAACACAATCCCGAGAAGCCGAGAGTTATAAAGAAAAAGAAGTGGCTGCTGCCTATGGTATTGTAGAAAAATACCGACAGGAATTAGCCGAAAATAATCTTCAATTTGCTAAAGAAATCGAAGAAAGACTTAATAAATACAAAAGCTATACTCAAGACCTTATTGCCTTGGCCACGACGGATAAAACTCAGCTGGAAGAAACCTATAAAGCTTATGTTGATTCAACTAATTTATGGAGAAAATTAACAGAAGCCACTTTTCGTATCATGATCAATAGTCTTCCTTATAATGTTCCGTCACCGCCCAGTAAGATTAATGAAGACATGCGCACACCGGAAAGTGAAAAGCTCTATTTATCTTACCTCGATTCCGTTGATAAAGCGGCTGCTGAGTATGAAAAAGCACTTAAATCTAATGTGGAGTTGAGCCGTCAAGAAAAAGAGATTGTAGCTAACGCTTTGTTAAAGGCCGGAGCTATTCGAGCTCAGTTTTTTCAAGCAACGCGTCGCTTAGATTCCAGTAAAATAGTCATTTTTTCTGATGATGCTATTGGAGATTTGATTAATGAAGTCAGAATAGTCCCCTTCCGGTTTGTCGCTTATGTGGTAACAAAAGCTGCTGAGTTAAAACACATGTCTTCCAGTGGGTTAGTGGGTTGGGTAAATATTTCTAAGCAAATATTAGTATTTTTCATATTAATATTTGTACCGATATTTTTATTTTTTATTTTAGGAAAGATCTCAATGAGTCTTGATGTTTGGCGGAGACAGTTGATCTCACGTTCTTCCCTGGACTATAGATTTCGAACTTCATTAGCTCTATGGCTAAATAGACTCAATCCCTACATGCCTTGGGTCGTAATGATATTAGCTTCGGAATTTGCAAAAAGGCTTCTTGGAATTGTTGGTCAAAGTGAGTTAGGTATATTTATACCCTACCTCGAATTGTATTTTGCTTACAGAATTTTTCGTAGGGCTTTGGTACACATTTTGTCCGGCGTATTGGTTGGTGGAAGTTTAGAAAAACTGAAAGTTAAAAATGAAGAACTTCAGGGTACAGCTCGTAGAATTGGTAGGCTTTTCTTTATTGAGATTGCACTACTACATGCTACGGAAGATGCTGTAAGAAGAGCCATAGTTTATACCCTTATATCCTCGTCTATTTGGTATCTCAATATTCTCTTTCTAATATATGAATTTAATAAATGGCGAGAAGAGATACTTTTATTATCTGAAAAGAATTTACCACAAAAATTTAATTTGATTGTTGAAAAAGTTAAAAGCTCTAAGCTTCTTTTGGTATTTCTACCTATAATTTTATTTTTAAGTCTTGTTTATATTGGTGGTTATAAGTTGTTTTTATGGCTTATACGTTATGATTTTTTCAAACAGATCACTTCCGAGATATACAAAAAGAGACTCCAGGAACATGTGGATAGTGTTCCTGTTGGAACTCAAAAGAAACAAGAAATTCCAAATGAATACTTCAAATATTTTGATATTTCTTTGTCCCCTGACAAGCTATTATATATTACTCGCTCAAGAGAGTCTTTTTTAGAGGTTTTGGGTGGAGTTAATGATTGGGTAGATGGCAAGTCTGAAATTGATGCCATAGTTATATACGGCGACAAAGGTATAGGTAAAACTGCCTTACTAAAAAAAGTATGTTCAGAGGTACAAAATGCTAAGAGTGTATATTTGGATTTGAAGGGCAAGATTGCTAGCAAAGAAGAATTGTACCAAATACTTAGTGAACTTGTTGGGGTTTCCTTTAGTTCTTGTCAAGAATTTCTAGAGGTCGACAAAAGTCTTCCCAAGACAGTCATCTTTTTGGATAACTCCCAAAATATATTCTTAGCTAAACAGCATGGATTAGAAGCCTATCGTGGACTTATAGATATTATGAATTTACAGACAGTAAATACCTTTTGGTGTTTAGCCTATAATCGTAGATCGTGGGACTATCTTAAGGGAGTGTTTGGACAAGAGCACTTTTATGGAGTTGAAATTGACGTTCGATCTTGGAGTGATGTCGAAATTCAAAGGCTTATTCAAGTTCGTCATCGCGCTTCAGGGTTCCGTTTAAATTTTGATAAAGTTATCGAAGCCGTAAACCAGTCCGACTCGGCTGATGGAGTCAATCAAGTAGAAGCACAGTTTTTTAGATTGCTTTGGGGCCAATCCAGAGGGAATCCAAGAGCGGCCATTTTACTTTGGTTATCTGCTCTAAGTTATAAAGGTAATAACAAAGTTGTAGTAGGTATCCCTGAATTCTCGCGCATAGATCAGTTGACAGATATGTCTGATGAAACCCTGTTTGTACTTTCAGCAATCATCCGACATGAGAATTTATGTCTTGATGAAATAATAGCTGTTACCAATATTCAAGCTGCAAAAATTAAAAAAGCAATAAAATACTGTGAAGACAAAAAGCTTATCAAAATGTCTTCTGATAATCGTTTTCGCGTGACACCACAGTCGCAATATTTTGTTAATAGTTTTTTGTTAGGGAAGAATTTTTTATATGAATGAAGACCAAATTGGACAAATAGGAGATATTTTATCACTCTTTCAAATAGAGAAAGTTCTTCTATTATTTTTTGGCATTTTTGTTTTAGCTGGACTTGCACGTTTAATCAGTGGGATTTCCTCAAGTTTAAATAAACAATTTCCCGCTCGAAGACTTTTAATTGCTCAAACTATAACTATAATTAATTTTGTAATATATATTTTTGGTGGGATATTTTTATTTTACGGTATTTTAAGGCCACCTCAAGCATTAATGATAGCGGCTGGAGGTAGTATAGCTGTAGCCGTTGGACTTTCCCTAAAAGATTTGGCAGCTTCTGTTGTTGCTGGTCTTATACTCTTATTTGATAGACCATTTCAGGTAGGTGATAGAGTTACATTTGGGGACACCTACGGAGAAATTAAAAGTATTGGATTACGGGCTGTTAAGTTAGTTACACTTGATGATTCCCTTGTGACTATTCCCAATAGTCGGTTTTTGTCTGATGTTGTAAGCTCAGGTAACTCTGGGGCTCTAGATATGATGGTAGTTTTTGATTTCTATGTGGCATTAGATGCGGATGTGCAACTGGCTCAACAGTTATTGTATGACACTATTGTTACGAGTCGATTTGTATATTTAAAAAAGCCCGTGGCAATTGTTGTTAGTGAAGTTCAAGTAGCTAATCGATTGGCGTTACAACTCAAAGCTAAATCTTATGTATTGGATGTCAGATTTGAAAAAGCTATGCAGACAGATTTAGCTTTGAGGACAAATGAAGTTTTTAGACAGCATAAAATAAAAAGACCTTTAATTGAATTTACAAACTCAACTTTTATTAATCAATAACAAATCATGCCTATTGAACTACAGACTTAATAACAATATCAATACGTCGATTCTTTTTCCTACCTACTGGGGTTTTGTTTTCAGTAATGGGTCTTCGAAAACCATAACCTATACTGTCAAAGGCCGAACTTGGTAATCCCGTTTCTTTAACTAAAAAATTAACAACATTACTAGCTCTTTCTTCCGATAGCCTCTCATTATGTATTGCACTACCTATTGTATCTGTATGGCCTTGAACTTCTATGTTGTTTGGGCTAAATTTATTTATCGCCCTAGCTACTTTTTCAAGAATTGGTTCAGAATTACCTACCACCGTGGACTTGTTAACTGGAAAACTTAGTCCCACGAGTCTAATGATTAAATCATTATCCTTTCTAACAATTTCAGCTTCATTGCTTTTAAAAAGAGATTGTACATAATCCAAATTATCTTTTAGTTGAAGTTCTGCTCTAACTTTACTATTTAAATCCATATTTTGTGTTTCTAAACTGCTAAGCCGATCTTCATTAGTGTTGGCTTTATTACGGGTGGATTCCAATTCATGCTGCAGTAAAGGCAACTCTTTAGCCGCTTTACTGAGATAAGAAATTTTTTGAGTGTATGGGTATTTATACAGACTCATTTTATCCATATTTAATGAAATATTGTTTAAGTCTTTTTCTATTTGCAATGTTACATCACGAGCTTTATTGTTTTTTATCCAGCTGGCTGTTTCCACTCGCGCAAGAAGAACCTGACTGCTTTCAATAGCTTCTTTTACACCGGGAAGATAATTTTCTTCGCTGTCTTTGTTAATGTTAATTAATTTTTCCGCAGCTTCAATTTTTTTTATGGTGTGATCTTCTAGATCTAAAAACTGTCTAAATCCACTGAGTGAACTTGCTTTTTTTAAATTTTTTCTAGCTATATTGAGTTCTCGATTTTGAATCGCCTCAATTTCTGCTCTTTCATATAATTTCATTAATTTATTTTTGCCTTTAATAACAGCGTTTATATTTCCATTTTCAAGTTTTTCTCCAAGACTCATAAAATATTTGTCAGCATCATTAAATAAATCACTATTTTCTGCGCCTTCTCGTTGGGCTTCATTTCTTTGATCAATTACATCAGAAATATGAAAGGCAGCAACATCCATGTTATTATCCATTTTATTTAAAAAATAATTAGCCTCATTTATTTTATTTTCTACTTTTAGATAAGGTTCCCCATAAGAAGCCATTTTAACGCTACTTTCTAATATTTTTTTAGAGGCTTCATATAATTTTGGAGAAACTAAATGTTCGGAGTTAGCTTTTCTTTCATTTAATTTAATTTTTAAAGTTTCAATCAATTCAACGCTTTTTGGATCCATGCTTGCAAGTTTTTGTTTGCTTGTGCAGCCACTAAAATAAAAAACCATTAGTATTAATAGATTGTATTGAATAAATGTTTTTAACATTTTTAACTCCTAGAATATAAATATTAAAAAATAAACTATAACCAGATATAAGGCTTGTCTTTTAGTTAATTAATAGAAAATGTATAAAAAATTACATGAGAGTGTGATGTTAAAGTAACTTCATTATTATTAATACCTAGTGCAATACTAAAAGCTAGTCTGGTAAATTAATCAAGGGTAAGGATAACTAATCTTTAGTTAAAGATATAAGTTAAAGACATAAGTGTAAAATTCCGATTTATATATATGGGGAAACCAAAAAAATATCCTAATAGTGAAACATTAGTTCTCTTAAAAGAGCCTAGTGAAACCCTACTGCAAGTTTTAAATGACCTTAAAGTTTTTGGTTATCATACATTGACTGTACTGCTCAATAATGAAGAGGAGAAAGATTTAACTGAACCCCGTGTGTTTATTTGTGAATTGAATCCAGAAACACTTGATAAAGATGCATCGAATAATATCAGTGAACTCAAAAAAAGATATTCAGAAGCAATTTTTGTTGCCGTGTTTACTCACCCATTAAAGTATTCATATGGGGAAGTAAAAAAGCAGGGCATTGATTATATCTATCATCTTTATTTTGATAGAGAACTGTTTATAAATGAAATTTTTGAAGCCGCCCCAATAGATATTCCAACAAAGCTCTTAAATTTAGACGCTCTAGTTAGGGTGAACATTATTGAGTTGGAAAACGAGCCACTACCTTTTAATCTTTACATATATTTGCCTTCAAACAAAAAAACGATTTTGTATCGTCCATAAGGACAAGTGTTGGATGAAAAAACAATTCTTAAATTTAAAAAATATAGCCACTACAATCTTTACATTAAAAAATCAGATTTAAGTATTTACAAAAAGCATAGCACTAAAATTTTAGTTGGTATTCATGCGGATCCATCTATTCCCCTGGGTGTTCGCAATAGAAAAGTAGCTGGTGAAATTAAGAAACTTATGACAGGCTTTTTTACTAACGAGGACTTTTCTGATAAAGAAGGGAAAGTATTATTAGAAAATGCTAGTAGTATTATAGAAGATTATATTAAAGATACCTGTAAAGATAAAAAGATATTAGAAGCTGTCGAGGCTATAGCCGGTGAACATATGACCAATTATACTCATTCTAGGAATGTGGCTACCTACAGCACTCTGTTTGGATTGAGTCAGGGGGTCGGAACTCCTGAAGAGTTGCATATGGGAGGTCTTTTGCATGATATAGGGATGTCTGATTTGCCTGAATCTATGTTATGGACTAGTGAAAATCAAATGGATGAGAAAGAATTGGCTCAATTTAAGCTTCACCCAGGAAATGCCAAACTTGAAATTTCAAGTAGGAAATTAAAAATTTCAGAAGGTGTAATGAATATGATAACTCAGCACCATGAATGTCCTGATGGCAGCGGTTTTCCCTATGGCTTGACTAGTGATAAAATTGATCCATTAGCAAAAATATGTACATTTGCCGACGAATTTGATCGCTTAACAAGTGTTCGAGAGGGCCAGAAATTATTTACTCCGGTGGCTGCGTTAGATAGAATTTCTGGTAAAGATGGTGAAGATGCGCTTCCATTTTATGAGAAAGATTTTCATGCAAAGCTGGTAACAGATTTTTCTGATGGAAAACCATTGTCTCTAGAGGTTCCTGAAATTAGCAAAGTTACAATTGAGGAGATGTCGGAAGAAATCCCAGATTTAGATCAAAAAACGGAATTAACTGAAAATATAGTAAAAAAAGATCCTGATATTCCAATTTATGAAGTCGCTAAAACTAAAAAAGAGGATAATAACAAAGATTATATCAATAGTTTATTAAATGATATGGAAGACGAATTTAACGAAAATTTATCAGATATGAATGGAAACATAGATCTTCTTAGTGTTTCTAGTAGCTATAATAATAAGAAATTTAATGATTTAAAAAGTAAGGAACTTTTTGCTTTTGCAAAGAGCGGAGATGTAGTTGGTTTGCAAAAATGTTTGGACGAGGGAGCGAATATTAACGTGCAAGATGAAAGTGGAAATACGGCCCTTATGTTAGCTGTTCAAAATCATCATGAAGCTGTAGTTTCTCATCTAATGGAAGAGGGAGCCAGTTTAGATGTATTGAATAAGCTAAATCAAACAGCTATAGACATTGCACAGACGTCTAAGCAAAAAACACTTATTGATGAAATGGAGAAGTACAAACATAAAAATATTGTGTCCAAAAATAATACCCATCCAGAAGCAACTGTTAATTTGGTCAATGAGAACAAAGAGTTCAATATTAATCAGCGTAACAAACAGGGGCAAACCTTGTTAATGCAACTTTGTGCCAAAGGTAATTTTGACGGAGCTAAAAAATTCATAAATATGGGTGCAGATGTAAAAGTTAAAGATTTTAAGGGCCATACGCCATTGATATTTGCGTCGAACCAAGGGCATCTAGAGTTAGTTAAATTACTGATTGAAAATGGAGTAGATATTGACGTCAAAGATGGTAGCGGACGTTCCGCATTACTGCATGCAATTGAGCATAAGCGTACAGATGTCACGGAAGAATTATTAAAACGAGGTGCACGGCTCGACTTACGACTTAATGGATTAACGATGCTTATGATTGCAGCCTATACGGGTCAAGAGAAAATAGTAAAACTTTTACTTGATTATGGTGTCCATGTTACGGATAAAGATATTAAAGGGAAAACAGCCATTGAATATGCTCTTGCAAAGGGTCATTTGAATATTGCTGAAATGATAAATGGTGGACCCTTAAAGAAATCCAGTTAAAAATACTAAAATAAATGCTTTAATGAATTATCAGAAGTTTGTAGAGCTCTGAACACTCCGTTGGTCCAACCAAATCCATCTTGCAGAGGATATTCACCGCCACCAGCGGGTAAATGGATATCAATGACATTGTATTTTTCCATCATTTTACCAGTATTTTTAAAAACTTTTTTGTTTAACATCAACCAACGATCTTTTATTTTCTCTGCTGTTTTATCTAAGCCATAGCGCTTTAAACCCGCATAGGCCATCCATTGATGGGGTGGCCAACCGTTGGGGGCGTCCCATTGTTGTCCCGTGTTGTGTAGGCTGGTTACAAGTCCACCAGGTTTTAAAAATTGATTTAAGACTACTTTCTCAATTTGTTTCGCTTGATTGTAATCTGCAAGATTTGTAAAGAGAGGAACGATCATGGCAATAGTTAACTGAGGAGATATTGATTTGGATTTCCAATTGTAATCTCGATAAGTGCCACTGGCTTCATCCCATAAATATTTATTTATTAAATTTTTTCTTTTTTCAGCAAGTATTTTGTATTTATTTGCAGAGTCATTATTTTTAGAGAGAGTATAAAATTCGGCCAATTGTAGCTCTAAGTGATAAAGAAGAGCATTGAGATCAATGGGTATTAATGAAGTGGTTTGTATACTGGCAAAAACATTGGAGTCTGCAAACCATCTAGAGCTGTAATCCCAACCGGACTCTGCTCCTGCACGCAATTCTCTGAAGGTCTTTTCCATTGGTCTTTTTAAAGTTTTTTTTGCTTCTAAAGCTAAATTTATATCTTCTTTGTAGGCTTCAGGTCTTGGTTTTTCAAAATCATCCCAATAGCGATTGAGATAAGCATTAGGTTCCACTTGAACCACACGTTTATCAGACATCCAAAAATCATGTTCTGTTTGTAGAGCGGGTAAGAATTCCAACGCTGATTTTACACCAAAACGATCTTTCCAAAGTGCAATCATCAAAGAGAAAAAAGGAGGTTGGGAGCGCCCTCTATAGTAATCTCTGTTACCATTAGGAATGCGACCATAAGTGTTTAACAAAAATGCGAAATTTTTAACTACATCTTTAAATAGTTGTTCCTCATTATCAGCCAAGAGACCCAGTTGAACAAAATAAGAGTCCCAATAGTATATCTCGCGAAATCGACCTCCGGGAACAATATAAGAATAGGGGAGGGGAATTAGTGATGAGGCGGGATTTACATTAGTATCAGGTTCTCTTTTAAGGTGGCGCCATAGTTTTTGGATATGTTGTTCAATTTTGTCTTTCTTATTACTTTCAAATTGAGATTCGGATACTAAAGGTGGGGCAAAGTGTTTAAAAACAAATTCCTTTAAAACAATTGGATTATTTAAGTCCAATTTTTGGCTCGCCATATTTATTGATTCTGGAGAAAATAATGGCTCCATATCGACGAAATACTTCGAATCCTCAAAAAGAGGAGCCATTTGAATATGTGCAAAGAGCTGTCCATAAAGATCCGAGGCATCTAATTTAGAGATATTCGTATCATTTTTATTTTTACTTATAGAGTTACAAGATGTAATAGGCGCAACAAAACAAAATATGGATATAAGTATGAAAATCTTCAATAGAATAAACTCTTTTTAAAACTAATTATTGCAATAAAAATACAGAGAATTACTTAAACAATCAAGTTAACAGCTTAATTTAAAGGTATTATTTTTGAAAGTTGAGCAAGAAGAGTATTCACAAATAACGGATTTACAAATTGATTATAAGAATTATCTTAAATCTGAAATACTTAATCCAATAGATTGAGAATAACTTGTAAAGTCTTTGGCTTGGTCATAAGCGGCACTCAGCTTTATAAAACCAAATCGAATTTCTATTCCCATTGTAAAGTGAAATCGAGGCTTAGAATTTAATAATCTTGAGGGCTCCTGATAGCCGCCACCTCGCCATATGAATTCAATATCTTTTTTGGAAATAACTTCGAATTCAAAGCCTCCATGCCAAACTGTGAGTTCGTTTTCTACAATTTTATTTCCTGTATTAAAATTGTCGTTTCCTACTAAATAGGTGTTTTCAGATGGATAATATATGTCAATATCTCCAACTAAATTTAATCGACTCTTTAGCATCAAGGATAAACCTAAGCTTAATTTGGGGGGTATAACAATGTCTTGAAACCAATTGTAGGTTCCGGATAGGGTTTCATTCAAATTTGAATCGATATCATATCTGCGTTCAGGAGAGTATACAATGCCCATTCCCCATTTTCTTTCAGGACGAAAAACCATTCCCAATTGCGGATAAATAAGTTCCTTTTGATCTTCAGCCAATTCATTTAAAGAACTATCGGAAAAAGACATACTTGCCATTTCTTTATGACAAGTTACACCAATAGATAGAGATTTAGATAGTCGAAAGGAGACAGCTAAATCTAGACTTTCAATTCTAATTTTTTGTTTACTCGTCGATAAACCACCAAAATCTTCTATGACATCATAAGGGACGGAATAACCAAATCCTAAACCTAAAAAGCCAATACGAGTTGCTGCCGCGGTGTAATTAAAGTTATAGGGAATGCCTTCTTTTTCACCATCTAAATTTAAGTCCCCCTCACGATTCACAACTCTATTTGTAGAGCTTTGTAAATCAAAGCGCCAACGGGATAGAGCGAGACCTGCTGGATTATAAATAACAGAAGTAGCATCATCAGCTAAGCAAACAAAGGCTCCACCCATTGCCAAAGTTCGAGTAGATCCTGTTGGAAATAAACCATATGTCCCATAGGCAGGATTCTGTGCATGAACCAAAGAAAAATTTAAAATTAAAAAAAGAAAGAGTATTATAAACTTAAGTTGTGTAGACATTTTAAAAGGCTCACAGAATAATAATGCTATGAAAAATTATATATTCTTTTTATTCATTTGGCTTCTATGTTTTGATAAAGCCTTGGCTAAAGTCGAACTCGCAGTGGAACCTTATTTAGGATATAGCGAATTGTCATTGACCACCAATGGTTTTACTGAAAAGAAAATGGCGGCTGTTCTTGGTGGAAAAGGTGGTTTGGAAATAGATAAGATTTTTTTAGCTTTGGATTTTCATTTTGGCGGTCCTTATCTACTTGAAGACAATAATAATGATTATACAAATTATATGTGGGGATTGGGAGCTGCCTATGATTTTAAAAAAGCACGTATTTTTGCTGGATACTATTTTACAAATGTCCTAGATGATATCGAACGAAACATACGTTATACGGGAAGTGCATATAAATTCTCAATGGGATTGAATTTTGAATCTAAGCTGTCCTTTAATGTTGATGTTGTATTGCAAAACTATAACAAAATTGAAGGATTAGGTTCCCTTGGAAACTCAATTCCATTTTCATATCAAGGAAAAGTGGTATTCTTTTCGATCAGTGCCCCATTGTCCATTAAGTGATGAGGACCTTTATTTTTTAATAACCAATTGTTTACTAAAAAAAGGCTCTTCTTGTTTGGGTCCTATGGATTTAGCTGTTATGTGCCACTCTTTTTTGTCGTCTATGTAACTATCTATATAAATAAAATTGTATTCTTTAACAGCGACCAATCTTTTTTCATTAGGAAAAAACTCTTCTTGATTTTCATTGGCCCTGTATAAAAAGGAATGCAAAGGGCTCGAAGTGATTTCAAATGTTCTATAACCTAGTAACTCATCTTCTAGAGTCATAATTTCGCTAAAATGAGCATCACCAGATAAAAAAGCAAGAGGTGAAGGTACAGTTCTAAAGTCCTTCATAAGCAAAGTGAATTGATTTGGGAAATCAATCATTAAAGATTCATTCACTTTTTTCCCATTTTTAAGAGTAAATGCAGGTGCAAAAAATTGGCTGCCAGCAATTATCCATGTTGGTAGATTTTCACCTTTTAATTTATTCAATATCCATTGATGTTGAGTTTTTCCAAGATAAGCATTATTATTTTTAGAGTTAATTTTTTCTCTATAAAATCGGTTATCTATCAAAATAAATCGTTGGCCGAAACCTTTAAATTCTGAGTAAATTTCATTTTTAGGAATAGAATATGTACTGTTTAAATCCAAACCCGTAAAAAAAGCTTTAAAGACCTTCTTAGATGTGTTTTTATTTGGAAAATATTTGTCAGAATCATTGGCACCAAAATCATGATCGTCCCAAGTAGCAAGTACGGGGGTAAGATATTTTTGTTGATACAAAGGGGTTTTTCTTAGGCTATCAATATATCTTTGCCAAATATCAAAAGATTTTACATTTTTAGATGAAACTAAATTTAGGTCATCAACATAAACATTGTCCCCAATCAGTAAAATCAAATCGGGTTTTAAACTAAGTAGTTGTTGCCAAATGCGGTCACGAATATGATTGAAGCGGTGGTTGTCAGACATGCAGGAAGCCACTACAAACTGTACATTTTTCTTATCTAAATTTAAAGTTGAAAAAAATCTTCTATCCACTTCTGCTTTAAATCTATCATCGGTCACAACCAACTCATAAATCACATTGGGTTGTAAACGTGAGAGACTCAATTTATCAATGAGCCAGTGGTGAGCTTGCCCACTACTAACAGTTTGATATAGTTTTAATGCTCCCACTTTTTGGCCAGCTAACTCAATATGATAGCTATATTTTGCTTCTTTTCCCTTTAAAACATTGATGTATGTATCGGTTTCATTAGTAGCTGTTTGGATAATTGTTAAATAACCTGCATGTGGATTAGCGTCTAAAGTCCAATCCTTTTTAGGTGTGGTACATGAAAACATAAAGATTGAAAAAGCAAATAGAACAAATTTTTTCATTTTTCCTGTCCCTTTTGGGTCTAAATGATATATAGTGACTTAACATGTATAAGTTTAGACGTCATCGAAAACCTTTCATCATTCCCTGTTTGATTTTCATAAATATTGTTGTTTATTTAATGTGGGTTTCAAAACTAACAACTCCTAACTTTATGGAACTCAACTTCCTAATTAGTTGGAAATTGCTTGTTGATGGCCGTTATTGGGATCTAATAACTCCAGCTTTTTCGCATAATATGTTTTTTCATTTATTTTTAAATATGTTCGTCCTCAGTAGTTTTGGTGGATTTATGGAAACTTTTATGGGACGACGAAGAATCTTATTCTTTTATCTAATTGCTGGATTTGCGGGCAACTTAGCTCATGCTATTACTTCCAATTTTTTACTTAGAGAGCCAGAATTGCCAGCATTGGGGGCTTCAGGCGCTGTGGCCGGAATTATTCTGTTATTTTCTCTTATCTTTCCCAAGGAAAAAATATTGTTTTTTGGTATAATACCTGTACCCGCTATTGTAGGAGCACTAGGTTTTGTTGGATTCGATTTGTGGGGATTGTATACTCAGAGCCAAGGTGGTGGATTGCCTATTGGCCATGGCGCACATTTGGGTGGAGCTTTCGCAGGCATAATATATTTCTTTTTCTTGAGAAGAAAAAGTAGAAAAGCTTTACTCTTAAATAGGATTTAGGTTTTATGAACAAGAGCGATTGTGATGTATTTTTTAAGCAGCAAATGAAAAGCGTGAAAAAACTAATTTTGTTAATTTTAATTTCACTAATTGCTGTATTAATACTTTTATTTGTAAAAGAATTTCCCTTGTCAATTCAAAGATCCTGGTTATTGGTACCAACTTTGCTTATAATTGTTTTTAGTATTCTAGGTATTTTACGATTGAATAAAAGAATGAAGTATTTTTCTAAAATATTGAATAATTCTAATTTCAATCATGGAAAGTTTAAGCTAACTAATCAAAACGCTTTGCAAAAGGGTATTGAGCTTTTAGCTGAAGTCAGAATCGGTAGTGAAAGTTGGGAGCTTCATGTCTTCCCACCCAATTTTTCCAGAGATAGCTTGAGCAATGAAGTACAAAATGTGGAAGTGCTCTTAGACCATGAAAAGCGTCCTGCAATATTAAAGACGGCAATGGGATGTTTGTTTGTATGTTCAGCTCGTCTAGGAAGATAGACCGACAAACAGCTTAACTTTAGTCTTGTTTCTTGACGTCTTGATCTTATTAGTTCAAAACTTTGCAAACTATATCCGATAAAACACTAGATCGAAGAAAATTATGGAGAAAACATGTTAATATCTAAGCGAAACATATTAATTATATTTTTTTTGGGATACACCTTCACTTGTAAATTAGCATTTTCACAAGTGAAGTGTGATCCGGAAGCTACATTAGGATCTATGTACCATAGTATTGTACAAAATGTCTGTTACCTACATCATGCGGGTTATATAAAAGTTCAGTCTAATGAGACCAAGTATTTGGAGTGTTCATTCGTTTATGCTTTGGGAGCTTTAGGTGGTGGTGCTTCTTTTTGGGCGGGGAAGAAAATAGGGGGGCCTGCACTTTCAAGTGATTTTAAGTTAATTGAAAATAATCCAAGGAATAAAGCAATGTTTACAGAGCTTTTTAAATTAAGCAGAGACCAATGGAAAGATGGTCGTCAAGGAAGACAGTATCTTTATCGAGAAATCCTAAATAAAATGGATGAATATCCAAATCGAGATGTAAATTTAATATATAATTCGCTTCATCATACTGATGATGTTAAAATAAAAGGTCCATTAAAAATTTCAAAAATATCTTCACGTTTTCTTACTCGCATTGGTTCAGCAGCTGTCTTCGCAGGACTAGCTGGATTTAATCTTGCCGCCATAGATGGTTTGTTTAATCCTCGAAGTGTGGCATGTGATCAAGAAAGTGATAAACAATATATGAAGTTTGCTGATGTAGACCGCGATAACGAATGCAAAATAGTTAAAAAAATAAGTCCAAAAACAATAGAGCTTCTTAGTCTTGATAGTGAAGATCAAATCAAGATCTTGAAAGAAAATCGGCATCTTTGCCAAGATCTTGCAGACCTTTCATCTTATTTAGACAAAGAAACAAACGAGCTTTTACAACCAGAACACGAAGTTCTATCTTGCAACGAAAATAATGAGCCGAATAAATTCAGGCTTAAGTGGGCTGATAAAAGTAATTCAGAAGTTTCAGTACAAAAAAATGGCGATCTAGTTATAACTTCAGATCACAATAAAACACAAACATACCTCGTTGACATGTATAAAGAAGGCGACACATTAAGAATGTCTGATGTCACCATACGTAAATCTGGTTTTGCCGATCAAGAAATTTCACCATTGATGTTAACTAATGGAAATAAGAAATATGGAGTTCTTTTAAAGAACGAACTGGCATTTGCTTCAAAAAATGCCTTTGTTACAAGTATGTTAACTCGCAATTTATCTGGCGTCTGCGATAAATTCATGGCTATCTCAAAAAATAAAAATCGAAACGTAAAACCTGCCACAGAAGTTAATTAATACTAGAGTTCCTAATCAATGTGCTCAACGAAAGTTTTGGTGGTTGGTGAAGTGGGTAAAATCAAATGGGCAAATCGTCTAGTAGATTTGGTTTGGCAATTTGGGCAAACAATTATGAATTATGTGAGTTATACGTATTCGTATTTATGTTGTTCGTATTTATTTCAAAATGATACGATTGTCACATATTCATTTTGATTAATCTTTTAAC
>JACKAN010000029.1 GCA_020635055.1 Pseudobdellovibrionaceae bacterium
AAAGCTAAAAAGTTTGCTACTCAAATAGATGAAGCCGTCCTTAAGGACCTTAAGTCTTTTGCCAAAAAAACAGATTGTTTCTCAATTATATTAAAGTTAAAATAGATGTAACAATAAGGAATACAGGAGAGGCATTTGAAAAACCTATTATGTTATACATTATGTTTGAGTTTAATATTGTTCACACCCATTTCATTTGCCAAGGACAAGGGGAAACCAACAGAACAACCGCTACAGCTTCATCAGTACGTTTTAAGTTCTAAACAAATCCAAATGTTAAGTCCACAAGATCAAATTAAATATCTATCTTATTTAACATCACTTGTTTATTTGGTAGAAGCTTCACAGTTTCGCGCTAATCATATTATACCCAGCTATAGTTTTGCTGATGCAAGTTTTTATATTCCACAAAAAAGTCCTACAAGCATAAATAGTAAAGTGATGTGGCAAAACATATTTAAGGAATTTGCCAGTCGTATAAATGATTGGGTACTCCCCTCGGCTCATGGATGGGCTCTGCCCGCCCTGGCTTGGATTGGCAGAGGCGTTGTGGCGATGGCTCCTAAATTGTGGAATGCTGGAAAGCCCCTTTTGAATAAGGGCTGGTCCAAGATGAAAGATTTTGTTGTTAGAAAGGCACCAGATGTTAAATCCGCTGCAAATACCGCTTCAAACAAAGCTATGGATACAGTCAAAGTAACAAGAGTTGAAAATACAGCATTAAAAAAAACAACTGAAGTCATTGAAAAACCTTGGACTCCGGAAATCACTAGAAAATTTGATCTCTTTGGTGGACTTAGATATTATGCGGGAAAATTTCCAATAACTACCGCTGTTACGGCTGGAGGCTTAGCTTATGAAGTGGCCAACTATTTAGATGATAGTGAAAAAAGTGAGGCGGCAAATAAGGCCCAAATTCGTGATGAGGACTATTTAGATGATAGTGAAAAAAGTGAGGCGGCAAATAAGGCCCAAATTCGTGATGAGGAAATGGAAGCCTTAAATGCCGCAGCTCGAGCCGAACAAGAACGAATAGCTAAAATCGATCCAGAAAAATACAAGCAAACTGGTGGAACCTGCTTGTATGCTGGCTACATTTCTACATATCAGGAAGATAGCAAAGGACAGTTTTGGTGCAATCGTCCATCGGGGATAATTCAAGAGGGCACTTGCCCGGGGGTAAATATGAAACCCCGTAAAAGAATGATGGTTCAATGCAATAGCTTTGGCCTAACTAATGATGCCGACCTTGCGGACGAGTTTAAAGTTGCAGCTCAGGAAGGCACCTGCATTCCACTATACAATGACGATGGAATTACCGGGATAAAAGATTTATCCCACCGCTGTGCTCAATCTGTTTTTAAATGGTATGAAAGAATAAAACCTCAACTTATTCATACTGGGCAGTACGATGCCTTTGCTCAAAAACTAAAAGACCTTTTAACGAAGTTTGAAAAGTCAGCAACTACTAATATTAACGATGGAACTCCTGCCCTTTCCTTCGAGCAGTACTGTTTAAATGAAAATTTTGTAAATATGAATTATCAAAAAGCAGAGTGCGGTACGATTATTGGTGTTTTAAACGCCTTAAAAAAAGACTTAGATATTACAAAAATAGTTGCAAAAAACAGTGCCGCACCAACTGCAAAACCGAATGTTAAAGGCGCTAAAGATCAGGGCCAAGCCAACTAGTATGAGCACTCCGTGGACGAGCCCAAATTTTTGTAAATAGATTCATAATGAGGATCTATTGATTCGTTATTCAAGTGCTCAACCAGGCGATCTATCATCTTATTCACCTGACGCATTTGCATATCATTCTGAACTGGTACCAAGGGAAAATGAGCGCAGACTTCAGCATAAACCTTAGAAAATTTGTTTCAGTGCCTTACTCATATCTCACTCCATCCATTTTTTCTTGTCATAAGCTGCATGATCCAAAACGTGAGTCACATTTACGATCTGCAAAATTCCACATGCAATCTTGGCAATAACTCGAGCTTTGTTTCCACCAATATCAAATGAGATATACTTAGCAACTGCAATATCGCATTTTGCGATATATAAACTTGTTCTCTTTTAATCTGCTTTTATTGAGTATAATCGTGGTAGAGCGTCTTCATTCGATTATGCGTTTATTAAAAAAAGATAATTTTGGCTCCAAGTCTGAGAGATATGAAAACATCTCTACCGAGCAGATGGTATTTAATGAAATTGAAGTAGATGCACCCAAAGCTCCAGTAGAAACAGAACAGATCAGCCATATACGTAAAAAGAAAGGCCGCGGCTGGACTTGAGGCAAAGAAGCAACCTGGTATAGCCTCGCTTGGCTTGTCTATGATTAAGTTCCTCTATGATGATAAACTTGGTACGATTTGGAACCTTTAGCCCTGGATTCTACCGAGCGGCTTTGTAGGAAATTTATTACCTCAGCATAAAATCTAAATGTTTACCCATAACTGGAATATCGCATAACTAGAAATATACAGCCTCATCTTGAACCAAATCACTAACTAAACCAATAGCTGGCAAATAAAGTAGATGTGCCCTAATAAAAGCTAACTAAGTGTTCTTTTTTGAAACAAATTCTGGCTTATTTACACCTTAGTGCATGTTAAGTTACATGTTTTCAACTAGTTAAAGCGATAATTAGTGGCATAATTATTGAATTATGTAATTGTAACTTCAGAAATTAGGACTTAATATTTCTGAAGTTTTAGCCGATAATGGAGTATATGTATGGAGATTGAAAATTCAAAGGAAACCAACATGGGACTAAAAAAAGAAGCCGAATCATTTATAGGTGCAGAAATGATTACAGCCTTAACTGGAAGGTTAAGGATATCAGAAACACTACTTGCTGGCCTTCTTGATATTACTAGCCGAACTCTTGATGATTGGAAAAAATCTGATTTTGCAAATGGTTACGCAAAAAAATCAAAAAGGCTCAATGCCCTTATGAAGTTTGTTGACATCGCTACAAGCAGTGGAGTCCGAGATTCGGAGCTTTTAACACTATTAAATGAACCAATTAATGAAGAGAATGAAGATAGCCTATCACCTCTATATTTTATTGTACATGAGCCTGAAAGTCCTGCGTTTAAAGAGCTACAAACACTTGTCATCAATAGGTATTTAAAGCAATAATATTTCCGTGAGTGAAGAAAGAAATTGGGAAGAAATAACTAACCAAGAAAAATGGCATTCGACTGTTGACGATTATCCAATTAAATTTTTATTCAAATCAGGCTCATTCTTCAATTATAATGCACTAGAAAGCTTTCAAAACTTAGGTGTTTTTTTTCAGTTATTTATGCCAGAAACACCGAGCCTGTAAATCTTTTATATTAGTAAAAGATAAATTATCTTTACCTTTAAAGATCCTCTAAATATGCTAATGCTAATTTATATTTTTGAACTCTCTCAAAATCTTTTGACTCAATATTTTTTAATCTGTTTAGATTCAAATTATCTTTGATATCCTCAATTTTAACTTTTTTAGCGAGATCCACAACAGACAAAACCTTGATAAAATCCATATAACTTTGATCTTTCCTTTTTGTTAAATATTTGAGGGCATTTGTTATTTCATCAGAAAATCCAAAACTTTGGGCCCTCTCCCACCATTAATTATGTAGACCCGAAATTACTTACTGGGGAAATGGAGAAAAGAAATTTTAAATTACTTCCTCTCTCGCTTGACGAATGGAAAAACTGAAGGCTACAACAGACTTGCAAAGCGTGAACAATACTGCGCTTTTGGAGTCAGAAGCTTTTTTAACTACAGACTTCGGCTGCTAAATGTTTAAGATGTTTGAATTTTTGACGATGTTCCACCATCGACCGAGTAGAACCTAGAACCGTAGAACCGTAGAACCATACATTTATCATTTTTTGTAATAGAAATCCTATTTTTGATTTTTGCTGATTTTTTGAGCCATTTTTCGAGTTTTTAAATGGCGGGGTGGACGGGACTCGAATGATTTCAGCACGTTAACTAATCCTGTAGCCTAAAATCAATCAAACAGATTAGTTCTCACTAATTGAGGATAAGAAGTCATGATAAGCTTTTATCAGTTTATCTAGAGATTCTTTAATTTCTTTTTTATTTCCAGATTCTCTTTCTAAAATTAAAAGCGCTTTTCTCATTTGTTCTATTGCTTCATTCATTTAAACTCCTTTTAGTAATTAGTTTTTCTATAATAATACTTGTTAGAATTAACAGTTTTTAAGATAAAAATAATGGATTATCCAAAAAACTTTTTAATTACCATTAAAGAGATCTACTACTCTTCCCATTACCTCCATTTCAGGTAGTAATTTCAAACTTTCAGTAGCTCCTTCAACCTCTAATCCAGCAAGTCTTATGTAACGCTGCATGGTTTTCAAGTCTTTCCAACCACCAATTTTCATTACAATGGCAGGTGCTACCCCATCTCTGATCAGTTGTGTGGCAAAACATGCTCGTAAATCATGAAACTTTATTGACGTTATTCCATAGCCCTGACAAAACTGCCTAAGAATTCTAGCCGCATCTCCATTATGCCATCTTGGCAATCTTGGGAGTACCCATTCCTGGCTTCCTTGTGACAATATTAATTCTTTTAGTAAAAGTTCAAGTTCTGAATTAATTGGAATGGACCTCCAATAACCAGCCTTTGTTGATTTCACCTTCTTAAGACGACCACTGTAAGATTTGGAGACGGTAATAAGTCGATTTTCCCAGTCAATATCACTCCAAGTAAGTGCGTACAACTCCCCACTGCGCATACCAGTAAGCAAAGCTGTTGCCCAAACAGGATACCAAGGGTGATTATCTCGTTTAGAAAGCTTTAGTAAGCTCCTAATTTCATTAATAGTTAATATACTAGGAACTGCTTCACTCTCTTTTAGCAGAACAATCTCACTTGCCGGACTTCTATGATGGCCTCTGATTAAGCCCTCATCAATACCCCAATTAAAAACTGCATTCATGGCCGCCTTAATGTCTTTTTTCCGAGCTCGGGATTTACCTTCAGTATGCATAATATCAAATACTTCACGTACATCAGCTCTAGTTATATCATTAACCGGAAGCTCCCACCAAAATTCAGTATACATCCTCAAAGCATTAACCCGGTCTATAACAGTAGTTTTCTGAAGTGGCCTTCTAAAGTTATTACTTTCTTGAAAGCTAAGCTCCCATTTTTCAACTAACTCCCCCCAAGTTGGTCCTTGATGCTTTATTTCTTGTATTTTAGCTTCAACAAGGCGAATGAGCTTACGTTCCTCCGCTTCCGCCTGCTTTCTAGTTTCAATCTTAGACTTTTGCCTTTGGTGCTTCTCGCCATTCCTATCGCGAATACAAACATTTACTTTAAAATAGCTTTTACCATTCTCATGGTATTCTTTTATACTCATATCTATCCTCCTCTATATTTGAGGACAGACCTTAAGTCCTTTATTTTAAAACGTAGCCTATTACCTAATTTGAAAGCTCGAATTGCACCTCGACTTACTTTTATACGTAAAGCATTTGGAGTAAGTCCTAAATATTCTGCGGCCTCTTTGGTATTTAACCACGCTTTTGTATTTTCAAAGATCTGAGAGGAGCTATAGCACTCCCCTGCCAATCCCTCAACCTGCTTTTTCATTGTTGCCCCCCCTTCTTTTTACCTCTGGCTCAATATATTCTTTAATCAACCATTGAAAGCCTTTGGGGGTGATTAATATTTTTGGCTTATGCATGTTATCATTTACCTTCACCAATATTCTTTCAAAATATTCTCTATCTAAATATTCTGATCTTGGTTCAGTTCCAGAAGTGAAAACCCCCTTATTACGCAAGAATTTAGAAAGATTATTCCTGCCTAAGTTCAAGTTATATTGACTCTTTATTAAAGAGCCCGCCTCTGAAAGAGATAAGCTATCTTTAGATCTAGAAAATGCTAAGTAGAAGTTAATAGCGTCTAAAACAAATTTTTCCTGTAAATCATCTATTTCAAATTTCATATTTCCTCCTTAAAATTCTCTTTTTGATGTTGAAGATGTCGAAATGTCGATAGATCTAGGGTCTTGGTAGCCGAGCAACACTAATTTCTCAGCAATTAAATCTGGTGTAGCTAGAATATATCGACTCCTTTTATCCCTAAGTTTTTCAATTTCATTTCGATCAAAGACAGTAGAGATTTGACGGGTATGAACCTTAATACCAAAATTTATATCCAAATGCTTCTGGATATCAGTGATATAGATTCTTTCTTCTGGGTTTTTGGACAATAAATCGAAAGCACAATTTAATACAGTTGGTTCGAAATGCTCTTCTCGACGCTTTCTATATTGATCTTTGTAATTCATTATTCCTTTTAACAATTTAAATTGGTTATCTTGCCCCGGAGTTTCATATAAAAGCCAACCATAAACTTGATAATCTCTAAGTGAAAATCTACTTAGATGTTCTTTGATATTGTCTAGATTATTAGGAGCTTCTAATTCACCAATTGCACGCATTTGATGATAAAGAGTTAGGTCATTTTTTAATTTTTCAGCTCTTATTTGCCACTCTTTAGAATTTATATCCAATAAAGATCCATTTAAAACGAGTTCAGTCGGTGCCGCTTTCATATGTATACCTAGACACCTTTGAACAATTGCGTCCTCACCAGGGACAGAGCGTCCTGAAAATACCTTTGGCCCAAAAACTTCATATGATTCTGGCTCAAAATTCTTGGAATCTCCAATTTGAGTAGCCCTAGGTACATTACCATGTTTGTTATTAGCAACTGCAAGTAACTTATGCTGTGGACTGTGCATATCGGTTGCTTTAGTTTGAGATTCATCCAAACAAAGGGTTCCCTTAACAGCGTCTATGGTCCTAAAAATAGATGATTCGGTTGCCAAACCAGAAAAGTATACAGAGTTATATGACAAGTGGTGCGTAGCTTGAAGATCTTGAGTCTTACCTGATCCCGGATATCCAGTTAAATACTTGTAGCATATATTGGGGTATTGCTTGAAGTTATAGGTAGCTAAAATATAACTTGTACTTAATATAAGTTCTTCTTCACTACTATATTTAATAGAACATTCTAATTGCCTTTTTATTCCTTCATATAATTTATCGACATCTTCGAACACTCCGACACCAGTTGGTAGACTTAGTGTTTTCTGATTGAAGTTCGGCAAACTTATTACATATTCCTTTCCCTCATGAATAAACTCTTTTTCACCTACAACCTGCTTTCCGTTACCATGATATTCAATTCTTCCAATATCTCCATTCGGTAACCTAACTGGGTTAACAACTATATCTTTTGATATAAGCTGTCCCACTTTTATACGTTTATTGATATTCTTTATTTTCATATAGCCTCCTTTTGGCTTAGTTAATTAGGGCTTTTGCCCGATACAACCAGTACAAAAGCAAGACCCATGCACGGCTGCTACACGAGAACACACTTTTCAAACTATCATTCAACCACTTAGAACCTCTAAAAAGCTTCTTCATACAAGTGACAAAATCAATCCATACAATTGTTTATTTTTGTTACACACAATTCGATTTTGAGTTATTTTTTTTAAAAAATGTTATAATTTCTGAATGGAAACCATTAATTACACAAACTCTGATATATGTAAAATTGCAGATGATTTACCTCTTATAAAGTGCTTAATGTCTTACTTTTTAAACACTAGGAATTCAAAATCTAGTGACATATACACTTTACTCAAACATGCAAAAGAAAATGGTTACTATCCCACCAATAATAATACTTTTGATGGGGTACCCAAAGATGCAAATATGTTTCTACGCTTCGAAAATGATGAATTATTTAAAACTTTTATAAATCTAGAGTGTATAGGATTTGGAAGACTAAAAAAGTATAAAAATGGAGAGCGCAGGAATTTCAATTGGAACTGCAAAACTCGCGATTTGGCATTATGTTACTATGGAGAAATACCATTAATTAAAATAGAAAAAAACTATGATTTTATAAATTTAAACCAGTTTTTAAAAAGACAAGATATAATGAAATCAGCTTCTGACCTTGTCAAAAAGTTATGTGGTGATGATCAAAATATTGATTTATACAAAAAAATTATAGACACAATAATTTCATCTAAGGAATGGGAAAAACTTTACTAATTTCTTCCTAAAAGTTAATTTATATAAGTTAAAAACTCACTTATAAGTATGTTTAAGTAGTGTATTTCTTTTTTTAACTTAAACCGTTTTATTTTGAGACACAAATTCAAGAATTTACACTTTCCATTACGTATAGATAATTTGGGATTAACTGGTATTGTCTAAAAACTCATTTCGTCATGAATAATCACGGATATTACTATCTAACCCCTTGATTTCACTACCCCCAAAACACACCCGAAATCAGTAATTTTAACTTGGAATCAACCCCGCCCCGTTAGTTTTTAACCCCGCAGGAACCCTCTGGAGGTACTTTTTAGAGCCTTCTAATTGCACCACACGGCAGCCGATATTTACAGATAGTTAAATTGTTTTTTAAGAATTTTTAAATAAAATTGAATTTCTTTGTTAATATGACCATTTGTCATAGAAGTTATATGACTTAACATCGTACCTATCATAAGTACGAAAATTACCTGTCCAAACAACATTAGTACAAGAATCTTTTTTTACAATAATATCACTTTTAAAAGAACTATTTCCTTCCCACTCTTCAAAATCGTATTGTTTGTAAATCTTCATTTCTGTTGAACGCCCCTCATTGAAACCTGTAACATATATTTCATATTTAAGAAGGTCTGAATCCTTTCTATTGTTACAAATTTCAATAGCGAGTTCTTTTTTTCCTTTTTTATCACTATCCTTAAGATATTGAAACCTGACAGTTTTCCATTTTTTACGTTGCTCATTATCCCATTCATTGTATAGAGAGACGGCCCCCACAAAAATACCCGTTAAAATTATTAAACCGCCAAATAGTTTAAATAACAGAATTTTATGTATTCTTGGGACAAACTGATAAAATAGAAAAATTCCAATAACTACTGTAAGCCAGACCATATTTTTTTATCGGTGTGAATTTCTTAAAATTAAATTTTATGCATACATTAAGATTTATTTTTATTTGATTAAAACTAATGTCAGAATAACGTAACCAGACAATTGTCTTATCAGATATAAACAATATTGCTTATGAGCTTGTAAAGAATGAGCGCATTTCCTTGATAATTCTTGTTTTTGTACGACTATACTAAGGGTCTTCATTTACTAAACGTTTAAAATTATCCACTAAATACTTTTCAAATTGTGGTTTTACATGTTCGGCTTGCTCTTTAGAGTTTTTTCCATTAAACCAAATTGATCTCAGCCCTTTATTTTTACCATTTCTATTTTGAACTGAATTTTTAACAAACTCTTTTGAGGACAAAATCCATGTTTTATTCATTCTTTCTGAGTAAAAAACAAACCAATAATTAGAACGATGTTCATGTTTAATCGCGGAAAATAAAGCAGCATCTCCAAAAGTTACTTCAGATGATCAGGCTTTTATTTGCACTTCTACAAAGCTATCATTTGGCTTCTTAACTACTACATCTATCGCATCATCATCAACCATAGGGATATACACATCAAGTCCTTCTTTTAACATTAATCCAATTATGTAAAATTCAATACGCTTTCCAAATGAAGCATTACTTCTGAAGCTTTTTGATTTTTTGATTTTTGTATCTCTCATTGTTGATTCTATTTTTTAATCAACTAACTTTAGAGGATTCAATTGTATCTGAATTTATACTATTTTGCTGTCCATCTTTAGAGTTTTCATTAGGAATAGCTCTTTGCAATAAATTAATTATTTTCCTTTGATTCGAGAGGTTTTCGTTAATTTTAAAATACCAACAAATCAATTCTCTACCAAATAAGAAACCTACCAATGATATCCCTAACATCCACCCCAATATTACAAGCTGCCCGGCTGAATCCATTTTTACTCCTTTGTTTAAATTTACATCGGTATTAACTAAATATTATTTAATTCCCATTTTGATATGTAACTAAAACAAATGTCTAGGTTACTTAATTAAAAAACCTAAGTGTTACATATCAAATAGAAACACTTCTGTTTAGATTTAATAAAAATAAATGAAAATAATAAAAAAAGACCCTTTTAGTCCGATACAAATACAAAACTACTTATATTTAATGGGAGCATTCATGAAGCTAGTATACCAAATTTTAAGTTTAATATTTATTCTAACATCTGTAGGTTGCGCCAACGGCCTTTTCCTTACACGTGAAAAGGGATATATTGATCCTATTTATATAAATGGGGGCGAAACCAAAGAAAAATTAACAGCTTCAAAACTCCAAGACAAACTCACTAGATTTAGTGGAATTGGTGGAGGAAACTACAGAGCAGAAGTTTATCCTTATACAAATTATTTAATAGAATTAGAAACTAGAGAGCAAGGCCAGCATGAAATGAAATCTGAAGAGCACATAAAGTCAGAAATCGCTAAGAAAAAAGCTCTTTTGACCAATAGTGAAACTTGCTTTATGGTTTCTGTAAAATCGATGAATGGTTTAGAGAGCGCAAAAATGTCTAATTTTTTAGTTAAAGTACAAACAGATAAAAATAAAATTATAGATTATAAATTTACTGAACATGCACAAAATCAATTACCAAATTTCTATGTAGATTCAGCAGGAGGAATTGTAACTACAACACATTATAACAATGGAATTGCTTGTGGAGAAAAAATAGCACTAGAACGAGGATTTGAAGTTTTTGTAATTCCAAAATTTGTACATGATAGCCAAAAAGGTCAAAAAATATCATTAAAATGGTCAAATACTAGAGAACCCGCTAACATTAAAAAGCCTTAATTAGTGATTTAATATTGCGTAATTCTCTAGCTACAGTCATATGACTACAACCAACAAGAATTGCAATTTTACGGCAGCTCATACCCTGGGCTGCTAATGTTCTAATTAGCTCACTGGGGCGTGTTTTAGGAGCTCCTAAACGTTTACCCTTGGCCTTAGCGTTGACTAGCCCATTCTTTACCCTCTCTGATATCAACTCCCTTTCTAGCTGAGACATGGCGCTTATAATCGTAAATAAAGCCCTTCCCATTGGCGATGAAGTATCAAGCTTTTCAGTATAACTTATAAAGGCAACCCCTAAAGACCCAAATTCCTCCATAGCTTCAATCAAGTGCTTTGAGCTTCTTGCAAAGCGACTGAAGGAGTAAACTAAGACCTTATCATGCTCCCCGCTTCTAACAGCCGCCATCATTTCATTAAGGCCGGGCCTTGAAGCCTTTGCTCCAGAAACATTCTCATCTTGGTATATTACATAGGAGGATAGCCCCGCTTGATTTATATATTCTAGTAATGCCCGTCTTTGAGCCTCAAGCCCCGTGGATTGCTTATCTGTTGAAACTCTTAAATAAATAGCTGTTGAATTTCCCATAATTGTCTCCAGTGTTTAATTTATATCATACCATTTTATGGTATATATACCGAATATTTCTTTACATTATGCTTAATTTTTAGGTATATTGTACGTAATTGAGATATATCGAAAGGTTTTAAGAATGAAAGATGTAATAATTAATGGCAAACTAATTAAAAAATCATACGAGAGACACTCTGATAGAACCAAAGTATCAATGTATGTCTCAAAAAAAATTTACAACAACTTTAAAAAGGCATGCGGTAAGGCCCCAATTTCACACATTATTGAAGATTTAATGGAAGCATTTACAAATAGTTCTAAATAATAATCTTACTTCTGGACAAGTAATTCACAAGAATTTAAAAGGATAAATATGTTTTACTTAGACATCTCTTCTGAAAAATGGATCGAAAAGAATCCTACTTTAATAAACTTACTTCCAATAAAGTGTATTTGCGGGTTAGATATTAAAAATTTGAAACCATATATTTGTCAGGATTATATTGGCCTTGAGGGTGAGGTATGTAAATGTGGAAGAGCTGGAGCAAAAATTTTCATGCCCCGAAGCGAAAAGTCTAAAAAAATCTGGTCTACCTTCTATAGTTAACTACAAATCCATCAATATACTTATTTAAAAAAGTTATAAAATCAGAGTCAGCTAACCCCGAGTTTTTTAAGAGGATTAAATTCTTAGACGTAGCCTCTCCAACTACACCATTAGGCTTTTTGGGACTCAAATAAAATCCTTTCATAATTACAAAATCAGACTTTGGATTTATAATTTTATTGTTTATTTTGATTTTTATATTTTTAAATATCCTTTCAACAATTTGATCTTCTTGATTATTAGTAATGTCATAGTTTAAATGTGGTCGAACCAATATAACTACATCACCACTCGTATTAACTTCGACATCATATGACAATCCAGAACTTCCCCAAGTAATAGAACCACTCAATTTATTTTTTGTCGAATTCAAATCGGTAACTAATATTGAAAATCCATTTTTACCAAGTAATTCTTTTATACAGTTTGGATTATTATAAACTGCATATTTACTTACTTGAGACATAGCAGCCTTTACATTAAAAACTTCCAATTGAGTTATTGCTATAGACATAAAAAATCCTACTAAGTTATTATTTTTTGGGTATTCACACTTAGTGGTGGGACGCGGAGCTCCAAAAAGTTTTTGATTAATTGAGTCAATAGGCGAAACCTTCTTAAAATTTGTTTATCGAGAACATTTTTTAAGAAAGGAAAACGCCCATGACTCCAGAAGAATATGTCGCAAAAAACATTCTTTTACCAGAACTAAAATTAGAAAAGGTCATTAAAAGATCTGCAAAACGATTTGATTATCATCTTCATAAAACTAATTCATTTGAGGTCTGTCCAAAGTGTGCCACGAAATCATCATCAGTGCATGATTACAGAACTATATGTACTAGGCATGCTAAGTACAATGCCAAACACATTCACTTGGTGATAAAAAAAAGAAGGTTCCGTTGCCCCAATTGTAAAAAAGTTTTTACTGAGCCAGTAGCGGGAATCCGCAAGGGATTTAGAACCTCAGAGAAGTATCGCAGTGGCGTCCTCTATGACTGCCAACGTTTTACTAACTTAAAAGATGTTGCAAAATCCAATAGATGCTCACAAAGTTTAGTGGGCAAAGTCTTCTACGAAAGGTTGGAAATTGAACTTCGTGAAACGAACAACACCCCATGGTCAAAGAGTGTAGGCATTGATGAGCATTCATTTAAGCGAGCTAAGAAAAAATCTCGCAAAAGTTTTGTTACCTGTTTTGTTGACTTGAAGCTCAAAAGACTTAGGGAGCTCGCTCCCAGTCGCAATGCCGTGGATTTACAGAAGAGCATTGCACATATACCTGGGCGAGAGAACGTCACCAATGTTGTTATTGACTTGACCGATGGCTACAAAAACTTTGCTCAAAATTATTTTTTTAATGCCAACATAGTTGCCGACAAATTCCATGTCCTGAGGCTGATTAACCCGGCGCTGAACAAGCACCGTAAAGAAGTCGTGGGTGACAGAAAAAATCCCATTAGATTTTTACTTTTAAAAAATAGATCCAAACTCAAGCCAGAAGAGGTAAAGGCTGTAAATCGTTTTTGTCGGGAAAATGCTACTGTCAGAGAAATTTACCAACTAAAACAAAGGATCAACGGTTTTTACCGAATTAAAGGATTTAAGCAGGCCAGTAGAGTTTTAACTAAAATTACCGATGACATCGCTACCTCTGAAATTAAGGAAATTAAAACCTTAAGAAAAACTTTAATGAAGTGGCGAAAAGAAATTTTGCAATATTTTAAAACAGGTCTCACAAACGCACGTACCGAAGGCTTTAATCGCAAAGCTAAACTGATTCAGAGAATGGCTTGTGGCTACCGTTCTCACCGCAATTATCGGCTACGTGCACTCTACGCATGTAGATAAGGGCCCGGGTGAAGGAGCCCTTCAGGGGGCGCTTCTCGGTTGATGGTGGGATGCAGTGCTTCTCCGGCGCCAGAGAGACATAGCGTCATAAAATGGTAGTGGAACTCACCACAACCCAAAAACTTTCTTAAGATTTGGTTGTCGAAACTAAACTTTTTGAAAGGGAGGGTCGTGATGAATTCCAAATGGGAATCTACCGATAAATTTATTCTTTTACCAGAGCTTAAAATATTAACACACTGGCAAAGTGGTAAATTTAGAACGAATTATAAGTGCGCTAAAGTCTCTGAGTTTGAAGTGTGTCCTAAATGTGCCACCAAATCTTACTCTGTCCATGATAGGAGATGGGTTAAGGTTCAAGATGCTCCCATTAGAGGATCAGGGATTTCTCTGCAAATACTTAAAAGACGATTTAGATGCCCTAAATGTAAAAAGGTTTTTACTGAACCTATACCAGGTATTGGCAAAGGATATAAAACCACACAGCGCTATCGCAGAGGCTTAAAATGGGCCTGTGAAAACTTCAAGGACATGAAGCGAGTGCAAAGAGCTTACAGCTGCTCAGCTTGGCTCACTCACAAAGTTTTTTATGAACAACTTGAGGTCAAAACCAGAGAACGCATTAACGACTCATGGGGCACCCGCATTGGTATTGATGAACATACCTGGAAAAAACGTGAGGGAAAAAAGAGAAAAACACAATTTGCCTCACTTATTGTTGATTACGATCGCAATCGAATCGGTGAAGTTGTAAATGGGAAAACCGTTGGAAATTTAAAAGCGCGGCTTGATTACATTCCAGGCAGAGAACGAGTAAAACAAGCAGTTATTGATATGTGTGACCCGTTTAAAAAATTTGTTAAAGAGTTTTTTCCAAATGCGAATATCACTGCAGATAAGTTCCATGTGCTTCGTTTACTAAATCCTGCAATAAATAAAGCGCGGACTGAAGTTACGGGCGACAAAAGATCAAACCCTGTGAGGTCTCTACTCTTAAGAAATAGACCTCGACTCAAATATTACGAACGAGATGCTCTTGATAAATGGCTTGCTGAACACCCAAAACTCAAAGAAATCTATTGGTACAAAGAGGCCTTGCATACACTTTACCGTACTCGTGGATTTAATAAGGCTTCACTGGCCTTAACAAAGCTCACAGATCAAATGGCATTATCGCAATATGAAGAAATCAAAAAACTTAGGAGAACACTTGTGAA
>JACKAN010000003.1 GCA_020635055.1 Pseudobdellovibrionaceae bacterium
TCGACAGTTTAATTCATGCCTGGAAAAAGAAACATTATTTTGAATTCTATCTGATAAAAAAATATTTGTGTGGCAAGTAAAAAATATTAAATAATTTTGAGCTGCTCATGCTCAACAGTAAGAAGTCTTACTAAATTGAGTGTCCAAAGTTCCAATCAACACACTCGACTCTAAAATTACAAAGCCGGGATATACGAAAACAGACACAGTCGCCCATTGTGGGAATAGCACCGCAGGCCCATTTATTAGCAGCCTTACTGTAACTGATATTTTTAGCACATGGACGGAGAATAGATCCATGTTAACGAAAAGAGGAGTAGAGGTAAAAGCGATGTTTAGGGATATAGAGAGGTCATTGCCCTTTTCATTACTTGCTATCAACTCCGACTCTGGAAGTGAGTTTTTAAATAAAAACATGCTTCAGTGCACGCATCATGGAACAAGAATAGAATTTACACGTTCAAGGCCCTACAAGAAAAATGACAACTGTTATGTGGAGCAAAAAAACTTTACCCATGTCAGAGAGTTGTTTGGCTATAAGCGGTTTGAAGATAAAGAGCTGGTAGATTTAATGAATGATATTTATATAAACCGTTGGAACCCACTTCAGAACTATTTTTTGCCCACATTTAAATTAAAAGAAAAGGTAAGAATCGGTGCCAAGATCAGGAAAAAATATGATAAACCTAAGACTCCCTGTCAAAGACTATTAGAGACTAATTTTATTACAAAAGAGCAGCGAGAATTACTGGAAAGAAATCAGTATCAATTAGATCCATTTGAATTAAAAAGGAATTTAGAAATTAAACTTCAAGAATTTTTTGAAGTTGTTCGAAAGAAGAATATAAGAATAAAGGAAGCTGTATAATGAAGAAATTAACTCTCCGCTCCTTGGTGTCGTTTATTTATTGATCAATACGTTTTGTGGGTAACAAGGTTAATTTTGATCTGAGGAAAATAATTCTCAATTTGGATTTCCTGTCGTTACCAGGGGAAACTGTCGTATAATTACCGAGCGATTTTGTCGTTGTAGCTTGGTAATTTAGTTTACTCAAATCTTTTTTTATTTGATCAATATTTGCAACCTAGTAATTTTGTTTCATTTTAGACATCCGTTGGCGAAGTCCATCTTTCCAGTTCTTATAAAACCATTCCAACTGCGATACTTGTTGGCAGCTTAGCCCAAGGTGATGGGTGAAGTTTTGAAGATCTTTCACCGGGCCTTGAACACCTACCAGAGCAAGAAAGCCGGACAGGGGGCCAGAACGGGAGCCATTACCTTTATCCAGCGTTTTGGTGGTAGCCTCAATCTCAATATCCACTTCCACACTCTGTCTCTAGATGGAGCTTACAGTTTTGAAGGCAACAAGGCCCAGTTCCACATCAACCAAGCACCAAGTCATCTGGATCTGGAAAAGCTGCTTAAACAAATTACCACCCGAGTAGTGAGTCATCTTGAAAAGCGAGGACTGATTCAAAAAGAGGATGAAAACAACTACTACTTATCCAATAGGGAAAACGCCTTTGACCATATTCAAGCCTCTTCGATCACGAACCGTATTGCCTTGGGTAAGAACAAGGGGCAAAAAGCCCTGACTCTGCAGGAGGAAGTGGAAATCTAAAAAAAAGAAAGTAAAGTTATTAAGTATCTTAACATAATATTTTCTGAGGTTAGCATGTTTAACTCGTATTGCAATTACTGCAACTTTTGTGCTTTTCTATTGTAAATTAGGCGGGGCGGGATGAGTAGCGCTGGTTTTTACATTTTTTTGCGAAACATTTATAAAAATCAGTGGAACTTGTAAGCTCTCAAGTATTCCTTTTTGATACTTAGAAGAGGAGGGAGTCAATCCCATTCAGCGGCCAAGGATGGTTCTGAAAAATGAGCCGCCTATATGTGCTTTAAATTATTGTGCAAAAAAAGTTAGATCATTAGGCTTCGATCTAAATGATCTATAGAGTCTTTTAAAAAACAATCCATTTTGCGTTAGATTCAGTTTGTCCGTTTTCAAAAATAGCCATGGCACACTCGTAACTTATTGTGGATGATTTTTGGTTATCAAACTTTGTACACCCAATATTTTTTCCAACTATTGTTTTTGTGGTCATTAACAATTTTTCTATATTGTCTTCAAAATCTTTTTTAGCAGGATCTCCTACGTATTTATTGCCATGATATCTGCAGACATAGCTAGTGATGGCTTCTTTGGTGTTTTTAAAAACAAGTTTCATTCCACAAATTTTATCAGCTGTGGCTTGAACTTGTTGTACGTCTTCAACCCAAAAATCCTTGTGATTTTCAGCGAGGGCATCTTCAAAATAGTTGAAAAGATTCTTAGAATTTTCTGGCGATAGAGTTAAAGTGGCTTCGTACGTTCCTATTACAAGTGAGCCATCCTCTGCAACAGCATTATAGTATAAAAGTGTACTTAGTAGAAAAGCGATTATTGTTAATAGATTCATGAATCCCCCTTTAGTTAAAAATTGGTTTATAAAATGCTGATGATTTGTCAAATACAAAAACATAATTCACATATATTTAGTTATTATGAATAGCCTCAACTCGCCACAAAAAACATTAGTAAAACAATAATACGGTGAACCAACTTGCATAGCGGCATTGATTATGCATACAGGATACATTATTGGACAGAGCTTATTTCTAAAGGAGTTTAAAGTGTTTACAACTAAAAATGGTTTTGCAATAGTGACATTTTTTGTCATTTCAATATCATCAACATTTGGACACTCATGTGAGTTTGAATATAAGGATTTAGTTAATAGGGCAAAAAAAATTATGTTTTTGAAAAAAAACAATGATCGGGAAATTGATGCTAGTTTATATCGAAATTTAGGAATCGCTGTTTTAATTTTGAAAAATCAAAAAGCCGTCATTCCTAAGGAATGTGATCAGAGTGAAGGCAATAAGAAGGAGTTTGAAATAGAGACTTGTGATGAAGAATTCTTAGATTTTTCTAAGCGTTTTCCTGAACTCCTTACAAATAAAATTACTAGAGAAACTATTAACTCTTACTTAGATCCATTAGGTGAAGCTTTCCGTAGGTCTGATTGGGGCGAAGTAGAGTAAATCAAGTTAAACTTAGATAAATCCAAACTACAATTAGATCCTTAAAGTTGAATGCGTATGTAACTCGATACTTTGGCTTGATAGCATTTGGGGTCATGAATTCTATGACTGTTTACAAAGCCAAGTATAAAACCCATTTTTAATTCTTGATTGAGTTTTTTTGATTTTTTTTGGCCACAGCAATATAAACCTATGAAAACACCCAATATAAAAAAACACAGTCAAAGAATCCTCGTTACATTCCCAAGCGCTTGAGAAACATGGTGTTGAAAAAGGCCGCTTTCCATTGCGAATATCTTGGGTGCCAAGAAAAGCATTATTTGCAAATAGATCATAAAATACCTGTGAGACTTGGGGAAGAGTCACAGTAGACAATCTGTAAGTTCTTTGTTGACCCCATAATCGAATGAAAGGTTAAATATACAAATATGATTTAGACAATCACATTTGTAAGTCTAATTTGCTTTTGTCGTGATCAAAACTTTCTCTACATTTTTTCATCTTATATTATAAAAAAATGAAAGCACCTAAAATAAAACCATCAAGCTCAGCAGTAGAACCTTCACAAATTAAAACTTCACCTAAGATTGACGAAGCCTATTCGTCAGAACCTTGGTGGTACGATGCAAGGGGCTTTCTCATTTTGACTTTGGCCTATAACGACACACTGCCTCATCAAATTCGTCATTTTGCCAAAAATATGAGAACTCAGCACTTAGAAGTGGCCGTCGGCAGCGGTACTTTTTTAGAAGTTGTTTTAAAATATCGTCGCTGGAAAAAATGGCCAGTGATCAACATAATAGGTTTTGATTATGCACCCAGTATGTTACAAGGAGCCACTCATCGTTTTCGTAAAAATAAAAATATTCAATTGCAATTGGCCGATGCTGCCAACATGCCCTTCAAAGACAATCAATTTGACTCTCTCTCTTGCGCCAATGCAATCCATAGTTTTCCAGAATTAGAAAAATCACTTCGCGAGTGTTTTCGTGTTCTAAAACCCGGTGGAATTTTTGTAGGAAATTGTCTAATTACACCGAGGGGGATATGGCCCTTAAACTGGATTGCTAAAAAAATCAATTCGTGGGGACAGCGCAAAGGGATATTGCATAGAGCTTATGATCTTACAGAAATAAAAGATCTATTGATGAAAGCGGGTTTTAAAAATTTAGAAGAAGATCTACGCGGCAATTGTTTAAGTTTTGTTGTTACAAAAAATATAAAAACTACTTAATGTTCCCCGGCGGAAAAATGATGATATAAGAAAACACGTACGTCAGTTTTCTCATTGTTATCCTTTTGCAACAAATCATGTATTTCCTGTTCACTACGCATTAGAATTTCAATAATTTTGCGCGCGCTTTCTGGGCTGCAGGCGAAAACGCGAAAACCATCTTTGTCTAAACTTTTACGATCGAATTCCTCTGAAGATTTCGTTTTAAATTGGCTTTCTTCACGATCAACTTTTAAACGTCTTGTCGCCCGCTCCATCCAAAACTTTAAAAAACGAATATAATCTTCTTGTCGAACTTCTCTTCTAACGGCAATAGTTCTAGAAAGTGTGGGGCTATAGTGCTCACCATTTAATTCTATCAAACCCAAGTCTTGCAAGAGTTGAATGGCTTGCATAACTTGATTAATTGTTAAGCCTAAGCGCTGAGCCACCCAGGATGGTGAGTACTTGGGTAGAGACATGTGTTCAGGTAAGCTCATCGCATTGGCTACGGCGGAAGCCCAAGGTAGACTCAATAAATTTAAATCCGATTTCTCAGATTTTTCCAAAAGTGAGTTTAAAAAGTGGTTTAAAAAACGAGGTTTTTGATCAATGCACTCTAAAACAAACTCCACTTCAGGATAAATTTCGCAAGACAAATATCTTTGCATAGTGGCCTGGCTGACTCCCATCTGCTTGGCCATTTGCCCTGTGGTTTTGAATTGAGCAAAATTCTTTAAAAAAGGGATAATTTTATAAGCTTGCTTTTCACTTTCGAAAAGTGCGCCTAAACTAAAACCCAAGGCTTCGATAAGAGGCAACTTTAAGACGAAACACAGGTCACAAAATTCATTCCAGTTGAGTTGCTTTGAACCCTTCTTCCAACGTTGGACTTTATCAAATTTGTAACCCATTTTGTTTGAAAGAGGGGAAGTTTTTTTACTTTCAAGAATTTGATTCAAAATTTCATTTTTTATTTGCTGATAGTTTTTCATTCCGCCAACTGACCTTTTTCAATTTTAATGATTTTACCAGTCAATTGCTCAACATCCTCTTTGTCATGATTGATAAGTAAAGTAGGAATTTTGTGTTCATGAATAATTTTTTTAACCAATTCGCGAGCTTCACTTCTTAAGTTTTGGTCCAAAGCTGAAAAGGGCTCGTCTAAAAATAAAAACTGTGGTTCGCCAATAAGTGCCCTGGCCAGGGCCACTCTTTGCTGTTCTCCGCTAGAAAGTTTTGCGGCCGTTCGATCCCAACAGTCTTCTAAGCTCAATTCTTTTTTTAACTGATGCATCTTTTCATGCTCATTAGTAATTTCTCTGGCATCCGCGGCAAATTGGATGTTTTGTCGAGCCGTCATGTGGGGAAATAAACTGTAGTTTTGTAAAACCACTCCAAATTTTCTATCTGGTGCTGGCAATTGACAAACATCGACTCCATGCAAATGCCAAGATAGACCGGGGCAACTTTCTATTCCGATAAGGTTACGAAAGACTCTGGTTTTCCCAGCACCGGAGGGCTCCCATAAAATAGTTATTCCTTCATCGGCAATTTCTAACTTAGGAATGTTTAATTTAAAATCGTCATATTTTTTTATTAAACCCGTTACAAAAGACAACCGCACTCCTAAAGTCGAATTCGATTTTTAAACCTAGCCCATCCATTGTATAGCTTTTGTATAGCTTTCTTATAATCTATAACATTATATCAATGTAGCAAAGATTATCGCAGAACAACAACAGGAATTTTCAGTCTATGAAATCGAAAACTTTAATTCTTATAATCATTTTATGTCTTTTTTTAACCTATTCAACCTCCCCGGCATATGCTGTTCAACTTTTCACAGAGTATTATGGTCTTTTCAAAGTTGTAGAAATGACAGGAATTGCCATATTAGGTTCTGTGGTTTCTGTAAATGCAAAAGATAAGAAAGTGACCTTGCTAGTCAAAGAAATTTGGAATATCAAAAAAGACAATCCCACAATGCAAATAAACACTATAAAAGTCGATAAAGAAGGAGATTCCTATACAGAAATTGAAAATGTGAGGGTGGAAATTGGAAAAAAATTAGAGCTCAATGTTTACGCGGGTGTGGAGTGGACTGAGCTGCGAAAATCACCCATTGATAGCCGACTTTTTGGTCATTTGAATTTTAATGAAATAAAAGCTGGGCAAGAAGTTATTGCGGCAGGCTTCGAGTTCTTACCTGCAAATAAAGAAATTTTAGGTCGATTAGATCGAGTTTTTTCTGAAAATTTTAAATCTAATTACCCGAAAATGGCAAAAAAAGATGAACTCGTCTCAGACCTCAATGATTTTGATTTAGCAAAAATAGCATTCATTGAGTTGTTAGATCGAAAAAAAAGCTACGCTTAAAAACTTGATGTCCTAACAGGATACTGAAATTAGCTTAAGTCTCTTATCTCTACTTCTTAAAAAAAATATAGATTCCACCGGCAAAACACTGTTTAGTTAAGCTAAAACAGAGTTCTTTGGAAGCTATCCGATATCTATTAAAAATTCATTTTTATATCATTTAATCTATCAAGCAAAGCCCGAAATGATGGCTACAGCCTCAGACTTTATACTGCATTTACTTTACACTTAGCAAACAAATACAGAAAAAGATGAAGAAACACACTTTTTTAACAACTTCTTGGATAGAGGAAATGAGCTTCTAAGAAAAGTCGAGGCTAAGTTCAGCCCATCTAACATAGATTCCCTAGGGCAATTGTATTGGTCATTAAAATTAATGCAAACGACGAACCCAGATGTGGACATTTTGCAACGAGAAACGAAAACTTTATTAGATAATAAAAAAATTGATATTCAAAATTAATTTTTAGCAGCAGGTTTTAATTTAATTTCCCAATACTTAAATTTTAAAAAGGGTGAGTTGACTGAGAGAGCAATGGTGATTATGAGAGCTTTGCAAAATTTAATCTTAGAAAAGCCTGATAAGTTTTATGTGACTAGCATTGCCCAGCTTCCTGTGGAATCCGCAAATTCTTTAGAAGATAAGTCAAAGATCACCCAATCCATGATTGCAATGTCTGTGGCTTTAGCCAAAAAAGATACTTCGATAATTGACAAATCAAAGCCTGTGAATGAACAGCATTTAAAAACTGAAGCCACACATTTTTCTAAGGCCAAATCCGACAAAGGCAATGAAATTGAAATCGGTGTCTCTATGGATGTAGAAAATAATTTGAAATCTAAAGAATTTGACAAATATAAAAAAAAGTTCCGCAAGTAAGTTTAATTAAAATCATAGCTGTCCGGTTCGGAGCGTAGCATAAATTGAAAAAGGCCCGATTCTAGGGTATTTGAAGGTGGTTCGACTAAAAACTACTTTCCAAATACACACTGGAGATCAAGCCTTGGCCCAAAATACTGTTTTTCATCAAGTAATCAAGTTAATTCCTAGATCAGAGTTTCAATCATGCGTTTCAAAAAACAACGGCGACAAAGGAGTACGTTCCTTAGACTGCTGGACTTGGTTTGGATCTCTGCTCTTTGGTCAATTAACCGGACACGACAGCATCAGAGCCATTGAGCGTGTATTTTCTACTCAGGACGGTCAATTTAAAAAACTTGGATTTGGCCCTGTTAGAAAAAGTACTTTGGCAGATGCTAACAAAAGTAGGCCTGTAGAAGTACTTGAAGACCTTTTCCAATACCTTTTAGGCAGGGCTTATCAAGTGGCACCATCAAAACACAAAAACCTTAAGTTAAAAGGCGATGTCTTTGCCATGGACTCAACAACAATTGAGTTGTGCTTGAGCCTTTGTCCCTGGGCTCAGTTCCACCATGGAAAGGGCGCTACAAAGCTTCACACAGCGATTGATGTTGCAAATGACCTTCCTCAGTTTGCTGTTATCACACCTGGAAAAGTTCACGATATGAGGGCTATTAAAAATGAAGTTTCTTTTCCTCCCAAATCTACTGTAGTGGTTGATCGAGGCTATATTGATTATTCATGGCTTAATGAACTCAACCAGACAGGTGTATATTTTGTCACCAAGTCAAAGGCCAATATGAAGTTTAAGGTTGTTGAGAGTCGACCAACGAACCGGACACGAGGGCACATGTGTGATCAAGTAATTTACCTAAAAAGTGCTGTTGGCAGTAAATACAAAGGCAAGCTCAGGCGTATTTCCTATAACTGCCCTGACACAGGAAAGAGACTGACCTTTATTACCAACAGGTTTGATCTAGCAGTTCAGACAATTTGTGATCTTTATAAGGCACGGTGGAAAGTGGAACTTTTCTTTAAAACTTTAAAGCAAAATTTAAAGATCAAAAAATTCCTTGGAACCACTGCTAATGCTGTGAAAGCTCAGATTTTAGTAGCGTTGATTTCATTTCTACTTTTACAGATCTTAAGGTTTAGTTTTAAGACAAGTATCTCAATCCCAGATCTAATGGCGGTTGTAGGCACATTACTCCTCTTAAAACAGCCACTGAAGGACCTTATAGGGGATCTACCTCGCGTAACCCGTCATCCGCCGGGACTTCAGCTTATGCTTTTTTAATAATTAAACCGGACAGCAATGAATTAAAATCTTAAATACAATTGACGAACAATTAACTTTTCCAGAATTTTTAGGACAATGTAGCTGATAAGACCAATAAAAATTATGCCCCACAAAAAAAGCTGCCAGTGACAAATGATAACTTTGCATGAGGTCCTTGATCATCAATGGCAGGGTGAAGGATTGTTTTGCGATTAATGAACGGAGAGTAAATTCCCTACAGACCCAAAAGGCAACCAACTGAAGGGCTGTTGTTATTTGTGGGAGCAGCTGAGGTAGGAGTGGTACTTCACTATCGCTCAAAATAGGTGCATTATTACTCATAGGAGTTGCTATGTAAGTAATCAGGAGTTAAACCCTAGGTCCTGATAATTGCATAGCAACTTATACCCAACCAACGGGTCTATGCCTAGAAAAAAACCATATATCTAACACATTTCCTTACCACATCTTCAATCGCTCGAATAATCGCGCGTGTTTTTATATAGATTTGGAAACCTTATGGGAGATATTTAATGACCAACTGAAAATACTTAACGAGAAATACAAATGTGAAATCATCTCATTTGTACTAATGCCAAATAACTATCATTTTATTTTGCTCGCTATATAAGTAGAGCCTTATCACTGACAACAAACACCTCTGGAGTTGCTTCAAATATGTTTGTCGAAATACAGTTAAGGCAAAGTTGTGTGGCCAGGTGGAAGATTATTCATATTCAACTTTAGCAAAAAATTCAGGAATTTTATCAAAAGAATATCAGGAATTGGCAATAGACATAGATTGGTTAAATAGTCCATTCTTGAGGGAGATGAAGGAAGCTATTTCTGGTGGGTTGCGAAGAAAAGAGTTTAAGATGACGAGAAGTAAATCGGGTTTTCTGCCCGAGCTTGACTTGCCGTTACACAGAAAGGAATCGCATACTACTGTAAATAATTAAGGCACTCATGAAAATTCTATATTATATTACTTAGTCACTTCTAGCTAATAAACTCGGCAGTGCCATTCAGCGGTCCCTAAATTGCTACATAGTACCTTCTTGCTTATAGAAGAGGGATTTAAATCATTTAAATTTTAATAGTTTACAATCGGATACTGGCATAGGTCTTGCTCTAGTAACTGACAATATTTAATTGGTAAATTTATCTGTTGGCTTATTTGAAAGAAATCTTTTTTGAATTAACACTTTTTGTAGGGAGTGGGATGTTTAAAATTTATTTTGTTACTTCACTTTTTCTTGTAACTACTAGTACCCACACAATTATCGCTCACTCAGCGACAACACCTCTTTCAGCTTCTAACAAATTGGATATAAATGCCGGTGGCAACAACTCGCAAACAACTTTACCGACAAATCCTTCATCATGTGAATTTACTCTTACTGAAGATGACAATGCAGAAGGTGACCAAGCAAAAACATTTCCTGTTAAATTTAGATTTAAAAGTGGTGCCCTCTCTAATACAAGGATCCGCTTTTATCCCTGGTCGCCGGTAAGCCTTTCTGCCCTTGCAAATTTTCGCCTTGCCAACAATCCGGACTCTGACAGTTCGATTTTACATATTGGTAATGGTCGGACATCATCAGAAACAAGATACCGAAACCACACATCACCAAACACCCACCAGCTACAACTAACTCCTTTTACAGATAATGATAATGATAATGATAATGATCTTTCTGTAGAAAGATTATTAATGGAATTCGAAAATCAAGGTCGACCAAGCACACATGTCACTCTCCATAGTCCATCAAATTCAAGTTCTCTTACAACACAGCAAAGCTCACTTTCAACAAATGTAAACAACCCAGTTACACCGATCACTCTACAAAGACTGGGGCAACATAGATATTTTGAATTTCAAGCTTATGACAGCTCACTTCCACTAATTGCAAGAATACTTGATATACAAGAAGTTAATGGAGAGTTAAGTGTCTTAGCTGAGTGGGTTGATAACAATCAAAATACAACAACTGTAGGACTTTTGAATTATGAAGAACTTCTAACTATTCAACGAAGCTCTTCACATTACGATTTTTCTGAACTGGCCGAAGCCGCCTTCAATAGCTTAATTGATGAAAACTCACTAGCCATCAAATATGGTTTCAAAAAATCTCAGCTTCCTGTATTATTCAATGAAGGCACTCGTCCTAGAATAGTAGCCTTTGATTCCAATTTATATAGATATCTAACATTAGCTTCACTGCATTTGTACCCAAATTTTTCCAGTAGCATGGAAGCTTACTTCAGCATGGCCGATCAGGCACCCAGTTCTGACATGATTCAAGGTTTAGACCCCAACTATACGTACAACTGGATCATAAATGAAAATGGCGAACTACAATTGAGTGTACATACTAAATTTAACAAAGACAGCACTTCTCTCCCCCGACCTAGCCTGTATTTACTAAGTAAAGGCCGTGGGATACTTATGGGTGGTCACCTCATCTTTCGCAATAATCGATGGCAAGCTTTTATTGATACCGATGGCGGCTTCTACGGCATACTCTCCACTCAAGATGTAGAGATCGATATTTCGGACGATATCTTAGGCATTGACGGCGATATCACCGCCCGCTATTTTGGGACGCAACAAAAAATCCCTGTCATTCCTTACTTAAGGCACTTAGATGATTATGTCTTTTGGATACAAGAAGCCTTTTTTAATGCCACCGGCTTTACCCCCGAAGTTTACAAGTATAGAGACAAATTATATTGGGAAAAAATAGATTTATGGCATCAAGCTAACTATTCCCAGAGTCGTGCCAACAATCAACCTACCACCCCAGCTGAAGCAGAGCGGTTTACCCTTTTTGAAAAGTATTTTAAAAATCCCCGTCTTGAGTCCGAAGGGACAAGGCATGGTTATTATCGCTCAAGTCATCGAAGCCAGCATAAAAAGAAAAAGCCGTATCAACAAGCTCAAGAAAAACAAAGAAAGGCAAGGGTTCAGCTAAACAGAATTAAAGATTCTTGGACTCAGCCACGTGAACTTATTGAATATTTTCAAGATAATTTAAACAGTTTGACAGATATTTCCGTCACACTCTGGGCCCTGAAAATTGATGTCACTGATGGAACTTTGAATCTCGATGATGAAAAAACTGTTGCTAAAAATTACCGAAAAATAACCTCTGAATACCATCCTGACAAATTAACAATGAGGAGAGCCCCAATTGAACAATTATCAGAGGGCGCTGAACTTATAAAAATTGTCACAATAGCTTGGAATGTATATAAGCTAAATAGAAAAAATGGAGCCTTTAAATGAAATCACGATCGATATTATTGATTTTCAGTTTTGTACTTAATGTATTGTTTCTCTGCAGTTATTTGCCGCAGGCTTTTGCTGCAAAAGTAGACGAAGAACAAGCAAGAGCTGCCTACGTATTTTTTGATTTGGAATTTGAAACTCCCTTACAAGTAGTTAAAAAAAGATATAGAAAATTAATTAGCAAAGTACACCCGGACAAACATGGGCCAACTGAAAACCATGCAATAGCTCAAGAAATAAACATTGCATATGCCCATATTACTGAGTGGATGAAGCAGAAAAGTAACGTTAACATCTCTAAATCGGAACAGCATCCAGAAACTTCACTACACATTGATTCACTCGCGAAAATAAATTCCGATGCTTATTTGAAGCTACTATCATTCTCAAAATACTTTAATCCTCAGTTAAAATCAGTAGCTGAAAATTCAGGCGCTCTGTTTGAACTTATATATCGCCTTTACAATTTAGGATATAGCCAAGACGTATTAGCCAGCTTAAAAGCAATGAACCTGAGACTTGGCTCAGGCCAGTTTGAATTTGAAGCTGCCTTTAAAAATTTATTTGGTTTATTTGGCGATCGAGGCACCCAACTACAAAGTCATTTTCAATTATTTCAAACAAGGGACATAAATGCTTATTTGAACTACTCACACATTCTAGTCCATTTTGACGCCCCATTAACTCAAGCTACTGGCTTCCCAAGATTTCGAATATTTATGATAAATCCAAACACCGATTCTGCAGATGAAATGTTAGCAATCTTTCGAAATCACAACAATGATCACCCACGCCTACAAGTATTCCAGCGCCAAAGAGCTGAAGACTTATATATAGTTGAACGAGATGGTTCACGCTCACTTTTAAAGCCAGCCCATGATCGAATAGTATCTTTAGATTTATCTATTTTAGACATAAATGGTCATACACCATTTCTTGTTGATCTTTTAACAAACACAAATAGTAGTTTGACTGACACAAACAAATTGAATGCATTAGACCTTGGGCTTTATTTAACTTCCTACGGTATTCGTTTCATTCGCCCAGGGTTTGAAAGTCATTCTAATTACCAAAATTTTGATCAAACTTATGTTGAAGTAAAGCCTGACCAAGTTCTCAAAACCCTTGAAGCCTTTAAGATTTTAGAAAAGGTACAAAATGCTAACGCTCATAATTTTTCCTGGCCACAACCACTTGCGCCCATTTCGTTCACTCAGCTTCCTGCAGGTAGTTACCAAAATAGAAATGGTATCGAAGATCAATCCCCACCAGATTCACAAGGGGAATGCGATACTGTTTTGGCTAACAGAGTATTGACTGATCTATTAGGGAGACTAAGATCGTCTAATTAAACTTGAGTATTTTAAAAAAATACTCAAGTTCCACTAACTTACTACTTAAACTAGTGGTTGAATTGAGTTCTTAGGACTGTTCAAATAAATAAGAAAATTATTCTTTAAGGCTTAAATCACAACAAGGATTAAAATTTAAATTTGATCCCAATGGCACAGGCACTTGTTCCATATCTTGTTCTGTCACAAAGCAATTTTATTTAAGGCTTCCAACGGGGTCATTTGCTTTATGGGTGTTTGTTTGATTTCGTCTATTGAGTTCTTTAAATCGACACTCAGTTGGTAATGCAACTATCAACCAAACCATCTTCTATGTTTGCCTATAAACTCATTTGCACTGAAGTGGTCTGTGAATCTATAAGACTTCGTCTCGCTTCCATTGTATTGTCTTCGTATGCCACCGATATTTCTTCTAGTGAAATCCCCTGTATATATCTGCCATTATTTAGAATTAGTAATGAAGAAGATAGGGGCTTATTATTTTGGGTGAGCTATAGTCACGACCCTCATGGGAGTTTACTTTTTATATATAATTTCACATTAGAGAGTTCAAAAAATCTTGATACAAATGTTCGTAGACTTATAAATGATGTCGATCCACAACTTCTTGTTTCAAAAGTCAGCTACGCACGGCGCAGGCCAGAGAACACTTTTCTATATAAACTCATCCAAGAAAACTTACTCAGCTTTTACCAGCAGCTGGAGCTAGAGCAGGGTAGTGGTCTGCCGGAGTTTGTGAAAAAGGAATTTTCTGAGTTTTTAAAGTGTGGGATCTTGGCTCATGATTTCTTGAGAGCAAAGTGTGAGTGATGCTGTCGTGAAAAGCTAGTGGCCTTTAGCTTTAAACGAAGGGGTTTTTGTCCAAGTTGTGGTGCACGAAGAATGGCCGAGAGTGCGACCCACTTTGTGAATGAGGTGTTGCCCCATAAGCCTCTCAGGAAGTGGGTTCTGAGTCTACCCTTCCAACTGCGATATTTGTTGGCAGCTCAACCCAAGGTAATGGGTGAAGTTTTGCAGATCTTTCACCGGGCCTTAAATACCTATCAGTGCAAGAAAGTGGGGCTAAAACAAAGCACTGGGGCTAGAACGGGAGCCATTACCTTTATCCAGCGTTTTGGTGGTAGCCTCAATTTCAATATCCACTTCCACACTTTGTGTCTAGATGGAGCTTACAGTTTTGATGACAACAAGGCCCAGTTCCACATCAACCAAACACTAAGTCATCTGGAGCTGGAAAAGTTGCTTAAACAAATTACCACCCGAGTAGTGAGGCATCTAGAAAGGCGAGGACTGATTCAAAAAGAGGATGAAAACAACTACTACTTACCCAATAGGGAAAACGCCTTTGACCATATTCAAGCTTCATCGATTACGTGTCTCAGTGAAGAGCGACTCAGCCAAAATGCCAAGGGGCAAGTGGTGTATAAACTAAAAAACGCCTATGACAATGGAACGACCCATATCGTGCTCAAGCCTCTGGACCTGATAGCCAGGCTAGCTTCACTTGTACCCAGGCCCCGAGTGAACTTAACAAGATTTTTTGGTGTATTTGCTCCTCACTTTAAACATCGAAAACTTGTTGTTCCAAAGCCGAAAAAAAGCAAAGAAAAAACTGAGGATAAAACTCTCACTCCAGCTCAGCAGTCTTCCCGCATGACGTGGACACAGAGGCACAGAGGCTTAAGCGGGTGTTCAATATAGACATCGAAACTTGTCCAGAAGGTGCGGGAAAAGTGAAAATCATTGCCAGCATTGAAGATCTGCAAGTGATCAAAAAGATCCTGAATCACTTAGGCTTAGAAAGTCGAGCCCCAACACCTTGGTCTGCGAGGGGACCACCAGCCACTACTGTCGCTAATGATCAATCTATTCAAATGTTCCCTAATTATGAGTTCTAGAGAGATCTAAGGGATATTTGCGACCAAAACAAATCTCTAAGGTCACAGGTCCTTCACAGATTAGCAAAAAAAACACACAGTGAGGCAATTTTAGCGGCTAAACCAGAAAATAGTATTGAGAAAAGGCAAAAATCTGTGTCAAAAATCAGAAGCTGAGGGAGGAGTGGTACTTCGCTACCGATCAAAACTACAAATTTAAACCCTGTTCATTGTCTAGTTTTTATAAAATTTAAATATCCCTCTTCGCCAGCAAAGAGGTAACGAATAGAATGTAAATATGGGAAGATTTCAAATTCGAAGCCATATATGCAATCTCGTGTACAGCTCCAGATTAATCTTCTCAATAATTATATTCTCTGGGCTTTTGTCACCAGCTTTTGGGGCTTTTCGATACAAACCTGAAAAGCTCGTCCGGACGGCAAAACTTAAACCCATTACAGTCAGTCAAAAAGCGCTTAAAAAAATGCTTAAAGCAAAGCTGCCAAATCTTATCTGTGAAAAAAAAGGCTATTTCCGTACTTGTTTTTTTTCATCACAACAGACCTGCCTTATAAAATCTGGAAAAGAAGTCAATTCGTGCTTCAGCAACTTGATTAGTTCGCGAAGATCTCTTTCTGAATTGCAGGCTGAAAAGTTCAGTCAAAATATTGGGGAGTGTGTTGGTTCAAGGTTAGAAAAATCTCATTTAAATGTAAAATTGGCATTACCTATTTGCCACAACATATATGGTTGGCTATGAATAATTTATTTACCAGTAAATTGAAACGAATATGCTTTCTAACATTAGGTTTACATTCTAGTTTTGTTTTTGCTATCGATAAAAGTAGAAATGATTGGTGTACACGACCAGAAAACTATACTGAGTATAAAAAAATGGTAAGTGAGTTAAATAATCAAATCTCTTGTCAAGTTTTGGGGCCAGAGGAATGTAAGCTACTCATAGGTGTAAGTGGGGTAGGAGCTGTCTATGGGGCAGCAAAAGGAACCGAGGCCTATCAAAAAAATCGTAAGTTGAGTCCGGCGATGACTTGTAAGGTGAGTAGCATTACACCTAAAGAATATATTAAGGAAAGACCTGAGGTGGGCACTAACATAGATGAAGTTTTTGTAGGCATACCTTTATGGATGAAACGCTTCCAAGATACTTTTATGGAAGCTATTTTATCTGTAGCCGAGGCCAAAGTAGAGAGTGTCTGTATGATGTCCTTAGACTCAAAAATGCGTATGAGAAAAATGGCAGAGACTGGGGCTAGGGAATTTGAAAAAGGTCTTGTGATCGCTAGTAAAGAAGTCGAAGCTGCAGAGTCGGCATTACGTGCTCACCAACAGACAGTGCGAGCAGAAGTCGCTAAGTTAGTGAACTCACAAATCAAAGGCTCCTTAGAACTATCTAAATTGACATCCATTCAACTTCAATTAGCACAAGACTCACAAGCTTTGTATGAGGGCTGGAATGACTTTCTTAAGGATCGCGCCACTCGTTTGCAAAAAGAATATCAAGAAGCTTTAGCTAAGGGCAATGAAAAAGCAAAGCAAATTTTAAGTGTCGAAATAAGTGAATTTATAGGATCGAATTTTTCAGATGAAGTTAAAGATAAAGTTCAAGGTAAAGTTCAAGAAGGACGGGTGATTCTAGATCAATTAAATAAGCTCCTCTCCGAAGCCCCTCAAGATTATGGCAAGGGTCAAAACGAATTGTTCAAATTATGTCAGTCGCAGAAACTCAATTGCAGTGACCTCTTAAGTAAATCTACTGGTGAAGCCTATGAGCTTTCACAAAAATTGGCTGATAGTAGCCGTAAAGCTAACATTTTTAGAGCTAAATATTCAGCAATGGTGGATATCGCAAAGGCGGCCGACCCTGTTAGAATTATTCAACCTGCACAGGCTAGAGAACTAATGTTGCGTTTGGTAGAAAATATTCCAAATCGCTTTTTAATTTCAAACGATATCAAAGCCTTGTCTCAAGGTGTAGGACTGAGTGCGGAAGCCGCTCTGCAACTCAATAACACGACGGCTGGGCTTCGTCATGCTGCGATTCAAGCGGGAGCACCAGTTGAAAAAGTGTTTGCTAGAAATGGGCTTGCCCGTGCAGGAATTTTTAATTTAGTAACATCAGTGGGCACTAGAGCGGCAATTGCTGGTGGAGCATTGCTTGCTGGAGCAACTACTGCCTTAGCCTCACCCATTGTAGGGGGCGCTATGATTTACACGGCCGCCATGGGTGATGTTTCAGAGTGTAATGGCTCAGTTTCGACATCAAGATTCGCAACAACGGATGCTAATTGTGTTACTTTGCCAGTTTATAACAGACGCACAATGGACCTTCATACAAGCCCCTTTGATGAACAAATGAAAGAGTTAACAGAACATCCTGAAATGTGTGGCGTGCTGACGAAAATTCATGAATCCACAAAGCCGAGCCGCTGGGAAGCCTCTTGTCAAAAGGATTCAGCGGGAAGGGCTACGGGATACTCAGCTAAACTCCGGACTCTCGGTTTAAATCTACAACAAGAGGCAAAATTTAATTCGGATGGGCAGATTGTAGACTTTCGCATGGTGGATCCATCAAGGAAAAGTAGGCTTGTAAAAGGAGGATTTGGTGCGACTATTAATAATGGTGAAGTTTCTGAAGTTCGCTTTCTAAATGAAGGTGCTATATTCGTGACAGATGATCCTAAAGAAACTCTTAGTAAAGCACTTAACTTTCGAGATCCAACATTCTATAATGCTTTTGCAATGGCAAATTATGTAGGTAAGGTTGGAAAATTTGACAGCGATAAGAAAAAAAGAATAAGTGAGAATCTCATATTAGCAAATTCACAATTTGTCGCCAATCGAATGCCCATGATAGAGATGAGTGCTTGTTGTCAAGGACAACATGATCCAAGTCGCTGTGATCAATATGGAATACATCTAAATAGTAGGGGTGGTAATTCCCGAACACAACCCTCTTCGAAAATACAATAATGTTAAGATATAATTCAACAAACATTAGGGGTTGCCCCAGTGCTTAACTTTAAAGAGTGTTAATTTAAGGTCCCAAACAGTTCTCAATATTTTAGATAAATTAAACCAGACATTTACCTATATCGCTGTAAGGTAAAACTAAGATATCACTATCCAGTTCCATTTGAGCAAAAACGGTTTCTTTTTCGCCACCAAAAATGTTTAGAAACGTAAGTAGGGTCCATCTACTATGTAAGCGCTCCATCGCAACTGACTTTTACCCACAAATTGGTCTAGTCCAGTAAATTTTTTTATCTAGTTTGTCCAGACTTTAGGTTAAACAATTTAACCTTAGATCAACATATGGATATTTCCTCAGAGTTTAAGGGTGTGCAATAAAGACTTAATAGGCGACTAGAGCTTTTGGCTGAAGTATTTGAAAAGAATCACGGACAGTCGATTTTTTGATAACGATCGGTTTGATGAAGACGATATCATCGAACCCCATTTAGCCCAAACCTATAAACGGATGAATTGTATTAACAAGGATGAGAAAATTCTTGTTCTACATGATTCCAGTGAAATTACTTTTCCCGGCAATAAAATTATTGAGGGCGGTGGGCTCATGGGTGTTTACGAGCACAATGTAACTGGCAAAGAACTAAGTATTATAGGCATGATGATGCATTCTTCATTAGCGGCAACAAGCACTGGCGTCCCGTTGGGCCTAGTTGCGCAGAAGCTTTGGACAAGAGATATAAAAGACAGACGAAAAATCAGAAATTTGGGTCAAAATTTTACTCGGGTACCAGTAGAAGAAAAGGAAAGTTTCAAATGGATAGAAGGAGTAAACTCAGTAGTGGCTGAGTTCCAGCCAGAGCGACTTGTTTAAAAATGTGAACGAGACGCTGATATGTACGATCTTTTTTCAATAGTATAAGTTTGAACACTAATTTTATAATTAGGGCAGTTCATCAACGAGCAACAGCCAAAGGCAAGGTAAAAATTTTTGATAGGATTTCGAAAACTACACCATGCGGAGAATATGAAATTCAGATCCCCCACCCAGTCCAAAAGTGTTGTGGGGGGCGATGATGCGTCTTAACGATATTCAACTTGGTGCGAGCTTATGATTTGTCTGTAAAAGTCAGTGCCGATGAGGCGCTTACCGATAAAATTATAAAAATGCTAGGTAATTTTAAAGTCAGTGGAATAATAAATAAATCAGAACTTTTTTGTAGTTTATCTGATGTAGTTGAGAAAATAAAGAATAAGATTAAAAGCTTCGAGGATTAGTTGAGACTGTAAGTTCAAAAGTTTTAAGAAGTGGGTATTGTTAAATGTCTTTCTCATTGTCTCTGGATACTTAAACAAACACAGAAGGCAGGTTAGGTCCTAAATCTTCATCTTCTATATTTTTTTATCCACTCTCCATTTAAATTAAGTGAGGAACTACAACCGTTGGGGAGGGCTTTAACAGGAGCTTCAAAACCAATGGCATTTGCTAAGGAAACAGCGTCCTCCCACTCTAAATCTATTTTTTCCCATATGTAGAAGAGTTCCTTGGCTAGATCTAAGGGGACTTTTCTTCTATGTCTGAATTCTTTTGCCAGCAATCTAGCCAATTGTTTGGCGAAACTGGGGGAGACATTATCCAAGTGAACTTGTGTTATGTGGTTCCAAAAATAATGGCTTAAACTGGGATCAGGATTTTCATCTTCTAATAAGTATTTTACATAATTGAATGGGGCTAATGGTAATCTCAGGTAGGTCCTACTTTTTGAATCTAAAACTTTATCTTTAAGTCTGTGGCTCGAATTTAAATAATTTTCAAAATTATTCATTAGCTCGTATCCAAACTCACTTGGATGGGGTTTTATTTTGCTCATAGCGCTGAACCAAATATCCCAGGCGTAAAATGAGTCTTTATTATCAAGACTATTTCTTCGATTAATGTTCCTGATGGAGTCATACAATCGAAGCTTTGAAGGAAAGGCTAACACTTCTGTTGGAACAGAAGGCAGTTGGGAAAAATAGTCCAGTACCATTTTGCTAGCCGGAGTTCCTAATTCTGCGATATATAAAATATAATTCAAAAATTCTTTATTGTCCTTCCACTGGGAATATTGGTTTAAAACCATTTTCAAAAGGCTCTGTTGGTGACGCGCAAGAACTAAAAGCCTTTGACCAAGGCTTGGTGTAAAAAAAGACTTAGACAGCTGGATTTCAGAGTTTGAAAGAACTTCCTCTATTTGAAAAAGGTCGTTTACAACGTTAAAATAAGTTGTTCTTGATAAATCTGGTATTACCTTTTCAAGTGAATCTTTAGAGTTCTCAATATTCTGGAGTAGGGTAGAGTATTTTCGAGACAAGTCTGAAAGCTTTTGAGAAGAGTCAAGTGGAAACAAATTTAGATATAAAAAAGTAGCGAGCGCATTGCGGTCCCTTCTTCCATTAAACAAAATGGTATTGTCTAAAAGATTACTAAAAATAATCTTTTCTAGATTGCTTTTATATTTAGCAGCGAAGGTAGGATTTTTTTTAACTAATTTTGTTAATCCCTTTAAAAAATTTTTTCGAAATAAATTAACATTTAATTTCTCAGTCAAATAAAAGTCATTGTATCCGCTGGGTATCTTCTTCAGATCTCTATTGTAATAGGAGAATTTACTATCATAAAAGTTGCGTTGATTTAGGATTAATTTAATATGATGTCTGAAGCCTACCGGATACAGGTCAAAATCTAAGTAATGCCCTACTGTTATAATGTCCTCAGCGATAACTTTGACAAATGCTTCGGGGAATTCTACTAGAGATTCTAAATCTAAAACGTGAGTTATATTGAGTCCGTTCTTATGAATATCATTTAAAATTAGCTCCCACGTCAGTTCTGAAAACATTTTGAAGGTTGCCAGCTGAAGTTTCGCCTGATGAAAATCTAATAATAAATTTAATTCACTTTCAGACAATTTTAATAAACTTTCAAGTTTTGTAAATTTATTGTAAACTAAAGAGAAATGCCCAGATAAGTAGGTGTTATTATCTATTTTAAGCCTAAAGTAATTTAGAATTTGCTTAAAAATATCTTTTCCAGTGTTATTAAAATTTATTTTTATTTTAGTTTCTTCTTCATACTCTTCAATAATAAGTTTAACAAATCTCTCTAATCCAGATAAGTAAGAGCTAAAAGATAGAATCTCAACATCTTTCACACGTGTTCTAAGATTTTGAATATTTTTATATAACTCAGTTTCTTTACCATTGGTTAGTTTGATTTTATTTGTTTTAGAAGATGTAGGAATTCCTTCAGTTGCCTGACTTAATTGCTGTTTATACATCTCATCTACCACGAGGGGCACAATTTCTGAAGGGGAGGGGGCGGAGGAGTCCATTACAATTTTAGTTAAGGGGGACATTTTTGGTTCGCTAGGGTAGTTTACAGATTGAGTTAAAACTTCATATGCAATATCTGGGGTAATTAAGTGTTTAAAAGAACCAGTTAGATCAATCAAACGTGTGCCCGTTTTCCCTATAAAAGGTCTTACTCCACGACCATATATTTGCACAATAGAGCGAAAGCTATGTATGACTCTGGCATTAACTATTAAATTTACAGTAGGTATATCAGCAGCCTCTTTAATAGAATCTACTACGATAAGATACTTGTGACCTCTCCCACCCGAGTGTACAAACCAGTTTTCATTTATTTCCTTTAGTTCCTGTGGTAACTTGCTGTGATAGGGCCTAAAGTTACCCCCTTTGTTCAGGTCATGAAAATGTCGATTTAATAGACCTGCGTAGAGGTTTGCGTGATGTATAGTGGGAACGTAAATGAGTCCATTGTCGTAAGTCAAAGGTTCGCGATTCGCTAAAATTCTATTGGCAATATGCTTAATAATGGGTTCATGAACGGTTAACTGACGAAGCATTTCATCTTCCGTAGTGACAAGCTCAGTGTCGTTCATAATCTTTGTCACTGATATTTTCCCAATGTGATCACTAATTTCAAAATGATTGGAGGGAGAAAGATATCCTCCATAAATAGCTCTAAAAAGTTGTGCTCTAGTTAGGTCGTGAATTAGTTCTTGATGGGCTTGCAAGTCATAGCTTCTTCCTGAGGCTAAGGTTTTTAGTTCATCAGCATTTAAAAAAGGGGCGGCTATGCGCTGTCCTACTAGTTGAGAAATCAAGTGTTTGTCCTGGTGCCATGGAGTGGCTGATACATAAAGGATGCGGTCGTTTTTATCCAAAACATCGAGAACCCCAGGGATTTCACCTTCTCCATTGAGAATAGATTCAAATTGTCCGTCTTGTGTTCCTAAGTGGTGCATTTCGTCAAAGAAATAAAACCAACTCACTTCGGGGTGGTCGGCCACTAATTTATTAAAATACTCTAACTTTTTGTAATAACCTGTTCGAGAAGTGACCACAATTTGAAAATCTGGCTTATTGGGTAATTTATTAGGTGTTAAGCCCCCATATATTTTTAAAACTTTGTCATCTGGGATACTTAACTCCGACTGAAAATTGCGCAACAATTGATTTAAGGCATAGAGGTTTTCGTAAACAATTATAATTTTTGTTGGTCTATCTAAGAGCCCTTTTTTATGAAGTTCCTTTAAGTAGAGAATAGTTGTCACGGTTTTTCCTAAACCAGTAGGCATCATCAGTAATGCAGATCGAACTTCATGTTTCTTGAGTAAACTAAAATCCTTCTCAAGACTTACAAGTTGATCCAGTGCTTCCGCCTGCGGAGCAGATGCTTGAATATTATCTCTTCGTAAGCTGTTTTGAAATCTTAAATTGGAATATGGATGCAAAAAAGGATCGGCACGAAAGAGCGACCGCAATTGGCGCAAGAGTTCAGCGCGGCCATCATTGTTGAGTAAACTCGCGTTGATTTCGAGTGAACCTTTTACTGTTAAATATTTATGAAGACCAACGGTTGTCGAAGATTTTAACAAATCTGAAAGGGCTTGAGCTTTAGGAGTCTCATTAGTGATTTTAAAACTATAAATTGAAAGTAGTTGATCTTCTGGGCGACGTAATTTTTTTTCTGGATCTCTTAAAAGCTCTGGATCATTTTTGTAGCCAAGTGTAGCAATTTCCAGCTGAAGTTTTCCTGAATTATCGTAACTGAATTCATAATTTGCAAAATTCACTCGGCCTGAAATATTTGGAATCAGAACATTTTCTAGAAAATATTTCCAATCAGAATTTAGTCGGGTATAACTAATACCTGTTGGAAAAATGAGTTTCTTTGATAAAATTTCAATTTCAGAGGCCATCAATGGATTTGAAAATATTGAAAATAGAATCAAATTGAGGAACCCTTGTCTCAATAAATACAATAGTAATTTTATGGGTTTAACATAAAAAGTTAGCAGATGAATAAAAGAATTCATAGAAGATTACACTCCGATTATTTTTTAAAACTAAAAGGTTGTTCTGCAATATCAATACCAGTATTAAAATGATTCCGGAACATTCCGTTTATTCAAAGGAAATACCACCGAGAGCTGCATTTGACTCCTATCATGTACCTGCACTGATTCACAAGAGATAATATAAAATCTTGTATAAATATTTTACCTATAAATTAAATCCAGTGAGAACTCTGAATGTCCACATTAGCTTGGTTATAAAAATTTAATGTTGGTTCCAAATATTAGTGAAAACTCTTTTTAAATGTCTCAGGATCGGAGGCCGCTTTTCTTGCAACATCAATTGTTTTTTCAATAAAAGTTTTGTCGCAAATCCCCTGTATATATCTGCCATTATTTAGAATTAGTAATGAAGAAGATAGGGGCTTATTATTTTGGGTGAGCTATAGTCACGACCCTCATGGGAGTTTACTTTTTATATATAATTTTACATTAGAGAGTTCAAAAAATCTTGATACAAATGCTCGTAGATTTATAAATGATGTCGATCCACAACTTCTTGTTTCAAAAGTCAGCTACGCACGGCGCAGGCCAGAGAACACTTTTCTATATAAACTCATCCAAGAAAACTTACTCAGCTTTTACCAGCAGCTGGAGCTAGAGCAGGGTAGTGGTCTGCCGGAGTTTGTGAAAAAGGAATTTTCTGAGTTTTTAAAGTGTGGGATCTTGGCTCATGATTTCTTGAGAGCAAAGTGTGAGTGATGTTGTCGTGAAAAGCTAGTGGCCTTTAGCTTTAAACGAAGGGGTTTTTGTCCAAGTTGTGGTGCACGAAGAATGGCCGAGAGTGCGACCCACTTTGTGAATGAGGTGTTGCCCCATAAGCCTCTCAGGCAGTGGGTTCTAAGTCTACCCTTCCAACTGCGATATTTGTTGGCAACTCAACCTTGCTCCACTTTTTGAATGAGTCCCATACCAAGCTTTTCTTGCCACAACAGGACTTCGCATCTGCCTTTCTTGAGAGTTGCTGTCTGTAGGTAAGTCTTTATTCTTTATAAACAACGTAAACTCATATCCCCATGACACTTTCCACAAGGGTACTTATGACGCTTCTGACGGATTACAAAAAATTGTTGTGGTACAACCGTTAAAAACTCACTATTCTCCGTCATACATCCTTAACACCTCCATGTGTTGATTGTTCTTAATTCTTAATTTAACAGGTTTTGACACATTTGAAATGTGAGGAGTCTCGACGATTTACGTTATTTTTATGGAGACACAATTTTTTTTACGCTACCTACACCACCAAGAGCAACGGATCTGGTCTTGGCGTCTCATGGTCAAGAGACAAAATCGAAGAATAAAGTGGCTCGCTAAAAGTTGATTCTGTTCAAGAAAAAGGCACCTCCATAACTATGACACTCCCCACCTATCAAAACCCCATTTGGGCCATAGATAGCATCAACTTAAATGGCGTGAACAATGTGGTCGCCGTTGATGATGACCCCTCAGTGCTTAACCAGTGGCGGCAAAAAGTATTAAAAGACAACCAAAACGAGCTTGGCTTTTGCGGATACGAGTCTGGAGAGAGATTTTTAAATGAAAATCAGCCCCAGGACAGAGCCATTTACCTTATCGACCACGATTTGGGCAAGTACACGGTGAATGGGCTCAACCTCGCCGCAAAAATTGAAAACAAAGATGCCATCTACATGGTCACCAACAACTTCGATGATTGGGAGGTCCAACGTTTCTGCGAGGATTTTTCAGTAAAACTGATCCCCAAAACGGTCATTCCTATGTTAGAACTGTGTTACAATTGATTTGGAGTAGAAATGCCTGTTTTTCCGAATTATTAACTCAGGAAAATTATGAAACTTATTTGGATAACAATTATTTTTTTAACTACAACAGCACACGCATATATTGAATCGAAGGTCAGTTTTCCAATTAATAGTAAGACTAATCTAGAAGGCTTTATTGCCACTCCAAATGAACCCGGCAATTATCCAATTTTGGTGTTGCAAATGGGAAGTGGCAAAGGAACTACTGATAACGAAAAAAGATCATATTATCCATTTGCAATTCTGGCCAGGGCCGTTGCAGATATCGGCTTTGTGATTTTGAGATTTGACAAAAGAGGAACGGGCTATAATCAGACAAATGGTTCATATGCCGACGGCACCTTCACTGATTATGTGAATGACTTAAAAGTCGCTGTTAAATTTATGCAGAGTCAACCTAACACTATTTCTGATGATGTTCATTTATATGGCCATAGTTTAGGTGGTCCTGTAGCTACTATAGCAGCTTTAGAATTATCTGATTTAAAAGGAATTATTCTATCAGCATCCCCCGGACGTCGTTATTCTGAATTTAATTTTGAACAAATGAAGTATTTGTATGAATTCGGTCAAGGTTTGGATGGCCAGGATTTACAAAAGGCATTGATTTCAGTACAAAATGAAAACAATCTGATATCCAAACCAAAAGAATTTTGTAGTAAATTTTCTCTTCAATGTGAAATTAAAAATGAAAAATATTATCTTAATGGTCAATCCTCAGAATTTTGGAAAGAACTTGTAGCTCTAAATCCAATCTCACCTCTTTTACAATTAAGCTGCAGTATTTTTTCTATCCATGGTACAAGAGATTGGGTAATTTCAAGTGAGAATGATGGTGGTGCCATTCAAAAAGCATTGTCAGCCAATCCGAACTATACGTCTCAAGTACTTCCAAATCTGGATCATTTCCTAACTGAGGCAGATTCAAAAAAAATAAGTGCCAAACTATTCATGGAAGGCTTACCAGATAAAAAAGCTAAACTGCACCCTCAATATATAGCTGAGATTATATCTAAACTTCAAGATTGGGAATTCAATGAGTGATGATTTAAAACTAATGGCAGAAGAACTTTCAAAAGCTGCTGACGAACTTGAGAAGGCTACAAAACACTGTCGTGTAGCTGCAAGCCATTTCCTTGAAAATGAGGTCCCAAGAGGCTTCGCTCATTCATTCGCAGCAATAGGAAATTCTTCATTAGCAAACAAAAAACTGAAGGAGCGAGCTGAATTTCATTCTACTAAAGCTCGAATTGAAGATGAGTAAATTGCAATCTATAGGTGGAGTTCACAGTGATTGATACAAAACGCTGTTTATTAATAACACCAACGAAAGATGACGCTCAGGCCACTGTTGATTTCTATTTACGAAACAAGGAGCACCTTGCTCCCTGGGACCCCAAAGCACCAGATGATTTTTACACAGAAGCCTATTGGAAAGAAAAACTAGAATCTTACAAAAAAGAAGTTGATGACGAAAAATCATTACGACTAAATATTTGGCTAAAAGAAGGCAATATACTCATAGGGATGATCAATTTTACCAATATTGAGCGTGGACCATTTCATAACTGTCGAGTTGGTTACAAAGTTGATGTCAATTACGAAGGTCAGGGTTTTATGTCTGAATCGTTCGGCGCAGCTATAAAATATCTGTTTCACGAATTAAATATCCACCGAATAGAAGCAAACTACATACCAGCAAATGCACGCAGTGGTTATTTGCTGAAACGATTGGGCTTTACTAAACTTGGTGTCGCTAAAAACTACCTTCGTATCGATGGAAAGTGGCAGGACCATGTGCTTACATCTCTAACCAATGAGAATTGGAGGGAATCTTGAATTCACTATTTATTCTTTATGTGCAAAACCAAGATAAGAGCAAAGAGTTCTACCAATATGTATTGGGAAAGACCCCCACATTACATGTTCCAGGAATGACCGAGTTTAGCTTGGGAAGTAAGTCAGGGCTTGGGTTGATGCCAGAAAAAGGAATTAAACGAATAATTGGTGATCCATTGCCCACCCCAGTAAAAGGGCATGGTATACCGAGATCAGAATTATATCTTTATGTAGAAGATTTAAATGCATTTCATAAGCGCGCGCTTGAATTAGGCGCTATAAAGTTAAACCCACTTGAGAAAAGAAATTGGGATGATGAAGTAGCCTATAGTATGGACCTAGTTGGACATGTTCTGGCTTTTGCAAAAAGGTGTGGCAATGAAAAATGATTCCAATCTGATACTACAGATAAAATTCTTTGATATAGGCCATTCTGATTTAGATGAACTTTACCCCTTAATTACTGAGTTCTATCCAAACCTCACAGCCAAGAACATTCACGATAATTTAACGAAAATGATTGAATTCAATAAATATACAATTTTGACAGCTTCAGTTGATGGTTTGATCGCTGGCTTTTTGGGTTATATCAAATTAACAAATTTAATTTATGATGACTATTTTTGGGTTCATGATCTCATCGTCAAAAAGCAATATCGTTCCAATGGCATTGGCAAAAAACTACTCGAAGAGTTACACCAAATAGCGCAAAAAGAACAGATCTCTCATATAGCCTTGTCAACTCATATCGATCACGCAAGTACTCATAGGTTTTACGAAACTAAAATGAATTATGAAAAAAGAGGATTTGTTTATAGAGCTTCTGCATCACTTTTTAAGGGGCAAACCTGAAATGATTAAAGGCCTAAATCACATTACTTTATCCACATCAGACCTTGAGAAGAGCTTTGCTTTCTACAAGAACCTTTTAAATTTTGCGCCATTAGCAAAATGGCGGAATGGGGCATATTTTCTTGCTGGCGATGTATGGTTTTGCATTACTCAGGTTGAATCTTTAGATCCAAAAGAAACATCCAACTACAATCATATCGCTTTTACAGTTTCTGAAGAGGATTTCCCCCTGATTGTTGAAAATCTTAACCAGCATGATGTTAAGGAATGGAAAACAAATTCTAGCGAGGGAAAGTCACATTACTTTTTAGATCCTGACGGCAATCAACTTGAAATACATTGCACCAACTGGAAAAAGCGAATCGATGCTACTAAATTAGCTCCCTATAAAGATATGGAGTTTTTTGTATGAGCAATAAAATTGATTCCATCATTTTCGATCTTGACGGTACTTTATGGGACACCTGTGAGAGCTGTGCTATCGGATGGAACAATGTTATCCTTAGGAATAATATCGACTTTAGAAAAATCACAGCCGATGATGTTAGACGAGTCGCTGGCAAACCTCACCACGAATGTATTCAAAATACTTTTATAGGACTATCCGAGAGTCAAATCAACATACTTGTAGATGAAACTGCGACAGAAGACATTCTTATGGTTGAAAAACATGGTGGCGAACTGTATGAAGGCGTAGTTGAAGGCTTAAAGTCATTGAGCTCATCCGTCCCCTTGTTCATTGTGAGCAATTGTCAGGATGGGTACATTGATCTTTTTACGAATTACTCGAATACGTCATCGTACTTTAAAGACCATGAGTGTTGGGGCTCAACAGAAAAGCAAAAACACGAAAACATTCGATTAATTATTGAGCGGAACCAAATTAACAATCCAACCTACATTGGTGATACTGAGGGCGATAGGATAGCGGCGACTAAAGCCTCCGTACCTTTTATTTATGTAGACTATGGCTTCGGCAAATTATCACACGATGTTTACTTTTCTTCATTTCGAGAACTTACACACCACCTTGAGGGTTTAATATGAGTGGGAAATATGCCGTCATTTTTAAAACCGTGCGCGAACTCCCTATCCCGCAAGATTATTTAGCTATGTCATCAAGAATGGTTGAATTGGTGAGTCAAATGGACGGGTTTGTTAAAATTGAGTCTATTACTGACAATGAAGGCAAAGGCGTTTCTATCTCCTACTGGGATTCATTAGATGCCATATTGAAGTGGAAAGAGAACAAAGAAAATCTTGTGGCTCAAAAGCTTGGCAAAGAAAAATGGTATAAATACTATAAGGTAGAAGTCTGTGAGATTTTAAACTCTTATGAAAGTAAATAAACACGCTTGTTTGGAATGAATATGCATGAAGTAGACAAAAAGCTATTTGAAACAGCTCTAAAGTTTTTAGACGAACGTTTTCCCAATGAACCATGGCAAGGCGTCGCCGCGATGTATGTCGAATCTGGTGAAATATTGCTGAGTATGGCTCTAGATTTTCCAAATGATTCAGTATCGCTTTGCCACGAGACTGGGGCCTTATGTGAAGCCTACAAACTAGGGCAAAAAATTACGGCTAGCATTTGCATATCCGGGGACGACAAAGGAAAGGTGCATGTATTAACTCCCTGTGGAGTATGCCAGGAGCGGCTCTTTACTTATGGAAGTGACGTTTCAATTGCAGTTCTAAAAGAAGAAAATAGTATGAAGTGGCGGTCAATTCGATTAAAAAAAGCTCGACCATACTACTGGCGGAAACCATTTTTAGATAGTGAAGAGTGCAATGGAGCCTAGAATTTCAATTGTAACCCTTGGAGTAGAAAATCTAGAAAGGAATTGCGTTACAATCATATCCAAAAGCATGTGAACTGTTTACAGCTCGATTTGACCTAAAAAGGATTATTTTTAAAACTCCAGTGCAAAATATCGGAGCAATTAAAGTTAAGAACAAGTTAGCAATCCCACTTATTGGCGAAGAACGAATCAGTTTTGGTATTTATAAAGACAATATTCTTACCAATGTTTTTGAGTAGCAGAGAGAAGATATTAAAAGGGGGCGCCTACAATGACATTTATGAAGCTTTTAACTATACTTTTTTTAATCTTTTCTACCTATGCTAACGCCAACGTAATAGCTCTAACCTTTGATGATGCTCCAAGAGAGGATGGGAATCTATTCATTGGCAGCGAAAGAGCTCAAAAAATCATCGACACTCTTGCGAAACATCAAATACAAGCAGCATTTTTTGTAAATCCAGAAAGGTTCAAACATGAGGTGGACTTCCCCAAAAAAAATAGACAGATTTAGTGAGACAAATTTGTTAATTTATACTTCTCCGGACTCTGATTGCCAAGTGAAGAATGTTTTCTTTTTTTATTATACCAAACTTCAATATATTCAAAAACTAAGGCTTTCAACTCTGCCTCTGTTGAATAACAATTTCTATAAATCCACTCTTTCTTCAGTGAGCTAAACCATGACTCAACATAAGCATTATCGTAGCAATTTCCACGCCTGGACATGCTGGGTTTAATATTTTTATTTTTTAAAAAATTACGGTAGGCTTTGCTTGCATATTGGCTTCCACGATCAGAGTGGAATATAATTTCTGCATCTGGACCCACTTTTTTCATGGCGCTGTCGAGTGCTCTTAATACTAAACTTGTTTCAAGACTATTTCCCATAGACCAACCGATAACTTCACGATTATATAAATCTATAACAACAGCCAAGTATATAAATCTGTAGCCCACTCTCAAGTAAGTTATATCACCAGCTAACAACTTGCCTGCTTTAGACGGCAATGGATGGGCATCTTCGACTTTAAACAGCCTTGGCGCTATTGGGTGGTTATGATTTGAGTCTGTAGTTTGAACACGATATTTCTTTTTTAAACGAGCATCTAAACCCATCTCCTTCATATACTTTGCCACTGTATTTTCACTTACTAAAATGCCAGCTTCTTTTAAGTCGTCGTAAATCCTAGGGGAGCCATATGTACTTTTACTTATTTTAAAGTATTTTTTTATAGCATCGCAAACTGTTGCCCTCTTGTTGGAATGAATATTCTCAGATCTTTTTTTCCAAAAATAATAACCACTGGAACTAACTCCAAAATATTTACATAAAAAATCGACCGGGACTTTTGTTGTGGATTTTCGGATTTCATATATCACTTGGAACCGCCCAGTTCTTTGCTTGAGAAAATCGCAGTGCTTTTTTTTAATACACGGTTAATTTCTTCTATATAACCAAGCTCTTTTTTAAGTTTATGAACTTCTTTTTCAAGATCCTCATAGCTGGGCCTATCTTTAGACTTTGTTAATTTTCCGACAGAAAATTCCTTTCTCCAACGGCTTAAGGCAGCTTTACTTACCCCTAATTCCTTACAGGTGTTTGAAATTCCTGCTATTTTACTTCTGGCTACCGCTTCTTGTTTAAATTCGTTACTATATTTATTCATGACTTTCTCCTCATACCATAATTGGTGAAAAAAGTCTCACATGATGTCTCCAGTGATTTTGGGGAAGTCCAAGGGCCGCCAAGAAAGAGTGATGGGCTATTCAAAGGCTGGACATCTTATTGCCAACCATACTTTCTCACACCCGCGTCTGAGCGACACTGTTACGGACGAATACATCAAAGAAATCGACAATGCAGACAAACTGATTCGCCAGTTCCCAACATACACCAAATGGTTCCGTTTTCCTTTTCTTAACGAAGGCGATACACTAAAGAAACGTGATGCCATTAGGAATCACCTTAAAAAGATGGGTTATATTAACGGGTACGTCACAATTGATAATTACGACTACTTTATTGATATGATGGTTCAGAAAGCTATCGCCAAAGGACAAAAAGTTAATCTAGACAGAGCCTGCACAATGCTTGTTGAACTGATGTGGGATGGCATTCAGTACTACGATGCTGCCGCACAAAAACATATTGGTAAAGTTCGGCATGTTTTGCTTATGCATGAGAATGACATTGAGGCTCAATGTCTAGAGAAACTTATTACCCACCTAAACACCAATGACTGGAAAATAGTATCACCTCAATATGCGTTTGCAGACCCTCTACTACAAGTCGAGCCTGATACCATGTATTTAGGCCAAGGCAGAGTGGCAGCAATTGCACATGAAAAATTTAGAGTGAAATTTCGTTCGAAATGGGAAGATACAAACACATTAAAAAGAGAATTTAAGCGACGAAAAATTATTTATTAAACAATGAGATGATAATCGGAATAGACTTTAATTATGGGTAAATACCCTATAGATTATTAAATATGACAAAAGAACATGAATTAAATAAAATGGCATGGAATGAAGCTGCTGCTTTTTATAAAGCTGGGTTGAAAAAGAGTATCGAATTGCTAAAGCAAGGAAAGGTGACTTTTTTGGGCCCAGAAATTAAAATTCTGAATAAATATAAAGACCAGTTGAAAATGTGCGTTCACCTTCAATGCGCTGGTGGCACAGACACTCTATCGGGTCTGAGGTTGAATTTGTGGGTGTGATCCGTGCCACTGAGCTAAGGTAGAGGCGAATCTAAAAAAGAATCCACCCTTTGGTGAAATCTTCGTATGATTTTTTTCACACAAAACATCAATGAAGGAGTGCCAAGGATGGACTTAAATAGTTTAGTTTGTGAAAGCTTAGGGCTGCAAGATTTAATTATAAATAAGGCTGTTTTTTCAGAAAATCATCAAAAGTTGAACATTCATGTCACTCTTCCATTTGAAAAAGCAAGGTTTCACCGCTGTGACTGTGAATCACTTGAGTTCCATCAATGGCATAAAAAGACTCTTCATCTTTCACCTCTTGGTATTGTAAAATCTGTATATCTTCACCTTAAATATCCACGAGGGCAATGTTATTTTTGTTTAAAAGCTCAGCCTCCTCAACTCAACTTTATTCATCCAAAATTTGGTGGATTAACATGTAGCTTTGTCGAAGTCGGAGGAAGGATGATGGAAGAGATGACTTGTGCAGCTGTTGCAAGGTTATTAAATATAGATCGAAAACTTTTGTGGAGAGTAGATCAATGGCGAATGAATTTTATAAAACAACACTATCAACTTCCAGAGGATCTAGATTGCTCAAAAATGAGTTCTGATGAAGTTCACTTTTTAACAAAGCAGTATAAAAAAAGGAAAGATCCATTTTCACCAAAATACTTTATAAAATACATAAAAAACCTCATATGCACCAAACACTCTAAAGTCATAGCCAATGCACTTGGGAGAACTTACGATTCATTAAAGGAGTGCCTCAATGTCTTGAGCAAAGAACAACTCGAAAGCATATACTTCTTTTCTGTTGATATGTATGCAGATTTTTTCAAAGCCATTATTGAAAAGTGTCCGAATGCCGAGATTGCTGTTGACCGGTTTCACTTTAAATATTAATTCTGGGTTGTTGATTGTGGACGTGTTTCATCAACTTTTAGATCAAAAATGTTTAAAGAAATTTCGTCGCAAGTTAGGGCGTTGGTACTACCTTGTTAGAGTTGCAAAATTACCTTTATATCGAAAATTTGCGCTTAAAGTAATGAAATACAGAAAGAATATTGAGGCTTATATTAGATCTCGATTGACCACCGAAATTTCGGAGGGACTAAATAATAAAATTAAAGTCTTAAAAAGAATGGGCTACAATTACACTAACGAAAAAAGATTTCAAAACAAAATAGGTCTCGTATTTTTACGCTTTGGCGATCTTGGCACCCAACTACAAAGTCATTTTCAATTATTTCAAACAAGGGACATAAATGCTTATTTGAACTACTCACACATTCTAGTCCATTTTGACGCCCCATTAACTCAAGCTACTGGCTTCCCAAGATTTCGAATATATATTATAAATCCAAACACCAATTCTGCAGATGAAATGTTAGCAACCTTTCGAAATCACAACAATGATCACCCACGCCTACAAGTGGTGCTTTTTCAATTTTATTAATAGCTGTAGTGGCGGATTCTGATAATTTAAGATCCCCAGAAGTTGTCCTGAAAATAATTGTGTTTATCATCTGTAATTTTATTGATCAAAGCAATTCTTTCAGCATCGATGTTACGATGGACCTTGCGTTGGATAATTCGTCTAAAGCCTTATAATGCTCAGAAATAATATCCCATCAAGCGATACGCCCATAGCTACAGCTAATCAAAAAATGTCCGCCGCAATTGTACCAAACCTAACAGTGGCTTGGTCTTGGCCACTTAAGTAACCAGGTTCATAGACTCCCAATAGCCGATCACCACTAAAAGTAAAGTTTGCATCGTTTGTTGCAAAGCTTGTGGTAGAAAATAGTAGAATCAATAATGGGATAGTTAATTTTCTCATGAATTCTCCTTATAAAATATATGTAAAAAAATATACACAGGCCGATTATTGGCAGTTAATTTTCTGTGTCTTAAATCTAACAAAATCACATACAATCGAATAAAGGGGTTAGAACCTCTCTTCTGGCCAAAGTAATTCTGTTTGTAATTTAACTATCAATTTTTGTGTTATGTTTGTGCTTGTTGTATATGTTCAGATATTACCGGAAATTAGACTAACAATTCTGGTAACTTGAAAAGTTTTGTGTTTTAAAGAGAAGGTATTGAGCGAGATAAAACTCACCATAGACTGTAAAAATGTTTCATTTTCAGCAGTTAATTTCTTCTCATATATGATATGATAAATTTTTTAAATTGATTTACCAATATCTGTAATAGGCCAACTGGGCCTTGGTATGAATATGAGCTTATTTTCAAGCCTATATTTGAGTCCTGAATTTCAAGTGGGAGTGGATTTGAACTCCGATCCGTTAATGCTAGTTTATTCTCTCTTCTTTGGTCTTAGCTGGCGTTTTTAAATGTATTAAATCCTTAATTCTAAACATGATTTTTCCGAAAACAGAGTGTTGGGAAAAATATGACTGCTGCAAAAAAATTAAATGATTTAAATATTCATATTGAAGGTGTTGAAGTTGATAGCTTGCTCGGTCAGGGCAATTTCAGTCGCGTTTATAGTGCACGTAAGATCGACGACCATCAGAGTGTTGCCGTAAAAGTCGCAAAAAAAAATAAAATCAATCAACGTCTTTTCCAAATGGAAGCCATGGCGTTAGCTTCAGTGAATTCAGAAAACATAGTTAAAGTCTTTCACTTTCAAGATGGTGAAACGCCTTATTTAGTTTTAGAATCCGTTGAAGGTATCAGCTTACATCAATGGCTTAAAAGTCATAATCAAGACTTTTCAAAAAGTTTAAAAATCATCACTGCGATCGCCAAAGGACTACTGGCACTACATGAGCAGGGTATTGTACATAGAGATTTAAAGCCGGCCAATATATTAATTGATGACAATTTGAATATTAAAATTATCGATTTAGGTTTGGCTGAGAACGTAAAGGAAAAAAGCGAAGAGGAAGGATCTCAGCGTGATGTTGTGGGTAGTTTTTTGTATGCCTCTCCAGAACAGCTAGGTGCAATTCTTCAGCCCACTGATGGTCGCAGTGATTTATATTCTCTGGGCGTGATTTTTTATGAATTACTTACGGGTCAACTTCCATTTTCCAATTCCAATTTTGCTGACCTTATCAATTGGCACACATCAAGTAGTTATGCAGATTATCATCTATTACCCAAAGGGTTGCCTGAGTCTCTAAAGAATCTCATTCAAAATTTACTGAAAAAGGATCCTGAAGATAGACCTCAATACATTGGGGATGTCATTTTTGAATTAGATCCAGGATTTCAAATAGACATTGATAAGAACTTTGTGGGTCGAAAAAATGAGAGGGTTCAAATTATACAGTTCCTTGAAGACTTAAAAATATATAAAAAATCAAACAAGCTTTTGATCAAAGGGGCCCCCGGAGCAGGAAAAAGTTATTTAATTTCCCAATGTTTAAAGTCTTTTGCCAGTCATGATTTTACCAAGCTAACTGCAAAGTGTGAAATAAGAAATAATATTCCATTTTTCGCAATCCATTCATGGGTCAAGCAAATGGTAAAAATACCTGAGGTATTAAAAATTCTTGATGATAAATCCATGTGGCCTGGAGAGTTAGATGTCGCAAGGATCAGTGTTTTAAGAGAATCATTTCCCTACCTAAAAAAAGTCTTACCAGTAGATCAAGAGTGGATGGGTCAAACCACCGGAGTGACGGAGGTCTTTGAAAGCTTTGCTATCTTGTTAAAGATGTTAACCATGCATTTAAATCTTGTTTTGTTCGTGGATGACGTTCAATGGTTAGATTCTGAAACTAGTAAATTCTTAAAAAGGTTAAATAAGCTTTCTCACCAGATTCCACTTTTGATTATTTATAGCTCACGCAACGACACAGATAGCTTAGAATCACTGAATAACTTTGAAGAACATATTTTAGGCAAGAATCCAGTCACCTTTTCACTTGAAGGATTTAATGAAAAAGAAACCGTCACACAAATCAAGAGACTTCTGGGTGAAAAGAAAATCAGTAAAAAAATAATTGATATTATTGTTGAAAGAACAGAAGGTAATCCCTTTGCCATCAAAGAATATATCAAAACCATGCAAGAATCGAATTGGTTGAATTACCGCTGGGAAACTTGGGAAATGTCTGAGCACAGCCTAGCTTCTATTAAACTTCCGTCTTCTGTTTTAGATGTGATTTTGCAGAGAGTGGATCTATTAACAACAGAAACAAAAAACTTTTTACAGATAGCCGCTCTCTATGGAGTTAAGTTCGATCCGGATATTATTTGTAAAGTCGCAAACTTTCATCAAGATAAATTGGTAAAGGTCATCAATGAATCTCTCGCACAGCGTCTTATAATTCAAGACAATAAAGAAGAGTTTATTTTTGTTCATGATAGAGTTGTTGAAGCTTTAATTGAAAGCCTTCCTAAAGATTTAAAAAAAGAAATTCACTACAAGCTGGCAAAAGTATCTATAGATAAAAATAAAAATATCAAAGAAGATTATTACAGCATCGCAGAACATCTTATAGAATCAGGAGACATAGCTTCAGACAATGAAATCGTTGAATGGTGTGCAAAAGCTGCTGAAGAAGCAGTATTGACACACCTAAACAGTGAGGCTGAAAGATATTATGAGCATGTATTTAAAGCGGCTCACAATAGTCAAATACCACTCCATTACAATGTATATTTTCACGTGGGTGACTTATTTATTCGGGTGGGAGTTTTTGAACGAGCCACCAGCTATTTGCAAAAAGCCATCGAATTGTGTGAAGACAAACATTCAAGAGCCTCTATAAGGCTTAAACTCATTAAATCTTTCTTCGGTTCTTTAACCATCAATGAAGAGGGTGGGATTAATGATCAATTTAGAGGGGTTTTCAAAGAACTCGACGACTGGACAGTTCGTTTCTCAATAATCAATGTAATCAGTTTGTTTGTATCCCTTTTCATGAATTTACTATGGATCGCAAAATGGTGGCCCAAAGTCAATAAGCGCCAAAGACTTCTATCTGAAGCCCACTACCTCTATGGACTGCTCAAATATCATGAGGGGGATTTCATTTTCGCAATGGTTCACTCCTGGCGTTCCTATTTTATCGCTAATCGCTATGGTCCCTGTTTGGAACTTTCAAAAGCCGCCAACCAAGCTGGTATTGCTTTTGGATCTATAGGTATCAAGTTTGCCGCAAAATTCATGTTAGATAAGGGCAGAAAAATTGCTGACGATTTTGTCGACAGGCGTTTAAAAACAGAATGTGAATTCTACGAAGCCCTTATTATAGATATTTTAGGAGACCCTATCAAGTCGGGCAAACAGCTCGATCAGCTTTTGAAAAAAAGAGGTCACTACCTTCACCCTATAGATTTTTTAAATGCTCAATTTGCACTGCTTTGGAATTACGGTTTAAGAGGTCATATTGGCAAATTAATTTCAGAGTTTGAGCTTGCTTATAATTATTTTCAAAAACAAGTAGGAATCTCTGATTTAGCTAGAATTATTTTTGAATCCCACTACGCCGGTGTGGTTTGTTTGCGCGGCGGCTCTGAGAAGGATGCCCCTTTTCAGTTCAATGATGAAAACAATCTTGTAATAATGAAATCAAATAAATATGCAGTGGGCAATGTTGTACAAATTCATTTGTTACAAAAAATTACCCAGGACAACTTAAAAGAATCTGAAGTCGATATTGCTGTCTCCATTTACAAAAAGTATTGTAGAATACCCCCTTTGTTTACAATATTCATTCCTATTGCCAACTATTTCATATGGAAAGCCATAGCTTATAGTCAGCTATATTTGGAAAACAAAACAAAACCCTTAAAAAAGAAATTAAAAAAATCTATGTTTGATCTGTGGATTGCAGGCTTAAAGCATCCCACTTATAGAACTTATTATGAACACATAAAGGCCATATTGTTATTTGGCGAAGGAAAGTTTGAGCAAGCTTTAGTTCAATTGGATAGGGCTTCCAATTTTGCTAAGAAGTATGAAGTACCATGGGTGGAATTAGAGTGTCATTATTACAGGTATCTCATTTATAAAGAATTAGACCGAGAAGAGTTTGTTAAAACAGAAATCAGTACGGCCTTTCATATTGCCAAAAAGTATGGACTAAGCTTTCGCTTAAGAGCACTTAAAGTAGATCTCAGTAACGAGGAGACATCTCACAGTTCCATGACGACTTCTTCAAGTACTTTTATGATACAGGGAAAAACACAGAGTTCAGTGATCAACGCCAGCTGGAATTTGCATGGACAAAAACAGTTTGATGCACTTAAAAATTTGAGTTTGAGTTTATCTCCTGTTTTAGAAATTGAAAAGCAGCAAAGAATTGCTATCAAAAGTATTATGGAAACCATGGGTGCAGAACGTGGTTTTCTCTACTCCATTGATGAAATTAGAAAAAAACGCAATTTGATTTTAGGAATGGATAGAGATGGCAGTCTTTATAAAGACGATCAGAGCATCAGTTCTACAGTTTTAAAAACGATACAAGAAACCTTGGAACCTCTTGTGTTTACAGGCTCTAATGAAACACAATTGCAAGACGCCGGAAGTGTGATTGCCAAAGATATTCGCAGTATTATTGCCGCGCCCTTATTGTTGGGTGAAAAATTCATTGGTATCATTTATTTCGATAATCGGCTTATTCGTGGTGCTTTCACGCATAAAGATATTGAGCTTCTTATGGCAATGGCTAACATGGTAGCCTTTTCGTTGGAAATGGCACAAAAAGCCCAATTGGAAATTTCCAAAAGAGAATTTGAAAAAGATTTGGAAGTATCCAGCTTTGTTCAGCAATTGTTTATTCCTAATGACAGGGACTTTGAAGGGGAAGACTACGATTATAGTTTTCATTATGAACCTGCAGCAAAGGTGGGAGGCGATTGGATTTGGTTAGACAAAGAGTCCAAAGAGGAATTGACCTTTATAATTGGGGATGTGACAGGGCACGGAATGGGTTCTGCCATGATTACTTCTCTGGTGGCGGGTGTATTAAATTGTCAGTGGTACAAGGAAAGGGCTCTCAAAACAGTTTTTAATAGTATGCACAGATCTCTGGTAGAAATATGTGACTCGCAATACGGTATGACCTGCTTTGGATTTAAATTAAGTACTAAAGACGGAAGACTAGAGACCCTCAGTTCGGGTTGCCCACCAATATTTGTATTGCGTGAAAAAGAATGTTTAGTTTGGGGTTCAGGAGGTACTATTTTAGGATTTCAAGAGTTCCAACCGGAGCACTTTGTAGATCAGCTTCACGCTGGTGATAGATTGGTCATATTCACTGATGGTATTTATGAAGTTAAAAATAAACAAGATCAGGAGTTTGGCGTTCGTCGACTGCAAAGGTATTTATTGAAGAATAATCAAAATAAAAATGCTTCACAATTAAAGTCTTCTATTCTCAAAGAGGTTAAAATATGGACTGAAGGGCGCGGTTTAGATGATGATTTAACTCTTCTTGTCTTTGATTATAAGAAGTCCGCTTAAGGGCACGTACAGCCAAGTATCTAATAATTTCTGTCACAATTAGAGGAGAAGCTAGTTAATTACGCTTGAGATGGGGAATGTAAAAAATATTTTCGACACGGATGGGGGCAAGTTAGATTCAGTATTACTTTCTACCAACAATGAAATTAACAAAAAAAGAACGAAGGCAGGGCTTTGCACTGTGGGGCATGGCCCTTGTCGATCCACAACTTCTTGTTTCAAAAGTCAGCTACGCACGGCGCAGGCCAGAGAACACTTTTCTATATAAACTCATCCAAGAAAACTTACTCAGCTTTTACCAGCAGCTGGAGCTAGAACAGGGCAGTGGTCTGCCGGCCTTTGTGAAAAAAGAATTTTCTGAGTTCTTAAAGTGCGGCATCTTGGCTCATGGTTTTTTGCGGGCGAAGCGTGAGTCATGTTGTCATGAAAAGCTAGTGGCCTTTAGCTTTAAACGAAGGGGTTTTTGTCCAAGTTGTGGTGCACGAAGAATGTAAATCGTCTATATACCCACAACTGGAAAACAACTCAACTAATACGGGTAAGCCTCCTGCAAAGGTGAGTTAATCCTCGCATGGGACATACACAATTTTACGCAAAGCTTTATTTAATTTTTTCTTTAACTTTTGTTTATTGATTTTCACAGCTGGCATAGTCTCTCCAAGAAAAAATGGTAATATAAATACAAATCAAGAAACTGTCAGCTAAGAAATTTCCAATAAAAAATTGATTCACTAAATTAGTGAAAATTTTATTCCAAGCAAAAGATTTAATGTCTTAGTTTTTGAATAGTTTAAGGTTTTTTGTCGCAGATGCGGGTATTTATTACGGGCATTGTTGTCAATATTGAGTTGCTGGAGGTTATACAGCTAAGATAACAGGGAATTTGGCACCGGTGTAGGAGACCCATGGTAATAAATAGGTGCCATATCCAAAGCACATCGTTTTGATTAGGCTTTGCTTCCGCGAACCAATGATTTTTTCAAAAAACTAGTGAGACCCTTTATTTTACTATTCATTGGCTCAGATTTTCTCTTCACAATATAAACCTGTCGTACCACTTTTGGAGTCGAGACATGCTTAATAAGGTGAAGCTGATTTTTAGGAAGTAAACTTTCGTTTTGTAAAGAAATAATAAGGGATGGGCAAAACACAGCCGCCTTGCCAAAACGGGCCACGTCCAATGCTGTTTCAAGGAGTTCAAATTGGAAAGCGACTCTTCTGTCAATTTCTGATGGCCAATTGTCTAGAGTTTTGACTCCAGTTGGTGATTCAGGGAAAACTGTTATTGGGACGGCAAAAGGAATCTCAAATAGTTTCTTTTCTTTGAAGTTATTCTTAGTCGCAAATGCACCATATTCAATAAAACCTGCCTTTATAAACTCTAAATCAGGATGAGGAATGGGTGCATAGGTGATTCCCACATCAGCCTGATTTGAGAGAATGGATTGTTCCAAGTTGTTGGGTGTTCGTTCAATCACTTCCAAAGTAAAATCAGTGCTACTTTCTTGAGCGAACTTAGAACAAAAGTAACTACTAAAGACCTCCCATGAGGCAATGGTGAAAGTGTCGGCGCTTTCTAGAGAACTAAGGTTCTCCTTTAGTTTGCTATAGACATTCATCAAGTCAGCAGAGAGGGAGTAAAACTTTTGTCCAAACTCAGATGGGATAATATTGCGCCCCTGTGGGGTAAAGAGTGCTTCCTCCAGTTCATCTTCTAGCACCTTCACTGACTTAGAAAGAGCCCCTGGCGTGATATTAAGGATTTCAGAGGCACGACGGATGCTACCTACTTCAAATACAGTCCTAAAATACTTAATCCTATTAAATTCCATTTGGAAACATATGTATCGAATAACTCGCTTTTATTCAACAATTAAAATGACTATAGTTTGGATTAGATACAGGGGGTTATTATGCGAATTGTACTATTACTAATATTATTTGGACGGTCTTCAACGAGTTCAGCAGTGGAAGACATGGTGATAAAGAATTTCTCGGACAGGTTTTCAGCCTACACGATTGCGCCAAACGGCGACCTTGATGATTCTGAAAAGGTAGCAAGAATCAATAGCAAGGTGGCCTCTTCTAAATCCATTATTATTAACAGGGTACAACTCGCCTGTGTGCAATACGAAAATAAGTCAGGTTGGGCAGTAAACTCTTGGGAAGCAAACGACCTGGGTTGGATTTCTGGTGAAGGTGAAGTCAAAGCTTCATTTTTGTGCGAAGTCCGAAAGCCAATCGGAGGTTGTTATGGCCCCGAGTACTCACCTGGCTGTTATGTGTATGGAGGAAAATGTTGTGTCGAATATTGCCCGATTTATTAAGCGCAAAATGTTTTTTCTCTTTGTGGCATTGGGAGTGATTAATACGAATATCAGTTTTGCCGGAGACTTCTCAATAGTTTTGTATGCCGATTTAATTAAAACAGAGGCTCTCATCAAGGGTGTAAATATCAAAGTTTGGTCAATTAAAAAAGATGATCATATTCGAATTAACCTGGTTGAGTTTAATGGTCTATTGGGAAGTCATAAACACCCCGACGCAGCACACAGTCTAATGATTCTAGACGGAGAAGTTGTGGCGATTGTTTCAGAAAAAGATTACCGACTAATAAAGGGTGATTTTATTTCAATCCCTAAAAACGCCCCACATAGTTACAAAAGTATCACAGCAAATAGTGTTTTTGTGAGTATGGATGCACCCTACTATGACCCAAACAAAACATTTCGTTTAGATTAAAGGAAACCTCATGAATAAAGAAAAGATTTTGAAATACTTTGAAATGTCATTGCGAATTTGGATTGCCTATATTCTGATTTCAAATTCAGGAGTCGGAATTATAACGCCCCTTGAAGACCTGGGAATGCCACCTCACATATTTGAAATATTAAATGGAATGTGGAAGACCGGATTCATGATGCATATGGTGAAGGCTGTTGAGTTATTTGCAGGCCTTATGTTGCTATTTAATTTTTATGTGCCACTGGCTTTAATGGCACTGGTCCCAGTTGTAATTAATATTTATGGTGTTCATATTTTCCTGTTTAAAAGTTACTTTACGAATGGTCTGTATATGCTCTTAATCTGTGGCTTCTTAATCTTTCGCCACCGAGAAAAATACAAATATTTGTTGGTTAGAAAATAGCAAAAATGAACCCATATAATCCAAGAGATCAGTCTAAACCATTCAGCACTCTTTACGTATTGGATTGGGTACTTCAGATATTTTAAATCCTCCATCTTTAGTAGGTGGATTTTAACAAGCAATTCATTTTTAGCAAACTATGGTAGCGATGAAGCGCTTACTAATTTACCTCTGTTTGTAAACGTTTATGTTTACAAATTATCACTTTAAATTCTGCAAAATAAATCTTACTTTTTAGCATTCGCCTGAGTTGCCCCTAACCCATTGAAACCTTAAAAAATCGAACGAACAGTTGCTATCATTTTGCCTTAAAAAAACTTATTGAGACTTCTAGCTAGTTTTGACCTGAGAAATCTAACTTAAACCCGTGAATCCGCCATCCATAGGCCCAATCGTGCCAATCCATTGCACTTTTTAAATCATAAATTCTTACTGATTCTCTAATCCTCTGTTCTAGACTTTCATTAGATGAAATCTGGATTAAATTAGTTCCAGCACTTTCAGTGAATAATTTTAACCGCTCGGCTTCTGTTATTCCAATTTCACCAGAAGAACCTAATATCAGTTTACCTTGATTTTTTATTAACAGTTTAACTCCATTTACTAATGCATCATCCATAACTTCTAAAACGGGAATGGACTTTACAATCAAAGCATCTGAAAGCTCCCAGTCCTCAGGAAGCTTACTTTTTCCAGAAAAAAAATCTTCGGCATCCCCCTGAATAAATGAAATTTTTCTCTTAGTGACTGGAATATCTGTATTAATACTCCAATCAAAATCCAATTCAATGCGCCCAAGATTATTTTGAATTACTCTTATTGTTGATGGATCTACTCCCAAACTTTTTAATTCATAAAGTAAAAACCGTTCACGTCCCCATGCTTTTAAAAGATTTTCATCCCAATACCCCCTGACACCCCTTATTTCTAAGCTCTTGTTGAGATCACGCTGAAGAGTCACTGGTGTTAAATGTCTGACTTGGTATCTGTTTTTCAATAATTGTGAATCTAAATGCGGCAAATCTTTGCTGTACTTCTCCAGAGTATCCCAGTTTTTTAAATATTTTTGAAATTGTTCAAAACTAAAAGGGTAGAGATCGATGACTCTAATAATTGATGCATTTAATGCTAAGAGAGGTGTGGAAACATCTGCACCCAAACCTGCATAAGTCACAGATCCTAACAAGTTCCCAGGATTCAATTGCTGCCTCCAAAATCTGAAATAATTTTGGATTTCATTAGATAAATGCTTGTAATACCTTTGGTAACTTACAGTATCCGGCTTTGTGGCATCTTGCTTTAAAGAATCTGCACAGGATATGGCCCAAATGGGCTGACTGTTAATAAAAATATATACACAAAAAAAGATAAAAATCGATTTTATTAAGCCTTGGATTCTCATAATCCTAAAGAAGTACAAAAAACATTCCAATCAATAAATGCACGGCTATTTTCTCTCTCCAAAAAAAGTATTGACCTTTTTTTTGGTACATATTTTGAAATGTTTTTTAGATGAAACGTTAAAGAAAGGCCTCTCCATTACAATTTGAGCCTCGCGGAATAGCTCTTCCAGCCGTAGCGTTTACCCATACTTTCACCCAAATACACCCATAAATAGCCATATTTCTGTACTTTATGGGTATTTATGGGTATATTTATGGGTATGAGAGCACCCAAGTTAGACCTAATACCTAAAGAAATCACAAACTACATCGCGGAAATTGATGAATTCAAAGGCCGTTGGGCCACCACGCAAATGCTAGCGCCAGATCGGCTGGCGGCCCTTCGCCAGGTGGCTACCATTGAGTCCGTCGGATCTAGTACGCGTATTGAAGGTGTGAAACTCACCAATTCAGAGGTCGAGGCTCTGCTACGCGGGATCAAAACTTATTCCTTCCGTTCTCGTGACGAGCAAGAGGTTGGCGGCTATGCAGAGCTGATGGAGATGATTTTTGCTTCTTATAAAGGCATTCCGCTTACAGAAAACTACATCAAGCAGCTGCACAGTGTTCTTCTAAAATATAGCACCAAGGATGATCGACATCGTGGCGAGTACAAGAAATTTCCCAACAGTGTTGAAGCTTTTGGCCCCGACGGTAAAAGTAAAGGAGTCATCTTTCACACAGCAACGCCTTTCGATACACCGGCATTCATGAAAGAGTTGGTAGATTGGACCAACTTACAGATCACTCTTAAAGAGTTGCATCCGCTGTTGGTGGTGGCGGTGTTTGTTGTCGTGTTCTTGCATATCCATCCGTTTCAAGATGGTAATGGTCGCTTGTCGCGGGCGCTGACCACTTTACTACTCTTGCAATTGGGCTATAGCTACGTGCCTTATAGCTCTTTTGAAAGAGTGATCGAGGAGAACAAAGAGGCTTACTATTTGGCTTTACGCCGTGGTCAGGCAGAGCTAGAGGAGTCCGATGGTATAACGAAAAGCAAAACTAAACCTAAACCTGGCGGACTGTTTGACTGGCTCACATTTTTTTTGAAGTCCATGCAGAGACAAAAGGTTGCGCTCGAAGCAAAGATGAAAGACGAACTGGCGGCGGCCAAACTTCCACCGCTTTCATTGAAAATAATTGAGTTTATCAAGAGCCGAGGAGGGACTTCGATTGGCGAAGCCGTGGCCGCCACTGGGGCTAACCGCAATACAGTGAAAGTGCATTTTAAAAACCTGGTGGCTGATGGCCATCTTGAAAAAGAAGGCGTGGGGCGTGGCATGAGATACCGATTGCGGTCTTGAGCTGACGACCGCAATATGGCGAGCACGCCAGTTTCCCCTGATAACGCGACAGGAAGTCCAATATTTACTGACTTAGTATATAAAGAATTTTAAGGTTTTTTACCACGCACAAAAGCGTTCCTCAGGGTCTAGGTTAATTGGTGACCACGGGCAGGATTGAACTGCCGACCTACAGTTTAGGAAACTGTTGCTCTATCCAACTGAGCTACGTGGTCTCTAGAAGTGTGATTGGGAACATCATAGTCATTTTGTAGCTGATTTACAACTTTAGTACTGTAAAAAAATGAACCAAAAATTCAAGGTCTAGTTTATTAGTAAGTCTTTATTTTTACTCAGAAAATTAAATTATATAGCCGATATATTTGTGGGGGTAATTTATGGGTAGAAACGTAAAAAGATTACTAATCGCATTTACAGTATCATGTGCTTGTTATGCCGCTACAGTTTATTGGTATCAACGAAACACTTATTCTTTGAGTTCTAACTCCGATTCTAAACCCATAGCACGTCTTCAGTATCTTGTTAACGATGTTCAAAGAAAACCCATCGCAAGAGTTATTTGGGAAAACATCTCAAAAAATGAAACCTTATTCATTGGTGAAACAATTCGTACGGCTTCAAATTCAGAAGCCACGATCTCATTTCTTGGAACAAACACCTTAGTTGAACTGGAACCCGATACCATGATTGCTTTGGAAGAGGGGCAGGGTACTTTTGCTCTTAATTTTTTAAAAGGAAACATGTTTTTAAGAAAAAAAGAGAATCTAGAGCAATTAGACTCTGCTGGCCAACAATTGGTAGTTAAAGTAGGTAATAACAAAGTCAATATAAACAATGCAGAAATGAGTTTAAGTAAAAAAGCAAAAGGTGCAGTTGATTTACAAGTGTATTCCGGGCAAGCACAAATTGATAGCCAAGGACAAAGTATCACTTTAGATAAATCGTCAGTAGGAAAAATAAAAGAAAACAGTGTAGAGAAAAACAAAGTACTCATTGAAGTACTAAATCCACAAGCGAATAATAATCTATATTCAGAGCCCGGAGTTAAGAAAAATATAGAATTCTCTTGGAAACCTATAACAGAAGAATACAATATGCAGCTACGATGGGGCAACAATAGGAAAACATTCAATAAACAAGTGTCTGAGCTAGTGCCTGCAAAAAATGGAAAAATAACTCAAGGGGTGATTCCTGGGAAACTTTACTGGCAATTGGTAGCTGTTCCCTTAGATAAAAGTAAGGAAACAATTAAGTCTGCCATTTATAAAAACAATATTATTCCCAAAAAAGGTCCTTTACTCTTATCACCAAGAAGTAAAGAACAACTGACGTTTAAGAATCCCAACGAAGTGATTTCTTTTGAATGGACTCATAGAATGGAACTCAAACAATTTAAAATAGAAATATCAGAAAATCCAAATTTTCAAAAGCCTATACTTTCGCAAAATCTAAATGTAAGTGAAACACAGTTTTTATTCAATATTCCAAAGGATGGTAAATACTTTTGGCGTGTTATTGGTAGGTTAAATAATGACAACCAAGAAGTTATAAGCAGTCAAATTAATGAATTTACAGTTTATTATAAACAAAATTTGCCAGCGCCAGAACTTATCTCACCAGAAAATGGGATGCAAATAACCGAGGATAAATTTAAGAATAGTGGTTTATTGTTATCATGGAATCCTGTTAAAGGAGCTGAAAGTTACAAAATACTTATTTGGAAAAAAACTATTCAGGGTGACACTCCCGATGTTCAAACATTTAATGTTGCGAATTCACCATTTAGAATTAAAGATTTGGAACCCGGTTTATTTGCTTGGTCAACAGTGGCAATCGACAAGGATGGGCAAGAGTCAAATCCAGGAAAACAACTTTCATTTTCTATTATCAATCTTCCTGAAATAAGTTGGGTAAATGGTTCTGAACCCTCTGAATACTTTTATTTTACTGGAAAGCCCAGTTTATTATTGAAATGGGAAAAAGATGCAAAAATATCAGTAGAACTTTGGCGCTATCGCCTAAAAACATCTAGTGAAGAAAGCTTTGGCAATTGGAAAACGACCAAACATTCAGGGTTTAATGAATATATACCATCTGATGGTGTCTATATAGTTGAGTTAGAAGCTTTAGACAAAGCTAATAAAGTTGTTGCCAAGGCTAAAAGAAAAACAGTAGATGTTAAACAAAAGCCACTTTTGCCGGGACCTCAATTTGCAAAAGAAATCCCAGATGTTTTGCTGTCAAATAAAAGAGGTCAATTGGATGTGAGATGGGAAAACATCCAAGGGGCACAAAAGTATAAAATACAAGTAATGGATCAAAGAGGACGTATTTACAAAAGTCAGGAAACCGATAGAAATATCGCTTCACTCTCTAATTTAAAGCCAGGTAACTATACATTAACAATTAAAGCAGTAGATGAATATAAACGGACAGGTGAGTCTAGTGAGATAAAAAAAATAATGGTACCAAAAAAGAGTTCAATTCGAGCTCCTAAGTTAAAAAAGGTAAAAGTAAAGTAGATTTAGGTAATTAGTTTATGCAATTTAATGTTCAACAACAAAGTGCCTTTATGGGTACACTGAAACTTAAAAAAACTGTGTCTAATGTAGTTAGATATATGTTGTTGTTTGTTTTATTACCAAGTTTAAATTCATTCGGCCAGGAGAATCAAACAAAAAATCAAAGGGCTATATCCTTAGAGTGGGAGGCCGTAGAAGAGGCAGTAGGTTATCATGTAGAAGTGGTACCCATAAAAAAAGATGGATCAGAAGGAAATGCTATTAGTCGTAAAACAAAGAAGTCACAGTGGGAAGCCGCCATTCCTTTTGGCAATTATAAAATGCGAATTAGATCATACGATTCTCGTAGGGTTCCAGGTGAGTGGAGTGAACCCATCGATTTTATTGTAAGACCTAAGGCTGTTAAATTAATAGAACCCGAAGACTCTAAAATATTAGAAGTAGCAGATTCCAATGAACTTGAAATTTTGTTTAAATGGACTCAGAGCGATGGAATTTCGGTTTATAAATTAAAAATAGAGTCTGATGATGGAATAATTAAATTTGAAGAAAACATTAATGGTTTACAAGCAAAAATAAGATTGCTACCTGGAAAAACTTATAATTGGAAGGTCACCCCACTTTTCGAAAATCAAATGTTAGGAGACGAGGTAGATAAGCCTTATACTTTAAAAATAGATGTAAAGGTCAAAGAGCTTGTAAAAAAAATAGAAGAAGAAAAAGAAGCGATTGATAAAAATAAAAAAATAGAGGACACTAAAAAAGAACCAGAATACAAATCCAACTATTACTATGTAGCCAGTTATTTAATCACTCAAATGAATTATAAAGGTGTAGATAAAACAAATGGCATAGCCAACCAAGTAGATGTTATGGGTGGAACTGGCCGAATAGGAGTAGGTCATATAAAACCTGAAAATCGTTTTGGTGTTTTTGGAATAATGGATATGAGTGGGTTTAATATTGGCTCTGACAATTTTACGTTTGCATCCGCTGAGATTCACGGTGTGTATTTAAAGAAAAATTTAAATTCTGAATTAAAGATAAGTGCAGGGCTTTATACTAAAGAAATAATCTCTGTCCAAGGCACATTGAACTCTGGATATTCTGGGGTTGGAAAGGTTAAAAACCTTGGACCTCATGTGGGTTTTGAGTACATACAATCTTTCAATCAAAAGTTAGGGTGGCAGGTTAATGGCCGTTTTTATTCGGCTATGTTTGGTGAAGGCCCCAATGGAGAAAGTTTAAAAAATGAAATATCCTATGAATTCGGCTTATTGGGCTCCTATCAATTGACTAACAATTTTAAAGGATTTGCTGGTTTTAAATATAGATTAGATAGATCTTCATATAGTGCTATAAGTTCAATTCAGGATAGTAATAGTTTAGCCAGACCAGGAGATATTAACTATGTAGAAATCACTGGGGGTTATCTCAACTTTATTCTTGAATATCGCTACTAGTACCAGTGAATCTTACTGTAAACAACATAATTGAGTTATGTTTAAGTGTAGCTCTTTCAACTCAATCGTTCAGTTGCTCTTTTTGTTAAGTTAGAAAAATGTAGTTTCGGAGGACATACACACCACTCTTATCCAAAGATTTTGTAAGATTAATACAAAAATAGATAAAAAATCTAAGAGCTTGGATATTTTAAAATTCAGATGTAAGGGCTTAGACCCGATGTATCTGTTTCACCAGACACGGGTATAGGGCATTTGTTAATCATTTTTAATAAGCTTACTTAACTGTATTTTAGAGATTTCAAGAGGCTATTTTGACTTTAGCGTCCTCTCCGGCATCGTAGTCGGAGTATTCAGTTCGGATAATGATTTCTTCTCCATCTTTAATGTAACCTGGAACTTTAAATAAAGTTAAAGGTTTACTCTTGCCTTTGACTTCCACTTTACCAGCCTCTTTAATAACAAATTCATCACTGATTAGTTCGAAAAGAGTGTCGCTAATAAGAAGGTCTGTCCCAAAAGCTTTAGTGGAGGCTTCAATTCTGGCGGCTTGATTTACAGCATCACCAATCACAGTGTATTCCATGCGTTCATCAGAACCAATGTTTCCGGAAATGGCTTCGCCTTTATGAAGGCCAATTCCAATTTTAATTGGGACTTGTCCACGTGCTATTCTTTTTTCATTAAGTATGGCTAAGGCCTCACGCATTTCTAAACAAGACATAAGAGCATTTTGTGCATCTCTCTCATGGGCTGTAGGTGCTCCCCAGACGGCCATAATAGCATCGCCAATAAATTTATCCACAACCCCATTATTTTTATTTATAATCCCAACCATAATATGAAAATATTCATTTAACATTTCAACGACTTCTTCGGGCGTGTGACCTTCGCTAAATTTAGTAAAATCACGAATATCACTAAAAAAAACGGTAACGTTTTTCTTACTTCCACCCAGTTGTAAATTGCCAGCAATTAAATCTTCGGCCACTTTAGAACCATGGAACTTATTAAGAACGTTTTTCATTTTATCTCTTTCTGCCAAGCCATTAACCATGGAGTCAAAAGCCCTTGAAAGTTCACCCACCTCATCTCTGGATTTTACATTAGATTTTATATCGAAATTGCCAAGTGCAACTCGTTTGGTCACTTCCACAAGTTTCTCGATAGGTGTTGTTATAGTTATTGAGAAAAGTACAATTAAAAACAAAGCAATGGATAACACTCTTCCAGTAATATAAATGGCTTCTCTTTGTACTTGTTTTGCACCTTCTAAAATAATTTCTTCGGGCACTTCAGTAATTACCGTTAATCCCATGGAAGTTTTGGCATAGGCGGCTATATATTTTTTGCTGTCGCTATCTTTAGTATATATTTTCTGCTGTCGTCGAACATCCGATTTTAAAGCTGTTTCCACAATGGGCAGATTTATAAAAGAAGCTTTTTTCATTACTAAATTTTCATCGGCATGAGCAATAAGATTGCCCTTATCATCTACAAGGAAAGTGGATCGCTCACTGGTTTTACTAAAAACTTTTTGCAATCGGCTCAAGTTTATATCTGCAATAGCAATATGAGTGACTTCATCCAAATCATTAGTTGCTAAGGGAATGCCAATTGTTAAGAGAGGTGCACCACCCTCGATGGAAGCATTGCGAATTTCGATTTTTCCTGCAAATACAGACTCTTCTTGAAAAAGGTTTTGTGCTTTTTGAGATTTCCTGATTTCTTCAATATACTCCTTATTCAAGTTATATTCTTTTAAATAATCTTCGTTAATAACTTGGATCTTTTTAAATCCTTCAAGCTTGGATTTTACTTCAATAGAAACTAAATCTCTATCTTGGCGAAATGTCAGTTGCAGATCTCTTTCTTGAGTAGTTTTGTCTTCTTTGAGTAAAAGTGCAGAAACAATTTTAATTTTATCTATATAGCTAACAAACAGTTGTTCGTTTTCGGTGGCTCTTGTTGCAGAAGAGTCCATATTTGCCAGTGTTTCTCTGCGTATTGTAATTTCTTCGAACAATTTGGAACTTTGATAAGCTACTGGAATGGACACTGAGAGCAGTAGCAAAATAGTTATTACAATCAATTTGGCGGAAATGGGAATTCTTAATTTATTCATGTATTTACAATCGGTTTTTACCCAAGTGCCATGAAGTCTAGTTAGGGTTTTTAGCTTAAAGTCGAGTTGAAAATTAATATTTAGGAGATTCCACCATTTTTACGCTTTCAATACATTTGTTGAACAAACTGGAATAGCTAATCCTAACTAATTTACCAGACTTTTTGGCTTCCCAAATAATCCTAAGTGTTTGTTCTACATTTAAAAGTGAAGAGGGGTCGTCTTTAAACTCACAAAGTTGCATTTTTTCTACACTTAGATTTGCTCCAGGGTTCAAATTGAGAAACTCGATCAATGGCTGAGTTTGCTTTGATAATGTTGAGTCTGCTTGAACCTGATGAATAGCGTCCACTCTACCAAGAAATTCATAGTTCAAAGAAGCAGAACTCTTTTCTTCTTTGTCGGGTAGGTCTAGGATGACAATAGTAAAGATTAGAATTGAGGCCAATCCAATAAGTAAGAAAACAAGAACTTTAAAGTGTTGCGAAAGTTTTGCGGTATTTCTTAAAAGCATATTTACCTCTTACTAAATAATCTTTGCAGTCTTTGTGCCATGTTTACAAGACCTAAACATATTGTATAAGTTTTAAAATAAATAGAAAAATCCAGCTAATAATTAGGATGAATTTGTTTTTTACAAATGACTACAAAAATTCGAATATGTTTCATTTGATTACTGACAGACCAGTGAGTTAAAATTAATTCCCTGAACCATTTCGAATTGGTCGCGAATGAGACCGTAATGACTGACAATCGCACTCAGGCTCATATTATTGAGGGCATTAATTAAAGCGGCATCATCCGTGCCTTGTGAAGTATCTAGGCCTAAACGATTAAATACGCCAATTGAGCCTTCATTGGCATGGACTTCAGATAGACGATAGAAATACCCAAGGCGAGTCACTCCACTAAAATTCAAAACTAAGTCTTGATTGCCAAAATTGGCTCTTAAAAAGTCAAAACACTGTCCAAATTCAGGGTTATTTATGAGTGAGCTAAAATAGAGATCCTGATTAGAAATCACAAAATCAAAAATCTCTCCAGCGCTAGAGGCTAAGTGGACCTGAATACTTTGTGAGTTTAAATAAATGACTTCAGAGGAAATGTAGACATCTTCTTTAGGAATTGAAATGGTCGCTATATAGCTGCGATTTTGCATCAACCACAAATCAATTTCATAGAGAACTCCGGATAAGTTAAGTTCAGTGACTTCGACATTAATGATATCAAAACTGTCTACATTGTTAGGATTGCTCACAGCTTTACTGGCAGCTTTAGCCGCTTTTTTCTGATTTTTTAGGGCTTGTTTTTCTTCTTTACTGAGCTTGGATTCGGCATGTAAGCTGGAAAAATAGAAGAGGTGGTTGGCAAATGCCAGCAGTGATAATAACAGAAGCTTTTTTAAATTTGTACTGACCTTTGCCATTTAACGTTCCTTTGTTAATCCAACCTTAAAAGTTTATCCTATCTGTCTGAAAATGGAGAACTAATTTTCACAAGTTGTATCAAAACAACACGCATATCGAATATTAAACCAGCGATTGATCGAATCAAATTATTTGCAGATAAACATATCGAGCCGGATATAGTTTTTTCACAATTCAAAGAGATGAGCAAATAGCAACAATCCAAGGATTTGGTAATTATAGAAGCCACAGTCCAAATTTTAAAGAAGGTCATCAGATTAAGTGCGCTCAATTCAAGTTTTTAATGTGATTAAGGGGGAGGATAGCTCCTAAATAAGGAAAATTACGCCTAAAAACTTTTTAACACTAAAGTAATACAGATGAAATGCAGGTCAGATGACATCAAATCTTACTAAACCTCTTTCATATTTGTCAGATATGAACTAGATTTTGAAAAATGAATTTTTGAAATAGCCTCCAAAAGTAGTAAGACTTTATACGGGTGAGCAAGAGTAGTTCAAAATCATTTAATATTTTTTATTCGCCACATAAGTAATTTTTAATCAGATAGAATTCAAAAATTACTTCAAGATCGACTAAATGGGTTTCTAATTTTTAAAATTACTTTGTGTTATCGATGTCTAATCAGGTAATCATTAATAATCTTTGTTAAAAACACCTGATTACTAGACATTGAGGATGTAACAACCCAAAGAGTTGATTTTATTTGTTTTAAATCTCCCAAAACGATAAGCATACCTGACTTAACCGATTCTTTTATGGCTCGATAAGGAAGAATGGCAAAAGACTCACTGTGTTCGGTGATAACTCTCATTAAAGTAACATCATCAACTTCGCCGACTAGATCAGGATGAATGTTTTGCCGTTCAAAAAAATAATTCACATCTTCTTGCAATCGTCCTTGGTTTGAAAATGTAATAAAAGGTTCTTTATCTAAAGAATATGGAAAGTTTCTCTTCAAGTTTTTTAACTTTTGTGAGGCAACAGCAACGATTCTATCATTTCCAAGGTTTGTTGATTTATATTTGTAAAAACAAGGTTGAGTAAAATGTCTTACCAAACCAATGGTATAACAAATGATGTCACCGAAGGTGTATCAAAGGCATGGCTGGAGTTAAAGTCAAGTTTTGATAGAGCTTCAGAACATTTGCACTAACTTTCAATGCCTCCTCCATTCAGCGGAGGAGGGCATTTTTTTACTGATAGTTTACTCGAGCCATATTTCAAATAGAGACTAATGAAAACAAAAAAAAGAGTCTACAAACGCAATTATTGATTCTTCTTAAACAACAATTTTAAACAGTCTTTTATTTATAGATAGAATTGAGTCGCTTTCCAAGTCTGCATTAATATACGTTTCTATTCCAAAATATTTACCAAATCGACCTACAGCTTGTCGTCTATCATCTTGTTAAATAAATGAGCTGTATTTCATGGTCCGCAGGAATTTAATAGCACTTATGATAATAATGGGGTACAGGATACTACGCTATCGAACAAAATAGATACATTAGCAACTTATACCCAAATCAGTACAAGGCTCAATGTGAACAAACAACCTGTAGTGAGAAATACCAATCCTTCCTTGGCACATGGAATTTTATAGCAATAGCTATTGATTTTCTGGTAACTTCTAAACTTGCGAAACTTATGTTAATTCAACAATCGATATATTTTAGCTCAGAGTTGTCCGACAAAAATATAAAAGAACTATAAAATTGTTCACACTTTTTACACTCATGAAACAATTTTCAAGAGCCTTAAAAACCAAGTACAAAATTATAAGAATATGATAAGAATATATTAATTAAATAGGAGAATTAATATGAATAAATTATTGCTAGGTTTTGTCTTTTAGTATCAGTTACATCATTTGCCCAATCAAGTGTCCAAATTGAATTAATCAGTGAGTTTGCAAAAGAAAAAGGGAAAACGCATCATCTTGAAATTAAGGGCCCAGACGCACAAAAGATTTTTGACTTATTGACTGAATATTACCCCGATTACGATGGAAATATAACATATCGAGTTGGCTCTGTAGATAGGACTGAGAAAAAAGGAGATAATATTTATTGTAAAAGTGATATGACTATTCGCGGATATGAGGGTGAAGGAAAAAAAGAATTTAGTTGCCTTGTATTTTTCGGAATCTAAATTGAACACTCCATTTACTTAATTCCAAAACAATTTATATACAGCCGAGCATAAATTCGTAGAAGTGTTGCTATAAAAAAGGCAGCATTTATACAGTGATTTTTGTGGTGAATGTTGAATTTATTCGAACACTTCATGTACATATAAATATGTTTTTTACAAACTTATATTAGTTTTGCAATGGTTAGAGCTAAATTTTGATTGTGAGCTATAGAGGTTTCAACTAACAATCCTGGGCAGGTGATATTCACCTCGGACAGGGTGTCGTCCAATATATCAAAAGCTGTCCAACGAATACCCAGATCAGCCAGTTTTTGGTTAATTCTTTGGCATTCCAAAAGAACCTCAGGTTTTAAATTAATTTTACTGAAAGTCGCTCCTTGAGCAATATTAGCTAAATGCGATCCTGGTGGAGGAATCTTTAAAATAGAACCAATTTCTTTATTGTCAAAAAAAGTGGCTCGAATTTCACCTTTTTCTACGTTTTTAGCAAAAGGTTGCACAACAACGGCACCATGATATTTTTTTTTCATATCTATAAAAATATTAATTACTAGATCCATATCCAAGGGGGATTTTTGCACGCCGACACCTTGAAAAAGATCAACGGGTTTTAGTATGACGTCTTTAACACCCAGTTGTTTTTGTTCAAATAGAAATTCCCTCAGCATTTCCACAGATTCACCTAAAAAAGAAGGAAACTTTTTAATTGCATTAGAATATGCAAATAGCTTTTCGTTATTTGCAAGAATGCCCATGCTGTCATTAATAATATTAAGACCATACATTTTTAAGGCTTGTAAGGTCCAAAGTGTGCGCAAGTATTTTAAATCGAAGGGAGGGTCTAGTCTCATATGTAGAGTTATATTATTATCAAGCTTTAATCGCTGCGTATTTTTAGATAGCATAAATTCACTTATATAAAAACTGTCTGGTATGAAGCGGCCCTCAAAATCATAAACTTCCAACTGAGGGGTCTTAGAATTTTGAAAGTATAGAGAGGGGGGGAATAAAAGAAAAACCTTTTGTCCCATTTCTTTTAGGGTTAAAGCCAAAAACAGTGAGCTATCTTTTTTGATATTTAGCTTTTCTAGAGGATCAATGAGTAGTATGTGTGAAGTCATTATTAATAAAGTAGCTTTTTTTATTGAGCGAATAAAGCTTTTCTATGATAATTTATAAATTAAATTAAATTAAATTAAATTAAAAGGGGATTGAGATGCGGGAAATAACAATAATAACATTTATCCTATTTTCTATGTTTATTTCAAGCTGTGGAAAAGACAATGAGAGCTCTAATTTAAGAGAATCCAACCCTTCTGTCCCAGAAAAAGTAAAAGACATTTCAAATCTTCCCCTAGAGCAGGCTTTAAAAATTAAGTATGATAGAATTTTATTTAAGTGTGATTATAAGCTCAGTTTGCTACGCCCAGACGTTCTTGGTGGAGTTTCAAGAACTCAAGTTGAAAAACAGTTTTTTGTTTGGGATTTATTAGAGAATTTTAATAAAAGAACAGAGTTGGATATCGAATATAAGTTTGAAAATGTTCTTACCCGAATTCAGTGGAAGGTCGAGCCGGGGCTAATCAAAGAGGCGGCGATAGCTATTGAAAACTCAAAAAACTCATTTTATCAACTTACAGATGCCGTTATACTCAAGGGGTCCAGTCTTACAGAGTTAATAGAGTATAATAACAAAGGCGGAGAAATGGGCACCAGTGAAATTGTTGTCAATGAAAAGATTTATTTCGACCGTGTTTCCGAACAAGTAACAGCATCTGAATTTAACTTCTCTGAACAAGATAATAATTCCACTAAATTTAGTTTAAATTGCGTGCTTGATGCTAAAGTAAAACCCGGTTACGAGCCCGACTTTAAGCTGGTAAAAAATTAACAGCTAACGCGATGCATATCAATAAATTGAATATACACTTTAAATTCTAATTCATTTTTACCGATGTAAAAGAGACTTATGAGTTTATGCTTTTAGTTCTGAATTTGAGAAATCAAAAATGAGGGAATTTTAAAAATGGGGATGATTACAAGGTATAAAAAAAGTGGTGGTTTTCGTCAGTTATTGCAACTTGTTGAAACGAGCGGAAAAACTAAACAAGAAAGATTTTTAAAAATTATTGAGGATGAGGATCCCATCTGGGCGGAAGCCATTTTCCAAAAAATGTTAACCCTTGAAAAAATAATGTGTTGGGACGATCAAGTATTAGCAGAAATTTTCTCTCGTTTAACCGACATTTCCTTATCAGTTGCCAGTAAAATTTTAAGCGAAGAGCAGTGGCAGAGAGCAACAAAAACCTTTTCTCATTCAAGACTCAGGCAACTTAGAGATGCGATTGAAGGCAAAAACCCTTCACCCTCTGAGCAATCGACAGTGATTGTAAATATTCTGACGGAAGTAAGAACCATGATGAGTGAAGGTTTACTTAGGGTAGATCAAATAGATTTGGCCTTAGTCATCGAAGATGATATAGAAGAGAAATTAAATGCTCAATTAGATGCCAACCCAGCTAAACTAAAAGTTGAGGTAGATATTAGTGATGTGGAGCGTAAATTAAAAAGCACAAATCCTGAGGCGGAAGAAGAAATTAAAAAAGAAATGATGCAATTAAAAAAGAAGATTGTAATATTAGGAAATGAAAATCATACTCTACGTCGAGAAAACGATGATTTGAGACGTAAAATCGCTCAAATAAAAAAATTGGCAGCTTAAATTATGAATCTTAAATTGAGTATTATGTTGTTTTTCCTTCCTCAGCTTCTGTATGCATCTGTGGATATAATTGATTGGTCAGTTTTAGAGGAAAAATGGCGAAAACCTTTATGTCTAGAAGAATCTGTTTACCCCTTGAATTATGAAAGAGCTAAACAACTATCTGAAAGCAAGGAAGAGGAACTTAAAAAAATCTATAGTGTGAGTCAAATTGAAGGCTTGGCTTTTGGAAAAAATGCTCCAACTCCAGATATTTTGGATTCCTTAAGAGATATTATTGTTTTCAAATCTCTGGAAGTGGCTCGATCCAATGTTTCTAATACACAAAAAGTGAGTGTTGTAAAAAAATATGCCAAGTCAGCCTATTCAATATGTTCAAGAATATTGAACAAGTATCCAGATACACGTTGTCATGATTTTTTGTTAATTAATATTAAACCCAATGAATTTATGACACTAATTTCCCAGCATTTTGAAGTTTACAAAGCCTCAGCCATTTATTTAATGGATATGCAAAATCAATGTAGAGATTTACAAAATCCAGATTGGAATTGCAGTGCTTTGGCAAAAGACTACTTTGCTAAAAATCACTTGGAAAGTTGTATTGCTAGGCAACTAGAGCCACCAGAAAAAATAGAACCAATTACAAGTTTAATCGATCCTGTTATAAATAAGTAGATAAAAAATCAGTTAATTCCTGAGAGTGGATGAGTAAATAATAGACTCCAAAGATCCTAGGTATTCTAAAAAGGCTTGCTATAAAAAAATGAAACCAATTGAGTCTCACCATTCCGGCACACCAACACGTGATTGAAAATGGTAGGGGGGTCAATGCTCCCAATACGACCACCCAAACACCAAACTTTTCTACAATTTCATGTTTCTTAGAAGTGTAATTAAGGATAATGGCTGGCACCCAAGAAAATCGTTGAATCATAAAGCCAATAAAATAGCCAAAATTTCCACCCAGTACTGAAAAGAAACTAAACAGGCTTATATATAATGGCCAATTTTCATGGAGTTGACTTTTAGCAACCACCAACAGCATGGCATCAGGCGGTATGGGGCTGATTATGGTGTCGGCTATAAAAACAACCGCACACATACCTTGGGGTCCAAAGTTATCAGCTATCCATTGAGTGTATACTTTGATTTTATCAGCATAAAAAAGGCTTAAAAAACCTGCAGTTGTGAAAAAAACTATGAGGCTAATGATAGCATAGGTGATGTTGCTATTTTTTAGTTTACGCCATTCTTCATTGCGAGTCGTCAAATCTTTTATCATAACTTCATTTTTACTTGGTCGATACTATGGTTTACATTAAAAAGGACAAACAATCGATTGAATTTTATTAGTGGAGAAAAAATGAAGCTGATTTTATGTTTTACAACTTTATTCTTGCTACAATGTGCACACAACCCAAAGACCTCACAGGAAATTAAACAAGATAAAGCGAATTGGCAAGCGGATATGCATAAACTCGCTCTTTCTATGTCAAAGCTATTACCTTTGGCTGTGAGTTCAAAAGAATTTCATAACCCGGCTAATTCAAAGATTATTAATACAGAAATGCAACAATTAGTAGAAGTCTCTAAAAATCTTGAAAATAATGAGCATGCAACTAAGGGAGATCCAATTTTAAAGTTTACCGCCAAGAAGTTCTCCGAAGATTTGGGTTATGCCTATGAGCAATATAAGATGGGAAATTCTGACTTTGCTCAGAACAATATTCGTAACGCTACGACTTATTGTATGGGCTGTCATACACGTAATAATCAGGGTCGTAAGTTAGAATGGTCATGGGGAGTGGATCTCGATAAATTAAATAAATTAGATCAAGCCCAATATTTAACTGCCATCAGGGATTTTGATAAGGCCCTAATGGCATATCGGAATTTGTTGTCAAATAAAAAATTGGCAATGACATCCCCTCAATCCTGGGAAACCAGTGCAAAAAAATCTATGGCTATATTGGTCAGAGTGAAACGTGATCCTGTTTTGGCAGGTCAAATTGTGAATGAAATAATAAATTTTAACTCAGTTCCCCCCTCAATGCAGCAGACCTTATTGGAATGGCAAAAGTCCATTAAAGAATGGGAGAAAGATAATAACTTACAAAAGAAAATCCAAAAAACATCTCATAAAGAGCAATTGGCTAAAGCCAATCAACTTTTGCAAAAGGGATGGCAATCTACGCAATTTCCACAAAGTAGTGCGGGAGCTATATATTTTTTAAGGGCTTCCAGCTTATTGCACGATTTGCTTGAGAGTCCTGGAACAAAAAAGGAAGAAGCACAAGCTTTATATACAGCGGGCTTAGTGGCAGAAAGACTAAAAGATATTAACTTATGGACACTTCACGAAGCTTACTATGAAAGTTGTATTCGCACTCTCCCAAGAACTCAATTAGCCAAGAAATGTTATCTTCGTTACGAAGCGGTTGTATTAGCAAATTACATAGACAATCACTATGCCGGTCAAGTTCCCGTTCATATTAGAAATCATTTAGACCGATTGAGAAAGACAGCCGAAATGGGCAATTGGAATGAACTATTAAATTGGGGATTGGTAGAATAAAGACTTATTCGGGACCGAGTAAAGTAATAGTTTCTATTTTGTTCAACTCTAAACCCGTTCCATGAGTCTTGAATTCAATTTGTAATGATTTATCAGTTATGGATTTAAAGTCTTGATCATCTACTTTAATAAAAAAATGTATCCACTTTTTTTGTCCCATGTTCGTAGTTGCAGGGTTATCCGGTGCGATCATTAAAAAATGAGAGTCTTTATCCTTGATTTTATATTCAGTAATAACTTGGGAAGAACTTTGGTTTTGAATATGAACTTTAAAATGATTTATTATTTCTTTTTTGCCATCTGCGCCTGTTACTATTTTATATGGTTCTTCAATAGCTCTTATAACAATGAAATCGATAGGTTCCTTTTTTATTAAGGTAAATACAAAACCAAGAGCCAGAAAAATTAAAATAAAAGTGTAAAGTAAGGTCCGCGGTCGAAAATAATTCAATGATTTACTTGTTAAAGAGGCTTCAGAAGCATAACGAATAAGTCCTTTGGGCTTTTTTAATTTTTCCATGATGTCATCACAGGCATCAATGCAGGCTGTACAAGCAATGCACTCCATTTGCAGTCCATTTCGAATATCTATTCCCGTGGGACAAACAGAAACACAGCGAAAACAATTAACACAATCACCCTGTTTATCTAATTGATCTTTGTTTTCTTTTGAACGGCGTGGTTCTCCCCTTTTTGTATCGTACAAAACAGCTAGTGAATCCTTATCCATAAGTACAGATTGAAAGCGGCCATAGGGACACATAATTAAACAAAATTGCTCGCGGAACCAGCCAAAATCAAAAAGAATTACACCTGTTGTAAAACAAATAATCAAAAAGTTAGTCCAATTTTCATTAGGATTGTGTTGTATCATTTCTATAAGGCGGTCAGAGCCGACAAAATAGGCTAAAAAACTATGGGTCAGTATCAAGGAAACCATTAAAAATAATGACCATTTTATTAAAGTTTTAATAAACTTACTAAAACTCAATGGGGACTTGGCAAGTTTTCTTCTTTCTAAGTAATTACCCTCTACTAGAATTTCAATTCTACGAAAAACACTCTCAATAAATACGGTTTGTGGACAGGCCCAACCACACCATAGGCGACCCCAAATTGCAGTAATCAGAGAAAAACCTACTAAAGATCCAGCTATAACAAAAAAAATGATGGGGGTATCATGTGCCCAAAACGAAAGACCAAAAATATGAAATTTTCTTTCAGGTAGATTTAATAAAACCCATTGCTGACCATTAACTTTAATCCATGGCAATATTAAAAAAAATGCTATAAAAATTGGATGAATAACATTTCGCCATTTCTTAAAAAATCCTTTTACTTCGGCCGGATATAAAAAATTGCGATCACCATATTCATCTAAAGAAGAGAGGCTCTCTGTAGAAACCTCTCTAGGATCTTTTTTGTTCATTTATTCGACTTTCTGTCCTTCAGGCTTCTTGCCATTACTTGGGTTGGTTCCCTTTAGGGAAAACACAAAAGCTGAGGTGTTATTTATTGCTGCTGCCGACATCATCTCTGACCATGCTGGCATACCTTTATCGGTAACACCAGTATTGACAATAGCTACAATATCTTCAATTTTTCCCTTTCCATGAATCCAAAAATCATCTGTTAGATTGGGGCCAATGCCTCCTTCTCCAGATTGTCCGTGGCAAGCCGCACATCTAAGTAAAAACTCTTTTTTACCGGCATCAATGGCGCTTGTTTCTAAAACGAGAGCGTTTAAATCTTGAGTTTCCATTTGCGGTTTATTGGCCTGGGCAGTTTGCCTTAAGGATTTTATTTCTTTAAAGTCTTCAGCTAACTCCTGATCGGAGCTTGTAATTCCAGACAATTCATAATGGAAGAAATAAATACCAGCAAAAATAATGGTTGCATAAAATGTAATTAACCACCATGTAGGCATGGGGTTGTCGAGCTCTTGAATACCGTCATAGTTATGATCCATTAAAAAAGGATCGTTTTTATCATTTTCCACGATTTGCCTCCTCTCTGAGTGGTGCCCTACCTAATTCTTCGTATTGTGACTTTGCAGAACGTCGTAGTGTCCAAAATACAATTCCAATAAAAGTTATTAGAAATAGAAAAAAAGCAAAGGCGATTAAATTAATGTTAGTAAAATATTTTAATGCTTCCTGCTTCATTAATCGCCTCCCTTTTGTCCAAGGGATTGTAAATAAATAATAAGTGCTAAAATTTCTTTATTAGCAATGTCAACTTTCACTCCCGCCTCAACTAAACTTTCAGCAACACCGTCGGCTTCACTTTGTGCATAGACATCGGCATTAACGACTTGTTGTTCTGTGTAAGGAACCCCAAGTCTCTTAAGGGCGGAAAGTTTTTTTCTAAGACTGTAGTAATCAAGGTCTTTTTTATAAAGCCAACTGTAATTTGGCATCAAAGAATTTTGTACGACTTGCCGTGGATTCTTCATGTGTTCATAATGCCACATATTAGGGTACTTTTTTCCTACTCTTGCTAAATCAGGCCCTGTACGTTTTGAACCCCATTGAAAAGGATGATCGTACATAGACTGTTCAATTGTTGAGGGCTCACCAAACCGCAAAACATCAGAAGTCATTTTACGAATCATTTGAGAGTGGCAAACATAACAACCTTCTCGAATATAAATATCTCTGCCGGCCAACTCTAATGGTGTTAGGGGCTCAACTATCTTTTCCATAGAGACATACTTATGCATTGACATAGCTGGAACCAATTCAATAACAGAACCAATTACAACTGCGATTGTAGCTAATATTGTAAAGGTCATTGCCATGCCTTCTAATTTTCTATGTCCATCTCCCTCTTTCTCGTTAGGGAAATAAGCCTTTTCAGGAATAGCAACAGAGATAACTTTTCCCTGTGAAGACTTAACTGTTTTAATGATGTTGTAAATCATTATAATAAAACCAACTAAGTACAATGTTCCACCGATGATTCTTATATAATAAAGGGGAACAATCTTTGTTACAGTTTCAACAAAGTCAGGATAAACCAGTTGCCCATTGGAATCTAAAGCTCTCCACATTAATCCTTGGGTAAGACCGGCAGCCAACATCGAAGAGTAGTAAAAAATAATTCCCAATGTTCCTAACCAGAAATGAGCATTGGCTAATGTACGGCTGTACAATTTGGTATCAAAAAGTTTTGGGATCAAATAATAGATTAAACCAAAAGCCATAAATCCATTCCAACCTAGTGCACCGGCATGAACATGACCAATAATCCAATCTGTATAATGGGCTAGAGAGTTTATGGATTTAATTGAGAGTAGTGGTCCCTCAAAGGTGGACATACCATAAAAAGTTACAGCAGTAACAAAGAACTTAACTATGGGGTCTGTTCTTAATAAATGCCAAGATCCACGCAATGTCAGCAAACCATTAATCATTCCACCCCAACTGGGAGCCCATAACATTACACTAAAAACAACCCCCATGGTTTGGAGCCAATCAGGTAGTGCAGTATTTAATAAATGGTGAGGACCAGCCCAGATGTAAATAAATATCAAAGCCCAAAAATGAATAATGGATAATCTGTAACTATAAACCGGGCGATTCACAGCCTTAGGAATAAAATAGTACATCAATCCCAAAAAAGGCGTAGTTAAAAAGAAGGCCACGGCATTGTGGCCATACCACCATTGTACGAGGGCATCTTGAATACCAGCATAAACAGGATAACTTTTTAAAAAACTCACTGGCAGTACTATTGAGTTGAAAATATGTAATATAGCAACGGTTACAAATGTGGCTATATAAAACCAGAGAGCCACGTACATATGTTTTTCTCTGCGCTTGACTAGGGTCATTAAAAAATTGACACCAAAAACAACCCAGATGACAGCAATGGCAATATCAATGGGCCACTCTAGTTCTGCGTACTCTTTTCCTTGGGAAAACCCGAGAGGCAGAGTTATAGCCGCCGCGACAATTATGAGCTGCCATCCCCAAAAGTGAATCTTACTCAGTGTATCTGACCACATTCTAATACGTGTTAAACGCTGTGTGGAATAATAAATACCAGCAAAAATAGTATTTCCGGCAAAAGCAAAAATAGCTGCATTTGTATGCAAAGGGCGAAGGCGACCAAAAGTCAGCCATTCCAAGTCGAAGTTAAATTGCCAAATGGCCATTTGTAATGCGGCGATCACTCCAAAAAGAAAAGCTGCTGTTCCCCATAACATTGTGGCGTATACAAACATTTTAACAATGTTGTCATCATACGTGCTTTTAGTATCTTTACTCATGCTTTACATCCTTAATTTGTTTATCCTCAATTAATATTTCATATTGGGGAGTGACGAGATCATCAAACTGCCCCTCTTTTGTTGCCCAAATAAATGCTCCTAAAAAAAACAATCCTAATAGTAAGGAAGCGGGTATCATAATTAGAATTATGCTCATGTAAGAACTTCTTTTGATAAATGTTTTTTAAATATTTTTAATTGTATGGTTTTCATTCCCCAAAGGGAAGTCATAAGTACAGTTAAACTGCTGGCAGGCATCAAAAGTGCGGCGACAAGTGGATTTATAAATCCTAAAATTGCAGCGAGTGCACCCAACAAATTATATAGAGCAGAAAACCACATATGTCCTTTTACGGTTTTTTCAAAAATTTCACACACATCAAATAGGTGGTAAAGGTGTTCCACTCCTTCTATGGTAAAATATACGTCTGCAGCTTTTAGACTTGCGATCATACTACCTTGAACAGCAACTCCAACATGGGCTTTAGAAATGGCAACGGCATCATTGGCTCCATCACCGATCATTGCACAATAATTAAGTGAATCAATAAATTGGACTTTTTCTTCAGGAGAAGCCGAAGCTTTTACATTTTCTAATGGAATCCCGACTTCCTTAGCTAGGTGTTGTACTTGATTTATATTGTCGCCAGACAGTAAAAATACATTTCCTCTTTTCTTTAATTTTTGGATAATACTTTTAGATTGTGGTCGTATTTGGTCACCAAAGTAAGCCACGGCTAAGAGCTCATTATTTTTATAATAGCCAACGCTGCTTAAAAGTGGGTTGTCACTATAAAATATGGGTGCAGATTTAATTTCGTAAAAATCTCCAGCTAGATTTCCACTTACACCTTTGCCAAAGACTTCCATCCAACCATCCAACTTACATAGGCTTGTATTTTTATCCTTTAAATATTTGGTAAAGGCTTTACCAATAGGATGTCGGGCTTTTTGTTCTAGGGACATTATTATAGAAAAATCTTTTTCGGTTAATATACTGTCTGGACTCCAATGGTCAAATTCGAATTGACCATAAGTGAGAGTTCCAGTTTTGTCGAAAACAAAATTTTGAATTTTTGAAACTTCATGCAAGACATTGCCGTTTTTAATAATTATACCTAAGCGACTGGCTTTCATTAGAGCTAAGCTTTGAGTTAAGGGAACGGCTAAACCCAAAGCACAAGGGCAGGCTAATATTACCAGCGCTAATGCTCTTTGTACTCCCTCTGAGAAATTGGAAGGGGCAAAATAAATCAATAGCAATGAAGCCAAAGCAATAATGCTAATGGTAAAAACTTTAGCCATACCGTTTAATTTTGAGGTTAATTGTGTTTCACCATGGATTTGATCGCTAAGTTGTTTTAAGTACTCGCCAATGCGTGTAGTGCTACCCACTTTTTCCACGGATATCTTTAATTTATTAGATAATATTTTACTACCAGCAAACAACAAATCAGATTTTAAAAATTTTTGAGGTTGGGACTCTCCGGTGATCACTGCGGTATTGAGATAAGCATTTTCAGATATGAGCCGACCATCAACGGGGAGAGATTGATCTTTATATACTTGAATTATGTCGCCGCGAGTAAGATTTTTAACTGGACGATTTTCAAATGTTTTACTTTCTGGAAGCCAGACATCGACGGCAGTTTCTAAAAGGAGAGGGTTTAAGTAATTGGTGTTTAAATATCGCTGTTGAATTCTATCTAACATATAACGGCTGGCCAGTAAGAGGAGTAGAAGCATAGCCATGGAATCAAAATAAACAAATCCCATTTTATGAATTAAATTATAGAGGCTAAAACCAGTGCCTAAAACTACAGCAGTAATAATGGTTAGGTCGATGTTTACGGATTTGGTTTTCCAAAACAGTAAAAAACTTTGCCAGAAGGGCTTCGCACTATAAAGTAAAATGGGTAAAAAAAGTAAAAAACTTAATGAATCAAAAATATATACATATCCAGGGTCAGCACCAGCATAGTTAGCAGCAGACAGCAACATAATATTTCCTGTTGAAGCTGCGGCAACTCCTAAGCCAATAAGTGATCGATGGTTTTTTTCCTTTTGGATTTTTTCAGATTCGCTGGGAGTTTGTAAGGGCTGAAGTGTGTAGCCCAAAATGCTGATTTCATTAGCTACATGGGACATTTTTATTTTAGATTTATCGATTCGAACTAGGAGTTGTTTTGTACTCATATTCAAATGGAGTTCGATAAGTCCATCGAGTTTTTGCCTTAATTCGTAAATTTTCCCCAGACAATTTTGACAACGCACACCCTCGATATGAAATCTCATTTCGCTTTCCGGCAAATGATTTAGAAAGTCAAAACTGTTTACTTGAGTTAATAGCATGTTGGCAGTCATTGCAGTAATTATGCCTATATTATGAAATTTGAATCAAGATTATTGTTTTTCCCAAACATAAATGAGGGGCTGACCCTTAAGTGACAAGTGGAGATATAACTTGCCATTTTCAAAAGTGACTTTGTTTTTTGCAATTTGTCCCATTCTCATATCAGGATGCTGTGAGCACTCCACGTGATTGTCGGGATTTACCCAAACCACATTGTCGGTTAAGGTTTCATTTTCATAAGTGTACAAACCAATTCTTTCACAAAAACCAGGTTCGTTGTCTCGAAACCACCAAAGTCGATTGCTCTTTGTTTCATGAAACTCAAATAAAAGATTTAAATTGCGATTGGGAATTGGGAGTTTTTGTCCCTCATAGATATATTCAACAAACTTCCAGCGACCCAAGATGTCCCCAGAAAAATTTTCGCCAGCTGTTTCAGCTAGCGAAAATTGTGATAGTAACGATAATAACGTGACTATTATATACTTCATATTACTGAGCGATAATTCTTTTTTCCATATAAGTGCCATCACCATTCACAAAACGAACGCGATGTTCACCTTTTGTAAAGCTACCAAGTTCAACTTCACGTGTAAAAGGAACTAATACCATAATACACATTCCCTGGCTAACTTGAGCATATGTGCTAACTTCATGGATGTCATTAGCAGTGTCGTGATCTACTGATGAACGACTGTAACGATAGCAGCCATTATTAAATAGACCACTGATAACAGCCTTAACTTCACTACCTACTTTTACAGAAGCGGGTACAAGAGCATCATTGATACTTACTTGCACTTCTTTTTCTTCTTGATCTTGAGTTGCGGCTTGAGCATTGGCAAAACCTAAAACTAAAAACGCAGCTATCACAAAATTTACTAACTTCATACTTCCCCCTGGAATTTGTTTGTTATACTTAACTTAATGTTAAGCAATAGGTGTACCAATATAAGACACCATTAGTTTTTTTGTAAGTCTTTCAGTAGAGTTAAATATGCTCAAGTGTTTTTTTTTCTGTGACTTAATATCTCAAATGCTTAAAATTCGAGCATCAAAAGATGCAACGCAATGTAATCTTAGCTTTGACCAATCCGCACAGAAATAATATTTATATTAATCAACCAGATGAGGAGTCAGAATGAAAGTAATCATAGTTATGTTATTAAGCTTAGGTTTTATTGCCTGTGATAAGAAAGTTAAAATGGATAATGACAAGGCCAAGTACAGTTATGCTATTGGTCAACAAATTGGCAAGAATATGAAGGGGCAGGGGATAGATTTAGATATTGATGCTTTTTCTTTAGCAATTGCACATCAATTAAAAGATCAAAAATCACTTCTTACAGAAGACGAAATGAAGACAGCGCTCTCTACTATGGCTGAAGATCGCAACAAAAAACGTCGTGAAGAAGCAGAAGTTAATAAAAAAACGGGTGAAGACTTCTTAACTAAAAACAAAAGTAAAAACGGTGTAAAAGTCTTAGAATCAGGACTTCAATACGAAGTTGTTAAAGAAGGTGATGGAAAGATTCCAACGGCTGAAAATGTGGTGAAAGTTCACTACAAAGGAACACTCATCGATGGTACTGAATTTGACAGTTCTTATTCTAGGAACCAACCTGCAGAATTTCCAGTAACCGCAGTTATTAAAGGTTGGACGGAAGCTTTGCAATTGATGAAAGTGGGATCTAAATGGAAGCTCTACATTCCACCTGATCTGGCTTATGGTGAAGCAGGTCGTCCCAGTATCCCAGGAAATTCCGTACTTGTTTTTGAAGTGGAATTACTTGATATCATCAAGAAGTAAATCACATACCACAGGAAAGTGATCGGAGGGCAGTTGTAAACGCTGCTCTAGATTAATAGGAGGGGGAATTTCAATTCCTCCTTTATCTTTGTAGTAAAGGGTATAAGCACCCTTTACAAGTTTGCTAAATTTCTTATTAATAAAAAAATAATCTATTTGAACAGGTACCGCATTATTTAAAGAATTAAAAATTATCTGAGTGAAGTTTTTTTCTACGGGAGATCCAACCAGCTCCATAATATCTATCAATTCGGCACTATCATAAATTGGAGCAAATTCAGGTTCTTGTCTTTGGCTATTGGCAATGCCGTTAAAATCACCAGCTAAAAAAATGGGAATTGAATTAGAAGTTTCTGCTTTAACTTCATTAAAAATTTCAATAAGAGTTTTAACTTCAGCCTGTCGTCGCCCTCTTCCATCGGGATCGATTCCCTCTGTGTCCAATTTAGATTTTAAATGAACTCCAAGAATAATTATTCTTGGAGTATTACGGTTATTTTTATCAAAAACTCTAAGTTCGGCCACGTCTCTGGAAAAATAGTGAGTTTTTTTCTGGGTGTTTTGCTCGTGAGGATAAAGGAAGTTTAGGGGCCGCTGTTTGTGTGTGATCAGCAAACAATGAAGGTTTAAGCTTTTCTTCACAAGATACCCTATATCGATACCTCGGTTAGAATTACCCTCAATAAGTTCAACATTATAAGAACCAGAAAGGAATAGATTATTAAAATTATTTAGTGATTCCCTTCCCCCCACTTCGTTAAGCAAAAGAATATCGGGAGATTGCTCAATAATTAAGCTGGCGATTCTTTTTAATTTTTCAAGAGGCTTCAATTTAACTGTGGAATGAGTTAGTGTCTGCCAGTGGTCCTCAGAGATATCGGACCAATTATTTGGAACTTCTTTATCTAAGTAGATAAAAAAGTTTTCTAAATTAAATTGCATGAGCCGTAAAGTTTTGATCATGATTTTTTACCAGTATATAATTGATAATTAGGGAGACTTTAATGAACGTCATTACATCTAGCAGCATAATCCAGGCCATTCAAGCTGGAATTCAATTTTCTAATGAAATACAGAAGGACAAGAAAGCTAAAAATAAAATATATGTGTTTAGTAGACCACAGAAATCTTCTGTTCTTAAGCATTTAAAATCTCAATTGTACGATTGGCAATGGCAAGATCTAGAAGAAAGTAATTTTAAAGCAAAACAGATTTTTCAGGTGGAAAATGGATTTATATATTACTTGCCCCTCCATTTAGAAATAGAAAAAAAATATGCACCCAAACAATTGCATATTTCCTCATGGGGCACTGCCAGAGATAAGATGGGGGCAATATTTAGTTCTGTGGATCTATCACGACCTACAGAAATATCTTTTATTGATTGTACACGTGAACAAATGCTAGCTGCCCTTTTGGGTGTTGGTCTTGCAAGTTACATGTACAAAGTAAAAGCTCAAAAACCAAAAACTATCTTTTTAAATTATTTTGGAAAAAAATTAACTGATAAAGATCTAAATAAAATATCTGCGGAATACAGTGCAGTAAATTTAGCTAGACATTTAGTTAACCTTCCAGCTGGGGATCTCAATCCCACTTCATATGTAAAATTAATTAAAACTTTGTTTAAAGATGTAAATGTTAATGTTTTAAATCCTGAACAGTTAAAAAAAGAAGGCATGGGATTAATGTTGGGAGTTGGAGGAGGTGCTCAAAATGGACCTTTTCTTGTTCATCTGTCCTTTCGAAAAGCAGCTAAGTCTCAAAAGCCAATAGCTTTCATTGGAAAAGGAGTTACTTTTGATTCTGGTGGATTAAATATAAAGCCTGCAGAAAATATGCGCTTAATGAAAAAAGATATGGGGGGATCTGCCAGTTTGTTGGGAGTAGCTTATTATTTGATGTTATCCAAAGAAAAAGTAAATTGCGATTTTTATTTAGCAATTGCTGAAAACGCAATTTCATCGAATTCTTTTCGCCCAGGGGATGTTTTGCATTCAAGAAAGGGTTTAACAGTGGAAATTCACAATACTGATGCCGAAGGTCGGTTGATATTGGCTGATGCTCTAAATTATGCTGTTACACAAAAAGAAACCCCAAGAGCTTTAATTGATGTGGCGACTTTAACAGGTGCTGTCAAACAAGGTTTAGGTGCAAATTTACCCGGTTTATTTTGTTCAGAAGAAAATTTGCAATCGCAATTGCTAAGTAGTGCCAAAAAAAGTGGCGAATTTATTTGGCCACTTCCCTTGGATCCACAACAAGAGTTGGCTCTAACTTCCAATGTGGCAGATTTAGTGAATTGTACAGATGGCTTTGGTGGAGCAGTAAAAGCGGCTCTGTTTTTACAAAGATTTACTGAAGACTTGCCATGGGCCCATTTTGATATTTATGCTTGGAATGATAGCCCCCGCGGTGCCTTGAGAGAAAAAGGTGGAAGCGGTCAAATTGTACAATCACTTTTAAAGTTTCTAGGAGTTTCTGGATGAAAAAAATTATTACCTTGTTAAGCTTATTATTTGCCACTCAATCTGTTTTCGCCATTGAAACTTGGGAGTTGGAGGCGGGGACAGAAATACCATTTCAAATAGCCGGTCGTGTAAAAGCAAATTTTAATAGTGAATTTTATGCCACTACAGGTTTGGGAATGTCTTTGGATTTTTTAATGGGCATTAACAGCTCTCTAATTTCTGGTGTTGGCATTTTAGGAGAGAACACCGCAGAAGTTGTGACTTCAGCAATTTCAAATAGCTTTATTATAGATATAAGAGGTGGTTGGAATTTACACAATCTCAATGGTTTATTTGTAGAAGCCGGCTATCTATATATGATGGGCGGCGGGGGTGATGTGACTGTGGATCAACTCGAGAATGCTTTTGGTACAGAGTATTCAGCAAATCCACTAGTCTTGTCCAATGCCTCTTTAATGAGTATTGGTACGGATTTACACGCACTAACAGTTCACGCCGGATATCGCTGGCAAATTGCTGAAAACTGGCTATTCAATGTTGATGTGGGTTTAATAAAGCCTTTTACATCAACAACGACTTTGAATGCAGATCAAGTTGTAGGGGGATCACAAGCAGTGCTCGTTGCTCAACAATTAAAAGATCATGTTGAGAGTGAAATTTCGGATGTTTACCTGTCGCAGTTGTTTATTCCCACAGCAACAGTTTGGTTGAGCTGGTTATTTTAAAGTAGGTACTTGATTAAAATTTTTTCTTATTTATAGCCGAAGAGTTTTTTGTTTTCTATGAGTTGGCAGACAGCTTCTGGAACATACTTTTTCCAATTTGGATCTTTATTTTTCATTAAGTCTCTTACCTGTGAGGATAGCAAAGAGGTATCGATATCTTCACAACCGAGTATGTCCACGATCCTTTGGTTTTCTAATAGATAATTATATAAACTGGCTAACTGTTTATTGGGGTGAAAGGTCTTCGCGGTTGTACAGGTATCTGCTGTTTTATAGGGGAAAACAAGAAATCGAGAGCGATGATCAAAAAGTTTACCGAAGGCGTTTAAAATCCCACCCTTATTGGGTTCGTAATAGGACTCATCAAGTATTTTCTCTAATAATGAAGCACCAATCACAATGCTGATAGACTCCTTAGTGCATTTTCTTAAGTAGGATTTAATTTGAAAAAACAAGGGAAAATTTGTAACCATAACCGAGTGTCCACTAGCATTAATAGTTTCAATACGACTTAAATAATCGTCAAAGGGTTGATCATCAGGGTCTTCTAGGTCAGCAATGGTGAATTCTAGTATAGAACATTGAGGCTGTCCACTTTGGTTAAAGTCTTGGGCGGCCTTTTCGGCTTTTTCTAATATACTTAAATTAGTTTTTGTAATAGGCGCAAAGGTGCCACGCAAAATGACTACAGATTTTCCATAAAGATGATCTGTGGATTGTTTAATTTCTCCATTTGGCGAAAATATTAAGGAATGACTCATTTTAAAGGCTAACATTTGTAGACCTGCTTTTTGTAGACTTAAGTGTTTTAAGTCCTCACCACTAAAATGAATAAAATCGATTTGTACTCTATCATTATATAAATTATCCATTAAAGAAGAAATAATGAGGTCTTCAGAATCTGTTAAGTAGACGGCGGCGTAAATGAGATTGACTCCCAAAATACCTACAGCTTCTTGTTGTTGCAATCTCATTCTATCTAGTAAATTTACATGAATTAAAATCTCATTCACCGGTCCGTTTGCAGACAATTGAAAACGCAATCCCATCCAAGCATGAGACGTTGACTCTTCTTGGTGACTATCGGTAGCCACGGTATTTGCATAAGTAAAAAAACAACGACTATCTGTAGAGAGGCGTTCTGATAGTAATTTGTACTCATGATCTAACATATTGTTAAGCCGTTCCCGACTCACATAACGTAGGGCTTTACCATATATTTCATCACTAAAAGTCATATCATAAGCGGACATAGTTTTTGCAATGGTCCTGGAGGCATGACCGGCTTGAAAAAAATATCTAGCAACCTCTTGGCCCGCGCCAATTTCAGCAAAGGTGCCATAGATTCTGTCGTCTTCATTAATTATATGTGCTTTTCTTGCGGTGGATATGATGTCATTAGCCATAGAGCTTTTATTATAGAGATGTTTTTTATAAAAACAACATTCCTATAATATATAAAATAATTTAAATAAACCTGTAAACAAGGATGAACAGATTTATTATTTGAAAAAGAATCCTAAACCTCTCGCAGGGCACGGCGTAGTATTTTTCCGACATTAGTTTTAGGAAGTTCGCTTCTAAACTCAATGTGTTTGGGGATCTTGTAATTTACTAGATCCTGTCGGCAAAAATCTTTTAGTTCCTGCTCATTCACCTTATGTCCAGGCTTCAAAACTACAAAAAGTTTAACTGCTTCTGTGGATTTTTCATCGGGTATTCCAACAGCGGCCGCTTCAAGTACAGCAGGATGTTTTACCGCAATATCTTCTACTTCATTGGGATATACATTAAAACCTGAAACCAAGATCATATCTTTTTTTCGATCTACAATTTTAACAAATCCATCTTCCATGATTTCAGCAATATCTCCAGTTTTAAGCCAGTCCGAAGTTAACATAACTTTTTCTGTTTCATCGGGGCGCTGCCAATAGCCTTTCATGACTTGAGGACCCTTTATACATAACTCACCAGCTTGTTGAAATCCCAACTCAACACCTTCTTCATCTATGACCTTCACTTCCGTAGAGGGGACGGGCATGCCAATACTGCCAACTCGATTGTTTTCATTTAACGGATTAACACAGGCAACAGGGGAGGTTTCAGTTAGACCAAATCCTTCATATATAACTGTATTGGTTTTTTTCTGCCAGAGCTCGGCGACAACTCTTTGTAGGGCCATGCCACCAGCAACACTAAATTTTAAATGCGAAAAATCTATTGTTGTAAAATCGGGGTGATTGGCAAGGGCGTTAAATAGTGTGTTCACACCTGTAAACAATGTGAATTTTTCTTTTTTTAATGTTTTTATAAATCCGGGTATATCTTTGGGATTTGTTATAAGAACATTGGTCCCACCCATTTTCAAAAAGCAAAGACAATTCACCGTCAAAGAAAATATATGATACAAAGGCAAAGCTGTGATTACAACTTCCTCTCCATCTGTAAGATCTGTGGCGATCCACTCCTTCACTTGTAACATATTAGCTATAATGTTTTTATGAGTAAGCATAGCTCCTTTAGATACACCCGTAGTACCACCTGTGTATTGTAAAAAAGCTAAATCTTCATGACCCAATTCAAGGGGTGAATACTTATTTAATTTTCCAATATCTAAAGCTTCAAGGAGCGAAAATGAGCCGGCTAAATGAAAGTTGGGTACCATTTTCTTTACATGTTTAATGGCAAAATTAACAATATGACTTTTTGGCCACCCCAACATATCACCCAACTGAGTTACAACCACAGTTTCTATTTTTGTATCTTTTAGTACCTCTTCTAGTTGACTCGCAAAATTAGATAAAACAACAATGGCTTTTGCTCCAGAATCTACAAATTGATATTTCATCTCTCTGGCTGTGTAGAGAGGGTTAGTGTTGACGACAATAAGTCCCGCCTTGAGTGCACCAAAAAGCACCACTGGGAATTGCAATAGATTTGGCAATTGAATGGCAATGCGATCACCTTTTTTAAGACCTTGTTTTTGCAAAAAACCAGCAAATTGATTTGTAAGTTCATCCAACTCCGAAAAAGTAATGCTGGCACCCATATTTTTATAAGCAATTTTGTCATTGTATTTATCAACACTTTTATTAAAAACATCGACTATAGATTTGTAAACATTGGGGTTAATTTCATGATTAACGCCTTTTGGATAATTTTTTAACCAAACTTTTTCCATATAAGTACCCTCCGGTTGAGGTTCCAGTCATAATAATACTTACCCAGTTCAATGCAGAACCACTTATTAGTCAAACCTGAATTTAATTAAGATAATAACTTCTCAAAGGGCTATGACTGTGTTAGCTAAAAATATGGAAAAAAGCAGAGGAGCCTCTTTTTATTTAAGTTCAGGATATAAGTCACTGCCTCCATTGAATCTAAAAGTGTTACCCGAAAAAATTTATGGTCAAAGTTGGTCCCCAGGTGGAATGGGCTTTAACTTTTTAGTAGAAGTGACTTGGTCCAGTGAAGTCTGCGAGCCACTGCCATGGAAAGACTGGCTTCTTGATTGGGATCATCAATTTTATAATGAGAATGTAAATTTTAAAAATCAGACATTTACTCTAGAATTGTTGAATTTAAAAATTTTTGAAGATTTAAGAAAAAAGTCTGGTTTAAAAGACATTAATTTAAAAATTCATCAAGGAGACAATCAATATTCAAGAATTGTATCAGACAAATATCCACAAATCAGTTGGGCAAAATCTTATAAATTTAATAGCTTGCATCGCCATCATAATGAAAGCTTAACAAATGAAGAAAACGAAAAGCTATTTCGCAAGTGTTCGCAAATTCATGGACATGAATATACATTAACAGTTGAAGGTGAAAGTGAAATAGAGGCCTCCACTGGAGTTGTTTTTTGGCACTCTATTTTGGATGATGCGGTTATGAAAGAAGTCATTCAACCTTTTCATGGACATATAATTAATGATTTTATTGGCAATACCTCTGGAGAAACTTTACTGCAGCACATTGAAAAGCAGCTTAAAAGTGTGCTGCCTCATTCCATTTGTTGGTCCTTTTTCCTTAAAGAAACAAAGAGAAATTCATTTGCTATAATTTCATAATATTTTCGTCAACTTAGTGCTTTGCACAATTATGTCTTTTCCATTGCTTTGCTTGGGTTCAACTGTGGCATAATAAACAATCAATTGGAGGAACAATATGATGAAATCATTAAAAATATGTTTTGGATTTATAACTTTAAGTAGTTTGTTAGTAGCATGTGCAAATCCAAACAAAGCGCGCGATATTGAAACCAAAATGGACAAGGCAACAAGTGTTTCTGGTGATACCCATTTAGGTATTAAAGATGGAAATTTAGTAGTACAAAAAAAGGTACAAATGAATGAAGAGCTCCGACGTTTGCAAAATGAAGTTTACTCACTTGAAGATAGGGTCTACGGAAATCGAAAGTATGGTTCCGAGGGACTTTATGGGATGCTAAAACAATGCAGGAAGGATCTCAGCAGTAAAAAGTATGGCGGAGATGGTAAACTGGTTTGGACAGAGCCCATGGATCGTGTCACAGATAAAGAGGATGACTGGGAAGTGGGTGTTGATGAAACGGATAAAATTGTAGGCGTTTCTGATGAATTCCTACTAGATCGAATTAAAAGATTTAAAGACTACAAGAAAGTTCTGCAAAAAAGAGAAGATGAATATAAAGAAAAAACTGAAATTTGTGATGCTAAACTAGAAACTCAAAAGAGTGACCAAAAACAAAAAGAGGCATCCAATTAAGGAAATAATTTAAATGAAAGACCGGGGCTTTATTTTTTTTGTTATTGGACTGCTGTTGCTAAGTTTTTTCTTAGTTCTCCAAGACAGTTTTGCCTCGGTTTTTAATAGTAAAGATCATTGTGTTGCTTATGTAGCAAAAAAGCGCTTGATGTTAATTCGAACAGTGGAAGTTGTTGGGAAAAATTGTGAGATAAGATCACAAATTGTACCTGATGTTGATAACCTATATGCGTTCAAATTAGAAATTCCAATTGATAGCTTTGAAAGTGGTGAAGAAGAACGAGACAAGGATGTTAAAAAAATATTAAAAATAGACCAGCAAAACGCTTTAATTTTTTTAAGTGAAAAGAAGACAAAACAAGAGTGGAAAAAAGTGCTAATGGAGACCCATGAGGTTCCATTTTCAGGTCTACTAAGTATTGCCAACAATTCTTATAAGGTAAAAGCTTCGGTAAATATCATTAAAAGTAATGATGGAATGGAAGCTAGAGGAAAAATTATAACAAAATTTAATGATCTTGGTCTAGAACCACCAAGTTTGTTTGGTGGAATTATGGCAAAAGTAAAAGAAGACCTTGAATTGCAATTCATTTTACAATCTGAAAAGACCCTAGGTTTCAGTTCGCTATTAGAATAAATAAGCCCTATGTCCAGCTGACAATTTACAAGTACGGTTAGGTATTAATATGTTTATGCCGATAACTATATGTTATGATGTCGTTTATTATATTTATAGTATCCATTTATTTGTTTTTGGGTCAGGGCTTGGCGGCATTAAATAATACTCAATGGTATGATAGTTACAATGAGCATACACTCCGTATTAACAGTCTTTATATTGTATCATTGAAGCTTAGTAAGTTGGCTAAAGATGACCGCTATAAGGATCCAAATATTTACAATAAAATTAAGGAAAACTTAAATTTAACTACAAAGTTTTGCTCTGACAGTTTTGAGTCTGAAATATATTTCAAAGCACAAAATGAGAATAGAACTCAGTCTGGTTATGATTACCAATTTAGTCAGATCAGTAAAGATCTTTACAACAAGAGACAAGAGATTTATAGAAAATGTAAAAAAATTAAATCTTTGTTGAGTCGAAGTTCTTTTCAGTTTGGCCAGGACAATGAGGGACGTGTTGCCAATGCAGATTTACAAAATCACCTCGTAGTATTTGAAAACGTAAAATATACTTATAAAGAAATTAAAAATATCAGAGATAAACTGAAAGATGATTTTATTCCAGAGGAAGCAAAAAAAGACTTATTAAAATACTATAGAAACTATAAGGACTATGACTGTGATTGGGAGTATGAAAAAAAATTGTATATAAGTGCAAAAATTTTTCTAAAGGCCAAATTGGCAATAGATAAAGAACCAAATAAAGGTAAGGCTCCGGCCAGCACAAATTCAAAAGCAGAAATAAACTCACTTTTAGATCAATTAGAAAGAACTCACATTTCTATTCAAAGGTTCTGTGAAGAGATCCAACTCGAAAAAGATCAAATTAACAGAAAATTAAATTAAGGACCTTAAGTTTTGGCTTGATTAGCTACGGCATTTGCTGCTTTCAATGCGGCCTCTTGATCACCTAAATAATAGTGCTTCAGGGGCTGAAGTTTTTCGTTGAATTCATAAACCAAGGGTATCCCTGTAGGTATGTTAAGGTCTGTGATTTCTTCTTCACTTAAATTATCAAAGTGTTGAACGAGTGCGCGAATAGAATTTCCATGTGCAACAATTAGGACTTTCTTTCCTTTTAAAACTTCTGGTGCAATATGCTTTTCCCAAAAGGGGAGAACTCTCTCTTTTGTATCTTTTAAAGCCTCACAGGAGGGTAGAAGTTTTTTATCCACATCTTGGTAACGGGGATCCAATTGGGGATGGCGATCATCTTCAAGTTCTAGAGCTGGAGGGGGAGTCCCATAACTTCGACGCCATGTGAAAACTTGATCCTCACCGTATTTCTGTGTGGTTTCTGATTTATTTAATCCTTGTAGAGCACCATAATGCCTTTCGTTAAGTCGCCAAGTTCTTGCTACGGGGATCCACATTAAATCTAATTCAGAGAGTACAATCCAAAGTGTGCGTATGGCTCTTTTAAGAACAGAAGTAAAAGCTAAATCAAATGTAAAGCCTTCTTTTTTAAGGAGCTCTCCAGCAAGCTGGGCTTCTTTATGACCTAATTCTGTTAAGTCAATGTCTTTCCAGCCAGTAAAGCGATTTTCTAGGTTCCATTGGCTTTGCCCATGTCGCATAAGAACAAGTTTGAACATATATTTACCTCTTTAATAAAAAGTTATAAAATTCAGCAAAATTTGCCATAGGCAATAGAATTTGTATAGTTGCCAAACTTATTTTTGACTCTTTGTGTTTAATTGCATAAGTATATAAAAAATAAAAAGGGAGAAATTGTGGCTAAATTTTTAATTCTTTTATCAGCAATTGTATTAGGAGTTCTTTCACGATGGTTGCCCCATCCACCTAACTTTACACCGATTATTGCTATTGCAATTTTTATGGGCATGCGCTTACAAAACACTTGGTCAGTACTTCTTATGCCAGTATTGATTCTATTTGTTTCTGATATTTTTTTAGGATTTGATTCTACTGCTATCATTATCTACCCCAGTTTGATGTCTCTTGCCTTATTTGTTTTGTATACAACAAAAAAGAAAATATTCAGTTCGAAATCCCTTGAAGTTGTTTCTTTAAGCTTAGGGGGATCCATTTGGTTTTTTCTGCTCTCTAATGGGGCTGTTTGGTGGTTTTCAGGAATGTATACGAAAAATTGGAACGGATTAATTGCCTCTTACTTTGCTGGGGTTCCTTTTTTTAACAATACATTGATTTCAACTTTAGTTTTTACAAGTGCTTTAGTGCTAGCGGATAAATTAATTTTTCGATGGGCCTATCCCACCATATTAAAGAGTAGATATTAAACTTGGAAAGAATTATAAGTTTTTTTGGCTTATTTGCTCTTATCTTTATTGCTTACATTTTGTCTGCAAATAAAAAGAAGGTCGATTTTAAAATAGTTTATATGGGTGTTGGGCTTCAACTGATACTGGGTGTTTTAGTTTTGGGTGTTCCAGGTTTAGATATCATTGGCCCCTTTCGTGGCGCCTTTCAAATAGCTAATGATCTAATTATTGCTTTGCTAAATTTTACTCTTGAGGGCAGTCGTTTTATTTTTGGAGACTTAGTCAGTGTTCAAAAATCTGGTTTTATTTTTGCGTTTCAGGTACTTCCAACCATAATATTCATGGCCTCGATTATGGCTATTTTTTATCATTTAGGTATTATGCAGAAAATCGTTTCTTTAATTGCTAGTATTATGCAAAAAGTTATGAATACCAGTGGAGCAGAAACTCTTTCTGTGGCTGCAAACATTTTTGTTGGTCAAACAGAGGCACCACTTATGATTAAACCCTTTGTTGCCAAAATGACAAAATCAGAATTATTGGCAGTGATGACGGGTGGGATGGCAACTGTAGCTGGTGGAGTTATGGCAGCATATGTTGGATTATTAAAAGATAGGATTCCAGATATTGCTGGTCACTTGCTTACAGCTAGTATAATGTCTGCGCCAGCAGCCTTGGCTATTGCAAAAATACTCTTGCCAGAAACAGAAGTTCCAGAGACCATGGGTACCATTCCAAAAGACATAGATAGTGTCAAATATAGTAATATCATTGAGGCTGCGGCAACAGGAGCTGGTGAAGGATTGAGTTTAGCTCTAAATGTTGGTGCAATGTTACTGGCTTTTATAGCAATTATTGCTGGGGCAGATGCATTGTTAGGAGCACTTGGTGAATTAATTAACTTTCAAGCTTGGGGTGGAGTCATTACTCCAGAATTGATGATCAAAGAAGGAAGCCTTCCTACTTTGAGTTTAAGTTTAGTTTTAGGATGGTTATTTGCACCCATTGCTTTCCTATTGGGTATCCCTTCTTCTGAAATGGGTATTGCAGGTTCTTTGCTTGGGCAAAAAATAGTATTGAATGAGTTTGTAGCATATTTGAACCTTTCACAAATTTCAAATCAGTTGAGTGATCGAACAACTATTATATTATCCTATGCACTTTGTGGTTTTGCAAATTTCTCTTCAATTGCAATACAGATTGGTGGAATTGGTGGAATCGCACCTTCAAGAAAAAAAGATTTAGCTGTACTAGGTATGAAATCAGTTATCGGTGGAAGCTTAGCCGCCTTTATGACAGCAGCCATCGCTGGAATACTTATTTAAATTATAACTCTTCATCAGAGTAAATTTGTGGTTCTTCTGATGAATTATTTAAGCTTGAGCTTTCTTTTCTAGGTAAATTTAATTTTTTATTACTATCACTTGCTAAGGCTCTCATTTGAACTTTGTTTTGTTCAAAAAAGTTTTTATGAAATTTCCAAAATGTTTTAAAATTGTTCTCACCCTCTAATATAGTTTTTAGTTCAGTTATTTTCTCAGATTCTTCTTCATGCATTTTATCTATGCCGGCTTTTAATGTTTCTGGGTGGGTGGCATTTAGGCTATTTTTTAAATCCTCTAAAACAAGAAAAATTCTAGATTCTAAGCCCATATACTTGGCCACAGTAGTTTCATGGAGTTTAAGATCATTTAAAAAAAGTTTATTGAGCTCTAAAGTCCAATTTTTTTTGTAGTTCTCATCTGTTACACTTTCTAAATAGTGTGTGGTATAGAGTATATTATCTGTATATGTTTCTTTAAAAGTGTCTGTAGTTTCTGGTTTAAACAGCCGTGCTGATCGAAGCTGATCAAAATATTTTTTAGTAATAATTTCTTGGAGTTGAGCATCGGGAGTCACTTGAGCTATAATTTTATAGCCCACTTCTGCAAAAAATTTGGGGGCAATTAAGTAAGAAGTAAACAAAATGAAACCAATACAAGCTGCTACTCCTAATTTGTACCAAAATTTACGGCTGTTTTGTGCTTCTTGAGGGCTAAAAGAGAGTAAAGTTTTAACTCGATTTTGGTGCTCAACGGATTCGCCATCGAGAATTGCTTTTACTGATTTTTTTATTTGATTAAATAAAAGTTTTTTATTGTTGTCTTCCAAGTAGGGGATTTGATCTATTAAAGGTAAAACACCTTCTTGTAATTCATGCATGATCTCTTTTGAATCGAGTTTCTTTTTATATTCAAATTCCTTTTCTTTTTGTTGCAGAGTTTTCTTTAGTTCCTCATTGCCATCAAATTTTTTCTTTATCAGCTCCTGTTCTGCTAGTTTAGATTTTTCAATGTATTCTTTTTCGGCACGATCTATCCAATTTTTATACTCTAGTTCTGCTTTTTGTAAAATTTTTGCTGCATTTTCATTTGCTGCTGTCATCACTTCTTGTTCTTTTAATTTAAGCTCATCGGCGAGAACTGAATTTTGCTCTTTAATACCTTGTAAATGTTGATTAAATAATTGAAGTTCTGCTTCTGCAGTGTTTCTTACGCTTTGTATCTGAGTTAACTCCTCTTTATATTTTTGAATAGATTGTAATAAATGTGAAATTTGTGATTCATTTTTGTTTTTATTTGATTCGAATTTTGATTTGAAATCATCATGTTTACTTTTTAGTTGAATAATTTTATCTTCATATTCTTTAATTTGCTTTTTAAATTGTTCGCTTTGTGTTTGTCTTCCTTCGAATTGGGAATTGTATTCAGATTTGATAACATCTAACTTGGCTTTAGCTGTTTCTGTTTCTCGTTCAATATTTTTTAACTCATTAAAATTTTGATTTTTGTTTTTTTCTATTTCGACGAGTTCATTTTTCAAATGGGTTAAGGATTCTAAAATTAGCTCTTTTTCTTTGTTGGCTTTTTGTAATATATTAGAAGCTTCTTTTTCTGCTATAGAAATCTGCTTTTTTAACATTTCATTGGCCTGATTTTCGATGGCCTTAGCTTGTTGGTGGGATCTATTTGTAAGATCCTTAGCAGCGACTTGTGCTTGTTCTTCGATTTTCTTTGCTTTTAATTTAGAAATTTCTAGTTCATTTTGTGCTTTGGTGGCTGCATCTTTTTGTAATTGTTCGGCCTCACTTTTTGCTTTATTGATTAGAGATTGAGATTTTGTTTTTAATTCTTGCTCCATTTGGATGATTTGAGACTTTAACTTTTGAATGTTCATTTCTTGTTGAGATTTGATTTTTGTATATTGATTCTCCAGAAAAATCTGTTCTTCTTTTAATTCTTTATTTTTGTTATTAAGAATTTTATTTTCTTCATGAGCTTTAGAAACTATTTTTTCTGCTTCCATATGACTATTTTCTTTAAACTTAAAGAGTTCTTTTTCTAAGCTGACTTTTAATTCTTCTGATTCGCGTAGTGTAGAGTCGATTATAGACTCTGATTCTTTTTTTGCTGTTTCCATTACTATCTGGGCTTGATCTTTGGCTTCATTAATTGAAATTTCGGCTTCATTATGAGCTTCACTGATAATGGCTGCCGCCTGGTCCTGATACTCTTTTTTTATTCGTTCAGCTGAAAGCTGTCCTAACTCTATCAACTTATCTCTTTCTATTTCAGCATCCTTTAAATATTTGTTAGCTTCATTTTTGGCCAATCTTATAATTTCTTCAGTTTTATTATTTGTTGCTTGAATTATTTCATGTGCTTCATTTTTTGCTTTGTTGATAATGTTGGAGGCTTCTTTTTCTGATTGAGTCTTTATTGTTATTCCTTGTTCCCGATAACTTTGTAATAGAGCTTCAGCCTCTGCTTTTGATTTTTGTTCTAGTTCGAAAACTTTATTTTCTGCAGCTTTAATTAGGTTTTCTACTTTTGCATTGGATTTAGCACTCAATTGTGCCGCTTCATTATTTGCAGTGGCTACCAGTTCATCATATTTTATTTGTGAGTCTTTTATTAGGGAATCGGCTTTGGCTTTTGATCTATTTAAAATTTCTTCTGCTTTTTTACTTGCCTCTTCTTTAAATGTTTTTTCTAGGAGCTTAGCCTCTTCGTTGATTTTGTTAAACTTTTCATTAGCGTCTTTAATCCGAGATTGAGCCATTTGTTCGGCTGTTCTGATTATTTCATCTTTCGAATTTATAGCTTCAGATTTAATTTTTTCAGAGGCTTGTTCACTTAAATTTAATAAGTTTAATCCCTTTTTATTAATTTCTTCTAAAAATTTTTCTCCTTCTTCTTTGGCTTGGCTTTTTAATTCATAGGCAACTAGGTTCGCATCCTGTACAATTTGTTCTCCTTTTAATTTTGCGTTTTCAATAGTTTGTTCTGCTACACTTTGCATTTCACTGACAAAACTATTCATCTCATGTTTTACATTATTTTCCCAATTCATAAGGTTGGTTTTAGCAACCAATGACAACATGCTAGTGGGTTTTAAGATAGAGCTTATCCAGGAGTTAATGTCTTCAATGGTATCGTATTTAATAAATCTATTTATGTAAGCTTTTTCTTTTTTAGCGAGCAATTGTGCTGTTTCAATTTCAGTGATCATTCTTAAATTCATGATCATTGGTGCTGTTCCCATTCGAATGGGTGCACCTTGAGAGTAGCGTACAAATTTCCCTTTTGTGATAGCCTTGCCACTGATAGTGGTTCCAAATGTAGAGTTGTTATCTTTTATGTAAATTTCACCATCTTTAGCATTGACAACAAGGTGTATACGACTAATGCTATTGAGTGGAATAATGAGTTCAGCTTGATCCGAGCGACCAATAGTAAATTGATAAGCTTCAATAAACTTTTCATTGATCCCAAATGGGGATACAACCATAATTTTATAATTCAGTTTTGTTAAAGCCATAAAGCGCGAAAAACTCCTTTATAAATATCGGTAACATATCGAAAATACTTCATATTTTAGAATTAAATAGGGCTTAAACTGGACGCAAGTCTATAGATTTTTGACTTTTGTAAGAATGAAATTAAGATCATATAAATTATGAGAGTGCACACAGTACATCCCATTGATCTGCATTCTAAGTGCACTTACTTTTTTAAGAGGCTTTGGGTACCTCATCTCTATGGGGCTGATGTTTGTTGTCATCAGTATATATTTTTTTACGCATCTTTAAGTATTCTTTATCTAAAGCCTCTTCGGCTAATGCTTCAAGTGGATTTTTGTGCTCATCAAAGCTGAGAGAATTACTAGGAATATCATTGTTTGTGCTTCGATTCCATAGACGATTTAAACAGTTTTCATAGTTATCTATGGTTCTTAAAAAGAGTCTATCTGCAGACAATGCCGTATTTAGTAAACTCATTCCAATAGATAGTGTAATCCCTATTATTGATGTACTCATAGAAAATGAAACTTTAAACAAAAAAGCATCCATAATTTTTTTGGCACCTTCAACATCATCGGGGTTCATAGAGCTCAAATCGGGGAGGGCTTGCATAATACCTAAAAATGTACCAAAGATTCCGCCAATAATAAACATGCCAGGCAAAATGTTTAAAAAGTCATTGGTAAATCCAGAGGGAATATAACCGAATATTTTTGTAAATGCCGGATTATTTTGAAACACGCTTTTTGATACATCTAAGAAGGGAGGGTGATGATTTTCTTCCCTTTTAATATGACGCATTTGTTTTAAGGAATTTTTAACTAACCAAGCAAAACCCTGTTTATTAAGAAAAACGCGATCCCCTAAAGACATGATCATATCGGGCTTTCTTCTTTGTAAGATAGCTGTAACTTCAAATATTTCGTAATAAGTAATCAATAACAATTTTTTTGCTGTTTGAAAAAAAGAAACATTGGGTTGCTCTTCAATCTCTTCTAAGTAGTTGTCTATTCTTTTATCAAATTCTTTTGTGAAGAACTCTTGTCTTTTCAAAGTTAAATAGTTTAAAATTCTTAAAACTGCCCCTATGCAGAAAACAAATACCATGGTTGGCATTAGAATGTCTGTGGCGAAGAAAACCAATGTATTAACTATTGATTGTATAAAGTTTTCTTTGATCATTTTTTTACCCCTTAATTTTCTAAATCAAATTTAATAATAACTCTTTGTGCTTTCTTGCAATCATAGATTTTACAAAATTCTTTTTGATCCATTCCCGAAGCTATTCCACGTGTAGAAGCATCTACTTTTTCGGCTAAAAAACTTCGACCCGTCACTTTGACTAATGATTTTAAACGTTTTTGTTCGGGGAAGGTTAGGCTAGATGTATCAAAGATATTATCAAAAATACTTCTTGCTCTTTTATAGCTTAAATCTAAGTTGTATTGAATGGCTTTACGATCGTTTTCATCCATACTTTGTGGATCTATATATTTCCCTTTGTATGTGGGGGAAGCAAATCCTACAACCTCAATATAAGATAATTTTTCAGAAATTTTCTTGTCTGAAAATAAGCTTTTAGCATAAACAGGTATGGACTTTTCTAATATATTTTTCATATTGGGTTTTAAACTAAATTTCCCAGTGTCAAAATACTCATCACCAAAATTGATAACCACATCACCAGTGTCACCATCGACTTCAGCATCAATTCCAGCTTTATTAAAGTTACTTTTGATTTTAGCTGCGAGTGCTTTTCTGGCATTTAAGCGTGATTTGGCTTTTTTTAGTTCTTTTTGGTTTTTTTCTACTTTTTTGCTTAGCGAAGCCACTTCTTTGTTATACTTAGCTTTTTGTTCCTCTTGGAATTGTTTTAAAGCTCTCTCTCGGGCTTTTGCTGACATCTTTTGCTTTTGTATTTTTTCTTTATATTCCCTGCGTTCAGCTTCTGCTTGTTTTTTTTGATTTTCTTTTAGTTCTTTTAATTCACTTTCGAATTGTGATTGTGTCTTTTGCAATTCATTGACAAGCATTTCCTTTTTACGATTCGCATTGGCTAGCTTTCTTTCTTTTGCTGCTAAATTTGATTTTGTTTTTTTAAGATTATCAGCCACATCTTTGAATTTACTTTCTAGCTCTGCAATTTTAGATTCACTTTCAGTTTTTACTTCTTTTATTTGTTTATCACGACGTTCAATGGTTGTTTTTGCCATCATATTAGAGTTAATAATATTTCGAATGAGTTGTTGATACTGATTTAAAGCTTGTTCTTTTTTTTCATTTTCTTTGGCTTGAGCTCTCAAATTGTTTTTTTCATTTTTAGCATCTTCTTGCAAAAGGTTTAACTTGCCCATTAGATTTTTATAAACTTCCACTTCATCGTTACTGGCTTGTTTTTCTAGGTAATCTTTTTGAACAGTATTGTAGACTTTAAGCTGTTCCTTAAGATCTGCGTTGAGTTCCATAACTCTTTTGTATTCTTTATTTTTTTGAATTGTGTAAGTAGAGGATTTTAAACCCGCAACCACATACAAAAGAAGAAAAACCAGGGAGAGGACCATAAATAAGTCAGATGAAGTCGCCCAATAGGTTTGACTATCTTGTCTTTCTTTAATTTTGTCGTAATCAAAAGCCATAGTTATTAGCACTCCAAAAAAATTCAGAAATCTAACTATCCTTCGGATTAATTTATGAAGAGTTTAACTGGACAAAAGTGCACACCCATGAATTTGTGAAAATATATTTATGCGGGCCGGCCATTGGTCCAGTAAATAAATACTTGTCTGAAGCGATAAATCCCCACTCAACATCCATCCTAGCTGAAAAGGTTCCCGGTTAAATTTCCGATAAGCACCAAGTCATAAGCATAGCAAATTTCACAGCGCCGGAGTTGCTATGCAGCAATAAAGGCCGCATTAAAAGGCTTATAATACCAATTACAAGAAATAATTCCCCTTTTATAGAAACAGAAACCTTGCTTTTATAATACTTACAGAGAATTAAGAATAGGAATTAAATAATGTAATTGGTATTACTCGAATCCAGCCAAAACTCACTCCTGACTTCGTCGAATTTAAAATAGCTTCCAACAAAAACGTCCTTCTATTCAACTTTAGGTACATTTAAAGTTGGAGATGATCTGTAGGGAACAAGGTAAAATACAGTTTGATTTGATTTTTTATATGTTTTTGTTTTACATGGTGAAATGTTTGTTAAAAAGGTTAAAAGAGCAGATGGCAAGACATCCGTTTTAATTGCTCAGTCCGTTCGTAATGGGAGTAAAGTCACTCATAAAACTGTACGAAGTTTAGGTACAGTTCAGAACGAAAGTGAGCTTGCTATTATTCTAAAATCAGCTACTGAAATCATAGCTCACCTTAAGGAAAAAGATCAGCCATTACTATCGGGTCTGGATCCGGTTGAGTTTTACACTAAACCTACATTAGATAGGCAAAAAATTCCTGATATTAAAGTAAATTTATCATCACTTCAGGAGGAGGCGCGGTTAATTTGCGGATCTCAGGAAGTATTCGGACAAGTTTATACACAAATGAAGTTCGATAATATTTTGCAAACTAATTATAAACCAGATAACTGGAACCAGGTGCTTAAACAAGCCGTCTTATCTCGCATATTAAACCCCGTAAGTAAGCTTAAAACTTCCGAGCAATTAGTGGACTACCATGGAATCAATATATCGGTAAGTACGCTCTACCGCATGATGGATAAGGTTTTTGAAAATAAGGAGCATATTAAAGATATTGTTTTAAAAAACTCACTTGAGCTTTTAGATCATGAAATTGACGTTACGTTTTTTGATGTCACCACTTTACACTTTGAAAGTTTTAATGAAGATGACCTTAGAAGGTTTGGTTTTAGTAAGAACTGCCGGTTTAAAGAAACTCAAGTTGTATTGGCCCTACAAACGGCAAGAGGTGGAATACCTGTTGGCTATGAGCTGTATCCAGGCAACACCTACGAAGGCAGTACTCTAATTGATGCTGTTAAGAACCATAAAGAGAAGTTTAATTTAAAGAAAGTAGTTCTCGTCGCTGATCGGGCTATGTTTAACAGAAATAATTTAAATAAGATGGATGAATTGGGTGTTGAGTATGTGGTGGCGGCAAAGCTTAAAACATTACCAGCTCAAGTGAAAAATGAAATCTTAGAGTTTTCAAAAAATAATACTAAAAAAGAATACTTAGTTATGGAGTCTAGTTACGAGCAGAGAAGACTTATTGTTAACTATTCGCCGGATAGGGCAAATAAGGATACTAAAGATAGAGAGCGGCTAGTTGCTCGTTTAAAAAAGCAATTAGAAGAAGGAGAAAAGATAAAAGTAACTAAGTTAATTAAAAATCAGGGAACAAAGAAATATTTAAAAGTTAATACAGATAAAGTAAGTGCTGTACTAAATGAAGATAAAATACAAAGTGACTCTTTATGGGATGGGTTACACGGAATCATTACGAATGTAAAAGACAGTTCATCAAAAGATTTAATCGATAGATATAAAGATTTGTGGCAGATAGAGGAGGCATTTAGAATTAATAAAACAGATTTAAAAATGCGTCCTATTTTTCATTGGAAAAAACAAAGAATCGAAGCGCATATTGCAATCTGCTATCTTGCCTTTAGTGTCATAGTACAAATTAGAGAAAACTTAAAAAGAGCTGGGATAAAATTAAGCGTAGATAAAATCCGGTATCAATTAACTAGAGTTCAAAAAAGTATTATGTTTGATCCCGAATCAAAAAGAAGATTTGTGATCCCCTCGAAATTAAATCCAATTCAACAAGGAATTTACCAAGCCCTCGGCATAAAACATCAAGAATCTGTTTATTTTATATAAGTCTCTAAAAATGTAGGGAACAAAGAAATCTGTAACTACTTGATATCACTCAATGACGCAAATCAAATCGACGAAGTCAGGAGAAATAATTCCCCTTTTATAGAAACAGAAACCTTGCTTTTATAATACTTACAGAGAATTAAGAATAGGAATTAAATAATGTAATTGGTATTACTCGAATCCAGCCAAAACTCACTGTTAAAGTTTAAAACATTTACTGAGATAAACTGATATCACAACTCGTTATAGGTTTTGGTTTTCTTATAATATTTGTTTGTGTTTCTAGCTCACCTGAAACTAATCTGTGGTATTGAAATAAGAGTCTCTCATCTTTAGGATGTTTATTATTATTGATGATATTATCAGAAATATTAAACAATAATTTGAAAATGTTTGGTTGATTGTTGTTTTCGAAACCAAGCCGTTCTGTTTGATTTAAAAGTCTTGTTTGTCTTAGATACTTGTCATTAATATATGTTGGCATTGAAGGCCTCAAATCAATATATTCGTTTGTTCTATTTTCTTGTAGTCCATTTGTGCTTAAACCTTCAATTGGCCACCGATTCCTAAATATTCTATGTAGATTCATTGCTGTCCGGTTTAATTATTAAAAAGCATAAGCTGAAGTCCCGGCGGATGACGAGTTACGCGAGGTAGATCCCCTATAAGGTCCTTCAGTGGCTGTTTTAAGAGGAGTAATGTGCCTACAACCGCCATTAGATCTGGGATTGAGATACTTGTCTTAAAACTAAACCTTAAGATCTGTAAAAGTAGAAATGAAATCAACGCTACTAAAATCTGAGCTTTCACAGCATTAGCAGTGGTTCCAAGGAATTTTTTGATCTTTAAATTTTGCTTTAAAGTTTTAAAGAAAAGTTCCACTTTCCACCGTGCCTTATAAAGATCACAAATTGTCTGAACTGCTAGATCAAACCTGTTGGTAATAAAGGTCAGTCTCTTTCCTGTGTCAGGGCAGTTATAGGAAATACGCCTGAGCTTGCCTTTGTATTTACTGCCAACAGCACTTTTTAGGTAAATTACTTGATCACACATGTGCCCTCGTGTCCGGTTCGTTGGTCGACTCTCAACAACCTTAAACTTCATATTGGCCTTTGACTTGGTGACAAAATATACACCTGTCTGGTTGAGTTCATTAAGCCATGAATAATCAATATAGCCTCGATCAACCACTACAGTAGATTTGGGAGGAAAAGAAACTTCATTTTTAATAGCCCTCATATCGTGAACTTTTCCAGGTGTGATAACAGCAAACTGAGGAAGGTCATTTGCAACATCAATCGCTGTGTGAAGCTTTGTAGCGCCCTTTCCATGGTGGAACTGAGCCCAGGGACAAAGGCTCAAGCACAACTCAATTGTTGTTGAGTCCATGGCAAAGACATCGCCTTTTAACTTAAGGTTTTTGTGTTTTGATGGTGCCACTTGATAAGCCCTGCCTAAAAGGTATTGGAAAAGGTCTTCAAGTACTTCTACAGGCCTACTTTTGTTAGCATCTGCCAAAGTACTTTTTCTAACAGGGCCAAATCCAAGTTTTTTAAATTGACCGTCCTGAGTAGAAAATACACGCTCAATGGCTCTGATTCTGTCGTGTCCGGTTAATTGACCAAAGAGCAGAGATCCAAACCAAGTCCAGCAGTCTAAGGAACGTACTCCTTTGCCGCCGTTGTTTTTTGAAACGCATGATTGAAACTCTGATCTAGGAATTAACTTGATTACTTGATGAAAAACAGTATTTTGGGCCAAGGCTTGATCTCCTGTGTGTATTTGGAAAGTAGTTTTTAGTCGAACCACCTTCAAATACCCTAGAATCGGGCCTTTTTCAATTTATGCTACGCTCCGAACCGGACAGCTATGTAAAAAAATATAAAATTAAAACTTTATGCGTCCGGAAAAAGGACCTAGGCAGGAACATCCCTAGAGAGAATTGAACACTTATTATTTCTATTTTTTACTCAAATTACTACTGTCCTCATCAGACTCTCTATCGCTATCTACTGATGTTTTATAGGCGGCTACGAAAAACATGATTCTAGGGTCAACCTGATCTGAGTTACCTTGGTAAAGAACCCATTCATTCGTAATCCAGTTTATATAGGGGCGGGACAACATGGAAACTTGCTGTCCTGAAGCATCGTAAAAAGTAATATCAGTGCCAAACCATTCTAATTTATTGGACTGACCAACTAGTTGATCTTATCCATTAAAGATTGAATATACTGTTTGAATTTTAAGAAGAGATTTCAATATGTCTTCTTGTACGCTTCCAATAGGACGTTCCAAAAAATCGTAAATATCAATTTTCACACCAAAAGTGAAAATACGTTGAATGGCCTTAGCAACCAATTCGCCATTTTCGTCGCGGAGTTCAAAAGATTTCCATTTAAAAATTTTTTGAAGAACTTTTCCCGCAAATTGATCATTTACCAAAATATCAAAATCGCTCCCAATGGAAAAAAGCTTTTGATTAATATTATATACATTACTTTTGCGGATAGCGGAGTACCCCTACCATATACCAAAGTCACTTTCGTCCAGAGATATGACCATAGAGCAATCGATTCCAAGGTAGCCAGAGTTCAAATAGCCACAATTTGCTATATAAAGAATGTGTTTTGATGCAAAACTAAGGTACAGAAAATGTATGTATGTTACCAGCAATTGCTTTTTTGGGTAATTAATTATATGTTTAAAGTGTGAGTGAACTTGAGTATTGGAGTAAAGTGGGAAGAATTACCATATTGTCAATTCTATTAATGTTTACTGTTTCATCTTCTAGCTATTCAATGGATATCAAAATTGAAGGTGGTAAAAATTTACTCTGGGCTGAGCAAAGATGTGGTGGAAATTCAGCTGCAGAGAGCAATAAAAAGATCTTTGAAGATTGTGTTAAAAAAGAACTTAAAAAGTTGTTTAAGCCTTACATTGATGAGAATTATAATGGTTTAGTTTTTAACACTAATGATGAAAGTTTACCAGATGGAGACCGGCGAATACAAGATTGCTCAATCTCAGGAGTCAGTGTTAAGTATCTTGGAAACCAGCCAATCTGTATACAAAGTGGGAAATGTTTTTTATACGTTCACAAGGTTCTCCCTGCTCATGGTTCTCTGGGTGAAATAGAACCAAAATTCTTTTGTACCACTTCATCTGCACAAGAGGGTTGTTCTAAAAATTGGCAGAACTGCGCAACGGACCCTTTTTTGGAAGATGAGGTAGACTATGAAAAGTGTCTAACAGAAAAACCTGGAAAGGTAAAACCTGGTTGTCCTCAAATAAAAAATACGTCAACGAGTCCAGTGCAGAGGAGAGGAAGTAATGTCACGAATTAAGAACATTTGTAAAATTGTGATTACATTAGCATCATTATTGAGCTCCTCTTCGTTTGCTGCAATTTCCCCAAAAGTGAGTTTGGTTGGAAGGGTTGCGAACTACGACGAAAAGTCAGTTGGTATTAAATCTGGAAATCGTGTTTATACCATCGCTAAATCCAGACTTAAATTCCCATCCTATAAAATTGGTCAGGAGATAAAAATTCCAATGACGTGGAAAGAATTAACTGAATTTAAATCTGAATTAGCAAAGCTAAAATAAAAATCTAAAGCAGGCTAAAATAAGGTTCAAATAAGGTTCACGGTTAAATTTCCGATAGGCACCTAGTCATAACCATAGCAAATTTCACAGCGCCGGCAATGCTAGCGACGGAGTTGCAATGCTGGATACAATAAAGTGAAATGTTCCCGGTTAAATTTGCGATATGCACTTAGTCATTATTTTTACATCTTAATAATTAGAATCATGCTAAACATCGAATTAAATAAATTGATAACAAATTGAGTGGCTTTAAGTTGGTATTATTATTCAGGCCTTAATTGGGTACTTGACCAACTGTATATCGGAAATATTTTGGAGAACTATTTTGGGGAATGACCCGTCGTATATCGGAAATTTAACCGGGAAACATATTGTGGATCCAGAAGTTGTTCTTGATAGTATGGTAAATCATGAAAGCCTTGGTGCATATATTGATGTTCGTTCCGAGGGGGAGTATGCCAATGGTCACTTTGTTGGCTCTTTAAATATCCCTATATTAAACGACTCTCACCGCCACGAAGTAGGACTTACATATAAAAAATTAGGTCAAGATAGAGCTATTGAATTGGGTTACAAACTTGTTTCGCCTACTAAAACAGTTCTTGTAGAAAAATACTTAAAAGCTTTAGTTGATATCCCCGAAGATCAAAGATTTATTTACTGCTGGCGGGGAGGCCTGAGGTCTCAATTGGCACAGGAGTGGATTCAAGACAAGGGCGTTAAAGTAAACAGAGTGGTAGGCGGTTTTAAAGCCCTTCGCAATACTGCGCTAAAAGTATTTGAAGAATTTCCTCCTATTTTTGTTTTGGGTGGCATGACCGGATCGGGTAAAACAAAAATTATCAAAAGTATACAATCATCCATAGACCTTGAAGGTATAGCTGCTCATAGGGGATCTGCTTTTGGTTCCTTTTTCGCTGTAAGCCAACCCAGTCAAGTTACATTTGAAAACTCATTAGCATTAAGCCTTTGGCGACGAAAAGATACTATCGTTCTTGAAGATGAAAGTGTTTCCATTGGAAAACTACGTTTACCAATTCAACTCTATATTGAAATGGCCAAATCCCCCCTGGTATTGGTTGATATTTCCTTAGAAGAGAGGGCCCATAATATTTATCAAGAATACATAGCCTCTGCCTTGGTGAATTCCGAAAGTCTACGACAACACTATTTAAATTGTTTACAGAAAATATCTAACAAGTTAGGTGGAGCAAAAACAACAGAAATTTATAGCAAAATCATCAAGGCTTTTGATGAGGGGGTTGTAGATGAAGCTGCTCATCGAGATTGGATTGCAGATCTTCTTCTGAGTTATTACGATAAGCTTTACAATTACTCTCTAGCAAAAAAATCTAGAAGCATAGTTTTTAGAGGTAACAATCAAGAATGTGAACAATGGCTCAAAGAAAATACAAACGTTTAATTAACCAAAGCCTTTTCTATGGCACGAGAATAGTTTTCGATGGCTTTTAATAATTGTTGTTTAGCTTTAATTTTTAAACTTTCTTTAGAAGAAGTCTTGCCTAGAATGGATTCACAATAGTAAGAAATTTTTGTAGTCCACCTTTTAATTCGATCCGGTTCTTCATTAAATTCCTTAAAACCATTAAGAAAGAAGGACAGGTTTTTATGCCTTCCCATTTTTCTATACTCAATAGGATTGCTAATCACCTCAACGAGAGGTTTTATTAAAGATTGTTTGGTGTGCTGTTGTAATTCAAATACAGCCTCGGCGAGATCACTGACTAGGGTGCTTTGGTACTCAAGTCTAATTGTTTTGATTTTGTTATACTGTTCACTGTAACTAGCAAGAGTTTTAGGCACTAGGTTTTCAATTATTTTTTTGTAGTAGAAAGCTGATTGTGGAAAGCGGACGAAGTGAATACCATCAGCATATTTTGCAATTTTTCGAATTAGCTTAGAGTTTTCGCTTATATTAACTTCAAATACATCTAATAGAGTTCTTTTTGTGGCATCAAAATCAGGATGGTAATTGTCATATTTTGAATGGAGTAAGCCATCTATAGAAATAATTAAGCTAGCATTCCCTAATAAAATTTTATTCTCGAGAAGTACTAATATGTCTTTAAGGAAGTCATCACTATAGTTATTTAAATCTTTTATATAAATAACAGGAGAAGCTCCTTTGTGAACAATTTTTTGAATTTTAGAGAGTAATTCGCCTTTTTGATAGAGTGTTCTAAGTGAATTAACATCAAAAAGCAATCTACCACTAGCCTTGGCATAGCTTAATACAAGTTGAGTATCCCCCGTAGAGCCATCATCACTTAATAAAATTTGAACACTGGGATTATATTCTCTGGCATTAAAATTAAAATCAGAGAAGGCCGAATTTACACGACTTGCGGATTTAAAGCTTTCGTTTAAATAGTCTTCCAAGTTATTTTTGTTTCTACCTTCTTTCATTAAGTCATAACTTTCTGTAAGGACAAAGCGATCAACATGGCTATTTATTCTTGGCACAAGCTTTTCATAAGGGGGGCGTGTTAGGATTCTTTTCTCGGCCAAAAGAATAAAGCTTTTTACAAGGCTAAATGGAAGTACGATGTTTTCGTCTATAGTATTTTTTAAAATCTGTAACTTTTGATCCCAAGTAAATCTAAATGGTTCTACATTTTCACCAAAATAATTTTCATTTAAGTCGCGCCAGCTGGGTTCGTGATTAGGCAAGTCAAACATGCTAAATTCATCTAAACTTTCTAAACGCACAAAAAATGAGCCTTCTTCTTCAGAATTGAAATCATCAGCTTGAACCAAATTGATAAACATAAAGCTAATAATTAGAGGCAATATCCTTGAAATCGCTAGCATAGTTTTTCTCCTACATATTTCTTTACACATTTAAGCGAATACAAAGAACTATCTTCAAGGCCAATGGACAATGACTTTGAATAAGAAAAAGTGAGTAAAGTATTGAATTTATTTAGCCTTAAACTACATTTTAAAAGCATTTTCAATAGCACGAATGTAATTATGGGTAGCCTCTGTCAGTTTGCGTTTGGCATTGAGTCCCTCTTCGCTGGGGGACTCTGCTAATACTTTTTCGCAATTGAATAGTGTTCCAAAGTAGTTCCAACCTTTATAATTAATGGGGTTTTTAATAAAATTAATTAAATATGGGACCAGTGAGTGATCTGTAGTTTGTTGCATTTCAAAAAAAGCTTGGGCAAGCTCATTCACTAAAGCTTCTTGGTTTTCAATTTTAGGTATAAATCTATATTTAAAAGACAGTGCTATTTTAAGAAGAGCATCATGAATATATATATTTATAATCGATTTTAAATAAAGTGGTGATTGAGGTGTTTGAACAAAATGTATTCCATCGGCATATTGAGCTATTTTTAATAAAAGTTGGGTCCTTTCACTGTCTTTTTTGTCAGCAACATAAAATAGAAATTTTTCTGCTAAATCGGAAGATATTGTATCCCTTGTTTTATTAATGTTCGTTAATTTTTCTAAATTAATCATAAGGTTTGCATTGCCTAACAAAGCTTTATTTTCCAATAGAAATTGAACATCCTTTAAAAATAAATTACTACTTTTTCTATTAAGATTTTCAATTAAAATAATTGAAGAAGTTCCAAAGCGAATTCTATTTTGAATTTCGGCTAACAAATCACCCTCTTTATACAAAGATCCTTGTGGGGGAGAAAAACGATAAATCAATTTTCTAGTTGTTTTCGCATAAGTATCAATAAGTGCGAGCGCAGCAATGGCACCCTTGTTGCCGAGAATGATTTGAACACTAGAACTAAAATTTTTTGCAAGATTATTGAACTCATCAAAAGAAGTTCTGAGACTTTGTTGATCTCCAGCCAAATTATTTTCGTAATATGACATTTTATAATTGTAGTTTAATTTAAGTTGCCGTAAAGCCTCAACTACCGATCGATCCATGAGTAAATTTACACCAGGAAAAAGTGTTTTTGTAATTTGAGGATTTTGGACTCTTTTTTCAGCAACAAGGATAAAGCTACGTATCAAACTTTGAGGGGCAATCACCTCATGGGAAATGGCTTCTTGCAAAAATTGTAATGTTGGATCCCAATTGAAATTATCTGTATTTACGTTTGTACCAAAATAGTTTTCATTTGTATCTGGCAATTTTGCAGCTTCAACTAAACTCTCCACTTGTTGAAAAGTGTTGAGATCAGAATAATCAGTGTTTTCAGCATTTGCAGTAGTAGTGATAATTAACAGAGAAAAAAATAGAAATAAGACTTGAAAAGGGACCTTCATTATTCACCTCATGTGCTCGAACTTGAGACATTAATCTGATTGGGTATAAGTGGTGAGTGTGCGACGTGTCAACTTGAAAAATATGATCCTGTATTTAAAAATACAAAAGTGAAGTTCTAAATGTGTGGCAGAAAGAAAAAGTTAACTACTTGAATATATTGGATTAACGCACAAAATTGTGTCGAAGTCAGGCAGCGCCACTAAATTAAAAAGATCTATTGTTGAATTCTTTAGGTACCTAACCGACTAAATAAAAGCCAATTCAAAATCGGGGGCTGGGGAGAGAACACGAGGTTTCAAGAAATTGGGTACGCTTTCCTCGGGATCAAGTAAACAATAGAGTCCGGCTTTTATATTGGATGAAATAAAAGACCTTGCCGGTTGAGACATCAATGAGCCTTCAAAGTGGGGGTATACCAAAAAATGTGTCTTTGGAACACTATGATAGGCTTTATGACATAAAGAATAAAAAATATCAGAATTATCGGCTAATAAATAAGATAGGTAATAAAAATTAAGGGGTGTTCCTACATCGGGCAATCGTCTTGCGGAACTAAAGTAAGAATAAAGATGTAGCATTTCTTTTAAAGTGAGCGACATAGAATCATATTTTACAGCTATAAACTGTTCATGAGCATGGCTATTCCACAAAGCAGTACAGCCAACAATACTTCCATTGCCATCTTTAGCCAAAAGGAAATCCTCAATTTTAAGCTCTCCCCAGAGCTCCAAATTCCTCAAAAAGTGTTCTGGTGAGGGATGATAATTGGGAGTGCGATGAGAATTTTTTTTTGAAACATATTCGGCCAAATCCGGCAGATCTTTTACTGTAGCTGGCTCCGTTTGAATAGAGGGGAGAGGGTCAAGAGCCCAGGGCCATAAGGCATGCAAGCTCACTACACTAAACTTGCGGTACAGATAATATCTAGGCAATTCCCTTCTAACATTGCGGGGGCGAATAAAGGCATTCATTGCTTGTTGCTGAGCTTCTCCCACTACAGAAAATATATAGCGACAGTCCTGTGCTTTTTTTGCTTCACGCAAAGTGGGTAGTAAAAAACGCGTCCATTCCAAAATTACTTTTCTGTCGGAGGCAATGCGCAGATCCGTTACATAACCCACCTGTTGAATGACGCCATCAATTTTGGCTTCGCGAAACAGTAAGTTGACCATGGCTTTTATTTTTTTATCACTTTTATCATCAACTAATATGTATGTGGATGTAGCTTTTGATTGCATTTTATATTGAAAAAAAAATGATCCTTGTTTGTGAAGTTTTAAATGTATAGGAGTGGTAACTAAGGTCTCTTCATAAAACTTTATTAAATTATCACTGTCATCTTCAGTAGCAAGTCTAAGTTTCATTTTGTTGTCCAGGGAGTCTCTTTTACTCCCGCTTGAAAATTAATAAAACGAGAGGTGACAAAAAAATAATCACTGAGACGATTTATATAAACTAAAATAAAATCGGGAATATTAGTTTCTTTCAAACCTGTAACTAAACGGCGTTCCGCTCGGCGAGCTATTGTACGGCAAATATGTAAAGTACAGGCTGCGAGATGTCCACTGGGTAAAATAAATGATGTTAATGGAGGAAGGCTTTCATTCATGTGATCTATTGCATTCTCAAGTTCAGTTACCAGATTATGATCGAAATCGGGCAGCCTTAGTTTGGCTTTGTCGTTTTCACTAGCAAGGTGGCTGCTAATCGTGAATATTGTTTCCTGACATTTTATTAATTGGATTTCCACAAAGAGAGGTATTTTATTATTCAACCCAGTGTGTTGTAGCTCGCTCAAAGCTTTTCCCAGATGAGAATTCAGTTCATCGAGAGTTCCATAAACTTCTAGCCTCCAATGATTTTTAGGAACTCGTGTGCCACCAAATAATGAACTTTCCCCTTTGTCTCCAGTTTTTGTATAAATTTTCATAAATTTATTTTGACGCAATTCTTTATGAAAGGGAAGTTGGTACACCAATATGCTGGCCTGTGCTAACTTGTTCGGCAATGCCATTACGACTGCCAAGTTTTATTTTCACAATGCTTTTTTTATTGGGAGCTCAAAGCTCTTGGGGAGCCAATCTTAACCTTAAAAAGGTGGCTCAAATTTATATTCAAGAAAGTCATTTACTAAAATCATTAAAATCTGAAATCGAGGCAGCAGAGGCTGAAGAAGAAGAAGCCTCGCGACAACTCTGGCCATCCATTTCATGGTCCAACTCAGTAGTAGATCAACAAGTTCCGGCATCCATGTATGGCGGATTTAATATTTCACCTAAAAAAATATATAGTTCTGGTCTAAGCTTTCAACAACCCCTTTATTTGGGTGGAAAAATTTGGAAGGCCTGGAGTTTGCGCCAGCAGGCCATTGTCAGTGCTAATTTAAAATACCAAAATCAGAAACAGCAGCTTCTTACTGCTGTTACATTAAAAGCGGTCCAGCTTTATGTTTCTAAAAAAGTAAATGAAGTTTTATTCGAATCACAAAAATTGCAAAAACAATTTTGGGATATTGTGCGTTTGAGAGCACAAAGAGGGGCTTCTAAAGATTATGAAGTGGCTCAAGCCGAGGGCGATTACTATTCTTATGTGGCTAAAATACACCAACAAGAGTCTCTTATCCAAAGTTACAAATCACAACTCGCTACAGACTTAGGCTTTGAGGGAATGGGTCAATGGGATATTGATTTAGATATTCCCACAGCAAATGAAAAGTTAGCATTAGAAAAAAAAGAGCGACCCGATGTATTATTAGCCAAGCAACAAATCCATTTGGCAGAACTAAATAAGAGTTTAGCTATGGGAGATCATTATCCTACAATACAACTACAGGGTACATGGGGTTATCAGGCCAAAGACCAAGGAGAGTTGTTTGATCAAGATTCAAAATCTCACAATATAGGACTTAGTATTAATATTCCACTTTTTTCAGGACTCACATCTCTATCTGTGAGAAGAGCTAATGAAAGTCGAATTACCGGAGCAAAACTTCAATATAAATATCTTCAAGATCAGGCAGCTATGGAACTGCAAAATTCACAACAGAAGTTGCAGCTAGCCAGTCAAGTTTTACAGGCTAATAAAAAATGGTCGGAACAAGCCTTTTCAGCTTTAAAAAAAGGTTTGGCCAGTTATAAATTGGGAGTGATATCTACTTTTCAAATGGTGCAATTGCAAAAAGGCTATGAAGGGGCAGCTCTGTCTTATTGGAGTTCACTGGCGAGTTATTACAGCGAAAAACTAAACTGGTTAAATATGAACGGACAAGAGCTGGCGGAACAATTATGAGCCCTTCTTTAAATAAATGGTTTAATAAATTTATAAAACAACTCTCCTCTCTAAAGCTTGCAGTTTTTGTTATTCTTTCGCTAGCAGTAATTTCAGCTGTCGGCACGATCTATGAAGCTAAGTATGATGCCACCTATGCGCAAAAAACAGTTTATACCTCTATTTATATGAAAGCTGTTTTGGGTCTGCTCTGTATTAATTTAATTTTTGTCATGGTGGACCGCTGGCCCTGGAAAAAGCATCACACCGGATTTGTCTTGGCTCATATTGGAATTATCATAATGCTTATTGGTGCATTTATTACCGAAAAGTTTGGTATCGATGGCTCGATGGCTTTCCCATTGGGAGAGTCAAATCGATTTATCACTGTTTCTAGTCAGGAAGTAAATATTTTTGCTTCCTATGACAATGGTAACCCGACTCGAGTTTTTGCAAGGGCTGTCGATTTTTTTAAAGACCCACCCACTGAAGAAAAGCCCTTGGTGGCTACTTTGGGCAATCAGGAAATGAAAATTACGGATTACTATCACTATGCTATTGGCAAAGAAGAATTTGTTGCTGGTGAAAAAATCAACTCAGGACCAGCTTTGCGTGTGCAACTGCAAAATAAATTTGTAAACATGACGCAATGGCTTTTTAAAACGCCAGGTAAAAAATTAGAAACTATATCTTTGGGGCCGGCGCAAATTGTAATTCACGATGGTGATTTTAAATACGAAAAGGGGAATGTATTAAGTTTCCAGCCCTTAGAGGGAGATCGCTTAGCTTATAAGGTTTATTTAGATCGAACTCAATCTTTAGTAAAATCTGGAATTGTAAAGGCGGGGGAGAGTTTTAATACCGGCTGGATGGATGCAACTCTTCGCTTGCTTAAGTACATTCCCAATGCTCAAAGAAAATTAATTTTCGTTAAAAGAGAGTCGCCAACACCAAGAACTCGTTCTGCAATTTTAGTGGAATATAATGGCGAGAAACAATGGGTAGGATTGAATAGTGTAATTAAGTTTTTTGACACTGACAAAGTTTACTATTTTTCTTTTGGCAATCGGCGAATTGATTTGGGATATGATATTCAGTTGGCTGATTTTCGTGTTGGAAAATATCAGGGAACCAATCGAGCCATGAGTTATGAAAGTGTAGTTAAAGTTCCCGAATTAGGGGAAGTTTTGATTTCCATGAATGAACCAATGAAGAACAAGGGTTATACATTTTATCAAGCCAGTTTTGAACAGGATGAGCAGGGAAACCCAACGACTTCCATTTTGTCTGTTAATAAAGATCCAGGAAGACCTATAAAGTATTTGGGGTCATTTTTGATAGTGTTGGGTTCAATTATATTATTTTATTTTAAAAGAATGAAATTTAAAGAGATGTTTAAAAGAGGTGCTCATGAATAATCGTATAATTACTATGTTTTTTTTAACTCTCTTAGTGTTTCCGCAGCAACATAGTTTTGCCGCACTCGCCGATCCACTTAAAACTTTACATATTCAAGATGGGGGAAGAATAAAACCCTTCAATACTTTTGCTACAGAGGCCCTTCAGTTAGTTTATGGTAGAGAAACATTTAAAGGTTTGCCCTCCGATGAGGAAGGTAAGAAGAACGAAAGCCGAGATGCCATTGATATCCTTTTAACTTGGATGCTTATACCTGAACATTGGAATGAAGCTCCCATTATACAAATTAGACACAATGGTCTTAAAGAAGCACTTGGACTGGATCCTGAAAAAACAAAAAAGACTCATTTTTCCCCAGCCGAGTTGATGCGTAACGATCGTTTAGCCCTATTAATTCAGGAATTAAATAACCAGCGAGAAGCCCAAGAAAAGTTAGATCCTTACTTTCAGGCTGTGCAAACCTTGGAATCACAAATATCTATGTTTCAGGCAATTAGTACAGGTGTGGCCTTAAAAGTGTTGCCTCCCTCAGAGGGAAGCGGCATAAAAAAATGGTTCAGTTTAAATGAGCTCAATGGAGATTCGCAAAAATTATTTTCGGAGATCACTCAATCTTTTATAAAACTTGTGACTATGCAAATTAGCGCGCCCAAACCTGAAGAGATAAAAAAAGTTCAACAAGAATTAAAAGTTGCCGTGGAAAAATTTAAAGAATTTGCCAGAAAACAAGATCCACAGGCCTACGGCGAAGAAAAATTAGTAGAGTTGGAAGTTCACCTCAAAGATTTTCACCCCTTTCAAAAGGCTTGGATTGCATATTTATTGGCGACTTTGTTTGCGGTTATGGCCTTTGTTTCCAACAAAAGTTGGGCCAAAAATACCGCATGGGTATTTATGTTTTTGGGCTTAGCATTGCACAGTTACGGTATGTTTTTAAGGGTTTATATTATTGGTCGCCCTCCCGTAAGTAATATGTACGAAACAGTGATTTGGGTGCCTTGGGGTACAGTATTTTTCTCAATGATTCTAACTAAGTTGCGGAAGAACTACCTGCTTTTTATTTGTTCAGGTTTGGTCGCGACACTATGTCTAATATTATCCGATTTGTCGCCAGTGGTTTTGGACTCTTCTCTTCAACCATTAGAGCCGGTGTTGCGAGATAATTTTTGGTTGGTTGTACATGTTATAATAATAGTAACTAGTTATGCAGCCTTCTTTTTAGCTTTTGCTTTGGGTGATATATTGTTGATTTACTTTTTGCGCGGTGAGGAAAAATACAAGGCTGTTATAAAAGAGGGCGTACATGGCATTTATCGAAGTATTCAAATTGGCATTGTTCTTTTAGCTTTGGGAATTATAACCGGTGGAATTTGGGCCGATTACTCTTGGGGTCGATTTTGGGGTTGGGACCCTAAAGAAACTTGGGCACTTATTGCACTCTTAGGTTATGTGGCCGTGCTTCATGGTCGCTTGGCTGGATGGGTAAAGGATTTTGGTATGACGACCGCAGCTGTGATTACATTCTCATTAGTGATTATGGCTTGGTATGGAGTCAATTTTGTACTAGGTGCTGGACTTCACACTTATGGGTTTGGTGCGGGTGGAGTGGAATATGTGTCTGCATTTGTCGCATTTCATATATTGTATGTGGTCTATGTGGCCACGGTTAGAAAAAGTCGATTGAGTAAAAAAGATTAAATTGGATGTTTGTTAAGTATTTTTAAAACGACTCTTCTATTAGCATCCTGGTTTTCTTTAATTGGATTTCCTTCGGTGTCTCGATTTGCTTTCAGTGGGCGATTTTCTCCCCAGCCAATTGTCATTATGTTATCTCTGCTGAAACCATTTTTTTCAAATAGCCTGGCAACTGCCCCCGCACGCAAGGCAGATAGTTCCCAATTGCTTGCAACTATACCTTTCTCAATTGGAATATCATCTGTATGACCCTCTATTAAGTACTTATTATTTTTTGCTTTTTCTTCAAGTACGACAATAATTTCTTGCATTAAGGATTCTGCAGAATTTTTTAAAAGAATAGATCCTGAGTCAAAAAAAAGTGTTCCTTCAAAAGAGATCATAACCTCTGTCATTTTACTTTTAATTTGCACCTGTTCACTGAGTCCTTTTTTTTCAATCACTTGCTTTAAAATTTCTCCAAGTTCTTTAAATTTATTATCAGTTTCACCACCAAAATATTCTGCGGCACCGCCACCCACTTCTTTAAATGTTTCTGGCTCAAAAGTAGCCATTGAAGTTAAAAGTGCAAAAAATCCCATTAGCAAAGTCATCATATCTGCATAGCTAAGTAACCAAATACTTTCTGAGTCATCGTGCTTTGCGCCACCAGAATCATTCACAAACAAATCCACCTCATCAGAGTCCGACTCAATGTGATTATCAAACTCTACAACTTTTTTAACTGAAGACATTGTCGTTCCTATGCGGCTTTGTTTTCTTGACCATTGGTTAGAGCCTCTCTTTCTGAAGGAAGTAAGTAACTTTTAATATTTTCCTCAACAACCAATGGATGTTGTTTAGCTCGAATCAATTTAATTCCATCAATGACCATTTGTCTAATTATACGATCAGACTTATTATACTTAGATAGGTTCTCACCTAGAGGTATAAAAATAAAATTTGCTATTGCAATACCATACATAGTTGCAACTAATGCGACAGCCATTGAAGGGCCAACAGTTTTAATTGCATCAGAACCTCCTAGGCCTTGCATAAGAGTAACCATCCCAATCACCGCACCTAATAATCCAAAAGCGGGTGGAAATTTAGCTAGGGTAGAGAACATATGAGAATCTTCTTCGTAACGCTTAAAATGAGTGTGTGCTCTTTTTGCAAGAACTAAATCTACATCTTTTGGGTTGAGTCCTCCAGCAATTATCATTTGAATGGCTTCTTTGAGGAAGGGTGTTTTTATATCTTCTACTTTTTCAGAAAGATAGTTTGAATTTTCCCTGTAACCTTTTGCAAGATCTACTATTTCAGTTATTACTTCATCATAGCGGTTGAGAGTGCCTTTTAATACCCTGCTAAAAAAAACTTTCAGCATTCCTATCATAGTTTTTGCAGAAAAACTAAGAAGTGTAGCTGCAATTGTACCACCAATTACTATAATAGCGGCATGTGAATCTAAAAAAACAGTGGGCTTATTTGTTGACATGATCACCGTCGTAATTACAACTCCAACTGCCATAGCAAGACCAAAGATTGGTGAAAGATTCATAGAATCTCCTTTTCATCAGTACAAAGTTATCGGTTGGAAAACAACAAATTAGAGTCTAGATTTTTATGACATAAGTACAGTAAACATATCTAAAACTAGATTATTTATAATACCAGATTGGTCGCAAGCGTAAGCTAATGTAGAATAATATTATGATGAATAAAGGATATGTTTTTCGAAATGAACGACATTATGGTCCATTAGATATTACAGAGATTAAAGAAATGATTTCTCGTGGTCTTATATCTACAAATCATTTTTATTGGCAGCCGGGCATGCATCAATGGGAGAGAATAGGGAAATTTGAACAATTTAAATCCTATGAAAGTTTAAATAAAACAACTTGTAGTGATATTGAATTTGAGAATACTTTGCGTTCAGATATTCGATATAGTCAACGTAGATACCCTCAAAGTATAGGTCAAGAGTTACCCTTTCAAATGAAAACGGAGTATTTTAATGAAAGCGAGAATAGCTCGAAAATAAATAAAACAGATGAAACAGTGATTCAACAAGATACAATTTGGGCAAGCTCGAAAAGATTAGGTGTTGTAAAAACTGCAAGAAAAAAAATATTTTTTTATATGCTAGTATTATTACTAGCTATTGGTTCTTCCCTCTTTTTAAATATCAATAGTCATAAAAGCAAAATGCTTTCTGGCTTAAGTAAGTTACAACAACATAAAATAGAAAACTACCTAAATTCAGCAGAATCTGATTCACCAAGTGCCGAGTTTATACATTATCAAAATAATCAAAGTGAAGATTCTTTAGTTATAGCGACAAATGTAAAGCCTGGAAGTGAGATAATAGTTCAATTGAAAGGCATAGGTGAAACACTAATTGGTGAGCACACTTTGGTTCACAATATAAATCACATCGTAAATGAGAATATTTTTACTTTAAAAAGAATTAAAAGAAATGATGGCAGATTTTTACCCTATGGAAAATATATAATATCCATTTCTTGTACTAACTGTAGGTACAACGAAAATCTAGTTTTGACGGAAGGCATGGAGTACTTGGGTAAAATAGAAAACAAGAAAAATTACAGTTTTGATTTAAATAATTATCATAGTAAGGTTCGATTGTTGGCAGAGTCAGAGCTAATAGAATTAAAAAATATTGCTAATGCACTGGATGTTCAAAACGAAGAAACCATGAATAAATACAACCAATTTAAAAACTATAAGTATAAGTGGAATTATTTCAATGCAAAATGGTTGGATCTTCAAAATTCTATTATTGACGCCTTTAGCGAACTACAGGATCCAGAATTTTTTTCGAAATTATTTTATGCACCCATTTATTTAAATCTACAAGTAATCAGTCAGGATGTTCTAAGTTTGAATCAAACACAAAACTTAGAAATTGTTAATAATAATCTTACATCAGATAGATCAATTAAGACTCAACAAATGTATCAGGAAAATAAGAAAAGAATTAAAGATGCAAATGTAAAAATTGATTTAATGAAATTTAATTTTGAAAATTCAAAGGGAATGCCATCGCGCGAGGGCTTGTAAATGTATGAGTATGAAATAGAAAACCTAACTAGTAGATCGTCTATTGATTTTATTGAAAAAAACGAAATTAATAAACCAAAAAATCAAAAGATAGAAAGCGATAGAGATAGAAAAGTTAAACAAAATGCGTCTTTTCAGCTAAATTATAATGATTTACATGATCGTTTTCAAAAGATAATGGAGAACATAAAAGATAATCAACATCTTTTGGATCAGCAATTAATAGAAATTAGCAAAAACAAAAAATTAATAAGTTCTTTTGATGATGAAATAAAGAAGTTGAAACAGTTTAGTGAATCGATAAAAAAAGTAAATTACTATCTTAAAATTGAAAACAAATCGGAAGTTACAAGTTCAATAATTATCGATGATCTTAATAAAGAGATCGAAAGCAAGATCTCTGAAATTGAATCTGCAAATAAAGAAGTCCAATTAACTAAGAACGAGGTTTCTAGATATAAAAAAGAAATTACTAATTTAAAAAATCAATTTAAAAACTATAATTTTAAAATTAAACACGATATAAAGGGACTTCAGGAAGCCTTAGCTAAACATCAATTGGTAATACGAAACAAAGAAATAGAAATAAAAAAAATAGAACAAGAGAAATCAAAACAGTCAGAAAAGTATGAAAGTTTAAAAAATCAAATAGTATTAGAAAAAAATAAGGAATCATTAAATCAAGATAGAATAAGTAAATTAGAATCATTGTTAGAATCACAGGCCTCAAAGTTTAATTCATATTTGAAAGAACTTAAGTTTAAATTTAAGTGCCATATAGATAAAATAAATGAAGAAAAAGATTCTTTAATAAAACAAAAAGATGTTCAGATAAAAGGTCTCGAAGAAAAAATAATACAAACTAGTGCTAAGTGGGTTGAGAATAGTATCCCAAATGAAGAGCTTACTATTAAAATATCACAATATGAAGTTCAAATAGAAGAGCTTATACAAGACAAAAATGAGTTAAATAAACTGTCTAAGCTATGGTTTAACAAGAGTAATGAAAGCATCAATGAGTTAAATGTACAAAAAGTAGAGTATAAAAAATTAGAAAATAAATACTTAGATAACCTTTCACTGCATGATGAAAATATAAAAAAAATAAATGACTTATCATCTGAAATATTAACTTTAAATTCATATATTGAAAACGTAGCTCAGGAAAGAATGAATTATGAAAAATCTATTAATTCGTACAAAAATAAATGTAACGAACTGGAAGATAAATTAGAAGAATTAAACTTATCCAAACACAAGCTTTCTTTAAGAGTACAAGAAATTGAAGAAGCCTTGGAAGTGGAAAAGCAGAAAAATATAAGTGCTTTAAATATACATAAGTCGGAACAAGATGCTTTGTTAAATGAAATAAATTCACTTAAGACTTATAAGGAAAACATTGTTCAGGAAAGAATGCATTATGAAAAATCTATTAATTCCTACAAAAATAAATGTAACGAATTGGAAGATAAATTAGAAGAATTAAAATTAACAAAAAACAAGCTTTCATCAAGAGTACAAGAAATTGAAGATGCTTTCGGAGCGGAAAAGCAAAAAAATACAAGCGCTTCAACTATACATAAGTCGGAACAAGATGCTTTGTTAAATGAAATAAATTCTCTTAAGACTTGTTTAGAACAAAGCAAAACAAGAGAAATTCAGCTTATAAACACAGTTAATGTTTTAGAATCTAGCTCTGAGGGAAAAGGACGGCAGTTACAGATTGAATTACAAAATGCAATTCAGAAAAATATTTTACTTGATCAACAAAAGTATGAAATTTATCAACAAAATAAAAATACAGAACTCGAAATGAATAAAGTTAAGTCTGATTTAAATCAAAAAATTAATGATCTTAGTTTTGAAATTGCCGATTTAACTGAAAAAAACGAGTTGTTATCATCTAAGTATGCAGAACAAAATGATCGTTTGATAATGATAAATTCAAAATTTAAAGAGCAAGAGAGCTTATATAAAGAAAAATTATCAACATTACTAGAACAAAATGAAAAATCTAAACTACAAGTAAATGATGTTAAAAATGACGCTAAGGAACAAGTAAAAAAAATGAATGTTATAATTAGCAAATTAAAACACAGGGAAACACATTTAAATTATTTTTCACAATCAATGGACAAGGAGAAAGACCATTTCAAAAGAAGTGTTTCTGATTTTATAGAAGAGGTAAAAATGAATAATTCATTAAGTCCACTAAAGACGTATTTGCAAATTACAGAAAAAGAAATTTCAAAAATTGAAATAGACCTAGGCAAAATACCAGCACTATCTATCGAACGTCCTAAATTTGAAGATATTCTTGAGGGTTTAATTAGACAAAGGGAGTCCTTGAAGATTATGATCGAGGAATCAGATCAAAAGATTCAACATAAGCTCAAAAAGTTATACACAATTTTACAGGCCGAGGCGCTGCTGCCACTACCACCCTTGCCGCCTTCCTTCGATGAAAGTCTAGAATAAACAATAGTTTTTAAATTCTTTTTTTATAATGCCGAATTGTATTTAAATGTATAATTCATCATTCTTCTTAAAAATATTTATTTTTTATCTTTGTAATTATTTATCAGGTTGTGCTTTGTTATTTAAAGAAGAGAGATCAGTGAACCCTGAACCAGGATTTAAGCAAAAGATGGCGCCAGCAGAAAAGGCTTTACCTCTACCGGTGGAAATCGCCCAAGATATCGCTCAAATTAGCGAAAATGGCATTTTGTATTTATCAAAGGAAAGTGATAGAGAGATTTCATCTGACAAAAACACAACAAATATTTTTAAAGAACAACCTATTGTATCAAAAGTAAATGTTGCTAAAGAACAAAATCTTACAGAAATCATTGGCTCGAATGGACCTCTTGCAAAAAAAATTGTAAAAAAACAAGAGGGTCCTCTTGCCATTGGAAAAATACTTAAACGACTTCCTCAATCAACGGGTGGAAAAACAGTGAATTATTTGGTTAAATTAGGTGATACCTTAATGAAAATTGCCTTCGAAAAATATGGTAATTATTTACGCTGGCGCGAAATCTACAAATCAAACAAAAATAAGATGTCTCATTGGACAAAAATGGCAGTTGGGACAGAGTTAGTCATTCACAATGTTAAGTATGTTTATATCAAAAAGGAAGGAACACCCTATTTAATTAGAAAAGGAGATACCTTAAAGAGTATCTCTAAACAAATATACGGAACCTCCTCTAAGTGGCAAGAGATTTGGAGAAACAATCCTCAATTAGTTTTAAATCCTAAAAAAATATATGCGGGTTTTAAGATTTATTATAAAGAATTAGAGCAAAGACAACCCACACAAACAAAATAAATATTGTTATTAAAATAATTGTTTGAGAGGCTATAGATATGAAGATTTACCCTCTTATTTGTATGTTTATTATATTTTCTTGTTTTGAAAGTGCATTTTCAGCCCAGGTAAAGATGGACGAAAATTTTAAGCAAAAAGTAATTAAAACACAACAAGCTATATGGCTTTGTCATATTTTGCGTGAAAAAAAACAGGAGTCTAGGATTTCTAATATGGAATTTAAGCTCACTAAAATTCCAGTTTTTATGGTGCCCAAAGAAGATGCTATTCGACCACTTGTGAAGTTGCAAATTAAGTTTGAAAAGCCCGGGTGGGAGCTTTTTGTTGATGATAAAATTCCAGTGAAAAAAACAGATGATCCCAACATATTTCTTGTTTATGCTTATTTGAATTCAAGAATAAGTGAAGTTACATTTAAAGCAAAAAATAAAGATGATGGCTCGGTTGAGAGTGAAATTGTTTATCTTTTTGCTCCTGAGGCTCGGGAATACAAAATGGTCTCGCCCTTAGAATCAGTAATTTTTACTTTGGGTTTAGGAAATTTAATTTATGAACAGACCTCTTTTGGTGTGTTTAATGGTAATAGTTTACTTTTAGGTGTCGAGTATCTAACACCAGAAAAGGGAAGCCATTGGGGACTGCTCAGTCGTTTTCACATCACTTTTCTCACTTTCGAATCTGAACCATTAGACCATAACCCTCAGTTTTATGAGGGAGATTTGTTGGCTACTTACAATTCTAAAGTTATTCCTTCTCCAAGATGGCGAAGCCGATGGCTAGGCGGTTTAAGTACTGTAGGATTGATATCACAAGGAAGCCCCTTTGGATTTTCTAATCTATACGGACCCAGTTTTGGATTTAGAACTGAGTATTATAAAAATCGAGATGAGAGCTATTCAATTCAGTTCAACTATGTGACCTATGATAAAATATCTTTGGATCAAGACAGGGCATTAAAAGTTAAATTATCGTGGCACAACAACTTGAGCAACCTTAGACAAATGCAAACACAAATTCTGTATTCAAATAACACTTTCACTTCTGGTTTTGAAGAAGTCATTGCCGAATTATGGGGTCTCAGTTTGGGACTCAGTTTTTAAATTAATATTTATCTAAAGTTATTTCTACAAAAAAAGTGTTTCATATTGAAACACTTTTTTACTCTTTAACCTTTATTCAGCTAGTTATGACGATGAGCCGAGAATAATTTTAAAATTCTATATAAAGATAGTTAAGTATTAACGGCCAAAGGTCGATAAGACATTAGTATTATAAACATGTAGACCGTAAATAGGAGTTATAATGTACAAAATAATTAAAAGAGAATTATTTTTTACAATAAAGTTACTAAACATATATATTTTGACACCCTTGATATTCTTTAGTTTGTTAGGTTGCTTGCCTAGCGAGGAGGCTATTGTTGACAAACCTCCAACTGAGGAAACATTTGGTCAATTTACTGGTTTAGATTCTGTCGAAACAATTGCTTCATCAAAAGTAAAGCTTTCGTGGACAAAATCAAAAGACAATCGAGTCGTTGCCTACAATGTATATGATGTGACATTATCGGCAGTACCAAAACTTTTAAAATCAGTTGATGCTACTCGTTCTGAAGCCACTTTGGCAGGACTGTCTGAAGGATTTTATTATTCATTTCGAGTTCGAGCAGTTGATAAGGAAGGTAATGAAGACGTAAATACTAAGGATATTGTGGGTATACCCTATGGTGGTATTTTAGGTGTTTTAGTTCTAAGCTCATCCTCGGCAGAAATCAATTTCAGTGGTGTGAGTGTTGGTGAAGCATTAGAAATCATAATTTCATGTAAAACATCAGATGCAGCTGAATATGTACAGGTTGCGAGTATTCGTAATATGCAAGCTACTAAGCAATTGTTAAATGATTTGACACCCAATTTAACATATACATGTAAAGCAAATATTTTGGTCGAAGGATATACTGATAATAATTCGGAAACAATTTCCTTTCAGTCTTTGGGAAAAGCATCGCAAATTGTCTTTGATACACAACCTGGTAATGGAGCGGCTGGTGACCCTTTAAGTCAGCAACCTATTATTAAACTATTAGATGAAAATGGAAACTTAGTTACAGGTGGTCCTGACTCAACAGCTCTCGTAACTTTAGAATTATCAGTGAATACTCCCACAGTGGGTTCTTTAAGAGGAACAATATCTGTAAATGCTGTAGGTGGAGTGGTTACCTTTACAGATGTTTATTTACAAGAATCTGGTGCAAAGATTATTAACGCGATAAAAGAAGATACATCTGCTCAGTTTTTTGGAACAACTTCTTTGTCAGTGGAATCTACACAATTTAATATTTCACCAGGAAATGTCGATGCCACGCAATCTCTTATTGCAATTGACCCCTCGGTGCCTCCATCCAGCGCTCTTGTGGCCAATGGAACTGACACTTATACAGTTACTATTACTCTCAATGATAGTTTTGGAAATCCTATTAGTGGAATTAAGCCTAAATTTGTATCCAATATTGTTGGTGATTTTATTATTCAGCCCTTTTTAAATACAGATGCTTTTGGCCAGGCGACAGGAAGTCTAAGTACAACAGTAGCGGACAATGTGCCCCCGGCTCGTATTTTATCTGTATCATCTCCTGCGGGATTAAGTGATGTTCAATCCCTTGCACCTTTTGTAGCTGGTCAAGCCACTAAATTGGCATTCTCTGTTCAACCCGCAAACTCACCGGCTGGGAATCTTGGTCTTAACGATGTAAAGGTGTCTATTCAAGATCAGCAAGGAAATAGGGTAGTCAGTGGTGCCTCATCCAGTTTGGCCATATCCATGTCTATTGCCTCTAATACTAACGGTGCCGTTTTGTCTGGTGTGTCGACGGTATCGGCAGTTAATGGATTAGCATCATTTTTAGATTTAGGAATTGATTTGACAAAAACGGGTTATAACTTGGTAGCAAGTTCAGGCTCTTTGACTCCCGCTTATAGCAATAGCTTTAATATAACAGCGGGTGTGCCACAAGCTGTGAGTCTTGTTGGGCCAACAAATGTGTTGTCGGGTAGCTGTAGTACAGTCATTACCGTGCAATTGCAGGATTTGGGCGCAAACCCTGCTAAAGCCATACAAAATACAACCATATTATTATCTGGCATGGGAAATGCTGTTTTATATAGTAGTAATAGTTGCGGTGGAAGTCCATTGGGATCCTCTGTTACTTTTACCCCCGGTACGGATACAAGAACAGTTTATTTAAAAAGTAATAAAGTGGAAGCTTTAAATATTTCCGCAACTGACACTTCATCAGTATTAAGTCCAGGCGTTCTTAATATTAAAGTTAATCCAAATAAAATGAATATGTTGGCAGAAGCTTTCGGTGGGGGTACTTTAATTGTTCCTTCGGGTCAATGTTCTACGGCCATCACTATCACTCCTTTAGCTGAAGATGGGAGTTTGGGTGAAGTCTATTCAGCAACCAACATAATGATGAATGGCATTGTAGGTTCACAAGCTAAGATCTATTCGGACAGTTCATGTACTATTCAGTTAAACTCAAATAGCTTCCCATTAACGATTTCACCAAGGCCCAGTAGTGCCACTGTAGTGTATTTAAAAGATCCTAAAGGTGAGATTTTAAATTTAAATGTGTCGGATCCTGGAGCCATAATTCAAACAACTTCCGTTCCGCAAGAAGTGAGAGTGACAGCTTCAAAAATTGATTTTGTTGGTCCGGCTACTGTTGTAGCTGGTGCCTGTTCATCGGCTTTTACAGTTACATTAAAAGACACATTAAATAATAACGTTCCCACTATAGGCAATTTATCTTTAAATATAAATGGAATTGATGGTTTTTCTACAACTGGCAAACTCTATACATCACCGACTTGTGGTAGTTCGGGTTCCGCAACTAGTCTTACAATACCAGATGGAAATGCATCAGTGACCTTATATTATAAAGGGATTGCCTCCGAGATTCTTAATATTTACATATCTGATCCAGCAGGAATACTCACTGTTTCTCAAACTGTTCAATTGACAGTAACACCCTCGGCCTTTGAAATCGTGGGTCCTGGTGGAAGCAGTTCTTTAACCAGTGGCTGCGTAGGGCCATTTGCAGTGAACACTCTCGATGGTCTTGGTGATCCGGCCAACGCGGTGAACCCGATAACGGCAACCCTTTCTGGTGAAGGTATTGCCGGAACTTTTTATTCAGATTCACAATGTACAAGTGCAATTACTCAACTTAATTTTGGTGTCGGTCAAGGTACTAAGTTGTTTTACTTTGTTGGGCAATATCCTGCATCTTTAACTCTTGTCGTTTCTGATTTAGCTGCCATTTTAACTCAAGGAACTATCAGTTGGACAGTCAATGGAGATTGGGGTTGGTTTGGATCAGCAGTTAAAACAGGTGGTGTGAATGAAATGCTACCTTTTCGCACAGGAATTAAACCTATTGCCGCCAGATACGATGGAATGAGTTCTGCTTATGATATTGAATTCTCACCTGACTATAAATATCTCTATGTGGCGGATTATTATAACCATAAAGTTATAAAGTTTGATTATGAAAACAATCAGTACATTGGATGGATGGGACGAGTGCGCCATGAAAATGGAGTGGGTTCCACAGGCAGTAATTTAGCCAATCCTAGTACTGCGCTTTGTGTTAATACCACTAGTTATAATGAACTCCCTGGTTGGTGTACGGGGGGAGTGTCCATTGCGGGGTATGAAAATGAAGTGCCAGAAGGATCCTCTCGATATCCAAGGGACATTGCTGCCGATAATAACTATATTTATGTTGCACAGTATGACATGCATTCTATCAGTCGTTACGAAGCACAAACCGGGGCTTTTGCGGGTTGGATTGGTTTAGTCTATGACGTGCCACCTGCGGGACCAGCTGTGGGTGGACCTGCAGGTTGTTCTATAGCGGCTAATGATAGTGTCACTCCCGGTTGGTGCTTAGATGGAAAAATCAGACGCGAAAGCGACAATGGTGGGCATTGGAGGGGTGATGGTCGAACATATTATACTTACAGTGTTGTCGTTGATGATACTTATTTATATGTAGGTACTCAGGGTGCTGTTCATAGATTTAATAAAATCACGGGGACCCATGCCGGATGGATAGGTATGGTTTATGCGACTCCTACAAGTGGGGCCCCTGGCTGTACAGCGGCGGCGGCGGACACCCTTACGCCGGGATGGTGTTTTGGTGGGGAGTATAAAAGAGTCAATCCTTACAATCACCTTGGTCTAGAAGGGGGAATTTACGTTCCAGATAGAATGTATATCCTAAGCGGAGAGTTGTATGTGGTGAATAGTGCATATGGTAGTCATATTAATAAATACAATATTTCAACAGGGGCTTTTGTAAATGGCTTAGTGAATATGAATCACAATTGGAAGGGCGCATTTGGAATCACCCATGATGGAAATAAATTTTATATTGCAGACAGTGAGAGAATCCTCAGGATTGATTCCACTGGATTAATTGAGAGTTGGATGGGAAAAGTTGCCAATAATGCAGGTATGTCTGGAAATGCCGGCTGTAGCACGCTGAACTCTAATGATAACACTCCTGGTTGGTGCATAGGGGGTACGGGAAAAGGTGGCTTGGATTCAGACTCCTTTATTCGTACACGGGCCATTGCTTATGATGGCAATGGTAGCTTGCTAGTGAGTGGAGAAAGATTTCCGGGCATTAAAAAATTCAATTCAACAACGGGAATTTATGAAGGTGTGTTGGCATTAGAATCCAATAGCCCAAGCAATTGGACTTCTGACCGCATCACCGCAGCTGAAGAACATGGTCTTGATGACAAGTCCATGTATTCTCCACGAGGGGTTCTAGCTTATGGAGATTATGTTTACATAGCTGAGTACAATGGCTCTCGCATTAAAAAAGTTAATAAATACACTGGCGAGTTAATCGGTTGGATTGGGGGTATGACATCTAAGCCCACCGGTGGTTCCTCCCCCTTGTGTTTACTAACCAGTGGTATGGGACCATCGCCGTCATGGTGTAAAAATGCCAGTTATTATCCGACTTGGCTGTGGTACGACTCGGGTATGATTGATTATGATGTGAATGGAATTATGAATGCTCCTTACGGACTAACTACAGATGGAACATGGTTGTATGTTACTGACAGAGGCTTACACCGCGTACAAAGATTTAAATTAAGCGATGGTTCTTATGGAGGTTGGATTGGTCGTGTAAATACAACTTCTCCTACAGGTGGAGATCCTGGTTGCGCTGGGGCTCCCCTTGATAGCTTTACTCCTGGATGGTGTACTGGCGGATACAGTAAAAGTGGAAATGGATTTGGCTATATGTCGACTCCCTCGGGCATTTCCTATATGGGTGGGAGTTTATATGTTATCAATGTGGGTGTTCATAACATATCAAAATACAATGCTATCACTGGGGCTTTTGAAGGTTGGATTGGTCGTGTGGATGTGGTTCCAACTTCAGGTTGCACGCCAGCAAGTAATGGAAGTTATACAGTTTCAAATTCGGGCTGGTGTTTAGATGGTACATCTCAATCGGGACACTATCAGCAATCCAGAGGTGGGGATTTTAACTTTGATGATACTTACACGGCAGACATTACTAATGATGGTGTAAATTTATTTGTTACCAATGGTCAAAATAGAAGAATAGAGAAATTCAGTCCTTCGGGTCAGTGGCAAGAGGCAGTTTATGCTGATGGAGATAACTACACCAAAACTTGGTCCTCGGATCGAAATACAGTGCAAAACTGGGGAGCTTGGTGTTCACGTCCTCAGAGCATTTGGATGGATGGTAACGATATATATGTATTAAATCGCTATGCCTGTGCCCGCAGTGGAAGTAACTACCCCACACATGTAGTTAAAATAAATAAAACCACAGGCACAGTGGTTGGCTGGAAAGGTGGAATCGATCCTGATTTTCCTACATCAGGGGGAGATCCCGGTTGCAGTGGTGCAGTCAACTATACTCCAGGATGGTGTCAAGGCGGTAGAGTGGGTGTTGGCAGTAAATTAGGAAATTTTATGGATACAACTCCTGGTGGACTTAGCGGTGATAATTATTTTCTATATATAACTGATTATTATGCCAACAGAGTTGTTCGAGTGCCCAGATAATTTTTATGTAAAAAGGCTGAAATGAGAATTGATTTTAGAAGATTTTGTAAACTTTCAAAAGTAAAGGGAGATTTGCGAGGGCAAAATTCTTCCAGGTTTTTTTCTATATATTTCTTTTTATTTTCATCCATGTTTATTATGTCCGGATGTAAAAAATCAGTGTCAGTAAAAGAGGGACCAGATGCCCCCAATTATTTATCTCCAGAAGTGGAGTCGCCAACGATTTCTCTTCCGGGTAGATCCCCATATTTTTCCAATGACACTCATTTAATCATAAGTGGACTTTGCGGTGATGGTCATATGGTCTATCTCACTGGGGAGGCTTTTGATTCCATAGCTTGTGAAAATAAATCTTATGCTTTTTCAGTCAGTCAAAATATTGATGGCTTATACAATTATTATATCACTCAGACTTTTAAAGGTGTAATTTCAAAACCGACGGCTTTAGCCTGGCAAAGAAAAACTTCAGTTCCACCTCCGGATGTCACTTATCCCTCTGTTTCATTATATAAATCCGCTGAAACTATTTTAAGTATTCAAGGAAATTGTGAATCGGGTTCTCGAATTTCACTTTCAGGAGATGGCACGGGTACAGTCACTTGTGTAAATTCTAATTTTAATTTAGCACTTCCTAAGTTTAGTGATGGAGATTACTCGGTTATTGTAACGCAAACTGATTTAGCAGGAAATCAAGCCTCAACTAATTTTTTATGGCAGAAGAGGGTTTTAGCCGTCAGCCCCTCTGGACCTACAATTATTGCTACCCAAGCTCAAGTATTTGCCCCCACAGGAGGCAGTGATAATTACACTTTAGTACTACAAAATAACAATTCAGGAGCTAGCTTTGACAGTAACACAAGAACATATACAGCTGGAACTTTAGCGGGGGTTACAGATAAAATTGTACTTACCGATTCTTTGGGAGCTACCTTGGATATTAATATTCAAGTTGCTGCAGATTTGCCAGATCACTTTGTTTTACCGGTAGATTCGGGCGCTGACCAAATACAAACTGTGGCTCAAGATTACACCAGTCCTTTAAAAGTGCAAGTGGTGGATCAATTTGGAAATGGTATTTCCGCTTATCCAGTTGTCTTTGTTTTAAAAGTGGGAGATGTTGAATTTTTATCTCCTTCTATCCAATCTACGGATGCCTCTGGCTTTGCTAGTTTGTATCTCAAACAAGGTTTTCTATCTAACAATTCTACAGTGACAGTCACACCGGTGGGCGCACCACTGCCCGATTTAGCTGGGAGTGGTCAATCCATAATCAGTTTAAATACTTTGGGTAAAACAAATAACTCTGGAAACTTTGATTTAAATTTTAATGTCAGTAACAACCCAGATAATATCCTTATGGCAGATTTTAATGAAGATGGAGAGTTGGATATAGCTATAATTAATAAAGGTGACCCTAGCATAGGTCTGCTCATGGGGCAGACTTCCGCTTTATTTAATACACAAACAAAAATTACAAGTGTCTGTGCCACTCCTTATGCCATGATTCAAGGAGATTTTAACGAAGACTCACATCAAGATCTTTTATTGACTTGCTCAGATAAATTTAGCTTATACACGGGAGTAGGGAATGGCACCTTCAGTGCCGCTGTAAATACCAGCTTGGATTTGAGTGAGAACTTGCCCGTAGATATAGCCGTTGGAGATTTTAACGGAGATAACCATCTAGATACGGCAACAGTGTCTTTGGGAGCTAACTTAATAGCGGTTCGACTTGGGCTTGGGAATGGAAGTTTTTCTGCAGCTAGTTTGTTAAGTACAGGGGCTGGAAGTTCACCATCAAAGATTGCAATTGCAGATATAGATAAAGTCAATGGAGTAGATATTATTGTCATTAACTCCGCGCAAAATAGTATCGGAGTGTTTTTTAATGACGGTGTAGGAGGCTTTTCGGCACAAGTCAGCTTCTCTACCGGAGTGGCACCCTCAGATTTGATAATTTCTGATTATAATAACGATAGTTATTTTGATGTTTCTACGACAAATAATATCGATAATAATTTAAGTGTTTTGTTAAATGATCAAGCGGGTGGATTAAATCTTGCTATTAATACTCTAACAGGGCAAGGGCCAACTTCCCACTATGCTGAAGATATTAACAAAGATGGCAATGTTGATATTTTGGTTACTAACAATATTGATAATAACATGTCAGTCTTAATGGGTTTTGGTAACGGCACATTCAATGTTGGAGCTCCCATAGCACTAGCTTCTAATCCTATTGATATTATTATAAGGGAAACTAACGGCGATGTGTTTGAAGATATTTTAGTTGTGTCTAGCGGAGAAAAAAAGATTCAAGTCTTTCCAGTTCAAGCGGGGGGAGCCATTGGCTATAAAAACTCCTTGGGCAATGGTCCCAGAGATGCTGTTATTGGAGATTTAAATGGCGATGGATACATTGATCAAGCCATAGTTAATAGTGGAGACAATAATATTGTGATTCTTCGTGGTAATGGCACAGGTTTATTTTCCAGCTTTAGTACTGTAGGAACCTCTTCTGGACCGATAGCTATTGAAATGGCAGATTTAGATCGTGATAATGATTTAGATTTAGTGACAGTGAATCAAAATGTAAATTCAGTGCAAGTTTTTATAAATGATGGCAGTGGAAGTTTTTCTACCCCTGTTAGCTATGGCAGTGGTTCACAACCAGCCTCTGTAAAAATTGTAGATTTAAATAAAGATGGAATTTTAGATATGATAATTGCTAATTCAGGGGCCAACACTTTGTCTTTTTTTCCGGGCGTAGGTGATGGAACATTTGGTGTTCGTTTAGATACAGCCACAGGTTCACAGCCTTCGTCGTTAGCCTCGGCAGATATGAATCAAGATGGAGTATTGGATTTGATTGTCACACATCAGTCGGCGAACAATGTGGGAGTTTATTTTGGCAATGGTAATGGTACATTTCAACCTCCGAGCAATTACTCTGCACAAACGGGTACTAACAGTGTTGCAGTGGGATATTTTAATGCCGATCTCAATGTGGATGTCGCCGTATCAAATAACTTGGCAGGTTCTGTAAGTGTATTTTTTGGCAATAGTAATGGGACTTTGGGTTTGCCTGTAAATTATAATTGTGGAGCAGATCCCATCTCATTAAAGTCGGCAGATGTTAATGGAGACAATAATGAAGATCTTATTGTTGGAAATGGTCTAAATCAAAAAGCCACTGTTTTGTTCGGTTCCTTCTTTGGAGACTTCTCAAGTTCAAAAATTCTGCCTACAAATATTAATACCATTAATGTGGAAGTTTCAGATGTGAATAATGATGGGTCAGTAGATTTGTTTTTTATTGATGGAACAAATAACGAAACTAAATTGTTGATGGGTTTATAATATGAAAAAATATTTTAATAATTTATTATTAATATTTTTATCACTTCAGCTTCTTGTCAGCTGTAAGGAGGGCAAGCTCAATCGACCTCCGGATCCTGAACCTATTCAGATACTAAGTTTGCTAGTGAACGACTATACCCAGAGTAATGTGTATATTCATGTGACGGGCACCATACAATTAGAGGATGTAATTGATTTAGATACCTTACAGTTTTTTGAAAGTTCTAATTGTTCAAGCAATATTGTAGGTAGTGTTTTAGTTAAAAACTTCAAAAACACGGGTGTTGATCTTGAATTAACTAAAAATAATACCCAAAATCTATATGTTTCCACAGAAAACAGTTCAGACTGTATATTTTTTATAACTTACAAAGCCGAGGATTTGATACCCAGCGAAGCTAAGTTTTCCAAAACGGCACCGGAGTCTCCAACCCGCGAAACTGCGAGTCCAGGTATTTTTGGTACAGCCTTCCCAAGTTCAGCAACAATTAAATTTTACGATAATTCTTTATGTACGAATTTAGTAGGACAAGGTTCAGTTACAAATTATTCAACTGTGGGTTTGCAAATTAATTTAACAAGTAATCAAGTTTCAAATGTCTTTGCAACCGTAACGGATTTATTGGGTCAAACTTCAAAATGTGCAGAGTTAACAACTTACTCACACTTAGATAATGTCATTACAAACCCTGTTTTTACAGCGGCGATTCCTTTATCTCCTAATAATACGTCTTCGTCTCCTTTTATAAAGGGAGCTTTAGCCCCAGAATCTATTTCTGTAACTATTTACAATGATTCTGCCTGTTCTAATCCATTGGTTTCGGGTACACCTGAGGAATTTAGTAACCCCGGATTGCAAGTGATTCTTGGAAACAACACCACGACTAATTTGTATGCGAAGTCTATAGATGATCTTGGGAACCCATCGGCCTGTGCTTTATTAACTACCTATGTTCATGACACCTTACCACCTAACCCACCGGTATTTACAGCAATAAACCCTATTTCTCCAAACAATAATAATCTATTTCCACGACTTAATGGAACCACATCGAGTGATACACTCACTGTAAAGTTTTTTGATTCCAGCCTTTGTTTAGTACAAATTGGTTCCGGTTCGAAGTCTACATTTGAAGGCGTTGGTGTTTCTGCTGGTGTTGCAAATAATTCTACTACTGATATTTATGCACAAAGTCTAGATCCTGCAGGAAACCCATCTGTTTGTACTTTGATGTCGAGCTACAAACACAATACTATTCCACCCAATTTTCCAGTATTTGTCGGCAGCACTCCTTCTTCACCAGACAATAGCACGGCCAATCCTATGGTTTTTGGAACTGTAGCATCATTCACAAATAGTCTTGAATTTTTTGATGATGAAAATTGCACACAATCTGTAGGTGCAGGAACATCCGCTGAATTTGAAAGTACAGGGATTGTTGTAAACCTACAAGAAAATACAAATAACTCTGTTTATGTGAAAGTGAGCGATCTTGAAGGAAATGTTTCATCTTGTGTTTTTCATACTAGTTACGATCATTCCAATATTCCGGCTCCCAATCCCTCACTACTGTACTCATTTCCAGCTTCACCAACGAATGGCTCAAATATGCCTTTCTTTGTGGGTATAACTGATCCGAATCACGAAACTATCGTTTTGTACGATGACAATACATGTGCCAATGCTTTGGGCTCTGGTTCTCGTGGGCAATTTGCTTCTGCGGGAATACAAGTGACTTTACCTACTAATTCAACGACGAATATTCATGCCATAGCACAAGACATTTATGGAAACTTTTCAAGTTGTGGTCTGTTAACAACGTTTATTCATAATACTGTTAATCCAAACAATCCTATTTTTTCTGCAACAGTACCTGTATCTCCCAATGCAACATCCACAACACCACTCATGCAAGGTAGTGCTAGCACTCCCGTATCGAGTCAATTGCCACCTTTTAAAGTTTCTTTTTATGACAGTGTGTCTTGTGTAAATAAAATTGGTGAAGGTAATCCAAGTGTTTTTTCAGGTGCAGGGATACCAGTAAACACATCCAGTGATGCCATTACAAGTATTTATGCTAAAACCTTTGATGAAGCAGGTAACAGTAGTTTATGTACCTACTTATTAAATTACATTCATGATAGTTATCAGCCAAGCAAACCTATTTTTACAAATGCTAATCCAAACAGCCCTTCCTACAGTCAAGAATTTAAAATGTCAGGTGTATTTGCTGCCAGTCCAGATTTTTTAAATAGAGTTAGTGTGGGTGTCTACACCGACAGTGCCTGTGCAAATTTACTGACAAGTGGATCACCTACTGACTATATTTCAGGTGGTATTTCTGTAACAGTACCTAACAATGTAACAACACCCCTTTATGCTGCGACAGTGAATGAGTTAGGCACAAGATCGAATTGTCAGTTTCAAGTCAATTTTAAACATGATGATGTTTCACCACAGTCATTGTCTGTAAGTAATAACTTAGATGGAGGTGTCTATTTAAATTGGCAACCCGATTTAGATTCTTCGCCTCTACCCAAATATTTTATAGAAAGATCTCTTTCTGTAAGCGGTCCATTTTCCTTAATCGCTTCTAATTTAAATGCTAATAACTTTACAGACGATTTAGTTAGTGAAGGTCAAACTTATTTTTATAGAGTGTTTGCAAGTAATAGTACTGGTCGTAGTCGATATTCAAGTGTGGAAAATACAACGGTGAGTGTAGGTAGTCCTGTCGTTGCGACAACTCTTACGGCCAATCCGGGCTCGCAAGAAGTTCGTCTCACATGGGGAGCTAATATAAGTAATATGACCTATAAAATATATAGGTCGACTCAGTCAGGAGGCCCTTACACTTTGCTTCCGATTACAACTACAAATAATTTATACTTGGATAACACGGTAAGTAATAATATGACCTATTATTATGTGGTAACAGGAAGCAATCCCTCTGGGGAGAGTATGCAATCCAATATGGCCGCGGCCTCGACACGTCCTCTTCCTGCGGCTCCCACAAACTTAAAAATGCAAGCTTATCCGGAGCACCCTGATTGTGCGGGAACTCAAGGTCTTCAATTAACTTGGAACCCTAGCAGTTATTATGACAGCTTTGGTGTGATGCGAGGGAATAATTCTGGAATAGTTAATTTGGACCAGGCCACCAATGAAAACAAGTTTCTATATTGTAATTTGAACGATGGCTATAGTTATTCCTTTGCTATTTCTTCACAGTGGGGCACAAAATATTCGGCCAACTCTTCTTTGGTTTATTATTATTGGACCTCACCAGCGAATTTAAGTTTAGCCCCTGGAGAGAATGAAATTATTCTGAATTGGACAGAGCCCAATGGCGGAGTTTTATATAACAATTCCAGCCCCAAGTATAATGTTTTCCGTTCTACTAGTATAAATGGACCCTTTACCGAAATCCTTTCGGATTTCACGGCAAGATCTTATACAGACAATACAATTACTCCAGGTGTGACATATTTTTACTACATTCAAACTGTCTTAACTACACCACAAAATAATTATTATTATATTGGTCCAAGGAGTTTAGTGAGGAGTGGCACAGCGGGGAGCCTGCCCGCAGCTCCAACGAATTTAGTTTTAATTGATAATACTAGTTTAGGCAGTGTGGAATTGCATTGGTCGGCTCCGAGTCATTACAACAGTTTCAATTTGTATCAAGCTAGCAGCTTCGGTGGGCCCTACACTTGGGCGGGGAAAACCAGTAACAGTCGAATTTTAGGAGCCCCCTTAAACCCTGGTATGAATTACTTTTATGTCAAAGCAATATGGGGACTGCAAGAGACTGCGGCAACCAATATAGTTTCATATAGAAAAGCTGATATTACAGGATTCAATGTAACACCTACTGCCTCCGATATCACTTTGACTTGGGACTCCGTATCAGGGGCACAGGATTACAAAATTTTGCGCGCTGACAATGCTAATGGTCCCTATAGTGAAATTGCTACTGAAATTACGAATTCACATGTGGATACTTCCGTCATTTCCAACACCGGTTACTTTTATAGAGTTTATGCCACTTTTTCTGATGCGACGGTCGGACAGAAGAGTGCAGTGGCTCCAGCTATGTTAACTGGTCCAACTACTCCAACAGGTGTTTCACTAAAGGTGACATCTTCTACTTCTGTTAATGTGTCCTGGGCACCGGTCTTAGGCGCAACAGCACATAAGATTTATTCAGCAACATCTTTTGGCGGGCCTTATATTTTTAAAGTACAAATCCCATTAGGTTCTGAAAGTGTTGTTGCCGGATTAACGGCAAATACTGAGTATTTTTTTAAAGTGTCTGCTCTTGTGAGTTCTACAGAATACGACTCAACTCCGGTAAGTGTTTACACCTATTCTATTCCTGCAACCCCTTTAGGTATTGTTGGAAATAACTATATCAATGTGAGTTGGACACCGGTGATAGGAGTCGTTGATTACGATTTACTTCGTTCCTCAGATGGAGAGAACTATACTCCTTTAATTTCCAATCATCCAACAAGTAGTTATTTAGATAACAGTGCTTCCAATGGACAAATTTATTTTTATAAATTAAGAGCCAATTTTGCAATGGGTTCTAGCTTATCTTTAGCGTCCATAGCTTACACTCCTGGAGTGACGCCTATACCACCAGTATATTTAGTAGCAAAAAACACTGGTACAGGTACTGATTTGCAATTGGACTGGGGGAAAGTAGAAGGTGCGAGCAGTTACAAAGTCTATGTAGATACTACGGCATCACATGTGACCCCCTTTATTTCTACCAGTTCTAATCAAAATGTTTTAATCAGTGGCTTGAATTTAGGCACAACATATTTTATTTCAGTTTCTGCTTCCAATGGAGATTTGGAATCTTCACTTACACCAGATGTTAAGATTGTGACATCCATTGAGTCAGTTGCACCAGATGTCCAAAAGAATGGCTTGGCGAGTGTCGATGTTATTTGGCCGGCAGTGACAAATGCCACTACATATGAAATTTATCGATCACAAGATGGAGTTTCATTTGAATCCATAGCCAATGGAATAGGTGCCACTGTCTACAATGATACGACTGTCGATCTAAATACCACATATTTTTACAAATATAAATCATATAACTTGAGTGGCGATGCTATGGGAATGTCGGACGTAAGCCCGCCCATTATTATAGGTGTTTTACCAGAAACTCCCATGGGCGTAAGGGCACAAGCCATGGATAATAACTCAATAGTTTTAAATTGGATCAAAACGCCCACGGCCAATTCTTACAGTATTTTACGAGGAACCTCTCAGGGTGGACCATATTCAGAAATAGCTATGGTAACCGCACCGACGACTTCGTACACAGATTCGACAGTGACTCCTACTAATATTTACTATTACGTCATTCAGTCTTTAAATATTAGAGGGGTAAAATCCAACTATTCAGCAGAAGTAGGAGTTAACTTAAATGGTGGGCCGACGAATTTGATTTCCTCTAATATCGATAGTGGAATCCAATTGGATTGGGATCTCTTAGCCGGAGCTGTAAGTTATAACATTGCTAGGTCTAAAGAATCAGGTGGACCATATGGAATTGTCAATACGGCTGTCTCTAACACCTTTATTGATACATCGGCATTGGCCGGGGTAGATTATTTTTATGTCGTTTTTGGCAATTTTGCCGGCGGTACTATAAGCCCCTTGTCTAATGAAGAAAGTATAAATAGAGAAGGAACTCTGGATCTTCAAGTGCCCATCGAAATGATCGACACACGCCTTGCCTCTTCGAGTAGTGGTAGTATTGCCTTTGAAAGAACACAAACTTCATTAAATACTCAAGACTATGATGGCGTTACTAGTTATCAGTTTGAAGTTATAGGAAAAAACAGTGACTCCAATCCTGTGCAAGTTTTTATTGTCGACGAGGGGGGAATAGAAATAGGTTCTGTAACTCTGCCGGCGAACACCATTGATTTCACGAGAATCAGTGCTGTCTTTACACCTAATGTAGGGGCTAATAGATATCGTGTTAAAGTTGGTGTAACAACTGTGAATTCGCAATTGCAAGTGGTTGCAGCAAGAGTACTTGTCAACCAAAGTAATGCTACAAAAACAAAACTTTATTTTCCGCTATTAAGTGTTTCGCAGATTCCAAGCTCTAACGATTTAAATATTTCTGCTCTCACCACTAGTAATAATATTTATGAAACACCAAAATCATCCCTGCTATTCCTTAGAGAGGTTAATGATCTTAAGAAACTAATTGATTACAATGCTTGGGAATTAGAAGCCCTTGTCTCCGCAAGCAATTCTGCTGAAGGCAGTATTTCATTGATAAATAAAAATTCCGGTTTACCTGTATGGGGTTCAGAAACTCGTTTTAATCAAAGTGCTATTTCAATGGCAAGTGTTCCCATAGACGAAGGTGTAAATCAGTTTGGCTTAGTTAATGAAGGGGATAGCTATGAAATTAACCTTAAATGTGAGTACAATTGCGGTTTAGGAGATGTCTCGATCTATAAAGCAGGACTTTGGGTGAAGTTGGAGAATCTATCCAAAACTATATCTTTCTATCGAAACGCAAGCATGCAAGAAGCCTTGGGTTCAAACTCAATTCTTGCTTCGGATCGAAACCTAATCGATGTTGGTAATTTTACTAGCCCTATTGTTTACTTTCAGGCCACGGTGACAGATGACTTTGGCTCCAGCGCAGATGTGAATCTGCTTTACCACGGCAATGAATCCGGAGAGGCGGGAGTGTCTTCGGTGGTGGGATCTACTATTTCATTTAATAATGAAATGAAAACGACGATTCGCAATTCCACTCCATTGAACTTGATTTCTGGACAAAGGTTTGTAACGGAAGTTCTACCTAGCGGAGGCATTGTAGATTTGCTTTCCTCTGCAATTGTTATCAAATCATCCTTGCCTTAAACTTAAGCATCACAAGAAATAATCCCTGGTCTCCATGCTTGGCAGTAAAAATTGAGCAATTTGGGAGGCACCAAAAGCCAACATTATTGTCGACTATGAAAAAATAACTGAAAGAATGCTGTCGCTTGCAAATTTACAATACTGCCATAAAAAAGAAGGAAAGATTATCCTCTAAAGAAGTGGTGTCGATGATGCGTTCAGGGCTAGAAAAACTAGAGGAATGAATTGTGGGCTGAAACCAGTCTGACATTGGGCTTTTAACAACTAGCCGACTTGAAATTGTCTTAGTTAGTGTGTTCGAATTTGGTGTAGATAGCGAGTAAATTTAAATAAATAATATCTTTTTTTGTATACATTTTTTTAAAAACAAGTGGCATCAATTTTTTCCGCAGAAAGGATCATTTTCTGATTTCCACTTGCATCTGTAAAAGGATAAACATCGGCATATCGGAAGCCGTCAGGTAATGAAACTTTCAATCTCTGAGTTCCATCGGTCTTCATCGTGTATACGTTTTTGGCGATACTACTTGCTGAGGCAATTTCTATAGTTGAAAAAATTAAAGTGTCATTATCAATCCATTCCGGCAAAACATCATTCTTTAAAATATCTGACCCTAGATGAGAATATGAAATATCAACTTCATTTTGTGGACTAGCCACAGGCACCACAAAAATGTGCCAACCGAAACCATTGTCACCAGAAGATGGTGCTTGTCGCATAAAAGCAACTTTTGTTCCATCAGGAGAAATCTTAGGATCATTTTCCATAATATTAAGGCAGTCTGCATCGGCACAAATAATTGGAGTCCCCGCATGATCCCTTCCCACAGAGAGTCCAACCAGGTTTGAGCTGTCGGATAAATTCATCATGAAAATACTTTTTATAAAACCACCACCCGGATCATATAGGCCAGGAAACACAATTTTTGTGGTATTCGCTTGGGGGTCCATTGGCACTGTAATTGTGCCGATTACAGCGATTTGTGTTGGAGCCAAGGCTAAATCCATATTGGAATCGACAGTAGCACGGTAAAATTTCAAACTTGAGACAGGACCAGAAAGAAACGTAAATTCATTCGTCGCTCCGATCCAATAGTTGTTGGTATTGAAGTCTGTTGGGCTCGGCTCAATTATTCTTTTGTCATTGGCTCCAGAAATTTTAACGGCACGAATTTCTGTGTTTAAGTAACCTTGATCCAGCGAGGCACAGCCACTTGAATTTTTGTTATTGTACGTTGTATAGGCCAACCAGTTTTTATCGCTGGAGACTCGGGGGTGCGTCATATCCTGATAAGAACTAGTTTTCACGATATTCACGTTACTACCCTTTAAATCCGCCACCATTAGACTGTATTTCGAGGCACTACAAAGTAAAGTGGTACATTCCGGATCGCTTTTCGGGGAGCTCTCGTTGCAGTTGGTATAGAAAAGAACTACTAGCGGCATACAAATTATCAGTAAAAGTTTTTTATTCATACGTTCTATTATTGTACTAAATAATATTTATTATTTTCAACACATTAATAAATCTCTTGAAGGAAGCAGAAAGTTTTATGGTTAGGACTAAGGTTAAGACAAACAACAAGATTTATTGATGTCTGACTGACCCCAGGGAATTTTTCCTGGTTTAATCCAGTAAATTAAATCATGGATAAGTCCCCAGCTATGCTGAGGAGAGTTTGACATTTCCGGGAGTCCCTTAAATTCTCGAAGTGTTTGCCGCTCATAGTATGCAAAGAATTTATGAGTGTGTACAAAAAGTTATGTCATTCAACATGGGAATGTAAATATCATGTTGTATTCATTCCGAAGTGGCGTCAGAAATCTATGTTCAGTCAACTTCGTAAAGAACTAGGAGCGGTATTTAGAGGTGGAGTAATCCGTGATCATTTTGTTTTGAGAATAATATTTTTTTCTTGACAGTAAAAGCCATATGAAACCAATCTCCATATGTAATGCTTAATAGGTTTAATAATGAGCCTTACAGGCTCATAAAATAAATGTCAGTGCTTCGTTCTCACGTAAGCATAACCTTTTACCTTAGTTTTTTTAGAGTCTATTTTAAGCAATCCTAAGAGGAAAAGTAACACTTTTAAAAGCCATGCTATAACTTCTTTAAACAATTAAACAATAGGAGCTGATAGTGTATTTAAAATATCTTAAAGACCATGAACTTCTCGACCGAACCCAATCCCTTGTGAAAAAAGAACGTTACTTATTGACACAAGTACTTCATCATCTCAGAGAGGTGGAAAGGCGAAAGTTATTTTCTGAACTGGGTTACCAAAGCCTATTTGAATATGCTGTGAAAAAGCTCAAATATAGTGAAGGTCAAGCGGGAAGAAGAATACAGGCAATGAGACTTATTAAAGAACTTCCTGAATTAGAAGTGAAAATTAAAACAGGGGCTTTAAGCCTTACTAATATCTCTCAGGCTCAAGCTTACTTTAGAGAGGTCAGAAGATCAGAATCAAAGAAATCTGAATTAGCAAAACTTGAATCAAACAATTCTGACTCAGATAAGTCTGTTTTAGCAAATTCTGAAACAAGCAATTGTGAACCAACTCCTACTGACTTAAATAAATATAAATCACCTAAAGATCTTAGTTCAAGTGATAAACTCAATCTTTTAGAAAGTCTAGAGAACAAATCCACTAGAGAAGGTCAAAAAATCCTAAGGCAAAAGCTCCCCCAAATGGCACTGCCAAAAGAAAGAGAACGAATTTTATCTGCAACCCACAGTGAGATGAAATTCATTATGACTGACGAGTTGAAATCACAGCTCAACCAAGTGCGTTCACTCATTGGTGCAAAAGGTGTTACACTGTCTTTGGCTGAATTGATTGAGTACATGGCTCAAACCACTACTGAAGCTTTAAAAATAAAGAAGTTTGGCAAGAAACGTATTCAAAATCAAAGCGTAGATGAGAGAATGACAAAAGGCAGGGTGGAGGGAAGTATTGAACACAATAACCGACCAAAAGCTAAAGACAAAAGTGTTTTTAATTCAAGGACATTTGAGTTAGGACAGATTCAGAATCTGAGATCAAGCTCAGGCAGTGCTGAGATAGCGCTGGAGTTGCCTTGCAACAAAAGCCCTAATCCAGATAAAATTCATCAAGCTCCAGATGAGGTAACTTTAAAAGTTACAAACCATAAAAGAAAAATAACAACTAAAAAGAGGGCGAATACTAAGGATGATAGATATATCTCCCAAAAAATAAAGTGTGCTGTCTGGCATAGAGATCGAGGGAAGTGTCAAATGTGCAATAGCCAAAGTTTTTTAAATATTGACCATATTCAACCTGTAGCTCTAGGAGGAGCGCCTACAATCGAAAATTTAAGATTACTATGTTTTAATTGCAACCAACGTCAGGCGATAAATTGTTTCGGAATAAAGCGATTGGAGTATTTTATTTAAGCATAGATAAATGGCAGAGTTAAATCCCTCATCTTAAAAAACATAGTTAAATCCATAATTATATTTGGCAAATCCATGCTCACTAATAATAGGTAACTATATTTATATACAAGTATAAAATAGTGTATAAGTGATGATTTCCAACAATCCCACGCTCAAGCTACTCACAATCTCCTTTACCTAACTCCAGCAATCCTAAGCACAACTTTTCCACGAATACCTATACCTAATTCCAATGATTTAGTTAAAAAGCAATATTTTAGTCCAGAAATTTCTATAAAAATAAAGATGTATCGATAACAGGGCGATAAAGTATCACTATGAGAAGGATTTCATATTTTATAAAAATTATTTTATTTACTTTTCACTTTGGTTGTTCAACACAACTAAAAATAATTACACAACCTGAAAAAGCGGAAGTGTATTTAATAAAAACAGAGTCAGGAGAGAAGAAAAAAATCGGTGTAACTCCTATTGATAAAAAAGATGAAGAGTTAAAAGAACTCTTTGGTAGCTTTGGCAATCCAGGCGAATTTGTGACTCTTGTAATTGAAAAAGAAGATTATGAAACGCGCAAGATATGGTTGCCTTTAACAGCATCTGGTGTCATTGCAAGTGAAATCAATTTACAACTCAAAAAAGATGATAAAAAAGCTGAAGAATTAAAGACTGCAAAGACAATTTTAGATAAACTTTTTCTTGCACAAAGCTTCGCAAGAACAAAACAATTTGAACGCGCACTGATTGAAGTGGATAAAGTTTTAGAAAATTTCCCTGATTTTGCAAGAGCTCTTTCTATGAAAGCTTCTATTTTGTATGCAAAAGGTGATTTTAAAGAAAGCTTAGATAACTATGAAAAAGCAATTGACCAAGATTCTGAATTAAAAGATGCCATTGAAATGGCGGCAAATGTTCGCAAACGCCTTCGCCTACCAGCTTCAGTATTACCCAGAAAGAAAAGTCTTCCGGGAGTTAAATAATGGTAAGTAGCAGGAGTTTCCTAATTCTAGTACTACTCCTGTCAAAAGTTTCTTGGGGACAAACGGCTCCTCAAGGAGACATTTTAAGCGCTAGGTCCTATCTTGAGAGTTTGATCGTAAAAAGGTATTCTCAGGAACTCTCTACTCGTTTGACTACAGAAAATTATCGTGTGGCTGCAAGTTTGCAAATTGAAAAAGTAAAACCCCAATCCAAAAACGATAAAATTCATACAGATTTAGATTTAACATACTTAAATCCAGAAGAACTGTATCGAAGTTATTCTGGAGAAGATGAGTTAACTAAAAATTACTTAAATGATTTTTTAATAAAAAAGGTAGATGTATATTTAGGTTTAAAAGAAAACCTAGGGGAAGATACCACTAAAGAACTTTCTGAATGGTTTAAAAAACGTGTGACAGATGATTTTGGTAAAATGGGTGTCGGCACTATTAATAAAATTATTTTACAAAAGGATGCGGACGTTCCTCCAAATAAAACTTGGTTAGAACAAGTGAAAGAGCTACAATCTTTGGCGGGTCAAGCACTTTTAGCTCTCGCCATATTGATTGGAATAATACTATGGAAAATCATGTCTGGTAATGCAAAAAACGATGCATCTGGATTAAATGTTAGTAATAAATTAGAAATGCATGGGCAAGATGCTGGTGATAAACCCAAAGATTCGTCTGTGGATTCCACAACTAAAAAAGCAGACGAAGCGGGTCTAATTGAAAAATTAGAAAAACTTACGGAGCAGGTGAATGAAATAGCACCACAAGTGACCGGTGAGTTAGAAGTTATTATTAAAGAGTGGTGTCTGGCTGGCAAGGATGGCATTTTACAGGTGATTAGTTTGGCAGAGGCGGCGGGTAAAAAATTAGGAAGACTGCCCATACCAGATGAATTTAGAGAAGAAGTTTCTGAGACATTCAAAAAAGTTCAGAAATTGACTAATAAAGAAAAGCTGGAAAGCCTTAGGCGGGTCTATTGGGATTTGCTAGCCAGCTTAAATTTAGGGAGTCAAGCTTTGCATAAACCTTTTTCCTTTGTAGGTGGTGCTCCTACAGGAACTGTGAGTGAAGTTTTACTTAAAAACAATAAAAAAATGCAGACCATAGTTTCATTATTTATGTCTAATGAGCAAAGAAAAGATTATTTAAAAAATTTAAGCGAAGAACAGAAGCTCGAACTTCTTAATACTGCAGCTGACCTAAAAGAAATCAGTGAAAAAGAGTTGTTGAAAATGGAAAATGATTTGTCACATAACTTCGTAATGGAATCAAAAGAAAGAAGTGTTTCCCTGTCTTCAACATTAACTAAAATTGTGGATTCATTAAATATTATCGATTCTTGTACTTTGCTCAAGCAAATTAAGGGTCCGGTTATGCAAGATTTTAAACAACAGACTCCCTCACTTGCATTTTTAGATGAATGGCCAGATGAAGCTTTAAAAACCCTTCTTAAAACAGCATCCAATGAAGAAATATTAAATTACTTAAAAATTCGATCCGATTTAAAGGACAGAGCTTTAAATCTTGTACCTCCAATGACACGTATTATTTTGAGTGATGATGTAGATAAACCCAATATGTTGAAAGAGAACGAACAGGTATTTTATTTAGAAAGCTTTCTCGATAAGGTGAGATATCTTGTAGTTCAAGGTGAAATCGACTTAAAAGAAATTTTTAAAAATAAGCTAGAGGTCGTTCCCAATGATAATGCCGCTTAAGTTTGTTGTTTTTATTTGTTTGCTTTTGCAGGTTTTATTTGCTCATGCGTCACCATGGAATGTTGGATTAAAGGGTGGTTTTGGTGGAACGGGAATTAAAAAAACGGTAGATCTAGATCAGGGGAACGTGGATGCTAGTCGCAGTGAGGGGCCTGGAGTTATTGGAATTAGTCTAGAAAAAGTGGTTAGTGATCGCTGGAGTCTAGCTATTGAACATAGACGCGGTTTCCGCTTTGGACCTTTTTCATCAGGTGTCGGTTTTACGGACGTCACTTATAGATGGTTTTATATGGCGGCCGCTCCAGCATTAGTTTTAAAGTCATCAGACAGTTATATATTTACTAAAAAATGGGTTCCTTTTTTGGGGTTTTCTAGTGGCATTGCTTTTGGCTCTATCCATAGGGAGGGGGATAAGGTTTCAAGTGTTGATTCCTCCGGTATTATAATGGGCACAAAATTAGGGATTGATTATCATTACAAAAGTAATATGATTTTACGACCGGAAGTTATTGTCTCTTCAACATTTATGAATTCAGGAAATGTGCCATCATCCATGTCTGAATTTGGTTTGATGTTTGGGGCTCTCTTTCACTATTAAAACAATAACAAAGTCTGTTCAATTATTGGACACACATTATGTGCGCCGCGAAAAACCCCCTAAGCACATCTGTAAGCTATGCCAGATAAAGCTTTAAAAGCACTCAACAAAAATCTTAATTTCTACAAATTAATTATAGACAGACGACTTAAAGAATTTTAAAACATTTATGTTAATGAAAACTTATTGAAATACGTCTTGCGTACACTTCGTCAGGAACGGAATTATATGGATAGAAGATACGTTGTTGCGGCTGGTTTAGTAGGTCTCCTAATTGCACTCGCCGTTTTTATTCAGCTTTTAGCTACTAACAAAATTGTTATTGGCTACAACGAGGGCTATCAGCCCGATCAACCCATTCCCTTTTCCCATGAGATTCATGCTGGGCAGAACAAAATTAATTGTCAATTTTGTCACACGACGGCAGCGGTTTCACGACATGCGTCTGTCCCTAGTCTTAATATATGTATGAATTGCCATCTTACAATCAATGGTAAATCTGAAGAGGGAAAGAAGCACATCGAACATTTGCGCGAGTCATTTAATAACAACACTCCTGTTGAATAGCAGAAAGTAACTCCTTGATCATGTGAAATTGTCCATGCACACATTGCTAAAGGGAAGGAAGCATCCAAACCTGCCAGCGGATTCCGTGGAAACCATGGCTACTGTTTTCAATGGTCGACCTTTCTATGGGCTCAATTGTGTAAATTGCCATCGTCAACCTGAGAATAATGCACCCGTTACCTGCGGAACTTGTCACTACTGAGAAAGAATTGTGGAAAAGGATCACCTAAATATTGGATGCGGTTTAGAGCAGTGGAGAAAGGTCACGGTTTCTGAGGTGGCAGAAGAGTTTTTTGACGAGTCCTTTGCTCCTAAAGGATGCCAACAGTGGTTTTTTGCTCGCCGTGAATTTTTTAAAACTATAGAACCAGTCTTCCTCCACTTCTTTTGGTTGTGTAAGAAGACAGGCTCAAAAAATTTATTCCCTATGTTAAAGAGACCCAGATATTGTTCCCAGGCATTGCCAACCCACTATGCTTCCACCATTTTTTGATGGAAATAAGTTTTTTGGTACGGTGGTAACAACACGTGGTAGGCCTATTCAATTGGGAAATGATTTACATCCTTCAAATAAAGGCCATGTCTTCGGCGCGAGCCCATGCGGTTTTTTATTAGAGAGTTTGTACGATCGATCAGCTTACAGAAGCCAGTACAAAGAAATTTACTTAATAGCACAAAAAACCAATCCAATGCTATAGCGATAAGTTGGGAAGACTTAGACGAAAAAGGCTGGTGGCAGCCCTTAAAGCGAGAATTCAGCATTTTTTAACCTCAACAATAAATTCTCCTTCTACAAAAGTTTGGGTTAAACAGTTTGCTCAAATTTTCTATGAAGCAATACACTTGGGAAGCGCAATCAAGGCCAAGTTCGTGATGCTCAAGAAAATCATATGGACAAGATATTTGCGACCGAACTGATAAATCAAAGTACGTGTCCCTAGGCGCAGACTTTTTGGGAACTTATTTATCGCCCACAAATTTACAAAGCAGTTTAGCTCTACTCGATCTCTGGCGAAAAAGATAGTAAAGCTTGTTTTTGAACCCATGCTTTCATTAACGGGTTCAATGCCGATCAAAAGATTTTCTAGCGTAGAGGCCACACAGTTGGCTGATGTAGCTATGGGATTGGCTTATCAAATATAGTGATTTCTCAAGAAGAAATATAAGTATATAAATTCACCAGCAGCAAGAAGATGCTCTGGAGGCCTTTTCTGAAGTTTACAATGATTAAGGTATTACTAAAGAAGCCTTTGTTAAAGTCCTTTGAAGAACTATGGGCAAATAAAAGGACAAAAGTCTTGTCTCTAACAGATTGGATAGCCTGAAACAGCCAACTCACTAAGTTAAATATTGCAGTCAATTTCCCTAAACTCATTTTAGAAAATGACATGAAACTTTGGATATGAAATTCAAGTTACACTTCTTATCAAGGCAGAGATGAAGAGCTTAAACAATTAGTTGCAGATATTAATGCCGGTAAAGTTAAAACTCTGGTGATTCAAGGCACTAACCCAATATACTCTGCTCCTAAAAGCTTGGGGCTTACAGAGGCCTTTAAAAAGTTACAAAATATAGTTTATGTGGGGACTCATTTAGACGAAACTGCGAAGATGGCAAACCTTATAGCCTCTGAACATCACTCTCTTGAAAACTGGGGGGATGCGGAGGTACAAAAGGGAGTGTTAAGTCTACAGCAACCCACCATTGAACCCCTTAATAAAACTAGAAGTTTCGAAGATAGTCTTTTGAGCTGGGCTCAACTGGCAGAAAAAACATCGGGTGGATTGAGCGGAGAAACTTGGTATTCCTACTTGGAAAATAGATGGAAAAATATTTATTCACAAAATCGCGGTCAATCTTTAGCCAGTGGTGATTTTGCCGAATTTTGGTTTAAAATTAAGCAAGAAGGTGTATTTAACATTTCTACGGGTCGGAACTCAGATAGTGCTGCAAGAAATTTTAATCTAGCTGCATTGTCTACTATTAAAAAATCAAAAGCTAGCGACTACGAATTTGTATCTTATGAAACTGTAGGACTAAGGGATGGATCACTGGCCAACGTATCTTGGTTACAAGAGTTTTCTGACCCAGTATCTAGAATTAGTTGGGACAATTATTTATGTGTTTCACCAAAAACAGCATCTAAAGAAAATTTAAAAGATGGCCAGGTGGTTGTGTTTAAAGTGGGTGATACTGAAAAAGAATTACCAGTTTTTATTCAACCAGGTCAACATGACAATGTGTTGGCAGTAGCTATTGGATATGGGCGAACAGCTGCGGGAAAAGTGGCGAATGGTGTTGGCGTAGCTATTATGGATTTAGCTAGTACGGATCAAAATTATTTTGTTCATTCAGGAATGCCTGTTACAATTAAAAAAACAAACAAGTTTATTCCACTCGCCAACGTTCAAGGCCATAATTATATGGAAGGTCGTCAGATTGTTGTTGAGAGCACTTTAGAACAATTTAAAAAGGCACCAGACAAGGTTGTTCATAGACATAAAATTATGTCAATGTGGGATAAAATAGAATACAAAACATATAAATGGGCAATGTCTATTGATTTGAACTCATGTACGGGATGTGGAACCTGTACAATTGCCTGTCAGTCGGAAAATAACATTCCAACCGTTGGCAAAAAATATTTGTTACAAGGTCGTGAGATGACTTGGATGAGGATTGACAGGTATTATGTTGGCAATCCAGAAGATCCCGATACGGTTTATCAACCGATGGCATGTATGCATTGTGACAATGCTCCATGTGAAACTGTTTGTCCTGTAGCTGCAACGACTCATAGTGAAGAGGGCATCAATGAAATGACTTATAACCGTTGTGTGGGTACTCGTTATTGTGCCAACAACTGTCCTTATAAGGTTAGAAGATTTAATTGGTTTAGCTATACAAATCTTCAGTCACCATTACATATGGTTCTCAATCCAGAAGTTACAGTAAGACATAGAGGTGTAATGGAAAAATGCACATTCTGTGTCCATAGAATAAAAAGTAAAAAAATAGAAGCTATTGCCCAAGCTAGAGAATTCAGAGCTAAAGATGTAAAAACGGCCTGCCAGCAAAGTTGTCCGGCGGATGCGATTGTTTTTGGTGATATGAACGATCCTGAAAGTGAAGTTTCTAAAGAATTTCAAGATGTAAGAAATTACAGTTTACTGGAAGAATTAAACACAGTTCCCGCTTTGCGCTACAAATACAAAGTAAGAAATAGCGAGCAATTAAAAGGTGGAGATCATCATGGTCACGACAGCCAAAGTAAGGGAGGAGAACACTCATGATTAAAAGAGAACCTCTCATTTGGGGCAAAAAAACATACAAAGATATTACAGATGACATTTGTTCGCTGGTTGAAAACTTTCCTGGCGTTCCTTACTTTATTACTTTATTGACGGCAAATGGAGTATTTGCCTTTTACCTTTGTGTTCTTGCAGCCATAGTTTTGACTGGTATGGGGCTTATGGGGGTAAATTCTCCTGTGGGTTGGGGTACGGACATTGTTACTTTCGTGTTCTGGATTGGTATTGGTCACGCGGGAACATTAATTTCTGCCATTTTATTTTTGTTTCGTCAAAAATGGCGGATGTCGATTGCGAGATCTGCAGAGGCCATGACAGTTTTTGCAGTTATGACAGCCGGTTTATTTCCGATACTTCACACTGGTAGACCCTGGTTGGCTTATTGGTTGTTGCCATACCCTAATCAAAGAGGTCCGCTTTGGGTGAATTTCCGCTCTCCTCTGATCTGGGACGTTTTTGCAGTTTCTACTTACGCTACAGTTTCTATTGTGTTTTGGTATGTGGGATTAGTTCCTGATTTGGCCACCATTCGCGATCGTGCTAAAAATATTTGGCGCAAAAAAATATATGGCATCTTATCACTTGGTTGGAGAGGTACTGGCCGCAACTGGAACCATTACGAAATGGTTTACATGTTATTGGCTGGTTTATCTACACCACTGGTTTTATCGGTTCACTCAATTGTATCTTTTGACTTTGCCGTCGCTCAACTTCCGGGTTGGCACACAACTATTTTTCCGCCTTACTTTGTAGCAGGAGCCATCTTTTCTGGTTTTGGAATGGTGGTGACATTGATGGTGATCATTCGCGAAGTGGTTCCTCTGTACAAACACTATGTAACTTTAAACCACATGGAAAATATGAATAAAATTATTATGTCTACGGGCATGATGGTCGGTTATGCCTATGGTTCTGAATTTTTTATCGCTTGGTACTCTGGGTCCAGTTATGAACAGTACGCTTTTGTTAACCGCGCTTTTGGACCTTACTGGTGGGCGTATTGGATTATGGTAAGTTGTAACGTTTTTATTCCTCAGTTGTTTTGGTTTAAAAAAGTACGACGTTGTATACCAGCCATGTTTGTAATTTCTATTTTTGTTAATATAGGAATGTGGTTTGAACGTTATGTAATTACAGTAACTTCATTGCATAGAGACTTTTTGCCTGCAAATTGGGGCATGTTTAAGATGACTTTCTACGATATAGGAGCGGTAGTTGGGAGTTTCGGCATGTTCTTTACTTTTTTCTTACTTTACATTCGTACATTACCTGGAATTTCAATGGCTGAAGTGAAACCGGTATTGAATGTTAGCCGTGAAGAAGGAGATAAGATCAATGTCCTTGCATAATATGATAACCAAAATAGAAAATCTTCTTCGCTCAAAAACAACTACTGGTTATGTTGGTATATGGGAAGATGAGCATAAAATGATTTCTGCAGCCCGCGAAGCCAAAGCCGCAGGCTGTACTAAGTTTGATGCTATTACTCCTTTTCCTATGCACGAAGTGGATGAGGCCATAGGAATTAAAAGGTCTTACATTCCATGGATAACTTTTATATTTGGTACAACGGGATGTATTATTGGAATTTGGTCTACTTGGTGGACCTCCGCTGTAGATTGGGCGCTAATTATAGGTGGAAAGCCAATGATGTCTTTTCCAGCATTTATTCCGATTGTTTTTGAGTGTACAATATTATTGGCAGCATTAAGTTCTGTGGGAGCCCTATTTTTTATTTGTGGAATACCAAAAGTAGATCCTCCAGTGATTGACCCCGACTTAACCAGCCATAAATTTGCCTTGTTTGTCCCGGAAAATGACACTTTCTATGATGAACAGAAATTAGAGAAAATTTTTAAAGATCATGGTGCAACAGCCACTCGTAAAGCGGAGTTATAATATGATGGCTCGAATAGTTTTTATCACAGGTTTTAGCCTTTTTTTATTCGCTTGTAATGGGGGTAAAAATCAAACCAATATTGAGTTAATGCCAGATATGTTTGACCAAGAGTCATTGAAGTCTCAAGATTGGGACCCCAAGCAGGGCGGTAAAGGCAGCAATTTGGTTCCGCCAGAAAATACAGTGCCTAGGGGAATCGCCTATCCAAAACATATGGAAGATATGACCGAAGCTGAAGAAAAGTTAAAAAATCCCTATAACAATGATTTTACACCTCCCATAATTGAATTAGGGAAAAGCAAATACGAAGTTTACTGTGGATTGTGTCATGGCCCTCAAGGGGACGGAAAGGGATTAGTGGGTTTAAAAATGCTAGTACCACCACGAAATTTCTTGGAAGATCGAGTTAAAAATTTTAGCGACGGTAGGATTTATTGGGCCATAGTTAAAGGCATGGGAACTATGGGTAGCTACGCCAATCAGCTTCTTACAGAAAAAGAGCGTTGGGCAGTAGTTAATTATGTGCGCACTTTACAAAAGCAGAGTCAGTAATAAGGAGAATTAAGTCATGGGTCACAGTCACGGTCATGTAGAAGTTAAAGATCCAGGAGCACTTCAGGTGAGTTCTCGATTAAAAACTTTTTATTCGGTTTTAATGTTCATTGGTGCAGCCGCCTTTGTTATTACTTTAGCTAGTGGCAATACAGAGCGGGCCTGGCATGCCTACCTTCTGGGATTCTTTTATACCGTATCGCTGTCCCTTGGTGGTTTATTTTTAGCAGCACTTCAACATATTACAAAAGCCGGTTGGTCGGTAAATGTGCGTAGACTTTTTGAATCGTTTACAGCCTACTTGCCTTGGGCTGTTGGAATGGGTGCTATTTTGCTAGTTTTTGGATCAGGACATCTTTATGAATGGTTGCACCCCAATGTGGTTGCGGCAGATGCTTTGTTACAGCACAAAGCTCCTTATTTAAATAGAACTTTTTTTTGGATAAGATTTTTTGGTTTTTTTGGTCTTTGGATGTATTTTACTAAAGCTATAGTGGGTAGATCTTTGGAACAGGATAAAACAGGAGAAGTGAATCTCACTCACAAAATGTTGTCCTTTTCTATTCCATTTATAATTACCTTTGCTTTGTCCTACTCTTTCTTTTCTGTAGATACTTTAATGAGCTTAGAGCCCCATTGGTTTAGTACCATTTTTGGTGTTTATACTTTTGCTGGTTTGTTCCAGAGCACTATTGCTTTTGTTATTATTGTTATTGCTTACTTAATATCTAAAAACCGTTTGAGTGGTTTTGTTAATGAAAACCATTTGCACGATTTAGGGAAATTCTTGTTTGCATTTACGGTTTTTTGGGCCTACATCGCCTTTTCACAATATATGTTGATTTGGTATGCCAATTTGCCAGAGGAAACCGTATTTTTTGAGCCTCGTTCCCATGGTTCTTGGGGAATGGTTTCACTGGGTTTGATTCTTTTTAAGTTTATTGTCCCCTTCTTGGCTTTATTACCTCAGTGGGCAAAAAGAAAATTGGATCACTTAGTGGCCGTTTCTATACTAATTCTAATTATGCAGTTCGTTGATCTTTACTGGTTAATTTACCCCAGTTTAAGTAAAAATAATGAGCTAGTATTTGGGGCCACAGAAGTATTAGTGTTTTTAGGATTTATTGGCTTGTTTATCTTTAGCGTGGCTCGCTTTTTAAGTAAGCATTCCATAGTTCCATTCAGAGATCCAAGAATACAGGAATCAATGCACCACCATGTAGTTTATTAAGAGGGGTCCCAGCTCCTCGAAGACTTACAATTATTTATGATATATGAGTCTAGTCCCTTACATGGAAGCAAATGTGAATTTTTTGTTTAAAAAATTACGGGAAAATGTGTACTTAATTGAAAAAGAGTATGTCGTAAAAAGCAATACCCACGGAAGTGATATCTCTGGCCCGTATTGGATGCTTATTGAAACAATAATTCATAGGGGCAAGATTTGGTGGGAAGTCGATGGTAAAAAATATTTCTCAGATCGAAAGAAAGTATATATATTTCTTCCTGCTTATTCTTGGACAGTTGAACATTATTTAAATAATACAAAAGTTAGCATTAGGGGTTTAATTTCCAAAGCCAGCTTAGATTTTCCTCACCCATCCGTTCCAATAATGTTTAACTCTAATTCAGATTTGTCGAAGGCATTTAGTGATTTATCAAAATTTTTAAACGAAGCTTTTAATATTCAAGAAATTGGACTTTGCACCCGTCCTAGAGCGCTATCTCTTAGAACAAAACAGATTCTAGATCGTGATTTTAAAAATGGCATAAAAATTGGAGATATAGCTTCCAGGTTGAAGACTTCGTCAGCCATGTTGTCGCGAACATTTAAAACTGACTTTGGATACACTCCTGCTTTTTATAAGAAAGGATTGCGAGTTACTGTTGGAATGTATGAACTAATGATGGGTACCCCTCCAATTGATGCGGCTATATTAGCAGGCTATTCAGACCTCGGCCGTTTCTATAAGCAATTTAAACAATATTTGAAACAAACACCAACAGCTTATTTAGATAAGTCAAAAAACGCCAAGAAATATAAATAATATTTAGATATAGATGTTTGGAGTAAAAGGGGGGATTTTATGAAATACATTATATTGGCATTATTAGTTGTTCAATTTTTTTGATAGCCTAAGTGTGGTCCGGTGAATCATTTCGGAGATTTGGTTTCCAATAAAAAAATCAACTAGCTTTTTTGTCCTTTTCTTCCTCTCTCCGAAGTATCTAAATGCCCAATAACTGTTAGTGATTGAATCAGATCATTTAGTTCAACGTTATTATAGGTCCAAAGCTTACCCATCAAGGACTCATTTAAAGAAGTTTTAGTTTGGCTTTTACAAGCTGTAAAACCACCTGAAAGATAAATGCTTAAGTTTTTGTGAGGCAAACGATACTCAAAGATACTTTCAATAAGATAGCTTAGGCTTCGAGCATCAAAAAATTCATTATAAGAATATCTAAAAATATCTTCTGTGGAATGACCAGAAATAATTACTGATCGCATAATGCCATCTCTAGGCACTTCTTCTAATACTTTAGATTGAATTTCAGAAGCAAAGATTGGGCTAACTATTTTTGCTTTATATCCCAAGCTTAGGGCAAATTCCTCTAAATCACTTAGGTTTTGCTGACTTGAAATAGAATCGAGGATTCCATAATAATGTGGGCTCTGAATAACTACAAGATACTCTTGTGCTTAAGTAGATTTACAAGCAAGAAAAAATATACATAGTGAAGAACAGCCAGAACCAACTCCTAAAGCTCAACAGTTTCATTGTATTATGTGTTTCATGAAATGGACCAAATTGTTTTCGATAGTAATCCTGGGATAATCTTGAAATCCTCAGTTCTTAAATATCTTTGATTGTTTTTAACCTGATTTAATCAGCGAAACCTAAATAAATGAGCCATTACTTGGGGGCGGATCGCTTTTAAAAGTTGTTCCATGCCCGGAATTTCTTTAGATTTGTAAATCTACTTGAAATTATATCAGTTCTTCTTTTTACTTCTCTAGTACTGTCCGTAAGAAACTCATCAATATTTCTTCCATTTTGGTTTAGAGATTGTGCTTCGAGTTCAAGTTTTACTATCTTTTTTTTTAGTAAAGCTTTATTGACTTGAGAGAGGCCATCTGTGATTGCAAGGTTCCCGGTAAACTTTTCGATAAGCACCGAAAGATAACTGAACTTATAACTTTATAACTTTCTATAACAAATTGTAAAACACTAAAAGCATATAGAAAACATGAAGATAAACTAAAACTAAAACTAAAACAAAGACTAAGACTAAGACTAAGACTAAGACTAAGACTAATTACATTATTTAATTCCTATTCTTAATTCTCTGCAAGTATTATAAAAGCAAGGTTTCTGTTTCCATAAAAGGGGAATTATTTCTTGTAATTGGTATAAGACTAAAACTAAAACTAAAACCAATATAAATGATAATGGAATAGCGCCGGAGTTGCCTTGCAGCAATAGCAATATTTTATTGCAAGGTTCCTGGTTAAATTTGCGATAAGCACCGAATCATAACTAAATTTATACTTTATACCTTTTTATAACAAATTGTAAAACACTAAAAGCATGTAGAAAACATGAAGATAAACTAAAACAAAGACTAAAACTAAAACCAATATAAATGATAATGAAATAGCGCCGGAGTTGCCCTGCAGCAATAGCAATAGAAACAGCAAAGTCAAAAAAAGTCGACTGTCGACTTTTACTATAGGATTTTGAATGTTGTTACAAGTTATAAAATAGCTATACAGCTCTGTCTTTATATTCTCATAGTTGCAAGGTTCATGATTAAATTTTAGACAAGCACCGAGACATAAGTGAAAATTCAAATTTATGACTTATACAAATTCTAGAAAATAATTGTTGAAATGAAACTGCTGAGAGACACTCAAATAAATGAAAATTAGTTTTAAATAAGAGGAATTATTTTCTAGAATTAATGTAATATTGAGAGTGTAAAAATCTTTGTGTATGAAGCAAATTTATTATCAACCCAGTCGACTTTGGGCTGGGCCCAAGTTGACCTTCTTTGTGCAACCTCCCATAAATGTTTATCGATTTCAAGCTTTATAAGAACATGAATGGCGCCAGCAAAGCTGTCACAATTCATGTAAATATTGAAAGGCTTCGCCTCGCCTTTTTTTTGATAATTTTCCCCCCTCACCCCCTGGGGGGCGAAGGGTTCGGGCAGAAAATTATTGATTAAGAATTCCGTGTTAGCTACGTCATCCTATTTTCAAAATGGATGGCCAGCTGGCCCGCAATAACTGGCCAACCTCGCTTTTTCCTTGGCTTGGCCAGCAAGCTTTGGATAGCAAGAAAGAGCATTTTTACTAGGGCATCGTCGTTGGGGAAACTCGATTTTGTTTTCATGACTTTGCGGAACTGTCGGTGAACATTCTCTACGATATTAGTGGTGTAAATCATTCGTCGAATTTCTGCCGGATATTTGAAGTATGAGCTGAGGTGCTGCCAATTTGCTCTCCAGGGGTTAACGGCGCTAGGATAACGGGAACCCCATTTTTCCTCAAAATCTGTCAGAGCCAATTCGGCGGCCCTTATATCTGTTGCTTGATAGATCGTTTTTAAATCTAAAATAAACTCTCTTTGGGCACTGGAGCCTACGTATTTGAGGCTGTTTCGAATTTGGTGGACTATACATAGCTGAACCTCAGTTTTTGGGAAGATATTTTCGATGGCTTCGGGAAAACCCTTTAGGCCATCGACACAGGCAATTAGAATATCTTCTACCCCTCTAGACCGTAGGTCATCAAGCACACTCAACCAAAAGCGCGAGCCCTCAGTGTTCGAGATCCAAATACCTAGAATATCAACGTCCCCATGGGTATTAATTCCGTAGCAAGTATAGGAGGCCTTATTTATAACTTTGCCGTCCTCTCGAGATTTAAAAAATATGGCGTCAAAAAACACGACGGCATATACTGACGACAGAGGCCGAGACTGCCAATCGGCAATTGAATCTTTGATCCTGTTAGTGATTTGAGATACCAGTGTGGCACTTACATCGCTGCCGTAAATGCCGGCGATGACATCCGTAACATCTCGAGTGCTCATGCCTTTTCCGTATAGGCTAAAAATTTTCCTTTCAATATCGGGATCAATTCTCTTGTATTTTTCAAGCAGTGTCGGGGTGAACTCGCCATCCCTGTCACGGGGAACCGAAATTTCTGTCTCCCCAAACGATGTTTTAATTTTTTTCGACGAGAAACCATTGCGGCTATTGGTGCCACTTTTCTTTGACCGCTCGCTATGGCCGTACCCTAAATGATGGTCCCGTTCTGATTCCATCAGCCCCTCAGCCATGAGTTTGATCATCAGTTGCATCGGCCCGCCTGGGGCACTTAGATCCTCAAACTTTTTTACTTTGCTTAAAGAGTCCTTCATTTCTGGACTCTCCATTAGTCTGGCAATTTCCGAACTTTGGTCTGACATACGATGCTCCTTCCGTGGTGCCCACAATCAAATTGTAGGATCACCTAGTTAGGCTTCGTACACAATAATTTTTACGCTACCGTAATATTACAAGGTTCCTGGTTAAATTTGCGATAAGCACCGAATCATAACTAAACTTATAACTTTATAACTTTTTATAACAAATTGTAAAACACTAAAAGCATATAGAAAACATGAAGATAAACTAAAACTAAAACTAAAACTAAAACTAAAACTAAGACTAAGACTAAAACTAAGACTAAAACTAAAACAAAGACTAAAACTAAAACCAATATAAATGATAATGAAATAGCGCCGGAGTTGCCCTACAGCAATAGCAAAGGCAATTGCAAAATTGAAATCACTTTCATCCGAAATACGAATTATTTTTTTTATCTTGACTATAGAAATCTCAAAAAAAGAAAAAACAAATGTGATAGTTTAATTGCCTTCTGCGATAGTCGTTTAAACACAATAAAACCCCTCTAAGGCTAGTTTTCTGAATGAACATCAACATTTATCATGAATTTTTAAAAGACTCTTCAGACCCATTTAAAAACGAAAAATATCACTTTTAAAACCAATGCTATAAAGTCCTTAACTAATTAACTAATTAACTAATTAACTAATTAACTAATTAACTAATTAACTAATTAACTAATTAACTAATTAACTAATTAACTAATTAACTATTTAACTATTTAACTATTTAACTATTTAACTATTTAAAAGGAGATTCCATGCCTTATAATGTGAAAGAAAGCACTACTTTAAATTTAAAGCATCTTAAAGACGATGAGCTTTTAACTCAAACTTTAAATCTTGTGCAAAAAGAGCGACACTTGCTTACCCAAGTTCTCCATCACCTTAAGGAAGTAGAAAGGCGCAGGTTGTTTTCGGACCTTGGATATCAAAGTTTATTTGAATATGCAGTTAAAGAACTCAAATATAGTGAGGGCCAAGCCGGCAGAAGAATACAAGCGATGAGGCTTTTAAAGGAACTTCCAGAACTTGAAAAGAAAATAGAATCAGGAGCCTTAAGTCTAACCAATATCTCTCAAGCTCAAGCCTACTTTAGGGAAGTAAAAAAATCCACAAAATCCACAAAATCAATAGAATACGCAAAATCCGCAACAACTAAAACAGAATCAAATAAAATATTAAAAGCTACCGACAAAGTAAAAATACTAGAAAATTTAGAAAATAAATCTACTCGCGAAGGGCAAAAAATACTTTTACAAATGTTACCCGAAATCGTATTACCAAAAGAGAAAGAACGCATACTTTCTGATAACCATACAGAAATCAAATTTGTTGTAAATCAAGAGTTAAAAAATAGGCTTACTGAATTAAGATCCTTATTAGGTGCAAAGGGAGCCACGATGAACATGGCGGAACTTATCGAATATATGACAAAAACCAGTATCGAAGTGATAAAAATTAAAAAGTTCGGAAAGAAGCGGGTCTTAAACGAACCATCACTGGAAAACGTGGGGAGAGCTATAGAAACGCAAAAACTTCTAGAAGCACAAATACATATAGAAGAAGAACACAACGTGTCCTTATTTGAATTCCAAAACAAGGCTTCAAAAACAGAGTCAGATCTACCCTGTGGCGCTAGAACTAATATTAAAAACATTAAATATAACTTACAGCTAAAGAGAAAATTACCATATAGCAAACAAGCCAAATCTAAATTACAACAAGATCAAATAGCGCCGGAGTTGCAATGCAGTATGAACACTACAGCTAAGAATAATAATAGTTTTAAAAATATCTATGAAGATGGATTAGACAAAAAGCAAATAGCGCTGGAGTTGCAATGCAGTATGAACTCCACAACTAAAAATAATAAAAGCCTTCCATTTAGAAATGAGAAATGGTTGAACAGCAAAAGATTAGCAACTGAGTTGGTTTGCAACAAAAAGAGTAAAACTATTAATAACCATCTTTCTCTAGATGTAATTCCAGAACATAGATTTAGTGAATTAGTAAGCAAGCCAAAAGCAACTGAAAATCCGACTGAAAAGCCAATTAATATATCAACTAATAAATCAACTAGTAGTAGATACATCTCCCAATTACTGAAGTATCAGGTTTGGCAGAGAGACCAAGGGAAATGTCAAATATGCAGTGGTCAAAGTTTTTTAAATATTGATCACATTCAACCCTTAGCTATGGGTGGAAAATCAAAGTTAGAAAATCTAAGATTGTTATGTTTTAACTGCAATCAGCGACAAGCTATAAATTCATTGGGTATAAAACGAATGGAAAGCTATTTATAAAAAAGATCATGTTAAAAAATAAATAATAATCTAGATAAATAGCTAACCGTTTTTAAAAACAAGATTATTAAATTTTTAGATATTTACATTCTGCAAAACTATAAATTATTAGTAAGAAGAATTGAGTTTGTAACGCATCAGCTACGAAAAAGTTGACTGTCGCCCTGGCTTGGACTGTCGCCCTGGCTTGTCGCTGGATTGTCGCCCTGGCTGGTCGCCTTGGCTGTTGTCGCCCTGGCTGGTCGCCTTGGCTGTTGTCGCCCTGGCTGGTCGCCTTGGCTGTTGTCGCCCGACAGCTTATTTAGAAAAGTCAAAAAACGCCAAGAAATATAAATAATACTTAGATATAGATTTTGGAGTAAAAGGGGGAATTTTATGAAATTCAATATATTGGCATTATTAGTTGTTCAATTTTTTTCTTTCCGTTCATTAGCTGCTGCGGATGATTCGATTGTATGTAGAGGAGAAGTTTATGTGCCTTCTTTTGACATGAAGGCTGAAGTGGTTCTTTCACTTCCATTAGTTAAAAATGACAAAATCATGGCTCTATGGCATCCCATTACAAGTGATGAAGATTCTGATGTTTCACTTACAATACATGTTAATGAACCTATACCCAATGGTGTTTTTGTTTTTGCTACTTATGATTACTCTCATTTTTCTGGATTCATTACTTTTAAATATCGAAAGGATGCCATCAACGAATTTACATTAGTTGAATTTAAGGGGTTTGAAGGCAAAACCTCGTTCGGCCCCTCAGACATTTTATGTAAAAAAGAGTAGTGGAGTGCTGTCGTTAAACTTGATATAAAGATTGTCTCCAGTTTAGCGACCGCACTCTACCTGTCTTAATATTACAAACTATATAACTGATATGCCTAAGAATTAAAATCTGGCTTAATTCTAATTTGAAACTGTTTAATTGAGTTCTAGACATAAATACTGATTTCATGTCTTTCCGTAAGTGATATAATGAGGTTATAGCTGGGGGGTATTATGAAAGTTGCTTTATTTTTGTCGACAATGGTTTTAACAGGATCAGCATTTGCTACGACATATTTTGCCCGAGTGAAATTGTGGTTAAAAGACCTGATACAAATGTTATAAAAATATTTGCACGTGGGCGATAAATATATACAGCTGTTGTTTCTCCTGTAGAAGGAAACCAGATTCAAACAAAAATCAATATCATGTTGAGCCAAGCTGAGAATGAGAACCGGAAAATAGGTGTAGAAACGAATGTTTTAATGAGTGGGAAAAAATCAGCTAATGCCCTTGAAGGATGTGTTTTTGTAGGAGATACAGAGCGAGATCTACTGGGAAACTGTCCTGAAACCTTACGAGCCATTAATTCAATTTTAGGAAGTAAGGGAACTCTTTCTCAGGAAGAAATCGAGAAAATGAGAAATGTTATAAAACTTAATTCAAAGAAATTTCAACCGTCTCTACAAAGAACAAAAAAATCAGTTGAGAAAGTTCAATGATAATAAAATATTTAACAAAACCAACATATACGGGGCGAATGAAGTGGTAGTGTGCTTATAAATCACGGGATGTTTTGCCTAAAAAATATCAGGGTGATGATGTTACGTATCAGATTCTTGAGTCTATATGAGAATAATGGAAATGTTCCTACAATTATTAAATACAGCCTCTAAAAATAAAAGAATAGCACAAAAGTCTATCCCGAACACCAGGCTTTCAAAATGAAATCGGCCGTGCCCTCTGTAGGATCAGCTTCAGAAGTTAATTAAAAAAGATTTCCAGCACCGAATACAGGACGCGCTGGGTCGTAATGTTTGCAGCTATTGCTGAAAATTAATAGAATAGTTATAAGTGAACCCTATGAATAACGTAACTGCGCCAAAACAAACATCAATTACAACGAACCAATAATAAATGTCCTTAGTGCGCATACATTTACCTGACAATTCAATTAAAGATTTTGACCATGAACCAACAGTCATGGAAGTGGCCCAAAGCATTGGTGCAGGACTAGCTAAAGCCACCCTAGGGGCACAGCTCAATGGCCAAAGCGAAGTTGTGGATTTTAGAACTCAACTTAAAGATGGTACAAAGTTAAAAATAATTACCCTTAAAGATCCTGAAAGTTTAGAGGTCATTCGTCACTCTTCAGCTCATCTTATGGCTCAGGCAGTGCAAGAATTGTGGCCAGAAATCAAAGTGACTATAGGTCCAGTGATCAGTCATGGCTTTTTTTATGATTTCGATTCGAATCGGAACTTTTCTCCCGAAGACCTAGAAAAAATTGATAAAAAAATGCAAGAGATTCTTCAGCGAAATGAAGAAGTGATCAAAGAAGTTTGGTCCACAGAAAAAGCCATCGAAGTGTTTTCTAAAATGGGCGAAAATTTTAAAGTCGAAATCATCAAAGACTTAAATACAAAAGAAGTCAGTATTTATCGTCAAGGAGAGTGGTTTGATCTCTGTCGTGGTCCCCACGTACAGAAAATGGGACAAATTAAAGCCGTTAAAACATTGCACACTGCCGGGGCCTATTGGCGTGGCGATGAAACTAAACCACAGTTACAAAGAATATATGCCACGGCTTTTAATGATAAAAAAGATCTAGATAAATATCTAGAAAATTTAGAAGAGGCCAAAAAGCGCGATCACAGAAAATTAGGAAAAGAGCTTGGCCTATTTGCATTTACACACTTGGCACCGGGTTCACCTTTTTTTAAACCCAAAGGCGCTATTATATATAGAGAGTTGCAAAACTATTTGCGCGAATTGTATTTGAATTACAACTACCAAGAAGTGCTGTCTCCGCAAATTTATGATGTTGAGCTATACAAACGCTCTGGCCATTACGATAACTATCTGGAAAATATGTACTTTATAGACATTGACGAGCGTGAATTCTCGGTAAAGCCAATGAACTGTCCAGGTCATTGTGTTCTGTACAAAGATGATATGCGCTCCTATCGCGATATGCCTTGGCGCGTGGCCGATTTTGGCAGACTTCATCGCCACGAACGCAGTGGAACCATGCATGGATTGACTCGCGTTCGTTCATTTTGCCAGGATGATGCCCATATTTTTTGTCGAATGGATCAATTGCAAAGTGAAATTCAAAATGTGATGAGCATGCTCAATGAGATTTACGAAAAACTAGGTATGCCCAATTACAAAATCTATTTATCTACACGCCCAGAAAAACGCATGGGCAGTGATGAGGTTTGGGACCAGTCGGAACAGGCTTTAGAACAAGCTTTGAAGAGTTTAAATTTACCTTACAAAATTAATCCTGGTGACGGAGCCTTTTACGGTCCTAAAATTGATATCATTTTTATTGATGCCCTAGAAAGAGAATGGCAACTGGGAACTATGCAATGCGATTTTAATATGCCCAAGGCCTTTGAGCTTTCTTATGTTGGTGAAGACAATAAAGAACACCAACCAGTAATGATTCATCGAGCAATACTTGGTTCTTTCGAAAGATTTATAGGTGTATACTTAGAGCACACGGCAGGACGTTTGGCCACTTGGTTATCTCCGGTGCAAGTTAAAATTTTAAATGTTACATCTAGCCAAAATGAATACTGCCAACAATTAAAAGAAAAGTTGTTTAGTCAAAAAGTAAGAGTGGAATTTGATGACCGCAACGAAAAATTAGGTTTTAAAATTCGCGAAGCCCAATTGCAAAAAATCCCCTATATGTTGATTATTGGTGATAAAGAGGTAGAAGGCGGAAAGGTTTCGGTTAGACTTCCCAATGGGGAAACAAAGTATGGATTGGAATATAAGGAATTTAGTGAAAAGTTAATTAAAGAAATTCATAACCGTGACTTAACAAGTCCATGGCAAGCTCAGGACTGAGGAGGTTTTTATTAAAGGCACGAAAAGAAACAGTGGGCCAGTGAAGGGTTCATCTAAGAAAGATGATAAGTATCGCATAAATTCTGATATTAGAGCTTCTGAAGTTAGGCTCATTGATGAAGAAGGTACAATGGTGGGTGTAATGTCTTCTACCCAAGCTTATCAATATGCCCAAGATAAAGGCTTAGACCTTATAGAAATCGCACCGACAGCCAAACCCCCCACATGTAAGGTGATGGATTATGGCAAGTGGAAATATGAAAACAAAAAGAAACAAGCGGTAGCAAAAAAGAAGCAAACTGTTGTGACTATTAAGGAAATTCAGGTTCGACCACGTACAGAACAGCACGATTTAGAAACAAAATTAAAACATGCCCGACGCTTTTTATTAGATGGCGACAAAGTTAAAATTAATCTGCGCTTTATGGGACGAGAAATGGTGCATCAAGAGTTGGGTTTTGAGCTTTTGAACAAACTTACCAAAGACTTGTCTGATATCGCTATGTTAGAGGTTCCACCCAAAAAAGAGGGGCGCCAGATTTACGTTTTATTGTCTCCAGATGCAGTTAAAATTAAAGATTTGAGCAAGAAAAAAGACGTAGAAACAAAAACTACAGAGACGGCAGAAGCTTAAAAAGTTTCTTTACACGTCATAGCAAACAGGTTATAAAAACGGCTCAATTTATTGCTGAGAAAGGCTGAAGTGCCATTGTGCCGCCCTCTCAGGAAGGAGAACATCATGAAGCAAAAAACCCATAGTGGGGCTAAAAAACGCTTTCGCGTTACCGCCAGCGGAAAAATTAAAAGAAAAAAACAGGGAATGCGACACTTATTGTCTCACAAATCCTCTAAGCGCAAACGTCATTTGGGCGGAACCGCTTATGTAGAATCCCCCAACTGTTATCAACTAGAGCGACAGCTGGTCATTTAAGGAGAGATAAAGATGCGTGTTAAAAGAGGTATTAAAGCTCGTAGAAGAAGAAATAAAGTTCTTGAGAGAGCTAGTGGTTACTATGGTGCTAATTCTCGATTGTTCTCTGTGGCAAAAGAAAAAACAGATCGTGGTCTGGTTTATGCATATCGTGATCGCAAAGTTAGAAAACGTGAATTTCGCTTGTTATGGACTCAGAGAATCAATGCAGCAGCTCGTTTAAATGGTACAAACTATTCTAAGCTGATGGGCGCTTTAAAAAAGGCAAACATTGAATTAGATCGAAAGGTCCTTGCTGATATGGCTGTGACGGACTTTTCAGGATTTACTGCGCTGGTACAAAAAGTTCTTCCCTCTGCCTAATCACGGACGGGAGGATTCCATTGAGTGAAATTGAAAACACTCACAATTCAGTCTCTGTGAACGAAAGGTTGGAGCAGTTTACTCAACGTAAACAAGATCATATTCGTTTATCCTTAGAGAGCCGTCACCAAGCGGAGGGGCTCTCTGAATTAGAAAAAATAGAATTGGTCCATGAAGCTCTACCCGAAATTAATTTCGATGAAGTGCAAATTAATCAATTAAGACTGGGCAAAGAGGGGCGTACCCCTTTTCTAATTTCTTCGATGACAGCAGGGCACAGTGAATCTTTCCGTCTCAATGCTATGTTAGCGCGAGCGGCCAGTGATCGAGGTTGGCTGATGGGAGTGGGTTCACAACGCAGAGAACTCACTGACAATCAAGCTGCAGAAGAATGGAGACGAGTTCGAGCCCATGCCATTCATGCTGAACTTTTGGCAAATATTGGAATGTCTCAAGCAATAATTACCCCCTTAGATCAACTAAAGAAATTAGTAGAGTCTTTGAATGCCAAGGCCTTAATTATTCATACCAATCCTTTACAAGAAGCATTGCAATTAGAGGGCACTCCACAATTTAAGGGTGGATTAAAGACACTCGAAGTTTTGGTGAAAGAAATGACTGTACCCATTATTTTAAAAGAAACGGGCAGTGGTTTTTCACAGAAAACTATAAAACAAGTTAGAGAAACAGGAGTGTCGGTGGTCGACATAAGTGGCTTGGGTGGAACTCATTGGGGAAGAATTGAAGCTTCAAGAGCGGGAACGGATTCCATTCAAGAAAGAGCTGGCGCTACATTTGCCGAGTGGGGAATATCTACTTTGCGCTCTATGATTCACGCCAAAGAAGTCAAAGGCGAATTCGAAATTTGGGGTTCGGGTGGGGTGAGAACGGGGTTAGATGCAGCAAAATTATTGGCTATGGGTGCAAAAGTGGTGGGCTTCGCGCAACCTGTGATTAAAGCCGCAATGGAGGGTGAAGAAGCTTTACACCAGTGGATGGAACAAATTGAGTTTGAGTTAAAGGTGGCTATGTTCTGCACGGGATGCCAAAGCTTACAAAAACTCAATCAGAAAGGCGTCTGGGTATGGAAACAAAAGTAAACGAGAAAATGCGAGAAAAATTTAATGAATTGTATGTGGGCTTTTCCAAGTTAAACCGCGAAGAGCGCTTACGCCGTTTAGTAAAAATGGGTGCCCTGTCTGTTGATGATGTTGGATTTCTAAATGCGGGTTCGCCAATGGATATTGATTTAGCCGAAAAATTTATCGAGAATGTCATTGGCTATTTTCCGATGTCTTTGGGGGTTGCTACAAATTTTGTTATTGATCAAAAACCTTATATAATTCCCATGGCTGTAGAGGAAACTTCCATTATTGCAGCCGCAAGTAAGACAGCAAAGTGGTTGCGAGAAAAAGGGCAAATAGAAACAGAAATTTTTGGCACCGATATTTTAGGTCAAATACAATTGGCTGTCGTAAAAGATTTTTTAGCCTTTAAAAGTAAAATCCAAGTTTATAAAGAACAATTGATCATTCAAGCCAACAAAGATGTAGCAGCGGGTTTAGTAAGAAGAGGTGGTGGAGTTAACGATATTGAAATCCGTCACATTAAGCGCCCTGATGGCAAAGACATGGCGGTAGTTCATGTTTTAGCAAACCCTTGCGATGCCATGGGTGCTAATATCATGAATCAAATTTGTGAATATTTAAAACCAAAAATAGAAAACCTCACAGGTGAAGTGGTCACCATGTGTATTTTGTCTAATTTGGTAGATTCAAAAGTGACTAGAGCAAAAATAACAGTGAATCAAGTGGACCCCGAGTTGGCTGAAAAAATAGAGGAGGGATCTTTATTTTCACAATTGGACCCCTATCGTGCAGCAACAAGCAATAAAGGTGTTCTTAATGGAATAGATCCCATTTTAATAGCTACGGGCAATGACTGGCGAGCTGTTGAAGCAGGAATCCATGCTTATGCAGCTAAAAGTGGTATGTACAAATCAATTAGTAAATGGAAACGCGAAGGTTCGCGTTTGGTGGGAATTTTTGAAGCTCCCATAGTGCTGGGGGTGGTAGGGGGAGTGACTCAACTTCATCCTATTGCCAAAATGAGTTTGCGCATGATGGGTATCGAAAGCGCCAATGAGTTATCTCGCGTTTGTGCTGCTGTGGGTTTGGCCACCAACCTAGGTGCCATTCGCGCCTTGACTACTGTAGGTATTATTGAGGGACATATGAAGTTACACATTCAAAATTTAACGCTGGGTGCTGGAGCCAAAGAAAAAGAAATTCCTATTGTACAAAAAAAATTAGAAGAAATTTTATTAATGACAAAAAGAATTTCCCTACATAATGCCATTGATGTTTTAAGAGAATTGAGAGATGGACAAGTTACTAACGCTCATCAGGAAACACAGGTCTAGTAATGAATTTTTACTTTAAGGCTCCGGCAAAAACCTTTTTATTTGGTGAATATGGAGTTCTTAAAGGGGGGCCGGCAATTCTGTTAAATACGGCTCCCCAGTTTGGTTTGCAAGTACAGAAATCCAAAGACAATGATTGCCATGGTATTCACCCGATGAGTCCAGCGGGTAAATGGTTGCGATCGAGAGCTCATTTATTTAATGGTTTTAAAATTGAATTTAACGATCCTTGGTTGGGATCTGGTGGCTTTGGTGCCTCCAGTGCCCAGTTTTTATTTGTTCATCTGTTAACACAAATTTTACAGGGAGCTAGCCCCTTTATAGACAAAGAAAATTACATCGATCTTTTATTAAAAGATTTCTTTTCTCTTCACGAAGGTGAAGTTGTAGTACCAAGTGGTGTGGACCTTGTTTCACAATACCTTGGAGGAGTTACCCGAATTTTAGAAGAAAGATCTCAATCCAGTGCTCAAGCTTGGCCATTTGACTTTAAAAATTTTGTAATTTTGAAAACTGGCAATAAGGTAAATTCCCATGAACATTTGCGACAACTCCAAAGTAAAGATTTAAGTGCAGTGATTGAATTGGCCAAAAAATGTGAATTCTTTTTTGAAGAAAAAGAATGGAGTGCCTTTGTTGAAAGTATTAATCACTACCAAGGTTTCTTAAACAAAAACCAATGGGTTTGTGATAAAACGCAAAATTGGGTCAGAGAAATATTATCCTGGCCAGAGGTGGAGGCTGTAAAAGGCTGTGGTGCTCTGGGTGCGGATTCATTGGTAATACTGTGTGATGATTCTTTAACAGAAATAGTTAAAACAAAATGTTTAAGTTTGGGTTTACAATTTGTTGGTGACAAATGGTCATTGAGTGATGGTTTGGTTTTAGAAGCTAAAAATAAAAAAGTAGATTCAAAAAATGACCTTTCATTTAAAGATTTTGATTTAAATCATATTAGCTCTGGAAAAGAATTATGAATTTTTGGAAAGCCTCTGCACCCTCAAATATTGCTTTAATAAAATACATGGGAAAAGTGGATGCTCAAAGCAATATTCCTAGTAACAAATCACTGTCTTTGACATTATCTAAATTACTTAGCTTTGTGGAAATAGAAAAAACAAGTTCTAATGTTGGATTCTCTGAAGTGGATAGCTGGGAAACTTTGCATCAAGAAGGTGTGCTTCCCATACAGTTAAGCGCTAAAGGACAACAGCGGTTCTTAAAGAATTGGCAAAGACTCAAAGAGTATTTTGATATTGAGGGGACATATGTTTTGCGTTCTGCTAACAACTTCCCAGCAGATTGTGGCATTGCCAGTTCTGCATCCAGTTTTGCGGCTTTAACTTTGGCAGCCTTTGAAGTTGCAAAAGCACAGGGAAAGAAAAATTGCGATTTGAGTCTTTCACAGTTAGCCGATTTGAGTCGACAGTCCTCGGGTTCATCTTGTCGATCATTTTTTTCGCCATGGGCAGAATGGGCCGAAGATGTACATGAGCTTTCTTCCATTTATGATCCCGTGTTTCACTATGTTGTGATTGTCGATGATAAAGTTAAAAATGTGAGTTCTAGTGAAGCCCATTTGCGGGTGCCGACCAGTATGTTGTTTTCGGGTAGAACAGAACGCGCAGAACAAAGACTCAAAGAAATAAAAAAATTATTAACTGAAGTTAAATCTTCTGCTTGGTACGACTTGTTTGAATTGTGTTGGCAGGAGTTTTGGGATATGCAATCACTTTTTGAAACGGCTCGACCTTCTTTTGGTTATCTTTCACCAAAGAGTTTACAAGTTTTGAATATTGGCAAAGAGCTTTGGCAAAAAATTGGCGATGGACCGTTGTTAACTATGGATGCTGGACCCAACGTTCATTTTTTATGGAGAAAAGAGCAAAAAGAAATGGCTAGGCAATTGAAAATACAAATTGAAAAACTCGGTTTTCAGGTCGTGGTAGGGAATGAGTGAGTTTCAGTCGGAAGCTTATGCAAAGTGTATAATTGCAGGAGAACATTCTGTTCTTCGTGGTCATCCAGCATTGGTTGTACCGGTTAAAATTGTCGCTTTAAAGTCCCATTGGTATTTAAATGATCAGCCCTTAGAGTTAGATTTCGGTGGAAGCTTTGGACGTGAATTGTCTTTAATTTTTGCCGGAGCTTTGGATCAGGCCTGTAAGCATTTGAATTTGCGCCGAAGTGACCTCAAGGGACAATGGAAATTGGAAAATGGAATCCAAGTGGGGGGTGGTCTTGGTGCCTCAGCAGCCATATGTGTAACCATTGCCCGATATTTTGTTACCACAGGACATATCCAAGAAAAAGATGTCTATACATTTTCTAAAAATTTAGAAAATCTTTTCCACGGTGAAAGCAGTGGCGTGGATGTAGCAGCCTCCATGAGCCAATATCCTTTGTATTTTGTCCGCAATGGTGAGCGCAAATTAATTGAAGCCTCATGGATGCCTATATTGTGTTTAAGTTACAGTGGACATAAAGGCATAACTTCGGAATGCGTGGAAAAGGTTAAAAAATTAATCGAACAAAATCCACTACGCGGTGAACAGGTCGATTTAAAAATGCATGAAGCTGTTGAAAAAGCCCTGCAAAGTTTTTCCTTGGGCGAAAATCTGGGATTGCCCTTATTGCGAGAAGCTTTGACCCTGGCCAATTCTTGTTTTGCTGAGTGGGGACTAATAGATTCACAGATGGCAACGGAAATTCAAAGATTAAAAAATTTAGGTGCCGAAGTAGTTAAACCAACAGGCTCAGGTCAAGGCGGTTACTTATTGAGTTTATGGAAAAGCGAAGAGTCCATTAAAAATCAAAACAACCTTATTCGCCTAGTAGAGTAATGCGGCGTCTTGCATTTTAATGACTTCCACTAAATCTGTGCACGATGTCTCCAAGTTGCATACTCCAAGTTGTATACATTTAATGGCACAAAAAAATGAGTTACTTAAAGTGCAACAATTTCGTATTACTTTTTAAGTGTAATCCTCTGAAATAACTACTGTTAAGTGTTTTTTGATGGCATATTCTTTGCATAATTATTTATGATGCAAAAACTGTTTAAATACACCCTCAGTTTATTATTAATATTTTACATTTCAGGGATCTTGTTATCTCCTCAGTCCTCTTTTGCTAAAGAGAGCCCAGAATTTTTGGCGCATCAAACACAATGGTTTAATCAAAGGTTTTCATCGGTCATTTTTGATGTTCGAGGCAGTCGTGGCGGGCATGGGGATGTAGCCGCGGGTTATTTAACTATAATGGATTTAATTTCTCGTTATAAATTTAATGGTGAAATAACAGTTCTTGTGGATTCCAAATCTCTTAGGATTTTAAACAAACTTTCAGAAGGAAATCAGACGTTTAAAAAGCGGGTGAATTTTGTAAGTATAGATTCTTTAGATCAAAACAGTTCTTTTGATATGTACATAGTTCTGGCCAGTCCCTCAGGCCGATTTCATTTTGGCTCTGATATTGATGAAGCTTCAAGTGGTGAAGTCAGTGGTGGCAATAGGAACAAAATTTATATGAAGAAAAATGCCGTACTCTTGGTTCACACAGTTTTAGGAAATACAGAGAATCCATACTCAAAAAACCCATTTGCTGTCATTAGGTATCAAGGGGTAAATTACAATATGAGCCCTGCTGGCATTGCTCACTCCGAATCTGGTGTTTATAGTGATTATGCTGCTTTAGAACTCAAAGCCAAATCTAAAGAAGAGATTATCGACGAAGTTCAGCAGCAATTACAGATAGTGCAAAATGAGTCTTCTCGTTATTTTATTCAATCACTATTTAAACAAATACAAGAACAAAAAATCGAATTTGGCTTAGCTTATGGACTTACTGCCACGACAACAGCACGTCAGTTTTTAAGTTACTTGGAGGGTTTAATGCTTAAACCCAGCAAAATACCTAAAGTCATCCTTACGCCATCAGCATTTAAAAGCGCACATATTACAGACCCGAAATTAGCGGCAAGAGTTAAGTTTTTAGATGAGGTTACAGATTTAACAAAGCCTTTAGATCCTAAATATGTTTATATCTATAATTCTCCAACGCTGCCACACAAGTTGTTTACTACAATGTTGGCATATTCTATGTTTCACGGCTTGGTGCCAGTAGGGGCTGGAGATGGCTTTACCAGTGCTGCAATTAATTTAGGAGGCCCTTTTGTATTAACACAGGTGGAGTGGAATGCTAAAAATATAGCAAATTTAAAAAGTCGATTAAAACAAGTCATTCGTAAAAATTATACTGACAAAATTAAACTTACGTTTTTTGAAAACCTAATCGATACTGTGTATGAGCAAGTCGACCTCAGAGGGGCACAGTATTTAACCTTATTAAGGGCAGTTTTTGACGTAGTCAGTGAAGAAGTAAAAGAGTTAACTGGCTCCATTGTTAATTCAGCGGAGGCAGTGACTCAATGGCAGCAAGCAAAAGGTTTTACAAGTAGTGATCCCTCATCTATTTTGGATCCAGCGTTGATTCAAAGTTTAATGGATGGCGGCTCAAGAGAAACGCTCAAACGAGCTTCTCTCCTTATGGGTAAATATCAATTGTATATTGAAAATATTTTGTACGGAGGTAAAAATAATACGGTTCCAAAAGATATAATGCATAACCTCACCGAAGAGTTTTATGCTTTCACTAAAGATTATAAAAGTATTTTAGATTTTATTTCTATTGATGATTCAGCAAAACCTAAAGATTTTAAAGGTAAAAAATATAACTCATTATATGGCAAACAAGCGGACTCAGAACCTTCTGCTGCAAACCTAAAGTTAAATTATCCAACACCAAAAAAAGATGAAGATTTTGATAATTATGGATTACCTAAACCGAATGATGATATCCTAAATTCTGAAGCATTTAAAGAACTTATAGTTTTTAATAAAATTGGTTCGCAATTAGTAGAAAATGATAAAGTTGTAAGTGACTTTATAAACGAAAAAGGAATTATTTTTTTGGATGAAAAACAGAATATCAAGAAAATTGAAAAAGAGCATGAGCCAGCTGATTATAATTATATGATTAATGCTCTTTCTAAATTACTGGGGAGAAAAGGTTTTGGCCAAACAAAAAATTCATTTGTGCAAAATAACAGTGCAAGTACATGTAATGAACTATTAAAATAAAAAAAGATAATTAGATATTTGTCTTTAATATAAGTCCGTATTATTTGGAGTATTATAAAAGTTGATCATGTCCTCCAACCCAATAGCAGTTAGAGTTGTCACTTGGAATGTGAATGCTGCCTAGGGTATAAGTAATTCATTAGCTCGATAACTAACCCGAGCATCTCTTGCTGTTTTTATAATCTGTAATAATTTATTTTTGATCCTTGGACATTAACATCTAAATATTAAATATCTATAAAATATAAATGACCACTAAAACTCAACTAATGTAAATGAAAATTAGGAGTGGATGGAATAGCGACCACGGAGAGACGATTAGAGTTATTTTGCGCTTTCTTAAATTCTTATATTCTAAGTTCGTTAAAAAATTATTCTTCCCTTTTTTTATCCTTTGAGAAAAATTGGATATAAAAAGGGTTGTTCTAATTGTAAACTGTTTTTTGTATTTGAGACTTCTTGAACAGATTGAATAGTCACGTTAGAGTAGAAAGTTCATGAAATTCTTAACTTTTGTTCCAGATCGTGGGGCCTCGCCCCGTAGGCATCCAATAGAAGAAGAAATATTTTGCACAGATTCAGCTAACTGGTTTATTTTTTTAAGTTTTCTTTTTACCAAAATACTGTAAGCGCTTACAGGAGTGCGGCTTTACTTCGACAAAATAGCATTGCAACCATTTAGCGGTTGTACTTTATAGGAAAAGTCTCTGTTCCAGGGTTCACTAAGTCTGAAAGTGAACCCTTCATCGCCACCTGCAGTTGTTGTAAGAAGTAAAGAGTCATTTGTTGTGTAATTGGAAAAATTTAGCGCAAATTCTGTCAAAAATCCTTGCCCTTTGTATTGTGCAATATTGCTGAGATCAATGATGGAGGCAGAGTCATTAATTCTTTTTATGTATTTTCCAAGTTCACTTACTTGATGAGGGACTGTTAAATCTATTTGAAAAGCTCGCATCTGGTTTCTTCGAGCTTTTTCATGAAGGCGATTAAATTCCGCATCATAAGTGTTGTATGTGAGCAAGAAGTGTTCCCGGCATTAGCACCTATTACTCAAATTGATAAAATGGGGTTCATTGACTGTTTGTTTTACTTTGAAATACAAATTAGAGGGTTTTAAAGGCTAAATAACCTATTTCAGTAACTTTGAAATAGGTAAGGGCATTCTGTATGATGTTAACAACAATTCTTGTAGGGAAATAGCGCTGGAGTTGCACTGGTAATGGACATACACCCTTTGTTAATTGAAGACTATAAATGAATAGTTTTGTTCAGTTTGGTTATTAAAAATAATTTACTATTGATCTGAATTGCGTTGTGGGGTGCGTGCTTTTACTTGGTTTTGATAGGCCATTTCACCAAAATGTTCACGGGCGGCTTTGTTGTAGGCTAGGGCGGCGGAATCTTCGCCGGAATATAAGCCGATAAAGTTACATTTTCCATCAACGTAAATATCCACTCGCCATTTTTTGCGAGTACTATCCCAAAAGACACCTTTGTATTTTGAACTCGACTTCTGTTGTTTTCTTTTGGGCAGCATTTGCTGGCGCTCGGCCATAGTGCATACCACCAGATTGTCCCGTCGATAATCCAAATCACCTCTGCGTGGATAAACCATTTTTCCTTTTGGGGGATTCAAAAGAAATTTACCCAAGGTGATTTGTCTTGGTCCCTTAGGAGTGGATTGAGTGGCGACCACGGAAGGGCGATTAGAGTTTTTTTTGCGCAAAACCCGCCAACTAAGGCTTTCCACCTTTTTAAGATCTTTGATATCGATCTTTATTTTTTCTCCTGTTTTTAGTTTATAAAAAGTCCAATTCTGAGTTTTCATAGCTAACTTATCGGCTAAGGACCAACATCCATAAAGCCATTTGTACCCTACGTATTGAATCGAAATTATTGTCACTAAATTATAGCAATACAAGACAAAAGTCAGATGTGGGTATTTCGCTACTGTATTAAATTGATTTAACAATTTACAAATATTATAAACTAGTAACACTGCTTTGCGATTTGTTATCTGATAAACATTTAATCATAGCTGTTAAAGCTTTAATGTTTGCATGAATTTGCTTAACTTTAACATCTGGGTCGGGGATGCCAATAAAACCAAAATTGAGTATGTTTAATTCATCTACATTACAAACATAAGTTTCTTGAATTTTGTTTATTGCTGTTTTGTAATCCAATAGCACCATTACATCTTCTTCCAAACCTTGAATGTCTGCATCAGAAGATAAAAATTTTAGCAGGCTTTCATCGGAAATAGACTCTTTAACTTGAGCAAATTGTCCTAATTCAACTAACTTTTTCTGAGCCTCAATGTTGCAGAGAGATGCTTTAGTTTCATTAGCTTGTGCTGGATTATAAAAAGAGGCCAGTAGTAGTATATTTAGTAAAAAATTAAAATTTCTCAGATAAGCTCCCTGTACAACAGTTAAACAATGACAAAAATGAGCATTGAAAGTTCAACTCAAAACCAATAAAACTCAATGCCTTAGTGTCAACACATAGATATGGAATTTTAGTGCCAATTAGATTTAGTTTTTGTTTAAATCTAGTTTGCATTGTAACAGTTAAGTCTATTAATTATTTGCAAATAAAATATTATTTAACTCTTGCTATAAAAAGTTGAAGAATTTGTTAAATCAAAATAACTTTTATTAGTTTTATTAGTTTTATTAGTTTTATTAGTTTTATTAGTTTTATTAGTTTTATTAGTTTTATTAGTTTTATTTCAGAGGAGCTTTTTAGTGTTCAAACGTAGCATAATATTTCTTTTTTTGATATTTACACAGAGTGTTTGGGCACAAGAGCCACTTAGAAAAATAACTAATATTGAACTTCAAAGTCAGGACCCTCTAGATGAAAAATTACCCGATGGCTGGCATCCGAGTTTAAAAATTAAAGCCAATGTTAGCGTGGGTTCTTCCAAATCGGTAGTCGGGCAGACCGATGGCGATTCCAACACCATGGGTGGTAAGTTAGAAGCAGCACTCATATTTAAAGAACTACAAAATGAATGGCGACAATCTTTAAACTACTCTGGAGCCACCACCAAAACGGCTTCTTTGCCCCGTTATGTAAAAACATCCGACGAACTAAAATATTCGACTATATTTTTACGAAGCTTGAAGTCTTATCCAATGATAGGTCCTTATGCCAGAGCCGAAGCGAGAACTAGTGTATTTAAAGGTGAAGACGTTCGTTCTGAAAATAAAACCTATGTCATTCAAGATACATCCACCAATTTAGGAATACATAATACCTATCGTCTTACCGACCCTTTTATTCCCTTAACTACTCAAGGCTCAGTTGGTTTTTTTGCTAAAATATTGGAAAGAAAGAAGACCCAGTTGGAAGTTCGCTTCGGACTGGGGGCTATTAATGTTAAAACTGACAAGCAATTGCGTTTAAAAGATGACAGCAAGACAGAAGACATAATTGAATTATCAGTGATGAATGATTTGTCGCAAGTGGGTTTTGAATATGGGGTAATATTTAAAGGCAAGTGGAATGAGGCTTCGGAGTATAGCCTAACAGCCGATTTTTTAACTCCCATGGGAACCGAAATTGCCGTCGGAAAAGAATGTTATGGCTGTAACAATTGGGGATTAACTAATATTGATTTTAAAGTGGATTTGTCGACAAAAGTTTGTGAATGGATGAATATCACTTATGAATACAAAGCTCTTAGGCAACCCCAAGTTTTAGACGACTTTCAAATTCAACATGGTTTTGTACTCACCTTCTTTTACGATATTATAAATAATAAGGGGCTAGATAATTAAATTGCAGTGAACTAAAAACTTAAGCCGATCTCAGCTAAGAGTTCTGAATTCCAAGCTAAACTTTGACCTTTGTAATCTAACTTTTGCCTATTGTAGCCTAGGCCATAAGTGAAGTAACCCCATTGGCTTAAAACCCCTAGACCCAATTCACTGGCAGCAAAATCAAAACTCAAAGAAGTTTGAGGGCTAAATTCAAAAATTCCGCCCAAACGAAAGCGGTCAGTGAAATTGCTAATGTCGTTTCTAGATGAATAGTGGATAGAAGTTCGTAGGTTATAATCAAAGATATAAAATGATGTCATAAGACCTAATTCCAAAGCTATATCATTTTCAGTGGAATCGCCTTTTTTATATATAGCAAGATCCGTGAGTGTAGCACTCAGTGTGGGAGTTGTTGCGACATCAAACTTATAGGATAATCCGGGTTCAAGATATACAGTTTGGTTTTTTTTGATTTCTAATATGTTGGGATCAGCAATGACATCTATAACTCTAAACTGCTGTCGAATGAATTCACTTGTTACATATCTTAAATTAGCCCCTAGGCTCAAGTTAGAATCATACATAGAAATGGCACCAGCCCTTAGCATTAACTCACTGGTTGTCGACATTAGGGCAGTGATTTCTGGTAAAGTGGTATTTCTTATGTGAGTTACAACATGTGATTTTATTGGGGTATAACTTAATCCCCACCAATCACTTTGAAACCATAAATTAGAAGTTGCCATCATAAGGTGAGGTTTTTTAGAGTTTTCATCAATTTTATTAATCAAACCATATAGATCATCATTGGCTATTTGATATCTATAATCAGACAATTCTTTTACAGAGCTGTCAGCTATGATATTCAGGCGAAATTGTTGTTTGTTTTCGTTGGCTAGAAATGCAGGGTTACAACTAAAGGCCAAGTAACTGCTCTGCATTGAATAGCATGTGCGACCAAGAATTTTTTCTTCAATTGTGAATACAGCGCTGTCATAGCTGCTATTATAAAATCCATCAGAGAGTGCCATAGCCGAAATGGGGAGTAAAAGTGAATGGAGTATGAAAAATATTATTCGCATTGGCCACCCATTTCATTTACAAAACTTTTTAGGTCAAATGATTGATTAAAAATCAGAATGTCTATCTCGTTATTTATGTTTGCATAATACTGATCACATTCTTTAATAGTATCTTTAATAATTTTTTTCTTTTTCTTGCTGGCAATGCCAAGAGAGAGATCACTGAGTATGCCTTTAATATCGTAAAACATATCATTTATTTTTAGGGATAACTCGTAAACATTTGTTTTGCAATTTATAGATTCTTTAAGATTGTATTCGGAAGTCAAATTGTAATTGAATACAACTAATCGCAAAAGACCACGGTACAAAACAAGGCCCGTGGATAGGTTTGTGCTGGCCTCCAAAAGATCAATGGCATTTTGTAAGTCTAAGACTTGTGATTTTTTTTGTATGCTAGGAATAGCAGCGAATGTACTTAAAAAATTATTTACATAAATTTTGAATGCATAAATTTTCTCTAAAATAAGAAGTGTTTTGTTTTGCCCTTCATCAAGGGAAGGATTATTTTTACTTTTAAGATGATTTATGGTTTTTAAGGCCTTTTGCTCGTAGGAATTGGGTTTAACAGATGAAACATCTCCTATATTTTGGTTCATAGCTATAAGTTTTCGAAAGGAAAGGCCACTGCGACCGACATAGGCAGAAGATAAAAGAATACGAGCTTGTTGGTCATTTGAGTTTTTTTGTAGCATAGAACCTAAAATAAGAATTGCTGAATTATAGTCTTTTTGGTCAATGAACTGTACAGCACGATCGTACTCTGATGGCGTTCTTTCCTCCCAAGTGTTGCCACAGGCACTTATAAATATGGAGAAAATCAAATATAGGGGTAAGTAAAATAGGGTTCGTGCATGGTCCCGAGTTCGTCCCATCTCTTTCGTCCTTAGCACTGAGCTTTTGTGGATTTTAAAATAGATCATTAGTGATAACTGTTTTAGCAATCCCAGTGCCAGGTCCTTGGCACAAATAGTTGCTAATCAGTCTATAAAGTACTGTAGTTTAATTAAGGCGGCGTAGTATTTTTTGACAATCAAGAATAATTTGCAAATCAATACGTGAGGAGTAAATAGATATTAGTCAGTAATATTATTCATTTATATATTATTGAAAATGTGTAGAAAATTAAGATTTTAACTACTTTTAGTAAATTATTTGTGTCATTTTGGAGTATACCCATACGGACAAAAATGGTAGTTCTCAATTGTCAAAATCAAAGGAACTTATAAAGGATCTAATAAGTGAATAGAAAGAACTCTAGTAGAGCTGACAGAGCAAAAGTGAAAAATAAAAATAAAGATAAAGATAAAGATAAAGATAAAGATAATTTTAAATATAAAGATAAGTTCAAGAAACCAGATTTGGGCTTTGGCAATAACTATATGTTTTATTTTTTTATCGGGTGGCTGGTTATATTATTTTTGTATGGAAACCCTATGTTTTCGGATAGCGTGAAGTTGTCTTATGATGAGTTTATTCGAGAGGTAGATTCTAATAATGTTTCTAGTGTTTATTTAACCGAAAAAGATATCCTCGGGGAATTTGTTAAACCAATAAAAGAAAAGAAAACAAAGTTCAGTGTAGTTAGAATAGACGATAAAGATTTAATTCATTTGTTAAAAAGTAAGCAAATTAAAATTACGGGAATAAAAGAAAATAACTTTTGGAGTCAGATTTTAAGTTGGTTAATTCCACTTCTAATTATTTTTTACTTAGGTGGAATTATTTTAAATAAATTTGCCAAGAGAGGTGGTAATTTCTTAGCCATTGGAAAAAGTAAAGCAAAGATTTATGTAGAAACAAAGGTCAAAACTAGATTTGATGATGTTGCCGGTGTAGATGAAGCCAAGGAAGAGCTCAAAGAAGTTATTGATTTTTTAAAAGATACCCAGAAGTACTCACGCTTGGGTGGCCATGTACCGAAGGGGGTCTTATTAGTGGGACCCACTGGAACGGGTAAAACACTTTTGGCTAAAGCTGTAGCTGGTGAAGCTAATGTTCCATTTTTTTCCATTAATGGTTCTGAATTTGTTGAAATGTTTGTAGGAGTAGGGGCAGCTCGGGTACGGGACCTCTTTGAACAAGCTCGTAAACAAGCACCCTGTATTGTTTTTATTGATGAATTGGATGCGCTGGGAAAGTCACGAGCCTTAAGCGCTATGCATGGGGGATCTAATGATGAAAAAGAACAAACATTAAATCAACTTTTAGCAGAGTTAGACGGTTTTGACACTGCAAGCGGGGTAATATTACTATCGGCTACCAATAGGCCAGAAGTTTTGGACCCAGCCTTATTAAGGCCAGGTCGATTTGATCGACAAATATTAGTAGACAATCCTGATCGTAGGGGTCGTGAAGCTATATTAAAAGTTCATGTTAAAAAAATTGTTACAGATAAGGACATAGATTTAACTAAGATAGCCAGCTTAACAGTGGGCTTTTCGGGGGCCGATTTAGCTAACCTTGTAAATGAAGCAGCATTAGTGGCAACAAGAAGAAATGCTAAAAGTGTAGAAGAAATAGACTTTACACAAGCTATAGAAAGGACCGTAGCGGGACTCGAGTTAAAAAAGCGAATTATAAATCCAGAGGAAAGAAAGCGAGTGGCTTTTCATGAAATGGGGCATGCAACAACAGCTCTGGCTTTAAAATCTCATGATAAAGTTCACAAGATTAGCATTATTCCTCGTGGAATTGGAGCTTTGGGCTACACCTTGCAAAGGCCCGAAGAGGACCGACATTTAATTGCTAAAAAAGATTTAATGACTAAAATTTCTGTTTTATTAGGGGGAAGGGCTGCCGAACAAATAGTATTTGAAGATGTGTCCACAGGCGCTGGAGATGATTTAATTAAGGCTAGCGATATTGCAAGAGCGATGGTCACCCAACTGGGTATGAGTGAAAAGTTAGGATTAACCACCTATGAAAAAGAGAGTTCTTCTTTTTTGCGTGGTCAAACACCTATAGCTATACAAAAACAAATTTATAGTGACGAAACGGCTCGAATCATTGACGAAGAAGTGAAACAAATTTTGGATCAAGCTTTTGCAAATTCCCTAAAGGTAATAAACGACTATAAAAGTTTTTTAGACCAGGGAGCACAGATGCTTTTAGAAAAAGAAACTTTAACCGAAGACGAAATTCAAAAATTGTGGAATACTTAAAAGCACATACTTAGTCATTTTTCTTGTATTTACGAACAATATTGATGAGTTTATTAATTTCAACGGGTTTAGTTATATAGTCATCGCAACCAACCTCTAGAGCTTTATCGATCTCTGACTTTAGTGAGTGGGCAGAGAGGGCAATGATGGGGGTCTTAATTCCAAGTTTTTTTAACTCTTTTGTAGCCTCATAACCATCCATAACTGGCATCATAATATCCATTAAAATTAAATCGTATTTTTTTGCTGTTCCTTTTTCTACGGCAATTTTTCCATTTTCTGCATAATCCAATTCAGCACCACCTATTGCACCCAAAGTGGTTGCGATAAGGAGTCTCATTTCCTCACTGTCTTCCGCAAGTAAGATTTTCATTCCAAACAAGGTGATTGAGGGAATTTGTTTTTTTTCCGCTCTATAATTTTCTAAATCATCTATGTCTTTAGGTTTTAGAAATTGAGTTTCGATGCTTAAGATACCTGCACTAATAGTAACTACAAACTCACTGCCAGCTCCAGGCTTACTGTAGGAGAGTACAACATCTCCCCCAAGTTCAGTGGCTATTTTTTTTGATAAAACTAGCCCCAATCCCGTTCCACCAAACTTGCGAACAATGGATGAATCGCCCTGAGAAAATGTCTTGAAAAGATTGAGCTGCTGTTCTTTAGTAATTCCAATTCCGGTGTCTGTTATAATAAACATAATTAAATTTGAATTGCCATTATTACTTGGTAAACATTTAATAATTACATTTACTCCACCATTGTCGGTAAATTTGATCGCATTTCCAATGATATTAATTAAAATTTGGCGCAATCTTAAGGGATCAGTGAAGATTCGTTTCGGAATTTTACCCTCCAGTTTAAGATTTAATACTATCCCTTTTTCTTCACACTGTTTTTTCATAATCCTAATTACTTCATTAAGAACTTCAAGTAATATAAAATTATTTTTTTCTATATTAATTTTTCCAGCTTCTATGCGTGATAAATCTAATAAATCTTCAACTAAATATCTTAAAAATTCGGAGTTATTTAGAATCCTTTGAGCAAAATCGATCATTTGCTCATCATTAAATTTTTTCAACTTTTCGACTAATAACTCTGAAAAACCAGAAATTACACTCAGCGGAGTACGAATCTCATGGCTCATAGTTGCTAAAAAATTTGTTTTGGCTTTGCTGGCTTTTTCTGCAGACTCTTTGGCCAGAGTGTTGGCTTCATAAATTTCTTTGCTTAAGCTAATATCTTCAATGAACTCTATGCTGCGCTCAACATTACCTAATTCATTTTTGATAACGGAGGCTGTTAGTTTAACCCAAATAGCACTTCCATCTTTTTTTAAATAGCGTTTTTCAATTTTGAAAGAGAAAATTTCTCCTAGGAAGAGCTTTTCCTTTAGTTGAAGGTTTCTTTCTCGATCATCTTCAAAACTTATATCTAAGAAAGTAAGCCCAAGCAGTTCGGCTTCTGAATAGCCAAGTAATTGACAGAAAGCTTCATTGACTCCGATAAACTCATTTTCTGGACCAATCATTGTAATGCCAATGGGGGCGTTTTGAAAAAGTAAACGAAAAATTCTTCCACTTGCTTCCATCAAGTTTATTGATTTGTTTTTTTCTGTAATGTCCTCGAAGGCTATTAAAATAAGATCTTTGCCATCCAGCTGACAGGCATTGAGGCGCATGGTTTTTTTGCCAACAGATTCAAATGTATGTTCTACATCAAAATCAATAATATTTTTATGTTCTGTGAGAATTTTAACCAAGGCTTTCCCTAGTTCGGGAAGGTCCCACTGATGGTTTCCTAATTCACAAAATTCAGAACCCAAAGTTTCGTTTTCATTAACTTTAAAAAAACTATAGAAACTTTCATTGGCATTTTTAATAATTAACTTTTTATCCAATACTAAAAGGGGTTCGCGCACTGTAGCTACAATGTCTTGGAACATAATTTCGGATTCCTTTCTGTCTGTGATATCGGAAAATGTTAAAATCGCGCCGGCTATTTTGTTTTCTCCACTTTTATATGGACGGATTTTTAAAAGGTACCATTTTCCATTCTCAACTTGGATGTCACGTTCTATAGCTTGTAAAGAGTCAATAACTTTTAAAATAAGTTCATTTAATTCAGGCAATTGGAATTTTGATTTTAAATCATTTAAGGATCGAGTTGTATCCGTAGAGGCAATATAAAACACCTCATTGGAGGTGGCAGTAAATCGGCGAAGGCGAAGATCTCTGGTTAACATGAGTACAGGAATGCTTGCACTTTCAATGAAATTTTCTAAGTCATCTTTTAGAATTCCTAAATCTTCGTTTCGAATTAGCATCTCTTCATTGAGTGTGTTGAGCTCTTCATTTGTAGATTGCAGCTCCTCTTTTGCAGTTTGCAACTCTTCATTGGTGCTTTGGTATTCTTCATTATTAGAAAGCAGTTCTTCATTTGCAGCTCTCAATTCTTCATTAATAGCTTCCTGAGATTCCAAAGCAGTTTGCATTTGAAGTTGGGCATTTTCGAGTTCTTGTCTTAAATACCGAACTTCAGTATTTGAGTGATCACTTTTTGTTTTTAAATCTTTGAGATTGAGTGCAATGGAATTATCATTCTCGACTTCATTATCCCTCATTGTTTGAATAGCTATCAGGAAATAAGAAGCCTTAGTGGTGTCCAAATGTAAAGGATGAATTTGAAGTTGAATATTTCTTGAATCACCATTGCTTTGTATTGAAAAACCAGATTTTGTAAATGAGCACTTGTTCACTTTTACACTTTCAATTCCCTGTCTAATAGGAGTGTGCAGTTCCATGCAAACGGTTTTAAAGAGATGATGACTAGGAGCCCCCATATGCGGTGAAACATAGGGCGCTGTTTTTCCTACAATATGTATAATCTGAAAATCTTGATTAACCACCCATCCGGCGGGACCCAGTTTGCTTATAATGAGGCGGTTTGCCTGTTTAATTATTCTTTCTTCATCAATTATGTTAAATCGCTTTGAAAGTTGAGAAGCCACAGAAAGTGTTGGAGAGAAATTAAATTCGAAGAGTTGGCTATAGTTTTTACTCGTAGTTCCAAATATCTTACTGTAAACTTTTGCCTTATTGCTTACAAGTTCAAAAAGTTCATTGAAGTTTCCAATCGTTTCCGAGCTGCCTAACCAAAGAAGACCTTCTGGTTTTAAAGCAAAATGGAAGGAAGGTATTATTTTTTTTTGTAAAAATCTTGAGAAATAAATGAGAGTATTTCGACAGGAAACTAAATCCACCTGTGAAAATGGTGGGTCACTTAATAAGTTATGTACGGCAAAAACACATCGATCCCTTATGACTCTATCGAGTTGATATCCTTCATTCAATTTTTTAAAATACTTTTGTAGCAATTCTTTTGAAAATACATCCTCAATTTCTTTGCTGTAGATAGCACGTCGTGCGATTTCAATGGCCTTTTCACTAACATCGGTCGCAAAAATTTGTAGTTCAATATTTTTATCAAGCTTTTCTAGACACTCCATCCAAGCAATAGCAAGAGAGTAAGGCTCTTCACCAGTTGAACAGCCAGGCACCCAAAAGCGAATGGGTTTATCCTTTTTAGCATTAGCTATTATTTTAGGAAAAATATTTTTGCTTAAGAATTCGAAACTTTCCTTGTCTCTATAAAATTCAGTTACTTTTATTAAAAGCTCATCACAAAGGATATCTTGTTCTTCAGGGTGGTTGCTGAGATAGGCTAAATAAGCTTCCAATGAAACTAATCTCTTAAGTGTAATTCGTCTTTGAATTCTGCGTTTAATTGTTGAATCTTTATAGTATTCAAAATTAATATGACATCGTTTATTTAGTAATCTAAAAATACGATTCAGAGTTTCTTTCTCAGAAGTCGTAGTTTCATGAATCCTTCTATTTGTGATTTTTGGAGCTATCTCAATTATTTTTAATGCAAGACCTTTAGCGGAGCCCTCAAAATCGACACATCCAGAATTTTTTGCTGAGTTAGGCATTTCTGGGTACTGGGCTGACTCAGCAGTTTCGGCAAAACAAAGACCGCCCTCTGCATGGATATTTTTTAAGCCTTGAGTCCCGTCTGCACCAAAGCCCGAAAAGATAATCCCGACAGCATCTTCCTTAATATCCAGGGCAAGGGAAACTAAAAATTTATCAATTACTGTGGGTCGACGAGTTCGAATGTAAGTTTCAGATTGAATTTTCCCATTAACTAATCGAAAAGCATTACCAGGACTAGCAACATAAACATGGTTGGGTTCAATTGTTAATTTATCTTTCATAATTTGAACTGGCATATTTGTATGTTGCGCTAAAATTTCTGGTAAGGAGCTTGCCTGTTCGGGGTCCAAGTGGATAATTACGACATAGCCCAGTCTAGTGTCATTAGATAAGTTATCAAAGAAAACCTTTAGTGAGTGAATTCCACCGGCAGAAGCTCCTATGCAGACTATAGGAAACCTCTTTTCAGTATTTTTATTCATATTAGCTATGCCTTTATCAGTTTTTAGCTTTTATTATGGATTTACGTGCAATTTTTGAATTACACATAAATAGCAGGTAGGTTATTTATTTAGTCTTTAATAATTATAATACTATCATAGTTATGACAGATAACCTATTTATTAAGCTTGAAGAGAATGTGTTGACTCATTTCTGTTGCATTGTTTTAAATACAATCGAAGACAAAAGATGAAGTTGAATCTGGTTCGTTAGCTAACAGTGAAAAATGTCGATGACTTATAACTCCAAATAGCAATGCTGGTGGCAACTAGAGCATTTAAGGAATCTACGTCCTTAGAAATGGGAATAGTGATTTTATTAAAAAAATGTTCTGGTAGGCCAGGCCCCTCTTCGCCAACAATTAAAAAGGCACTTTTTGGCCAACTCACAGTGCTAATGTTTTTCCCCTCCATATCTAAGGCAAAAGCATTATCTAATGGTAAATCTAAAATTTCTTTTAATGAAGGACCCCACTGGATAGGAGCTTTTAATGCTGCACCAGATGAAGCGCGAAGTGATTTTGGTAAAAGCGGGTGTGCTGACTCTTTAGTTAAAATGACGGAGGCGACGTTGAAGGCTGTGGCTGTGCGCAAGAGGGCTCCTAAATTTGCAGGATCTCCAAGAGGGCAAATAATATTGAGGCCATTTGAAGGTGATAAATTCTGCGACCAAGTTGGCCAAGCTGGAAGACGGGAAACTAACAATGGGGAGTGGGTGCCGAACTCGTCTAAAATTTTAAAAAGTTCCTTACTCAAAATATAAATTTTTCCAGGAAAATCACTCGGTGCATCATCAGAGTTAAAAATAAGTAGCTCACAATGACTTGTGCTTTGGCTAATGAGTTCGCTGAGGATCTTTCGACCAGAGGCTATAAATTGCTGATGCTTTTTGATACCCTTCTTTTCGCATAAGCTTTTCCAGCGTTTAAAATGAATATTGTCTTGGCTTGTAATTGAATGAGTCATTTTTTCCTTCGCAATTTATTTTTCACGGATCGCAATGGTTGTCTAGGTCATTATTATGACTTATATTTGCTTAATGCTAGTAGAAAAAGCCAATCAAATCTATGAAGAAGCCAAGGCGGCAATAAAATCCGCCCCCGACTCGAAAACTCTATATAACGTCAAAGTGAATTTCTTGGGAAAACAAGGCCAGCTTTCGGCATTGATGCGGGAAATGGTTCAGTTGCCAAAGGAAGAACGCCCTGAGTTTGGCAAATTGGTGAATGAAAAAAAACAAAACTTAGAAAATCATTATGAAAGCAGGGAACAAGAACTCAAAAAACTGGAGTTACAGCAGTTAATTGAAAATGAAAAATTGGATTTAACTCTGCCAGGCCCTGATCGCGATCTAGGTAAAATTCACCCGATTGCAAAGGTTATTGATGATATCAGCAGTATTTTGAATTTTTTAGGCTATAGTGTGCAAACCGGACCTCTTATTGAAAAAGACTGGTTTAATTTCGAAGCTCTAAATATTCCACAGGATCATCCTGCAAGGGATGAGCAAGACACTTTTTATATAGATGAGACCCATGTTTTGCGCACACATACATCTCCGGTGCAAATTCACACAATGTTAAAGCAGTCTCCACCTTTTCGAGCCATAGCACCTGGTCCTGTTTTTAGATGTGATAGCGATGTCTCGCACTCGCCTAATTTTCATCAAATTGAAGCCTTGTTGATCGATAAAAATGTTTCTATGGCGGATCTTAAGGGGACCATTGCTTTTTTTGTTAGAGAATTTTTTGGACCCGAAATAAAAACTCGATTTCGACCGAGCTTTTTTCCCTTTACAGAACCCTCTGCCGAAGTGGATTGTTCCTGCCCCATTTGTAAGGGCAAGGGTTGTCGTATGTGTAAAAATTCGGGATGGATCGAGATTGGCGGAAGTGGCTTAGTGAATCCTAAAGTTTTAGAGCAAGCCAATATTGACCCTAAAGAATGGCAGGGCTTTGCTTTTGGTTTTGGTATCGAGCGCATGGCCATTATCAAATATGGAGTTCCAGATATTCGTTTATTTAGCGATAACGATATTCGATTTTTATCTCAGTTTTAAATAGGGAAGGATAAACGTGAAAGTTTCTTTGCAATGGTTAAATCAATATATAGATGTTAGTGATTTTTTTAATCAACCACAGGTGCTAGCTGATAAAATTACTCAAGCCGGTTTAGAAGTGGAAGATCTGGAAGATCCTGCGAAAAATCTTGCAAATGTTATTGTTGGCCAAGTGAAAGAATTAGCCTCACATCCCAATGCCGATAAGCTGACTCTGTGCCAAGTGGATATAGGTGAAGGCACATTAAGACAAATTGTATGTGGTGCTAAAAATCATCGCCAGGGCGATAAAGTCGCTGTGGCGATACCTGGGGCGGTTTTACCAGGTGATTTTGCAATTAAGAAATCACAGATACGAGGTGTGGACAGCTTGGGAATGATGTGTTCTGAAGTAGAACTAGGGCTATCTAATGAGAGTGCTGGGATTATGATTCTGCCTAAAGAAGCCCAAGTGGGAACTTCTTTTGCCGAATACATGGGGCTAAACGATATTATTTTTGAATTAAAAGTGACTCCCAATCGTGCAGATTGTTTGAGTCATTTGGGTTTGGCCAGAGAGCTGTCGGCTCTTTTAGATCGTCCATTAAAATTTCCTGAGACTACATTAAAGACCACAGATAAAACCAGCTCTTCTTTAGTGAAATTGGAATTGAAAAATTCGGAATGGTGCCCACGTTATGCTGGACGAGCTATTTTTGGTGTTAAAGTGGGACCCAGTCCCGTTTGGTTAAAACAGTCCTTAGAGAAAATTGGTTTAAATTCTATTAATAATATAGTGGATGTAACCAATTATGTAATGATGGAGTTAGGGCAGCCTTTGCATGCTTTTGATGCTACATTTATTAGTGAAAGTAAAATTATAATTGATAATTCAATCAAAGGCGAAAAGTTTACCACTCTAGATGGCACCGAGATCGAATTGAGTGGCGACGAGCTCACCATTCGTGATGGCGAAAAAGCTGTCGCCTTGGCCGGAATTGTTGGCGGCAAAAATTCGGGTGTAAATGAGGAGACTAAAGATATATTTTTAGAGTCCGCTTATTTTACAGCGGCAACAGTAAGGAAAACTTCCCGTCGCTTAGGCATTCAAACCGATTCTTGCTATCGCTTTTCTAGAGGAACAGATCCTGATGGCGTTGTGGAAGCCATGAATCGCGCCTGTCACTTAATTCAACAAGTGGCCGGTGGACAAGTAGCCAAAGATTTTTGGGATGAATATCCATTACCTATAAAAAAAGAACCAATATTAGTAGAACACAGTTATTTGGAAGAGCGATTGGGATATGCAGTAGACTTCTTTGATTTTGCAAAATGGATGAGTCGTTTGAGCTGCAAAGTTGAAGAAGATTCTGTGGCCTCACAATGTTGGGTGAGTGCGCCTATGTACCGCTGGGATTTGTGGTCGGACATTGACTTGGTGGAAGAGTATGGTCGCTTGCATGGTTACGACAAAATTCCAGAAAAATTACCCTCATTAAGTTATGAACCTCTAAGTGAAGATAAAGAATATACCCATCAGAAACAATGGAATCAAAAGTTGTGCGAAGAAGGTTTTTTGCAAGCGGTAAATTACAATTTTGTGTCTAAAGATTTTGAAATTCAACTTTTAGGAAATGAAGCTGATGAAAAAACCACTGGCTTAGTGACCATTGCTGAAGCCGTAAAAATTAGTAATCCTATTAGTGAAGATTATAATGTTATGAGACGAAGAGTGTTTACGGGATTATTTAAAAATTTAGTCTACAATTATCGTCACGGATCGGAGTATGGACGCCTTTTTGAAACGGGACATGTTTTTTATTCTTCTGGTGAAGAATACAAACAAAATATGCATTTGGGTTTGTGTGCATGGGGGCAGAAAAATCAATTGTGGCAAAAAGAAAAATCGCGACCGGTAGTTTATGATGTTAAAACAGCCATCGAAAATTTACTGGAGTCTTTGCATATTCCCTCCTGGCAATGGCGAGAATTTCCACAAGGGAAAGTGCCTACATATTTACACCCCTATCAGACTACAGTTTTATTTTTAGAGGGTCGCATGGTGGGGTATATGGGTAGTCTTCATCCGAGTTTATTGGATGATAATAAAATACGTACTGGAGCGGCCATGGCCGAACTGGATATGCAAAAAATTATGCGTGGCCAACCACGGGTGCCACAAGCTAAAGCTATTTCAAAATTTCCAGCTGTGACTCGCGATTTTTCATTTGTTATGAGTAGCGAAGCAAAAGTTAGTGACAGAATCCAAAAAATGAAAAAGATCAGTGGGTCACTTTTGCAAAAAGTAGAAGTTTTTGACGAGTTCACTGGAGGGCAGTTGAAAGAAGGGGAGCGTTCTGTGAGCTTTCGCCTGACCTTTCAAGATATGGATGGAACTCTGAATGAGCAGCGATTGGCTCAGCTACAAAAAGAAATGCTTTCTTAATTTTGCATTTCTTCCCATTCTTGAAAAGGAATAGCTAAACCCCTTGACACTAAAGTTTTAACTTTTGAAGTTGGATACTTTGATTGATTAAAATCTACGATAAGGCGAATTTGTTTATGGGCAGCTTGCTGAACTAAAAGATCAGAAAAGTATTTAAGTGTAATGCTATAAATTGCCATATCAATGCTTTTATTTGCAGTTTGAATAAATTTAGTTAAAGGCACTTCACAGTTTTGTTTTGGCGAGAAACATATTTTAGGTATTAGTTCGTTATTAAAGCTTATATATTGATTAGGAACTTGTATCGAAGAATCGGTTGTTGTGTTTGTTTTAGAAACTGTAATATGTGGCACTAAAATGAGTGTAAAAATAAAGGCCAATAACTTCATAAAAAATACTCCCCCAAGTTGTTCTTGAATAACAGAATTATTCAAAAAAGATCCCAAAGCTGTCAATTATTAGCAAGCTTATAAAAAACAAGAAAACAAGGTGAATTGAATCTGAATTTCTATTTTCTCATTCACAGTTGGACGATCTAGCGTCTAGTTAAATTGAAGTAGCTTGGCAGGAAAGGGGAGCTGGAACCTAAAAGCCTGTAATTATTACAAATAATGCTTTTAAGTTAAAATACTATTTAATAAAATGCTTTAAAAGTGTATAATAAGTAGTGTATTAACTTAAAAGGAGGATTTTATGAAATCCAATGAGAAACAAGTAAAGTTACAAATAATGTTCACGCTATCCCTTCTCAGTTTAGTGCTACTTTCGGCATGCAGTAGAGGCACGGTAGATTCCAATATTGCTCGCAGAGATCCCAATACAGGTAAGGTAGATATCAAAAGAAATTATGCATTGGCATATTCGGAAAGAAATCACCAAAGCTTGTTTAAAGCGAACTTTCGAGAGGGCAAAGATATTATGTCGGCAGATGTTCGTTTGATTTCCCCAGCATCTATAAAACTAAATGGGAAATTTGTACCAGAAGATTCTAAGATTGATAAACAAGATGGAGGAGAGTTGGCCGCCTTTTATATTGGATTTATATTTCCTCCCGCCTGGATGTTTATGGGCGATAATGGCTATGTTAATTATGTAAAGCGTGTAGATGGAAAGGTGAAAGACTTTGAAATTGAATATATAGATCCTGAAGGTGAGATTCATAGAGATTACGCACTTTTGAGCCAGATTCAATTTTCTGTACCTAATGTGGCGTCAAAAACTAAAGATCTTGTAGTTCCAGTTCAAGGTGCTGAAAACTTTGATTGGGCCTATTGCGGAGTGGAATTTGAGCAAGAGGATTTAGTAGAAATAAGAGATAAAAATAACAATGTGACTCAAAAGACAGAAATTGTTAAACATCATAATAGATATTATGCTTCTGCCAATAAAGTTCGAATTCCAGCAAGGGATTTACAGTTGGCAGTTTGCAGTGAAATCACAGTAGAATGTGGAGCCAATTCCAGTGATATTTTGGAAGGTGGATCCGGCGGTAATTTGACAATAGACTATATTGGTATGTCTTATGAATTAAAGTTAGGTTGTAAATGAAAATTTCAAAAGCTCAAAAAGAAAAAAACTTAGTGGCCATTATTGAAGCGGCAATAAAATTGTCTAATAAAGATAGTTTTAAGACGGTTTCAATGAAGGCCATTGCCCAAGAGGCTGGAATAAGTGATGCCACAATTTATAATTACTTTCCCACAAAGGAAGAAATTATCACTGGATATTTTGAGCTGAGAATGAAACAGGCTATTCTTGCTGCCAAGAAATCTGAAGAGTATTTGGCATTAGATTATTTTCAAAAAATACAATGGCTGATTGAAAATCACCTGGATAATTTAAGAAAAGATGGTGATTTTTTAAGTCAGTCTCTGAACCAATTGTTTGTCCAACCCATATCTTTAGCTCAGACGAGCGTAGGAAAATCAAAACAGAAATATTTAGCCTTTTTGGATACTGAATTACAAGTTGCCATTGAGAAAAAGGAATTTGATTCTCCACCTTTTGCCAGTTTTATTTGTGAGCTCATCTGGGATTTTCATTTAGGAATGGTTTTTTATTGGATAAAAGACAAGTCTAATTCAAAAGCCAACTCTTCACAATTGATTCAAATGGGCGTGGAATTGTTAAAAGAAGTTATGTGTGCCAACATCTTAAATAAAGCCTATAATATTGCACATTTTCTTTTTAAAGAGCATTTGCTCTCAAAATTGTTTCAGCTGGGGTTAACTCGTGAGTAAAGAAGATTTTGCCCCTCCATCTAAAAGTTTTGTTTTTGGCGAGATGGCCGTTAAAGCCGCCATCGAAGAATTAAATATGTGGAGTCGCATGTGGTTTGCCAATAAAGACCAAAAAGAAAAGTTAAAAGTTAATAAGCAAGAAAAACTAGGTGAAATTTTAATTGAAGGATTGAGTCGACTAAAGGGCACAGGATTAAAAGTCTTGCAGAATTTAGCCATTGATGAAGAGATGATTCCACCAGCTATGTTAAGAAAAGTGGAGCAGTCTTTTTCACAAGTTACGCCAATGAACAGTTTTTTAGTAAAAAGAATTTTGCGCGAAGAATTAAATGATGAATTTGAAAATTTATTTGAAAAATTTGATTTTAAGGCATTGGCAGCAGGAAGTATTGGACAAGTTCATCGTGCCACTTTGATAAATGGAAGAGAGGTCGCAATTAAAATTCAGTATCCACATGTAAAAACAGACTTCCAGAATGAAATGAATTGGTTACAAAAAATGTCCATCTACATAGAGCATCCCTTATTAAGGAATTCTATAAAAAGCGTGACATTGCAAATGCTTGAGGAAATAGACTTCTGTAAAGAAGCTACTAACGCCAAAAATTTTAAAGTAATTTTAGGGAATAGTCCCTTTGTACTTCCTGGAGTTGTTGAAGAAATTAGTGGTGAAAATTTGGTTGGATATGAATTCCTTGATGGTTTGCCCGTTATAGAGGTATTTCAAAATGAGGCTCGTGTAAGTGAAAGGCTTTGTCAAAATATTTATGATTTTTTCTTTTGCTCTTTTTTTGATCATGGAATTCTGTATGCCGATCCACATCCTGGAAATTTTCTTCAATTAGTGGATGGCAAGATGGGCGTTGTTGATTTTGGTTTGGTTCAGTCGGATCTGCCAGATAGTATTAGAAACTTATTTAAGGGTTTACTTTTTCCAAATAGGGTTTCTGAAAAAGAAGTATTACAGTGTTATATTTCTTTGGGTGCAGAAATTCATGATGATCAAAAAGAGGAATTCTTAAACGAAGTGATTAGACCCTTTCGCAAAATCTCGCAGTCCATGGTCAAAGAAGATAGTTTTGATTTTAAAAATTCAAATCAACTGGTTAAGAGTTTTCGCCAAGTTATATTAAGTCAAATTTCAAATGAGAAGTTAAACAATTTTAATAGTGATTTGAGTTTGATCCATAAATCTATTCAAAGTTTGTATCTTATGTTGGGCAAATTTAAGGCTCGAATAAAAACGCAGACAATATTTTATTAATATTATGAAGTCCTAGAGTACTCCTTAACCGCAGATTGGGCTCCGCATCATATGTTATCTAAAAATTGCAGTGCTAAGTGTGAATCAAGCCTGGAACTAAAATGGGAATGACATTGTGTAACAAGAAATGGGATCTGGAACCTTAATAGGTCTGGGTTTTTTCAAAAAAACTTGCGTATTTTCAATAACTTGGTAGCCTAAGTCTAAGTGATCTCAGCAAGGATGGGATATGATAAAAGACAACACTGATAAATCAACAATGACAAAAGCCGATATCGTAGAAAAAGTTTACGAGAAAATCGGGTTCTCAAAAAAAGAAGCTTCTGAACTCGTGGAAATGGTTTTTAAAGAGTTAAAAGAAGTTCTCTATAAGGGTGATAAAGTCAAAATTTCTGGTTTTGGAAATTTCATTGTTCGTGAAAAAAAATCGCGCATTGGCCGCAACCCACAAACGGGGGATCAAATTACAATCACGGCAAGAAGAGTTCTCACTTTTCGCCCCAGCCAAGTATTAAAAGCCATGCTCAATGGTGAAGAGTATGCCCATCTAAAGGATGATTGATAATCATGGAAAATGAAATCGTATTTGAAACTCGCGATGAAAATCGTTACGCCCCATCTGCAAACACCTCCCTAGACGTTGGTGTGGATGTTGAGCTGGCAAAAGATTTACAAAAAATTCCAGAAAAAATGGCCTTTAAAATCGGTGAAGTGGCAGATTTAGCTAATGTAAAGGCCTATGTTCTTCGTTATTGGGAAACAGAATTCCCAACTCTGCGCCCAGAAAAATCTAAACACAATCAACGCGTATATACACGTCGTGATGTTGAGTTGGTTTTTCTTATCAAAAAACTATTGTACAAAGATCGCTTTTCTATTGAAGGGGCCAGATGCGCACTTAAAAACTTAAAAAAGGAAACTAAAAAAGTTTCTACAATCACAAGTGCGGTATCTCATCACGAAAAACTCCGCGATCAAGTGCATGAACTCATCAGAGAAGTAAAATCCCTAAAAAACTATTTTATAGAATTTTAAAAGGTACCAAGTCCCTATTTACGTTGCGGTGAAGCGTAAATAGGGACTTGGTACCTTTTTAGGGCGGAGAGGAATTGTTGTTTTAGGTCTTCGATATCTACTTTTGTGGATTTTCGGTTGAATAGAATCCATTCGCCGTTGACCATAACATGTTTTACATTTTGACTCGATTGCGAAAAAATCAAATTTTCTTGGGGTATGTGTACAGGAAGAGTCTCTAGTGATTTTTCAAAAAATACTAAATCGGCGCAGGCCCCTACTTTTAATGTCGACCATTGATTTTGGCCATAAGCTTGAGCCGCCCTATGAGTGGTACTGGCGAGTACTTTTTGTGTTAAATTATTTTTGTAACCGCGATCTTGAGCTAAAAGATGTGTGACTTTCATTTCTGATATTAAGTCTGAAGTGTCGTTAGATGCGGCACAATCGGTGCCCAGCGCAAAAGGAATTTCAAGTTCTAGGATTTTTTTAAAATTGGGAAGGCGTTCATAAATTATTTCAGAAACTGGGGTAAAACCAAAAACAGTTCCTGTATCTTTGATGATTTGTAAATCCTTGTCGCTGGCGCTAACTAAGTGAACGGCAATAGTGTTGGGCCCAAGAACTCCACATTTTTCTGCAAACTCAACAGCACTCATGTTGTAATTTTTAAGACAAAACTCAAGCTCTTGGGCAGTTTGTGACAAGTGCATATGTAAGGGGAGTTGGTTTTGTTTGGCAAATCTTGCAATGTCTTTTAGTAAAGATTCAGAAACAGAGTCGCCAGCATGGGGGGCGACAACAGGAACAAATTTATCGCGATCGTAGGGCCAGTTTTCTATCCATTTTTTTGTTTGATTCCAGTTTTCTTTGGAGGGAAAAGCCCCGTTAAGGTCGGCAGTTGTTTCGCCTATCAAACCTTTTACACCAAATTGTTCTAGAGCTTTCACAATGCCAGACTCAAAGTAGTAGTGATCGGCAAAGGTTGAAGTTCCAGAAAGAAGACCTCCCCATATATAGGGGTAGCTCAAGGCTGTGACAATTTCGGGGTCTAACTTTTTTTCCCAGGGGAAAAAAAGATCATGAATCATGTTCTGTTGTTGATGAGCGAGATCACGGAAAATATTCATTGCTACATGAGAATGAGCATTAATAAAACTGGGAGAAATAATAAAATTGGAGGCATCGATAACGAGTTTTTCTGAGGGTAGAGGGGTTGAGGGCTCCTCTTGGCTAATAAAAGCAATTTTTCCATTTTCTATAAGTAGGTGAGCTTGTAGGAGATTGTGATCTGGAGAAACCACGGTCGCATTTTTAAAAAACAAACATTTGTGTTTTTCTAATTGTGAATGTTTATAATCTTTTAATTTTTTCATTTTTTTTACTTGATAGTATTATTTAAAGTTTTTTATTAAATGTTTCTACTTTAAATAGTTTCTACTAGCAGTTAATACCAATTACATTATTTAATTCCTATTCTTAATTCTCTGCAAGTATTATAAAAGCAAGGTTTCTGTTTCTATAAAAGGGGAATTATTTCTTGTAATTGGTATAACATCTCATAAAATCCTGTGGATTATGAGTCTTTTTTACACAATTTCACTAAAATATTTGTATTTTTTTAAAAGATATCCCCCCTTCTTGCTCCCAACTGTATCTTGTTCCATAACAGATTGAACAAGCAAGGTATTAACAATGAAAAGGGTCGGGTTCATTAATGAAAATTATAGTATTGCTTTTATTTGTTTTGTTTTATGGTCCTTTACATGCGGCCAGCATTTCTTATTTAAAAGGGAATAGTTATAAATCCTATGGAGAAGAAGTTTTTGCGAAAGACATTATCACCATTGACCACTATGGAACTTGGAAATATGGCTCAGTTTATTTTTTTTACGACATAAGCCGTGCAGTTAAAAAAGATGATCACTCCGATTTTTTTGGAAGCATTTCACCCATGTTCAGTTTAAGTAAAATGACTGGAAAAGATTTTTCTAATTCTTGGTTGCATGATGTTGATGTGAAGTTTGAACTGGAGCATGTGTCTGGTTATACACCCGTATATTATTACGGATTTAATTTGCCAATAAAGTTACCCTACTTTCGCAATTTTAGTGTGGCTCCAGTATTGCGTGATGATCCTTTAAAGAAAGGAGTGGGTGGACAAGTGCTTTTAGCTTGGGGTTTGCCATTGCATTTAAATGCAAAATTGGATTTTATGTTCAGTGGTTTTTTAGCCATGAGTATGATAGCTGAAGATAAAGATGAGTTTTTTATGATTACACAACCGCAGTTCTTGGTAGATATTGGCCAGTTATTTAAAACTGATAAAAACCAATTTTTTGCTGGAATGGAATACTCCTATGCCATCAATCGCTACCTAAAAAAGGGAACACCAAAACCGGGTGGAGGAGTGGAGTCTGGCTTTGATGAAAATGTTTTGCAAGCCATGGTAAAATTGGTTTATTAAACTGGTTTATTATATCAATTACATTAATTAATACCTATTCTTAATTCTCTGCAAGTATTATAAAAGTAAGATTACTGCTTCCAAAAAAGGGGAAATATTTCTTGTAATTGGTATTAGTAATACAAATTATCGAAATTGATTGTAAGGGATTTTTTGAAGACCGTAGCGACATAAAATAATTGTTGAATTGAATCTGCTGAGAGACACTCAAATAAATAAAAATGGTTTTAAATAAAAATTGGTTTTGAGTAAGGGGAATTATTTTTTAGAATTGGAATAACAAGAATTTGTTGTCGAATTTCCGTCGAGCGTTCAAATCTCAAATCTAAATATCATTTCAACTCGAATTAGGCCGCATCCACTCCAACTCTTCAGTCAAAGCTCTAATATCAAATCCAATGGCCTGTAATTGATTTTTATTCAAATACTTGCCCATAGCCTTGTAATCCCGTCCCCAAGTGACAATTCTCGAAAAGGGTCTGGCATCCCAAAACTGGATTCGCTTAGCTGCGCCTCGTTGAGCCCCAAGTATATGACGAGCAATAAGGCCTGTGATGGAACGTAAAAAAGCTTTGAGCCATACACGATGACTGGTGCGCAATAAAATGTGTAAATGATTGCCAACGTTTTCATATCTATAAAGTCGTATGTCCCACTTCTTTGCCTGGCTCTGAATAATGCGGTCAATGGCCTCACGGTTAGATTTATACAAAAAGTTTTTGGACCCTTTTGTATGTTTGGATTTTAACACTATATGCATGGTGTGCTTAGTGGATATGGGTCTTCTGGTTTTTGGGTTAGAATTCTTCGATAAACTTGCTCCAAATACCTTCAGACTTTTCATGTTAAATAATGACATTTGGAACTCTTTGCCTCTCATAAGTGACAATTTTGCAGAAATAAGTAGCGATGTCAATATAGATCTGACTTTGAGCTTCAAGTAATTCAAAAATGTTTTAAATTAATTTTCGATCTCTAGCCTGATTGGGTGCAGTGGATCTATCGACTTTTCTGGGCACTTGTCGGCCACAAAAAATCTACTTCTGCACCCAGAGATGTTTGTCAAAATCGTAATACTTGGGCCGACGACCCCGCATTGCATCTATTAGATTAACAAAAATAGTTTTACGTAACTTTCTAATTAAACTTTTTCGGTGCATGGCTTTAATTGATAATTGTGGCAAAATAATACCAATTCCAAAAAATAATTCCCCTTATTCATAACCAATATTCCTTTATTTGTGCCTTTCAGAGCAGTTTTAATTCAACATTTTTTTCCTGGAATTGGTATAACTGGCTCTATTTCTATTAAAAAACCCATCTTCTCTTTTTTTGTCTCAAGCCAGTTGTATTTTATTACCAGCTGGTAAAAGTCAGCTTCCTTGCCATCTGGATCCAAATTCTCTTTCCCGGTGAGGGTTAAGGACCAAATTTTAATCCATTTTCGGTAATAGTAATTACCAGGCATCCATCAAAAAAGTCTATTTCTGGGACTATTTTTTCGGTAACAAGAATTGCCAGGCAATGCGATTCTGGATTATGGATGGGTGGAAGAACAAATTTGACCTTTGGTTCCGGAGGAGCTGTTTCAGTTGGTGGTTGCTATATAACAGCAAGTACTACAGGAAAATGCATTTCGCCACAACCAGCTGAACACGGAGTAGTTCATATAGATGTGATTTATTAATGATGTTGTTGAATTGATGATCGACAGTATAAAAAGTAAAGGATTATTTTCTCTTTAAGTCCTAAATTTACAATCAATTGGTATGTTCTTTGCAAACACTCGTTTGCTATATAGACCATTTATAAATTTAGACCCAGATTATCGGAGAGATAGAGTTGAGATTCCTTTTAAGTGCATTTATTTGTTTAATGTTTTTTAGTCCATCCATTTATGCAACTACTGAATATGAAATGAAAAGGAAGGAGAGTTTAGCTCAAGCCGCCATCACATATTTAAATAAATATATTAAAGATAACTGCCAAGGAATGGGTATAGATTTTAATATAAAATGGCAGGAAAAGGCGAATTACTATTTAAAAAGTCATGATCGTTCTGAGCACTCGGTAGCTAGTTTGATTGACACTTTATCCAAATATATTTCTACACCCAGCATTTGTCGGCACATATCTAAAATTTCTGTTTTTGCCCAAGCTTCTGAAGAAAGTATTGAAAAGAATAAAAAAATCTATGAAGCTGCGGCCGAAGATGGAAAGAGTTATTTAAGCCTCGAACAAATTAAATTGCGACTGAGTCGCAGCCTGACGGGCTTCACAGAGACTCATATTGATATGATTAATAAAAAAATTCAAAATCTTAAAGATATGGATGATGAATTGGGAAGCGAAACTCTTCGTAGGAATGTTATGAATGGATTGGGCTCGCTTTCTACAATAGATAAAAAAGAAATAGAAGAATTGAGGACTTATTTAGTTACAAAGAAACTAGTAACTGAAGAACAATTTGAAGAAAGACTACAAAGAGGATTCTCAGCATTTGGTCGCAAAGATTTAGTTTATTTAGTAGATTCTGTTGTGAGTTCTTTAGAAAATATGGGTTTGAACTATGTAGAAATTGGTCAGATGTATTTAGACAATCCAGAACCATTTTTAACAACAAAAGATCAAGACATTCAATTTTTTTACAACACTTACTTAACACTTTTGAGGAAGTCAGATGTTGAGAGTCAAGCTTTAAGTGACGAGCCGTCCAGAAGAAAACAAGTTGTCGAGTATATAAAAGAAAAACTATATGTAATGCCGGGTTTAAATACTAAAACACTAAGAGGCTTTTTGGATGTTGCGAACACTCAAGAATTTAGATTAAGTGAGACAGAAAAACTCAATTTATTTCATTCTGTAGTTTTGGATATCAGTCACAATAGAATTGATTGGCTAAGAGTTATAAACAACCTTCGCATGTTACTGTTATTAAAAGATGAGCAAGGCCAAAGGTTTCTTAGCGAAAAACAAATCTTGTTGTTAATTAGAAAACACATTCGGTCTTTAGCCACGCAAGAGTTAACTAATGTATTACAAGCTGGCAAATTAAGTCACCGCGAAAAATATGGGAAGTGTTTGGGAGTATTAGCAGAGTCCGTAGTCAAAGATCCTGACCAGTTAAGCTTGTTAAAAGAATTGTTATCTACATATGTACGATTCTCTAAAAATGAGTTCCAACAGTTTTTAGTAAAGCACTATAGAGTTTTTATGAATAATGAAGAATCTGTAGTGGTAGATAAAGTTCTACCAATAATTTATATTTTAAACCATCACTTGAGTAACGAAAAATTAAAGGAAGTTTTGTTAAAATCTTTTGGCCAGCTTTTGACAGTAAAAAATATCGAGGACTTTGAGTTGGTCGTCGATGCCATTGCCAATTTACTTAAAGCTGAAGTTGATGCCAATAAGCAAAAATTTTCAGTTGGGGAAGTTTTAGTTCTGTTAATAAATGGCGGGGAATTGATCAATTTAGAACTAGACAGAGTAGATCTTCATGTAGCGCAAGCTCAGGAAATGCTTTCGTGGGGTTTTTCTTTGAAAGAGGCCATAGTGCACACCTTTCAGGCAGAAAACCAGCAGGGTTCACTAGCTAAAATGAGTCTTTCTGATTTGATTCAACGTAGACTTATTTTTGAAAAGGTAAAAATGCGTTCACTGGATACTTTTTTAAGAAGAAATGAAGATACCATTTTATCCACGAGTATTGAGGACTTAGATAAGGGAGTGGAGCAAGCAAAGAAACTGGGAGTATCGGGTGCGGATTTAGAACGATGGATGCAATTGGGTTTCTTTAAATACAAAAATATTTCATTAGATCTGTATAAAAACTTAGATAGAGTGTTTGATACTGCCATTAAAAATAAAAAAGTCACTTACCAACAAATCTATCTGCTTGTGGAAATGGGGCAAAAAGACCAACATGAATGGAAATTCCCCCATGGGTTAATATCTGGACTTATATTCATTTTAGAAAGAGTAGAGGCCAGAGATTTGTATTGGTTAATGCCCCACTTGTATGCTGTTTTTAGTCAAAGAGGTTTAGAGATAGTTAAATATATTAATAATAGTCCTTATCGAGCGGGGCTTTTAAGTGAAAATCTTGCTAAGTTGCTATACTTGGGGATCACTGACCAAAAATCAGACCTGGGAGAGGAGTTTTTATTGAGAGCCGTGGCTATGACAACTCCTAGACCTCCCTTGGCTTGCGGGGAAGCTTTAGGTCGGTAAATCTGTATTATTGTTTAAATATAGTCATTAATTTAAACAAATAATGTTTGATAGAATATTGATTATATGTAATGTAACAGATATGAACATTTTTAAAGTTTTTTCTTGTAGGAATAACCCCATTAATAAAGATGATTACCAAGTTATTTTGGGAGCCCTCCTTCACGACCTAAGAACGAATTTATTTATCACAAAATCTTATTTGCAAATCATTCGTGAGAACCCCAAAGACATCGAAAAAATAGCAAAGCTTCAAACTATTACAGATAACACTATTGAGTTTGTCAGTGGGATTAGTGCTCTAGAAAGTTTAAAGTTGGGAAAACTCAATAATGATGAGCAAGTATTAAACTACGAGAGCCTTGTTGGAGAGCTAAAGCTTCTTCATTTAGATAGAATGAAAGAAAAGTCTATTGAATTGAAAGTAGAAATTGAAAAAGAATTGCCAGTTCTTAAAGTTGATCCCTCGGTATTAAAACACCATCTATTAGGAAATCTTTTATCTAATGCTATTAAATTTTCCTATGACAACAGCGAAATTATATTAAGAATTTATAAAGAAGAAGAACAGGTGTGCTTTTCGATGATAGATAGTGGAATGGGCATTGCAGCCGATGTACAAAAATGTGTATTTGAGTGGAATCATCGATGCCATAGTTTGGGTACTAAAAATGAAAAAGGCACTGGTTTTGGTCTTGCTATCGTTAAAAATATCTTAAATTTTTACAATGCCGACATTCAGCTAATAAGCCCACTAATGCCTGAAAACAAGCCAGGAACACATGTTAAAATGATTTTCAAAGCACCTTAAATAACAGACGCAAACATTGAAAAAAAACTAAAAATAGTGTATATTTTTGTAAATTTATAAACTTAGGTGAAAGTTGAAACCATTACAAGAATACTTAAAACTGACCGAGGAAACCTGTGAGAATTTTAGCCAGAGAGGGGTAGAAGTGACCCCATTTTATAGGCCCACAGAATTCGAAACTCTCAATGAAGAATCAGCGAAAATAGCATTAGATAAAGCCAGAATTTTTCATATTAATTCTATGCCCCTTGAAACAAAAACCACTAGAAGCAATATGGTCCCTTTAAATCAAGATTTAAGACAAAATGAGTTGGCCTTGGATGCTGCTTTGTCCTGTGCCTTTCAGGGCTTTGAAATGGATGTAAATGTTTTGCCAAAATGGGTGGATAAAGGTGATTTAATTGACGCCTATACACTGGATTATAGACAAATTTATTGTAATGAGAATTTTTTTAAAGTTAATTGCTACACTCTTGATCAATTGCAATCTATGTCTATTTTTGAATTGTACAAACGACCTAAGATGATTGAGCAAGACTTGCGAGAGGCTTGCTTTCAAGCTCTACAGACTCGATAAATTATTGGTTTAAAGAATAAGCATTATTTGATGTCTGCAGTGAAAAGTTCTGAACCACATTGGTTGATGGCACATCACAAGTGCATTTTTCCAATATTTAATTGCTTGGACCACGAGCCACAGGGAATAATGTCTATACTTTCTGTTAAAAAATTAAATCCTAACAACTATGAGGATGTCTCAATTTTTTAAGCAGCAATTGAACTAACATTGCGTTTATTCCAAATGTGTTTAATTAACTCATGCTCTTTTGGATAATTAAAATCAATTAATCTACTTTTGTGCCAGACGATCAGATCTACGGCCAACTCTTTTTCGTAAACATTTTCTTCAATTTTTTCGGCGGTTAAATCATAGGCCATGGTATGTATGTTGCTTTTTCTTACAACGGTTCCCACCATAAATTTATAATCTGTGGTGGTAAGATGTTCTGTGGCCATGGAGCAAAGTAGATATTTGGCATTTAGACCTTGGCTTTCCTTGCGCCATTCTTCTCCAAGAGTGAAGTAAGAACATATAAGTGCATTTTGTGCGCCCTCTATATTTTGAATCTTTTTAAAAGACAATTCCGGCCACATTCGAAAATAGCTGTCGTTTTGAGCTAGAGTAGTACTGAGGTCTTTTTCATCAAAAAACAAAGTGCCTATAATGTTATTACCATAAAGTAAAACTCCAATTTGATCTTGCCGAGTCCATTGATCGGAGTGAACGCTTTTGGGATCCCAGCCAAAAAATTGATAGGATTTTTTCCAAGTGTGAGACCAAAATTCATAGGATCGCAAGTAAATGTTTTTTAAATAAGATGGGGGATTTTTTCCGGGGAATAAAATAAACTCAAATTTGTTAAAGTCTAAATTAAGCGACATGGGCATGTTCTCCAGTTAGAGTTTGATCGCCCATAGTCGCATTTAGCATATTGGTAAAAGCAATAAAACTCTGTTGACAGTTTTTTTGAATTCCAAGTTTTTGTTCTGACGTATAAGTGTCGAACAATTTAAATATATTTTCTAAGTGGGCAGGATCTTCTTGGCAATGGAGTCTAATAAAACCACAGGGTTTTGGGCCATGGGCTTTTTCGATTTTCTCTAGTATTTTGGGTCCGGCCAAAACGGCGGTGCCTTCTAGCATTAAGGCATAACCATAGAAATCGAGTGGGGAAAATTGAGCTTTGAAATATTGCGGTTCCCAAAACATTCTTGTTTCTGGTAGTTCCGGAAAGTGTTTCAAGTTAAAACCCATTCTTTCTAAATCTTTTAAAGCGGCAAATTGATGTCCACGCTCCTCGCTGGCATGCTGCAGAATGGCTTTGTGAGTGTCCTCTTGGCTCATGGGCAAGTGACCAGCTACAATGGACATAATTCGACTCGAATGGCTAACATAGTAAAATGTTTGAGCTAAATAGTTGGCATAGGCCTTTGGTTCTTCCCAATGATTCTTGAGAATATTATTTTGATACAATTCAAAGGTCTGATAAAAAAAAATTTTCATAGTTCACCTATTAAATAAATAAATAAATATATTTTGTTTTAAATAATTTCGGCAAATATAAATAAAAGAAGAGTTTTATTTTTAGATTATTGAAAAAACTTGACCAAATACCATATTATGATTCAATATAATGAAATGAAGATTTTATACGTTTCGCAAAATGAGCTTTCTAAAAAAATGGGCAAATACTTTAAAAAGTATAGAGAGAAAAAAGGTTTACAACAAAAAGATGTGGCCAATGCCTTGGGTTATTCCTCTCCACAGTTTATTTCCAATATGGAAAGAGGTTTGTGTATGCCGCCAATTTCAAAATTAAAAAAATTGATTAGCCTTTATGATATGCCAGCAGAGGAAGTTTTAAATATAATTCTCGAAGAACAGAAAAAAGTTATCAGCCAAGCCATAGTTGGTAAAAAAGCGGCTGCTAAATTAGGTTAATGTCTAAATTTAATTATTATCCAGGGGGCCAGCTGAGTGGGCGGCCACCTAATATATGCATGTGTAAGTGAAACACTGACTGGCCACCATTTTGATTGGTATTAATAACTACGCGATAGCCCTCTTCTGAAATCCCTACTTTCTTTGCAAGTTCGGTGGTTACAAGTAACATGTGACCCAATAGAGTTTTGTCTTCGACGGTGACTTCGGCCATTGACCTAATTTCTTTGCGAGGTATAACTAATATATGAGTGGGGGCTTGTGGAGTGACATCGTAAAAAGCCAGGCAAAGATCGTCTTCGTGGACAATGTTGGCTGGAATTTCCTTGTTAATAATTTTTTTAAAAATAGTCATCATTCGCCTTTAGTTTTTTCGCTATTGATATTTTCAGCTTTGTTTTCTTCATTATCAAAAATGCCATGAAGTGCACGCAGCAATAAGTCGGAGTCTATAGGACGGCTTGTGGATATAGTGCCAATAAATTTACCGTGTTTGTCTTTTAAGGCTGTTGAGGAAACATCCACACGAACTTTGGCCCCATCTTTTGTCATCATAGTGGAGTATGTGGAGTTGTGCATACCATTATCAATGATTTTTTTTAAGCCTAAGGTAGCTTGACCGTGGCAGCTGTCGGCATAAAGTTCGAAAATAGTTTTGCCAATAAGCTCTCCGGGATCATAGCCTAAAACATCGTGGATTTTTTTATTGGCCATAATAATTCTGCCCTTAGCATCTACAGAGTGCATCATGGTGGGGGCATCTTGATATATGTCCCTGTAATTTGTAAGGAGAGATTGGGTGTTGGCCAGTGTCTCTTTCATTTTTTCCAGTTTCTTTTGAGTTTCTTCAAGCTCATCCTTGAGCAGTTTACTGTGATGATCTTCGCCGGCAAGATAATGTAAAATGTCTTTTGGACTAATTACTCCTGTGGCTTGTCTCATGTTGTTAACAACAACAACCCTGTGATTGGGAGTTTTAATCATAATGCGAATCACGTCGGTTGCGGGCTGACTTTCTTTTACAATTTCCACAGGGTCCAAAATTTCTTTATGGTGAACCACTTTCATAGTGCCTTCACTGGGTTGGATTTTGTTAATAAGGTAAGACTTGATGAGTCCCACTTCGTTGAGAGAACCTAAGATTTCTCCCATGGGGCTTATTACTGGTGCGGAAGAAATATTATTATCTAGAAAAACTTTAAGTTGATCTCTTATGTCGGAACCGGATTGAATAATAATGGGATCTTTTGTCATTAAGTCTTTTGCTGTTTTCATTGGACGCCTTTTTTGTATAATATATTAGATTATATCTATGGATTTCTCCAAAGAAACCAGGCAAAGGTCGTGTTTTATGAAAATGGGTTTAGAAGTTTTACTAAATGATAAGAAATTACAAGAACAATTAAGGGGAAAAAAACTGGGTTGGCTTTGTCATGCGGCCTCTGTAAATTTTGAACTGCAACACTCCTTAGACCTGGTGATTCAACACACAGAATTAAATATCACCTGTGCCTTTGGGCCTCAACATGGGATTCTTGCCGAAAAACAAGACAACATGATTGAGAGTGAGGATTTTATTCATCCACAATATCAGATTCCTGTTTATAGCCTGTATGGGGAATATCGTCGACCGACAAAAAAAATGTTTGATAACTTAGATGTTTTGATTGTCGACCTGCAAGATGTGGGATGCCGGATTTATACTTTTTTAACTAGTTTATTTTATTGTATGGAAGCCGCCAGCGAATGGAAAAAGAAGGTTATAGTTCTGGATCGCCCGAATCCTGCGGGTCGTTTTGTTGAGGGAAATTTACTTGATATGAATTGGGCCAGCTTTGTGGGAGCAGCACCCATTCCTATGCGCTATGGTTGGACACTGGGTGAGGCTGGAAACTGGTATAAAGATTTTAAAAGATTAGATTTGGAATATGAAGTTGTTAAAATGACTGGGTACGCGCCAGGGAAAATGGGGCCTTACGATTGGCACAAAGACTATTCTTGGGTGAATCCAAGCCCAAATATACCAAGAGTGAGTTGCACGCAGATGTATCCGGGTACTGTTTTAATAGAGGGAACTTTATTGTCGGAGGGGCGAGGTACCACCTTACCTTTGGAAATGTTTGGCGCTCCTGGTGTCGACCCACAAAAAGTAATTAATAAAATGTTAGAAGTTTACCCTGGGGCCAATTCGTCTTGTTTATTGCGAGCTTGTTACTTTGAACCCACCTTTCACAAACACAAAGGGGATGTGTGTGGGGGAGTGCAGATTCATGTAGACCATCCCCATTACAATCCAGAAAATTTTAAACCCTATAGAATCATTGCTACTTATTTTAAGGCTTTGCATTTGCTATATCCAGATTTGTTTATGTGGCGCAAGCCCCCCTACGAATATGAATATGAAAAAATGCCAATAGACTTACTGAGTGGAAATGATTTTTTACGGAACTGGGTGGACGACAAGGTGAGCACTTTCTCAGATTTAGACAATTACTTATTGAAAGACGAAAAAGTGTGGTTGAAAAATTATAGGGAATACTTTTTATATTGATTTGTGAGCTGTCGGGCACCCAGCAAAGGGTGCCTGGCACCTTTTCGTGGAACAGATAAGCGGAAAGAATAAAAAAAGTTCAGGTAATGAAATAAAAATTTACTAAAGCTAAAAAGAATACACGCTACCTAGTGCAACTCTTGAGTTTAATTGTTTTCTAGAATAGTTATGACGAACTCAAATTAATTGTAATTTCAAGAAAGGTCTAAATTATGTTAATTAAAGCATATGTACTAGTAAATCTTATTTTATTGTTTTTCAGCCAATCCGTTTTATCCAGTCAGATGGTTGAGCCAGAACGTATACCTGTAAAAATAGAATTAACTGAAGAGGACTTACAGGGTCTAACAGAAATTCAAAAACAGGATGCTTATGCCGTTGTAGAAATTTTACAGAAAAGTTTATACACATGGGCTAAGTTAGATATCGAATTACCACCCACTGTTTTTGAAGATCGAACTCAAATTATAGCCATTGATTCCAATATTGATAGTATTGAAGATTCAGAGGTGGCAAAAATTGGTTATAACAGGAATAGATTGAATCCTGTTCAGATTAGTCAGTTAAAGGAAGAAGCTATTTTTAAAGTGCCAAGCCTAGAAGACCCCAAAAGGTTTCATGTCTGGAAAGTTCATTGGATGTTTGTTGTTGGGAAAAAAGAGATTTCTGTTCGCTTTAATAGACGAAAAACTGGAGCAATAAATTCCATTTTTGTAAGCATTCCGGATAGGTTTGTCGGCAACAATTTTATGAGTTTACGCCGTGGTGTGACCAACATGTATAATGGAGTCAGAGAAATCATTGATTTACTTATTGGTTTGCCTCGCTATAAATTTAAATATTCTGAAGAAAGCATAGATGAAATTATTAATAAAAACAGAAAACTTCATGCAAAAGAAAATCAGGAGTCAGTCCGTGATCAAAGAGTTTTTGATACAGAACTCATGGGTAATGCCAAGAAGGTGCTTAAACTCATTTATCGCAGTTTTGACAATGCTTGGTCGAAAAGGCTTGAATTAGAAAATCGAACTCAGATAATTAAAGAAGAAATTGCTAATGGTAGAGAGGGCGAAGAGCTTTATATAGAAGTCAATCGAAGGCTTTCTTTGATTATACAAAATTTGCTTCAAGAGAAAATATTAAAAAGTGAGAAGCTAGAAGCACTAAGCCCCGGGCTGGCTCAATTATTAGTAAACCAAGGCAAAGCTCTTGGGATTGTTTTTTCGGCGGAACAAGAATTTACTAATGAAATGCTTAGTAAAAGAGATGAAATAACTAATAATTTAAGAGATCAGCACCCATGGCGTTCTCTAAGGAAAGAGTGGCTAGAGCCAAAAGTACAAGCGGCTATAGACAAGTATTATCAAGACAATGTTTGGGGAATGTATTCGGAAACAATAGAAAAAGTCCGAGATGCAGGTTTAATAGCGGAAGCTGCAGCCCTTGAAGAAGACATTTATTTTTTAAAGACTAAGGGTAAAGAAATTTATAGATCCCTCAGTCGTGAGCAAGTGCCAGCAGATCAAGTTCATTACACTGTCCCAATACTTAGAAAGAGTCGATGGAGTGTAAAGCAGACAGAAAGCGGCAGGTACTTTTTAATTAAAGATCGCAGCATTGAAGCTAATACGGGAAGTACAGGTTGGAGATTAGTTGTAAACTACTGGCATCGTATGCGTAGAAACTGGTATGTGGGTATAGATTATGCTATGTTAACCAACCTTTGGAATGGCCCCATTGGACTGAAATCACTTTTTTTAAAACAGCCCTTTGCATACAAGTGGACTGTTGATCCATCAACTGGAGCGATCACTAAAGATACAGAGGATCTTCGATCCACTTTAGTTTCAAGAGTAAAAGCTTTAAGAAAAGCTGGTAATGACTTGATTGCTGATCATGAAAAAAGTGGTGACTATGGACTTTTTGGTAAAAAAATGGAAAGGGCTCTGCTTTTTTTAAAAGCAGATTTAGGTCTTAAGATAGTGGCTCCAGCAACTACGGCCCTTGCTCAAGGATTAGCAACATGTATGAACGCAGTGGCCTCTTGTGGTGTTGTTGGCACTTCAATGATTTGGGCTCCTTTGACGGGATTAATTCAACATGGTTTTGACTTTGCAGCTTATGATACTCTTGGCACGAATCAAAGATCACCCTCTTTTACAACAAATTCTAGATGGGCAAGAATGATATTTAATCAAGGATTTCATAGAATTTTTCCAGCTGTACAATCAGGAGCTAAGACAACTATAGGTTTTGCTCAAAGTGTAGGTGCCTCAGCTCTGGGTACGATTTATCATCCTCTAGTGGGTGCAGGAGAAATGTCTTTGGGCGCTGCTGATAAGGTGATAAGGTCATCTGTAGATAATGTATGGCTGAAAGTTTTAGAGAAATTTGGTTATATCCCTGCGCAAAACTATTGGGCGGTTCATCGTATTTCTGGACCAGGTGTAGAAGAAAGTTATTTTTATAAAATTCAACCTAGTGTAGCGCTCAGTGGTTTTTTAGCCAGACTGGAATATATGGAACTTAACTTTGTCTCGGATCGAATCAAAGCTTTGATTACCCAACCCAAAAGAGATTTAGAGACGGCACTTGCACCTTTTGAAAGAGTGATAGGTTCTGTAAGGAATGATAAATTAACTCCACTAACACGAAGGGTTACAGAAAAAGAACAATCTTGGTTAAAAGAGTTAGATGAAAAATTACAGCTGAGAATGGATGATTATGATAGTTTAATGTTTATACAGCCTGAAGCAAGGGGGGCTATAAAGCTTAGTAAAGAGGATTTGCTTTTAGTTGAAAAACAGGCCAGTGTTTTAATCCAAGAATTTCTTAAAGAAAAAATGTTTTCTAAGATGTCAGAAGCAGAAGTGCAAGAATTCTGGGAATCCAAAAAAATTACTCCAAATAACTGGCCTGATTTAGTCAGAAAAATATTATCAGATATTTTCTATAATACTGTTCTGACTCCTTTAGAAGAGTCTAATGGTGGTGTAGTCATTGATGTACGTCAACCTGATGTTGTGAGCCTTATTGATGATCTGTTGCATGCAAAAGTAGAAACCAGTGTAGGAGAAGCTTCTTATGTAAATTATGTTATTGGGAAAAGTCGTAGTTATAAGCGTGAAGAAGAACCTAGAAATGTACTGATTGGTGGAAGTTGCGATGATGTTTTATTTTCCAAGGTGAAACTATAAGAAACTTTTGGTGATTTTAAATTCAGACCGGTGCATTTTGATGAGCCGGTCTAGATTTAAGAAACTTTTTTAGCTGGCAGCTAGGTCGAAGCTGTCGCTGCGTTCTCGATACAACTCTTCTTCTAGAATTCTATCAACGGGAATCGTTACCCAAAAGGTACTGCCAACTCCCACTTCACTTTCAATATATATTTTACCACCCATACCCTCAATAAGGCGCTTTGTGATAGGCATACCTAGGCCCGTACCTTTTTGGTGGTTAGATACTTTGCCAAGGGTTTCAAATTCGTTAAAGACCTGGTTGATTTGCTCTGCAGGTATGCCCTTGCCAGTATCTTTTACGAATATACCAATCATATTGTCGATTTCTTTAATTGTTATTTCTACAGATCCTTTGGGATTGTTATATTTAATAGCATTACTAACAATATTTGAGATGATTTGTTTAATGCGGACCTCATCAAAATAACAAACGAAGGGTCGATCTTCTTTTTTAAAGCTGAGCTGAATATCACTTTGCTCGGCCATAGTTTGAAATTGATCCATTAAAATTTCTAAAACGGTACTGACATCTTGTTGATGTATAAAGTAGTCCATTTTTCCTGATGTGATTTTAGCAAAATCTAAAATGTCATTGACCAATTCCAAAAGGTGTTGGCCTTGTTCGTGTATCATGGTGATAAACTCTTCGCGCTCTTCATCGGTGTCGTATAGCTTTTCTTTTAAGATCTCAGCAGAACCAACCATTGCCGACAGGGGCGTGCGCAATTCGTGAGTGGTAAGAGCAATAAAACGAGTTTTTGCTAAATCTAATTCTTTGAGCTGTGCATTTTGTGTTAAAAGCTCTTGATAGGCCTTTTCGATTTCTTGCTGTTTGAATGTTAGCTCTCTTTGTAATTTCCTTTGTAGAGTTACGTCGTGGCACATGAGTAAAGTGATTTCTTTGTTGGAAATTTCTAGGTGTTTTATTCTTACATTTCCAACAAATTTGGAGTTATTTATTTTTTTAATTAAAAGATCTTGGTAATAGCCTTCTGTTGTCATCATTTCTAAAGAGAGTGGACGAAAACTTTTGTTTTCTTCATTAGGTAAAAATAAATTTATATTGTAATCTGTAAGTTTCTCTTGGTTGAGTTCAAAAAGTGTGTTGGCCAGTTTGTTGGTGTAAATTAATTGACCGGAATGACTTTCAAAAACCAAAATAGCAACGATAGCCTCGTTTGCAAGTACTGAATAAAGTGATTCAAGATGGGTTTCATTCATTTTTTTTTTATCCACATATAACTCGAATAAAGTCGTTCGCTTTATCGAGGCTTGTTTTTATATTTGCAATGAGTTCTTTAAAATCTTTTTGAGGATCAATAGTTAAGCGAGTCATAACTTCTTTAGGTGCACCTAAGACCTTTGAGTGACCGCTATTGCCAAATTTAAGTGCGTGAATGAGTAAATTAGCAAGAAAAACTATGTCAACAGAATTGTTTAAATCTGCGGAAAGTCCACCGCGTAAATTATGATCTTTTTGATGATGGTTTTTTATTACGGCTTGAATGCTAATGGGTAATGCCCATTTTTCCGCTAAAAGTTTACCTATATTTGTATGATTGAGGATTCCCAAGTTCTGTTCTGCCTCGAAATAGCTCATTTTTTTTTCATTGGCATAGTTACTTAATTCAACAACGGTTACGGGGGAGATAGAAAATAAGGCTACCTTTCCCATGTCGTGAACTAGACCACAAGTAAACATATCTGAGGGCATAGGATGGCGGGTAATTTTGGCAATGGTTTCTGCAGCCATCCCTACGGCGATAGAGTGCTTCCAGAACTGGTTGACATCAAATTCCGAAGGACCTTTAGCATCTAAGGCCTTAACAATGGATGCGCCAAGAACTAATTGTTGTATAGAATCAAAACCTATATAGGCAACAGCGCGCGAAAGAGAGGTAACACCTCCGGGTATGGCGTAATAGGCAGAGTTCACTAATTTTAAAACTTTTGTCGTCATGGATTGATCATTGGCCATGATTTTTTCAATATCTGAAGTCGAAGACATGGGGTCATTGATAACCTGGGTGAGTTCATAAACAATCGACGGCAGTGTGGGGAGTTCGTCTAAACGATCCACAAGATATTCGTGGGTGAGTTTTTTTGCCGCAGACATTTTATAAAATTCCTTAGTTATTTAAATTTAACTAGCTAGTTTGTCGAATTTTTTATCAGGAAAAATTTCTTTCAGTTTGCTAGTGACTCGCTGAAAAGTGACGGGTTTTAAAATATAGCCATTCACTTTCAACTCTTTGGCCTGTATAATGTATTCGCGATCTGAGACGGCCGTAATAAGAATAAATGGAAGTGGACCAAAAGTTTCATGGGCACGCACATTTTTTAAAAGTTGAATACCGTCCATATTGGGCATCATGATATCAGAAAGAATAGCTACAACATTTTTAAGTTCGCCACTTTCTAATTTTTCCCAAGCGATTTTGCCATCTTCACAGCTTACAACTTCGTAACCTAATTTTTCCAAAAGGTGGACCAAAATTTTACGATTGGGTGGTGAATCTTCAGCAACAACAATACACTCTTTTTGATTTTCTGACGCATTTTCAGACATGAAAAACTCCTCTTTATTTAAACTCATCTCTCTTATCGGCGACAAATTAATGAATTTTAATAAAAGAAGGTAAGAAGAAGGACAGATTATGGTCTAGGTGAATCAAAATGAGATGGAACTCATTTTCAGTAGGCTTCGCCGTCTATTTTTCAGTAGGCTTCGCCTCTGAGATCAACAATTATTCTGGAGTTTTCTTTAAAGTTGAGTTCGAAGCGGCCTGTGTGGAAGCCTTTAATATATGGGGAGTAGCGAATTTCAAACATACAAGTTTCTTGGGGGTACAGACCTTTGTCGCAGGTGTGCCAAGCATTGTAGCCAATGCCAGAAATGTAGGCGGAATCGAAAGTCAGGGGAGTTTGGTCTATGTTAGTAACTTTGAAGCGAATAAATCTAAACGAATTCACCGGAATTTTACCAAAATAATACGAATGATAATCAACGTCAGTAGTTTGAATTCCCCCCACAAATATTTCTTTATCGGTATTGGCATGTGATAAAGGTAAAAATACAATTGTAAACAGAAATAAAATTAGAAAACGCATAATCAAGGCCCCCCTAAATCATAAATAGATACATACATTCGATCACAGTTGAGAGCGAGTTGCCAGTTTTTTTTAGGATCAGGTGCCTGGCACCAAAATGAAGGATTATTGAAGTATTTATTCTGGGTTTCCAGTGTCTGTTGTAATGCGAATAAAATTGTTTTCAGGTTTATTTTTGTAGTAATTAAAGTTACCACCTACAAGTAGATGCATACCAGTATAAAACACGGGTTTCGCTTTACTCCCTTCGCATCAACCACATGCAATGGGGCTACTGTGAAAGTTGTAAAATCAATAGAATTAGCTATTGCCAGTATGAGCGATACAGGCTTACAAACACTAGTTAAGAATGTGGTTTAATATTTAAGAATTACTGAAATAGATAAAAATGACTTCTTTGGTTGATAATTTTAATTTGAGATCTAAATTAGAGTGCCTAGAGCCCCAAATTATCTATTTCAGTAATTGTGAAATTGAAGAGTGCAGGAGTTAAATTTTTCGTAAAAAGTGGTGTTGGGGTTATCATATTGATAAACATAAAAGCAAAGTAGAAGAGATGGCCAAAACAAAATTTTTATTTATTGGTCTTTCGCTTCTACTGTCACCTTTCAAGCCCCGGGCTTTCAACCAGTTTGTTGCCAGATGAAACCAATAAGGGGAAGTATATTGTCCCAAAGTGTGGTGAATATTTTACTGACGAATCAAGGGGTGTGTTGAGTTCGGAATTGAAAACAAGAATTTCTACTGTAAAGTCATCTTATGACATGTACATGAAAATAAAGAACGGATTAAAAGTGGAGATGTCTAAAAGTTATTTACAGATCAAATTACTAAAAGAAACTTTTTGATCTTGTTCATATATACCTTTCCTAATAATGGCTACGCGTGAGGATTTAAAGAGGGGAATTACCCAACTCTGTAATTCAAAGTTCCTAATTATTGGTATAGTGACATTTTCATTCAATAAATTAATGTTAGTTTTTTAACTGATGAATCAAATCATCAATGGCATGGGCAAAGCCAGGGAGTTTATTTACTTTCCAAGTATTTATAATACCATCTAAATTGGGTAAATATGCGCCACTGTCTATTGCAGCTATATCAATTTGATTATTTTTAAATAATTCAGCAACTTCCCAATAATTTTTTGTATGTAATTTAAAGTTGCCAACGAAATCAAGATTGATCTTAATAAGTTTTAAAAAACTATCCTCAAAAAAACCTTCGGGAAGCCAAATATTAACAGTTCCATATCTTTTTAGTAAGTGTTCCCATTTCATTTTAAATACCTCTGCGTTAATTTCATGATTTTGATATTGTTTATAAAATAAAGGTCGCATAATGCCCCTTGGAATTATTGTGTTGTAAGGGGCGATGATATTAGGAAGTTCAAATTTATGTTGGTTTCTTATCCATCGAAAAAATGCCGCTAAATCTTTTCTAAATTTTTCATTGATTAGGCAGTGTATTGAGCAAGCTTTAGTACAAATAGAACATCCTTTCAAAATTATACCTAAAATACAATTTAAAAATATAACCGCAACTAGTGGTTTAGAAGAATTCTATAAACCAGTATATAGTGAAGTAGGGAATATAAGCGATGAAGAAAGCTGTTTTATTGGATCGAGTTTGGCTTTATGGAGTTTTTTTGGAGCAGGAGATTTGCATTGGTAAAACATCATTTATGGCCGAGATGAAAACAAGAATTTAGTTTTGTTTCCAGTAGATTTAGAAGTCTGCGGACGAAATATAAGCCTACCCAGTCACACTTGGTTAATTGAAGATAGAGTAATTCCTCTAGCTCATAGTGGTTTAAATAGGTTTTTGACTTCAATATTTAATTCAATTTCACCTATTCATTTTGTTTACGGTTATATACAAAATATAAAAATGTTAAATGAAATTGGTGTAAAGTTAAGCCAAATACTTTTGCAAGAAAATGGTAAAAGACCGTTTATATCTCGATTGATTTTTAGGAAAACAATGAGCTATCAAAAGTACTTGCAGGGTGTGTCTGAGCCTAAAGATTTTCGAATACCTTTGTTTGAAGATGAAAAGCTACAGTTAGATAGAGGTGACGTGCCTTATTTTTTTAGATATTTAAATGGTGATCCAACAATTTATATTTACAATGAAAATATGCAGGCTGAGGGAACAAGTCTGCATAAAAATCATGAGTTTAAGAAACTAATACTGCATCCTAATTTTATTATGAATAAATCTGTAAATGTATTTGGACAACATTTTAAAAGCTTACTAGGCTTGGGAAGTTTGCAGTTGGCAAAAAATTCGCTTCATTGGTTAGGCGTATCATCTTATGCCGCAGAGTTCTCAGATTTAATTATTCGATTAGATTCTGGAAATCACTTTTTGAAAACCAAAGATTTTTCTTACTGCACTCAAACTTAATTCACAATATAAAAAGCATCTGCCATATTCTCAGCAATAAACTCTAACTCAAGGTAACTTGTGTTTTTATCTTTTTCATTATTAACTTTGCCGATAGTTAATTTTTGCTTAAGAGGTAAATTCAACCCCGGTATAATGAAACCACGTTCTTTATAGTTTTCAAATCCATCTTGAGTTGCCACATAATTAATCTGTTCACCACTAAAAAGATTTGCTGGTGTTATAGCGGATCCAACTCCTAAATGTACATACTTTCTACTAAAACTTTTTCTTAAAAAACTGCCCAGAACAACAGAGTCTTTGAAGAAATCTGGGCTTTTATACAAAGCTGAGTTATCATATAGTAAATGGCCAAAATGGGCGATAAGGATTGTGGGGCCGTTAATATTGTTTTTTATACTAGTATTTACAGAAGAGTATAAAACTTGATCGCGTTTAGAAAAGGCTTTTTGAATGTTTTCCTCTATCATAATGGTGTAGAGATCAAGCCAATTTTTAATGTCGATTAAAGCCACTTGGTCATCCACTTTATGTAATTTATCTTCGTATTTTATAATGAGTGTTTCTAGTTGTTTTTTGAAGTCTTTAAATTTCTTCACACTACTGTTTTCTTTGTTTTGATCAGCAAAGTAAATGCCATTTTCAAGCTCACGTATATCCTCAAGTGAGTAATTAAATAGTTGTAATGCTTCAGGTTCCTCACCATTGTATTTTAAAAAAAATGGCAAAAGTTTTAAAAGCATGTTTGGGCATTCGAACGTCAAAACCAATTAACTGTACAGGAGTATCTAACTCCTGATTGATAAGCCTTATTGATTCTAAAAAATTTGCAAACCCTTCTGTGCGCCATATTTTATATAAAGGATCAAGTTTTTCAATTGTAACCACTTGTTCATTACCCGGCTGTATTAGCTCATTGACTTGTTCAACTGCATATTTAGGAGCTTCTAAAAGAATCTGACGGCTGTTATAATCTCTGATAAGCGATAAACTAATTCCAGCAATCAAATTGTGAAGCTTACTACTGGCATGTACAAATTCACCTAGGCCTACCACATTAGCGCGGCTTAATAAGAGTTTAATAGGAGATAAGTCTATAGATTGTATGGGGTAATTGGACATGATAGTAGCTTGGCTTTCTAAGAGGAAAATCTTAGAATTTGTACTACAGCCAATGAATATTACAAGTGCTAAAGTGAACCTTGAAATTTTAATTATCTTTATATAATCAAACATTTGTAAACCTTTTTAGGATATTTTAATTTACTTAAAAACTACATTAGGATCTAAGGTGCTTCAATATTTAGGCCAACTTAATGGCATATCCTTTGCTGAACATATAAATGTGGAGTTATTATGCTGACAAAATCTATATTGGGAAATAACAATAGTTTACGGCCATTGAGAAGCATAATTTTGCGGACTAATATGTTATTTTTTGTATTTTTAATCTCCTTTTTATTTGTTTCTACAATTCTCTTTTATACTCGAGAATCACAATTAAATTTCAAAGAGCAAGAAAGTACAATTTCTGATTTATTTGTGAGTACTGTGAAAAACGATATACTAAGCGGTGATTACGATAGAGTATATAAACATTGTAAGGCATTGATGAAATATCCCAATATTAGTCATATTTTGATTGCTACACTAGATAACTATGAAATTTGTAATATATCAAATACCGATAAGCTCCCTTTTTTAAGGCATCAAATAGTGAAGAATATCCATTTTGATGAATCCAATATGAATTTAGCTGCCACCTCAAGTATTGTTTTTTCACGAATTTCTCTGATCCAGCAGGTAATGCTTTGGTCATTGTTAATCTTTTCAATATGTACTGTATTTTTTTTGATCAGTATGTACCTTGCCAATAAAGTATCCATTTTTATTGGCAAACCCATGGAAATAATTACCGAAGTTGTAAAGTCAAACAATTTAGAACAAATAAGAAATATAACAAAGTTGGAATTAAATCATAGTAGAGAAACTAAAAAGTTATCTGAAGAAATTAAAAACATGGCTGTAAATATTATTGATTACCAGCGCATTCAAGTTGAAAACGAAAAGAAGTTGATGATAGCAGAAGTAGCTAAACAAGTAGCCCATGATATCAGATCTCCCTTGTCGGCATTGAAGATGGTTGCAAAAAAATCTGATCAATTAAACGATCAAGAAAGTAAATTGCTAAATGGAGCAATTGATCGCATAAATGAGGTAGCGGAAGACTTACTTTTAAAAGAGCGTCAAAGTAAAAACTCTGAAGGAGAATCGATTACTGTAACATCAAAACAAAATGTTATAGCGTCTAAGTCTGAACTAATGGTAGTAAATCTTTCACAACTTGTTCAAGAAACTATTGAGTTTAAATCTATTGAGTGCTTCAATAACACAAATATAAAAATTAAATCTATAATAGATAATGATTCACTTGAAAAAAATGTTGAAGTTGACCCAAAAATATTTAAGAGAGTCTTATCTAATTTAATTAATAACTCAGTGGAAGCCATTAATCCTGATAGGCCCGGCTTAGTAACTTTAAATTTGAGTAAAGAAAATTCAGATTTAATTTTAGAATTAAGGGATAATGGCTGTGGTTTAACCAGTGACCAATTAAATAATATTTTAGAGAATGGAATAAGTTTAAATAAATCAAAAGGTAATGGTCTTGGGTTAAAATATGCTAAAGAGATTATCGAAGGTATTAATGGTAGATTTAAAATATATTCTAAACTGGGAACAGGAACTACCGTGCACATATCTTTACCAATAGCTTACGATTTTACTTTACTTAAAATTTAAATTGTTAAATTGCCCGAGTTTGAGCGATTCAGGCTTACAAACACTAGTTAAGAATGTGGTTTAATATTTAAGAATTACTGAAATAGATAAATCTGACTTCTTTGGTTGATAATTTTAATTTGAGATCTAAATTAGAGTGTCTAGAGCCCCAAATTATCTATTTCAGTAATTGTGAAATTGAAGAGTGCAAGTGTTAAATTTTTCGTAAAAAGTGGTGTTGGGGTTATCATATTTATAAACATAAGAGCAAACAAGAGGATGATGACTTTGTAGTTGAGTGATCGGCTTTAGACGGCAAGATATTCCACCGGCTATTAGCCGGCGGTTGTTAAATTTTTATTCATTTTGGCGACTTTGAGTTTTTGTTTTTTGTTATAATCTTCCAGTTTATTTTGTAGTTTTTTGTCGGTGATGGCGAGAATTCGTGCAGCGAGTAGGCCAGCATTAACAGAGTTGTCTACGGCCATGGTGGCCACGGGAACGCCCTTAGGCATTTGTACAATAGATAACAAAGCATCTAATCCTTTTAATTTGCCCACTTGAATGGGTACGCCAATCACGGGCAAAATGGTTGAAGAGGCCACCATGCCGGGCAAATGGGCCGCACCTCCGGCTCCAGCGATAATCACCTTGAGTCCACGTTTTTTTGCAGACTTGGCATAGTTGTACATTTTCTCCGGAGTGCGATGGGCTGAGACCACTTCTAATTTATATTTTACACCCAGTTCTTCAAGTGTTTCCGCTGCACCTTTCATTGCTGGGAGATCGGAATCACTGCCCATAATTATTCCTACTAAAATCATAATATACTTCCCCTCATAATGAAAATTCTTTCAGTGCTTTTAGAGCTTGTGACAAAGCAGATTTTGGATTGTTGGCAATGGAATTAATATGACCCATTTTACGGCCTGGTCGATTTTTTTCTTTTCCATACCAATAGATTTGTGCTTTTTCTGGAATTTCCCAACTGGGATCTTTATTGTTTTCGCCAAGAAGATTGACCATGGCAAAACCGGGTGCCACTAATTCGGGTTCGGGCAAGTCGGCAGAAATTAAACACATTAAATGGTAGGTGAATTGATCGTAATTCATACTGTCTAAACTGTGGTGGCCAGTATTGTGCACCCGTGGAGCCAGTTCATTGACCAGTAATTCTTTGCCGCAATCGAAAATTTCTATTCCCATTACGCCTACATAATTAATTGAATGTAAAAAGCGTTCACATTTTTTTATAAATGATTTTTCAAGATTGTGTTTAACAGGTCCCTTGACCCAAAAGCAACGTGCGTCTTTTTGTAAAGTTTCAGCTAGTGGATAGTGAACAAATTGCCCCATTTTATTTCGAGCACAGATCAGTGATAGCTCTCTTTTAAAGTCAACAAAGGGTTCAACAATGAATCCATTGGGTGAGTTTTGGTTTTTAGCAAGAAAGTTTTCGTATTCTTTAAGGTTGCGTAAAATAAATGTACCATTGCCATCGTAACCAAAACGTCGCGCCTTTAAAACCACAGCTTTCTTAGACAACTTTTGCAGATCTTCCCAAGTGGTGGAAGGACTCCACTCCAAAAAAGATGAGGAGTTGAGCTCATGCTTTTGCAAGAGTTGTTTTTGACTTAGGCGGTCTTGTAGGCGAGCCATTAAATATGGGCGTGGAAAAATTTGAAACTGATGTTGGCGACTGACCTCTTGTAGTAACTTAGCATCTAAAAATTCACTCTCAAAAGTAGCCACATTCACTTCATTGAGAAAACTAACAAGATCTTTTTTATTGTCGACAGAGCCCTTATACCAGTGACGTGTCACTTGAGCGGCTGGGTCTTCTTCGTTTTCACTTAGGACATGCATCCGCAATCCTAAATCATGACCAGCCATAACTAACATGCGAGCCAGTTGACCCCCACCTAATATGCCTACATTTTTTAGTGAGTAATTTTTTTTCATAATTCTTATCTAAACAGAGTGCAAGATTTTGTCGAGTTCACCGGTGGCTTCAAAAGCGGCAAGCTCTGTGTAGCCGCCAATAAATGTTTCACCAATAAAAATTTGTGGAACCGTCATCATACCTGTTTTCTTTTTTAATTTAACATATTCCTCTTCTTTGCCTTCGAGATTGATAGTTTCAAATTTAAGCTCTTTGTGTTCCAATAGGGCTTTTGCACGATTACAATATGGGCAATGATTTTTTACATAAACAACTATTTTTTTATTCATGAAACCTCCTTTACTAATATCTATTTCTAACCACCGATGAGATAATCTACTTTTACTTCTAACTCTTCTGAGAGCTCTTCGCCGATTCGGAAACAAGCATCGGGATCGCGTCCGCTTCCCAATATAATAGTGTCAAATTTGTAGGAATTTTTTAACATGTGCAAGCCTTCCGACAAAGAGCCAGGGACAATTTTAACAGTTAGAATAAAATCATTATCGTAAATGGGAGCAATCTGTTGGGATACAACTCTTTGCAGCAATTCAAAGAAGAAACCCTCTGGATCTTTACCATCTTCAGCGTGAAATATAATGAGTTCAAAGGGATCTTTGCTATGACTTAAAATATGCTTAATGGCTTTATTAATTAAACGGCGAGCACCTGTACCACCTGTACACAATATATGTTTGGGCAAATCTTCTGGCAGATCTTGTAGAGTGGATAATTTACCAATGCCTAAGCGCAAATCCGAACGTTTTTCAAGGCGATTCTCCAAGACCCCCCAGCGAAAATAAATCATAGCTAATAGTGCCGCACCAAACAAAGTCACTAACATTAGGAGGGCATCGGAATGTGCATGGGAAATTAGTGTTAATGTTGCAAATCCCAAAATAAGTCCAGAAGCTAATGGGGCAATAGGAATTTGAATTTCATGAATATTTAAAATCCAATTAGACAAATACTGCGAGGGAGTGGCTCGTCTTTTTGTGCGATTTCGCATTAAAACTACGCCCACACAAAAGCTCACCATAACACCAAGAAAAGCAATTTCATAAACTTTTGCAACAACTTCCACTTCGCCAGCAACAAGGGCAGACATCGTCATGGCGACTAATGCAAAAGGAATAGCAATAAAAGGATAACCTTGAATAGTTGGAAACTTATGGGCTATACGATAAAGTAAAACTTGAGGTAAATTTCCTTGTTTGGCCATAGTGGTGGTCAAACCAATAAAACCTACAAAAGCCGTATTCACAGCGGCAAATAAAGTTAAGGTTGCATCAATAACTATAATTACAAGCAAAATATTACCGCCCAATTTATTAGCAAGGGAAGAGAGCAAATAATCTAAACTGTTGTCGACTTCGGCGGGAGTGAGCAAAGTTAAACATAAAAAAGAAATTAAAGGTGCAGTTAAAGAAACAAGTATGATCACTGTTTTATACAATTTGCGCACAGTTTCTAGCGCTGGTTGTTCTAACTCCTCTACGATTTGTGCTGCAGATTCGAAACCTGTAATTCCTAAAAAGGCTGCGGCAAAACCATACATGACCATGGCCAGAGTGAGCTCGCCACTGCGGGTGATTTTTTGAAATTTATAGAAATCGATGTCTTGGTAGTTAAACAACAAAAATCCCAAGCCCCAAATGCCAATAATTATAAGTAATGCAAAGTGGAGTGCGGCGATAACTGTAACTAATTTGGCAGGTTCTTTTATTCCTTTGGTGTTGAGAAGTCCAAAAAGTATAATAGGTATAAAAGATAAGATTACGACTAGGGAAGTGGGCAGTCCATTAGAAAACAAAGATGAAAAATAAAGTGCACCAGAAAGAGCACTGACGGCAGCTGTTGCTAAATAGGATACAAAGGTAAGAGACCCAGCTACCACAGCAAAACGCCGACCAATTGTTCTAAGAATCATAGAGTAGGCCCCACCGTTATAGGGGCTAAGGGCTAATCCTTCTTGATAGGTGGCTTTGAACATCCACATCATTAAACATGTCGTGAGCACAAATACCGGGGCAAGATAACCTACAATGGGAAACAAAATTCCCGTGCCATAGAAAATAGAAGTTCCAATGTCCGCTCCCACTATGCCTGCGGCTATCACCCAATTTAATCCACCTTTATGATCTTTCACTATGTTTATCCTGTTGTTTGAAATAAGGTTTCATAATCCCAAACTCTATGCTACAAGTCCAGCTTCTATGCTAGATCTCACCTGTCCATTGTGCTTACAGCCAAGAAGTAAAAAATATATTTCTTTAGAGCAAAAAATCAGCGGTGAAGTCTTTAAATTGGACTATTTTTCTTGTCAGAATTGCCATTTGGTTTACCTTTCAGAGAAAAACTATATTTCTCTTGAGGACGAAAAAAATCGATATCTTACACATAATAACGATTTGCGGCAAAAAGCCTATAGGGCTCACTTAAATCAATTGTGGCAGCCTTTAAAAGAAAAATTGAGTTCGGATATGCAAGGCCTAGATTACGGATCGGGACCTGTGCCCGCATTGGCACAACTCATGGCGGAAGAGGGCTTTAAAGTTAAAACTTGGGACCCATTTTTTTGCAATGATGTTGAAGTGTTTGCTCACAAATATGATTTTATTACTTGTATGGAAGTGATTGAACATTGTCATAAGCCTTTTAATGAAATCGACAAGATGTGCACAATGTTAAATAAGGGTGGTTATTTGGCAATGGGAACTTCCTTGTTAATGGAGGGGATGGATTTTGTTAAATGGAATTATCGTATGGACCCCACCCATGTTATTTTTTTTCGCGAGAAGACCATCGCTTGGGTGGCTCAAGAGTGGAAATTGCGAATCGTCTATCAAACTCCCAAAGTTTTTATTTTCCACAAAGAAATCTAAAACTCCTTGAACATCATTTTGAACTTTGATTTTTTCAAACCCAGCTTGAGCCCAGGGATGAATCTGTTGGATAAAACGCATCCACTGCTTCACTCGCCTTAGAGTGTAGTTGTTTCCGTATTGTACTATCGATTTTTGGGTAAAATCTAAGAGAAAACTCCAAGTGTGAGCTGGAAGTGGAAATTCTATTTTTTGTTTCATCACCAAAGCCAAAAAAGGACTGGCCATGGCCGAACGACCCAAAGCTATAGAATTGCAATTTGTAATTTGCAGACATTTTTTAATTTCTTGTGGAGTCCATAAGTCGCCATTGGCTACGACTTCGATATTTTTTATGACCTCTTTCATTTTAGCAATGTATTCCCAGTGGGCTGGGGGCCTGTAAGCCTCTTCTTTGGTGCGAGCGTGAATGGTAATTCTTTGAGCCCCGCCGGCTTCGACGGCCAGTGCGATTTCTTGACATAAACTTTTGTCGCCAAATCCTAGGCGCACTTTGGCTGTTACGGGTATGTGTGAAGGTGTCCACTGGCGAACGGCTTCGATTATTTTATGAATGCGCTCGGGATTTTTAAGCAGAGTGGCTCCGCCATCGTGGCGATTGACTGTTTTTGCCGGGCAGCCGAAATTGAGATCAATTCCTGGGGCATTGAGTTCGCAGGCTCTCTGTGCATTTTCGGCCATAATATTGGCTTGGCTACCTAAGAGCTGCACGTAAACCGGAGTGCCAGAACTCGTGCAACCTTTATTGTAAAGTTCAGGGGAGTATTTGTAGAAAACCTTGTCCGGGAGAAGTCGCTGGGTCACGCGCACAAATTCCGTAACCATAATGTCGAAACCACCAATAGCACTAAAATGTTCGCGCATAAAGGGGTCGATGACTCCTTCCATAGGGGCTAAATAGATTTTTAAATTTTTGTTTTTAGTGAAATTACTCACGGGCCATCTTTACACTTGCCATCTCTAATAGATAAAGGAAATCATTTTCCGCTACGGGTTGAATGGAAAGTCTTTGTCCCTTTTTTACAACTAACATGTCTTTGAGTTGAGGCTCTTGTTTGATTTCATCGAGGGAGATGAGTTCTGGAAATTTTTGTTTAAAGCTGACTTCCACACAAAACCAACGGGGGATTTGTTTTGTGGATTTTTTATCAAAATAAGGTGATTTTTTGTCATAGCAACTGGGGTCGGGTTGAGCCTTTTTAGAGATTTTAGCTATTCCAACCACGCCTGGTGGCTGGGCATTGGAATGATAGAAAAGAACTTCATCACCCACCTTCATATCTTTCATCATAAAATTTCTTGCCTGATAATTGCGCACACCCTCCCATAGGGTGCTTTGATCTCGACTTAAGTCGTCTATGGAAAATGTTTCGGGCTCTGATTTCATTAGCCAATAATTCTTTTTTGTCGCCATACATTCCCTCTCGACCTGAAGGCTTATTAAAGGTAAAAACTATGATGAAATCCTATAAAAGAAAAGGAGTTTTCTCATGTCTGTAAGAATTGAAAAAGATTCTATGGGTGAGATTGAAGTCCCCGCTGAACGTTACTGGGGGGCCCAAACTCAACGATCCATCGAAAATTTTAAAATTGGTGGAGATCGTTTTCCCCGTGAAATGATACGCGCTCTTGGTATATTGAAAAAATCGGCGGCAAGAGCTAATTCAGATTTAGGTTTACTTGCTGCAGATAAGGCCGAATACATAGTAAAAGCCGCTGACGAAGTGATAAGGGGCCAGTGGGATGGGGAATTTCCCTTGGTGGTTTGGCAAACGGGGAGTGGGACACAAACCAATATGAATTCCAACGAAGTGATAGCCCACAGAGCTATGGTTTTGCGTGGGGCTAAGTTGGGTGAGAAGACTACAGATAAAGCCATTCATCCCAATGATGATGTCAATAAAGCTCAATCTTCTAATGACACCTTTCCAACGGCTATGCACATTGCAGTGGGCGAAGAGCTTCAGGGTCGGCTTTTACCGATGTTAAAGAAACTGCGAGAAGCTTTGTTTAAAAAATCTCAAGAATTTTCTGACACAGTTAAAATTGGTCGAACACATTTGATGGATGCGACACCTCTCACATTGGGTCAGGAATTTTCTGCCTATGTACAGCAGTTAATTAATGGTGAAACGAGAGTTAAGAATACTTTACCCCGCGTTTACGAATTGGCTCTGGGGGGAACGGCAGTGGGTACGGGCTTAAATACTCATCCAGAATTTGCCGAAAAAGCGGCCGCTTACATTGCTCTTGAAACCGCTTTGCCTTTTGTTTCTGCTCCCAATAAATTTGAAGCCCTTTCGGCTCACGATGCCCTGGTGGAAGTCAGTGGAACTTTAAAGGTTTTGGCTTGTAGTTTAATGAAAATTGCCAATGACATTCGCCTGCTGGGAAGTGGTCCACGCTGTGGAATTGGCGAAATTATATTGCCCGCCAATGAGCCGGGAAGTTCCATTATGCCGGGTAAGGTTAACCCCACTCAGTGCGAAGCTATGACTATGGTCTGTGCACAAGTCATTGGTAACGATATGGCCGTGGCTGTAGGTGGTTGCCAAGGACATTTTCAGTTAAATGTATTTAAGCCACTTATTGTTTTTAATGTGCTCAACTCTATTCGCTTGTTGAGTGATGTCTGTGAAAGCCTTTGCGATCATTGCGTGGTGGGTATTGAAGCCAATAAAAATCGCATTGATGAAAATTTGCAAAATTCTTTGATGCTAGTAACGGCATTGAATCCCCATATTGGCTATGATAATGCCGCTAAAATTGCCAAAGCAGCTTACACTAATGGCACAACTTTGAAACAAGAGGCAGTGAAGTTGGGTTTAATGACCGCCGAAAAATTTGATGAAGTGGTTCGACCAGAGAATATGATTGGACCAACTCCATGATGCCAAAACGTGTAAGCCTATTTTGCAGCTCCAATGATCAGATCAGTGATATGTATTTTTCTGAAGCTGAAATTTTGGGTCGGGGTTTGGCCGAGATGGGTGTGGAAATAGTTTTTGGCGGTGCCTGTTTAGGGGTTATGGGAAGGATCGCTGATACAGCTTTAGCCCATGGGGGAAAAGTTATTGGAGTGATTCCTGAATATCTAAATAAAAAAGGAATTGTTCACGAAAACTTAACGGAATTAATTGTGGTCAGCGATTTTTACGATAGAAAAAGAGTGATGTTACAAGGAACAGAAGCCGTGATAGCTTTTCCTGGAGGAGTGGGCACCCTAGACGAAGTGACGGAAGTTATTGCCTTAAAACAGTTAGGTGAATACAAGGCACCTATTTACTTTGTAAACTTTTTGGATAGCTGGCAATCTTTATTTGATTGCCTGTGCGAATTGAAAGAGAGGAGAATGATCTCTCAGGAACTAGAAAGTTTATATAAAAGTTTTCCTTCCAGTGAGGAGTTAATTAACAGTTGGCTAGTTTAAATTTAGAAGGGATTAAAGGGACTCAGCTGGAGTGGTTGAAAAATGATCAAATCCGTCCCTATGTTTTTGTTCGAGAAGACATGAGAGTTCAAGACCCTGGAAGCAATTTTAATTTGTCTTGGTTTCCAGACATGCCCCTTTGGTTTAATCCTTTGCAAATGGATAAGGTCTCCTATGCCAATCAAATTTTAAATATGGAAAGGCGAGCCTTTCATAGTGTAAATATGGCTATGCCTCGCTGGGTGTTTTACGATTGTGCAATTATGCCAGGCTTTGTGGCAGGTTTTGCTCATCGCACTGCAACTCTACCTTTGGAAATGCAAGTCGCCTTGGGTGGAAAGTCCCAACAAGAGTGGACGCCGATTTCATTGTTTATCATTATTCCCACTATGCGCGATGGGGAGTGGTTTGCCCATAATTTAACTTCGATTAATTCTTTGTTGAATTCTGAGGATCGTTGGTATGCCCTTGGTTTTTTAACTAAGTGTTTTGGTCTGTGGTATGCCAACATTAAAACTTGTTGTGGTGCCACTCAGTGGACAAGCCCAGCTTTGCGTTTGCATACTCAGTATGGAGCCTTTGAAGTTTTAACGGCTTTTACACCTTCGCATGATTATGCTCACACGATCACTTACCGTGTGAAAGTGGACCCTCACTATTGGGAAAGTTATTTTCTTAAAAAGCCCATCGACAATTTTGAAAAGTTGTATGAGAGCACAGGATTTATTGTCGAGCCAAAAGATGAGCAAAGCTTAATTCAATTGCAAAGAAAAATTGAAAATCATGAGGGACCCTTCTTTTTAAGTCCCATGGAAATTCGAGCTAAAGCCAAGGGAGAATCTCTTTCAGTTTATCGCCCACGGGTTTTAAAAAAGATTTAGACTTCTAGACTTATGTCTTCTGGCCACATGTTGGTAGGAAACATTACAATTAAAGAATGAGTAACTTTATAATTAAATTTTATTTTTTTACTTTATGTTGTTGCTTTACCTTTGTTTCCGGAGCAACTGAATGTGAGTGGGCCGACCCCAAAACGGGTGTAATATCTAACGAATATATTTGGGCAAATAAACAAATATTTAATCTAAAACCGAGAGTCATTGAAAGCTGTGGTAAAAAGTTTTGTACGGGTCTTGTAGTGTGCCGAGGCACCCCATCTTTTCCGCTTATTCCTTATACAAAAGTGATTAAATGCAAAGCTAATAATGATGGCAACTGTGATTTGGCGACATGGTGTAATCTAGATGGAGACATTGATAAAAATGAATTTAAAACAGTTCAGTTTTACCCGAAGGTAAATGCTGCGTCTACAAAACCATCTGTTGGCATGCCCGTCCCAAAAAACAAAGTCGAATAGGGGTTAAAATGATTAAACTAATTTTAATAATGGCTTTTTCTTGTACATGTTTTGCAAAGGTAAATCAGTTAAAAACCTTTCACTGTAAAGTTGTTGGTTACGACGAAACCGATGCCTTTGTTAACTGTGACCCAAAAGTGAAATCGAACTTAAAACTTCCTAAAATTTGGTTTTTAAATAAAGGTGAAAAATTAAAGATAAATCAAATAATTAGTTTTAGTTTAGATGATGAGCAAATATTAGAGTGGGCTAAGATCAATTCTATTGCTAAGTAAGAATCAGTAAATAAAGTGAGAAAACTATGAAATTATATTTAAGTAGCTTAGTGTTGTTGGTTCCTTTTCGCTTTTGTTTAGCTGATTATTCAAATTGTCAGTACAGTGAGTTTTCAAAAAAGGTGGGAAGACCAGGACATAATGAGGTTTCATCACACAACATTTCCATAGAAGTTCAAGGCTGTGAACCAAATTCAAATAGTGATAAGTTTTGTTCTGCGATAGTCACTTGTGATGGAGGGGTCATGGAATTAGCTGTTTGTAAGGCCATTAAAAATGGTTTAAAATACAATTGTCCTGCGCCTAAAGATTGCATCAGTGAAACAAATAAGATCTCCTCAGTAGCTCAAATCAAAAATAAATGGCAGAGTGATGATGAGGAAGAAGAAATAGAATAATTTGTGCCAGGTCGCAGTACTAGTAGCTGAAGTTTTCTCTTAAAACTTAGTGAATTCCCTAGGAAAAGGGCTGTTTTTATAGTTCTTTAGATGGGGTTTTGGTATAATTTTCATAGAGGGTCGAGATATGGGTTCAATTTTATTGTCCAGCTTAACTTTTTGATAATTCTGGAGTATAATTATTCTCTATGACAAAAGTGAGTAAAGTAAAAAAGAAGAAAAAGGCCACAAAAAGAAAAGCAACTCCATCAGTAGAACAAAAGTGGGTAGAGTTAAAAGAATCTGCTAATTCAGAAGTTCAAGATTATAATGTAAATGGCAATTTTAGTGTAAATACATCGATCCAACACCCTAAGTTTGGTGTCGGAGTGGTTACAGAAGCCTTTCATAATAAAATCGAAGTGCATTTTCAGGAAGGTTCAAAGAGTCTTGTTCAAAATCGTGGTCAAATTTAGATTTAGATTTAGATTGAACTTAAACAGCAATTTTTATGTCAATTGAAAAGCAAATCATTGATAAAATTAAAAAAGAATTTGATCCTGTTTATTTTGAATTGGAAAATGAAAGTCACAAACATGCCCATGGCGGGTTAGAATCTCACTTTAAATTGTTAGTAGTATCGGATAAATTTTCTGGGATGACCCGAGTGGCACGCCAACGTTATATTTATAACTTACTCAATGAGGAAATGACTAAGGGGATTCATGCCCTTGCCCAAAGGGTTTTAACTTTTAAAGAATGGGAAGAACAAAAGTCACCCCTCGAAACCCCCAATTGCAAAAAGGTTCCCGGTTAAATTTCCGATATGCAGCGGATCAATTTTTTATTAACTGGAGGTTGACCCGGTGTGTATCGGAAATTTAACCGGGAACCTTATTGTTATAGGATGTTGAGTTCTACGGCGCTGGAGTTGGAGGTTTTGCCGTCTTTTTTGACGGTGTAGTCGAAGCGACCAGAGCCGATGTAACCACTGAATCCTGTTACGCCTACGGTGCAACTGCCACCAGTGCAACTGCAAGGTTTAGTTACAGTGACATTGCGTGGGTTTTGTATGGAGCAGGAGTCTGGGGTTCCTGAACTAGTTAATGTAATGATAGATTCTACATCTTGAGTCATATTTGCTGGTGTTAAAGGTATTGAGACTTTTAAATTGTCTAATTCATATTTGGCATTACTGCTAATTCCTAAGCTAGAACCGGCGATGATTTGGCCGATATTTAAAGTGGCACCACTGCTGCTGAGAACTCCATTGAATTTGCTGGCTTTGTTGACTCGAACTTCCCAGAAGTCTTTATTAATATCCCAGTTGATTTCCATGCGGTAGATTTGATTTAGAGATAAGCCATTACCTCCAGAAGGCCAGTTGTAGGAATGAACAAGGCCATCATGGTACACATCAAATCGGAATTGAAAGACTCCGGCTCCCGTATTTTGAATAATAACTTCCCAAGCGACAGATGTGCCGGCTGTATTAGTTGCCGTCATTAAGGAAACATCACCAGAGCTTACGTTTACAGAAGTGACTGCAACATCAAAGCTGGTCCATGTGTGGTTGCGCGCCGGCGACAGGGCAAGTGTATTATAAGCATCGTCGGGTGCATTTCCAAATATTGTATTCACATTAAGGGATTGTGTTCCCCACCAACTGGGAGAACTGTCAGATATAAATCCTGTTGAATCTACATCGTAAATATTGCTTGCAGTTACTACAGAGCTGCCCCATGTTTCTACTGTGCCAGCACCTTCGAAGGTTTCGTTTTTAACAAAGCTAGCAGGTACAGTGAGTTCGGCGGATGTGAAAAGTGATAGCAATGGATAAGATCCCTCCATTTTCCATACTCCATTGAAATTCCAAGTTGTAAAACTGACGTAGTCTTTCATATCCGTATTATTTAGGCCACTTGCCGATCCGGCACTGCTGCCTTGACCACTGTTAGAGGTATTCCAAAAACTACTACTGTCTGAACCCGAAGAGGACCCAGCAAAGCCACCGACATTGGTAGATCCGGATACACTTCCGTTGCTGTGGGCGCGAGTTATCGTGCCTGCATTCTCACCAATAAAACCACCCACTTTGTCACTGCCAGTAACTGCGCCAGAGGCAAAAGAATCAGAGAGAGTTCCCGTATTGTGGTATCCTGCAAATCCACCGGCTTTACTATTGATTCCGTTCACCGTTCCCGTAGCGTAGGATTTAGAAATGGTAGCTGTGGAATATCCCACTAGGCCGCCCACATTGTAATTACCACTTATGTTTGCTGAAGAACTGATTTCAGTTAGTGTTCCGGCAGCGGTACCTACGGCGCCACCTACACCATTAGCGGTATTGGTGTTTGTACTGGAAACTGTGCCTCCACTGACACGAGAATAGTTTAAAGTTCCACCGGTCATATTTCCGACTATGCCGCCAGTGTGATTGCCACCAGTTATATTGGGTGTGATCATTTGTACATTGCTTATGCTACCGCTGGAGTAGCCAAAGAGACCAACACCGGAAGTGCCTTTGTTGTTGTAAGTGACATTTCTAATATCATAATTTTTACCATTAAAGTTTCCTGTAAATGGTGAACCCGAGGATCCAACAGGAGTGAAAGTGATGCCATTAAAGTCGAGGTCATCGCGGAGTTCAAAGTAGCTGCCCAAGTTGCTGGTGATATTTAAAAATTGTTGTGTAGTGCAAATAGTATATGGTGTGCCGACCGTACCTGAACCACCAGCGTAGGGAGAGCCTGTTGTTTTGCCAACACAGTAGCTGCTAGACATGGCGGAGCCTTGAAGTGTTTTATTGGCCGTTTGCATTTGAGCACTATCGTGGTAATTTATGGTCATGGTGTCAGAGAAGCTTCCAGCGGCATTGGGTGTAAAGATCACACTCACTTGACAGCTTTGACCATTGCCTAAAAGGTTTGTGCAATTGCCATTTCCAGGATAACTACCATTAGCCCATGTAAATGTACTGCTTAAAGGAACTCCACCCATAGAAGTTGCGTTTACAGAACCATTGTTTGTGATAAGAAAATAGACTTCATTTTGTGAGTTGAGAGTTTTAGGTCCAAAGTTGTAAGGCTCAGACAAAGAAATAGTTAATATAGCTGGTGAAGTGGCTGTGCCAGTAACTGAACGTTGAACCAAATTTCCAAAGACCCCATCATCGTAACCAACAGTGATTGTGTCGCTGAATATTCCCGCCGCAGTAGGGACAAAAGCGATATCGAGTGTGCAAGTCGCATTGCTGCCAGCGAGTGTCGCCCCACAATTTCCACCATCTCCAGGGAAAGAGCCTCCGACAAACTGGTAGGGAGGATTGAGAGTGATCGGATAGAATGCAGCCGAAACACCACCGGTATTAGTTAAGGTAAACAGGTGATTGGGTGAAGCTCCAACTTGATAAGTACCATAGCTGTAGGGGTCGGAGTCTGATATGGTTAAAAGTGCAGGGTTGGCTGCCGTTCCGGTAAGAGGAATTGTGGCCTGTTTATTAGTGACTCCATCGTAGTAATCCATAACTAAACTTTGATTGGAGACACCAACAACAGTGGGATCATATTGCAATGTTATAATGCAATAATTGGGTGTATTGGATACAGAGTTTATATCTGTTCCGCAAGTAGCTCCACCTCCACCAGGGTAAGAACCACCATAAAATTTGAATGGGGCGGGTAAAGAATTAACAGCTATACTGCTAGCCGCTGTGGAACCCGTATTGTACAGATAAATATTTACATAAGCATCAGTGGCTCCCACGGCTACGGTTCCAAAATTGTAACTGGTAATGGTTGTTGATAAGTTGCTGCGATACTCAAGATTGGCAGGTCCCACTCCCACGCCCCGCAATTGTAAACCGGAATTAACAGTTGCTACACCATTGTTATAACGAATAGCAAAGGCCGGATTGAAGTAACTGCCATCCACAGTGGGGCTAAACTTAACCACCACAGTACATGTGTTACTTGGGGCGAGGGTTGCTAAACAAGAACCACCACCGGGGAAAAAGCCAGAACCCCCGTAGCCAAAGGGAGAAGACAAACCAATACCAGTAATACTACTCGCCGTAACTTGACCATTGTTAGTGATATAAATGGTTTGTGTTGTAGTTGATGAAGTGGGTTTGGAACCAAAATCGAATTCCGGAGCGACATCGATGTTGAGCAATGCAGGGTTCACAGCAGTGCCTGTATATAAAGCACTTGCGGTTTGGCTATTGGCACCATCGTTATAGTCTATATTTAATGTAGAAGAATCAAAACCATTCACTGTAGGGGCAAACTCAATAAGTACAGCGCATGCAGCCGCCACATTGAGGGTTAGACCACAAAGCCCATATCCAGAAGGAGTACCAGTTCCAGGGTAAGCTCCACCCACATAGCGGAAGGTTCCTGAAAATACACTGCTTATACCCGTAACGGGAACCCCACCAGTGTTAGTAATGACAATTTGAAGTGGAGTGACCGATCCACGAGCTACACTTCCATAGTTATATGGATTATAAGCTAGAACACCCTCCGCTGCGGCAGTACCGACAATGGCACGATTAACTACTTTTGCGGTCACACTATTGTTGTAATTGACTTTTAATGTCGTAGAATGAAGACCTACACTGGTGGGAGCGTATTCCACAACTACAGTGCAAGTGGCAGGTGAAGCACCAAGTGTGCCACCATTAGTACAAGTACCACCTATGCCAGGGAAAGTTCCACCTTTGTAATTATAAAAACTAGTCAAGGCATCTCCCGAAAGATTTGTGGCAGCGACGGTACCCACATTGCTTACGGTAAATGTAAATTCATTTACGGAGTTGTTCGCCACCAATCCAAAATCATATAATGGATTGTCAGAGATAGTTAAAACCGCCAGAGCCTCCCCTTCACCCAAGAGGTCTATGTCGGCAGAAGTTACAGTCGCGCCATTATTATAATTAAAGTTAAAAGTATCGTTAAATGTAGTAGGTGCATTAGGTGCAAATTCAATAGCTACTTGACAAGATAAAGTTGCACCTAGTGTTGTGCTACAACTTCCGCCAAAACCAGGATAACTTCCACCAACATATCTAAACACAGTTGATAAACTCAGGTTTAATCCTGTAGCTTGAACGCCCCCAGAGTTGGTAATATTAAAAATATAGGAGAGAGTCGTCCCCACGGGGGTCGCTCCAAAGTCGTAAGAGCTACCATCATCCCAAGAAAGTAAAGCTTGATTTGCACCCGTGCCTGTCACACCGCGAGTGACGTTTTTGCCGACCGCTGTACCATCGTTGTAAGAGAAATCTATGGTGTCGGAAGTTGAACCTGTAGCTGTGGGTTTGAAGCTAATAAGTACTGTACAAGATTGACCGGCATTGATAGTTGTGGTCAAGCAAGTTCCGCCAGTTCCAGGGTAAACATTACCAGTAAAATTGTAAGGAGCGGCGAGTCCCACTTCGGCTAAACCAGTAGCTGGCACACCACCACTATTAGTGAGAGTAAAGGAATAAGGTGTGTCCGAGGCCAGAGCTTTTGTACCATAGTCATAGGTAGTGCCAGAAGAAAAAGTTAAAAGAGCTGGGTTGGCTGCTGTACCCGTAATGCTTCGAGTGGCATTCACTACGCTGGCTCCATTGTTGTAGTCGATAGTCATAGTCGCATTGTGAGTGCCATTGGCTGTGGGTGAGTAAACAACGACGACATTACAAGGTGGAGCCGCTGTAGGAATGGTGGTGCCGCAATCGCCACCGATTCCAGGGAAAGTTCCACCTTTGTAAGTGTATGGCGCTGAAAAATTGGCGGAAGAAACGGAAGTCGCATCGTAACCACCAGTATTAGTTACAGTGAATGTGTATTCATTAACAGAACTGCGAGCCACGGTGCCAAAGCTGTAAGAGGGATTGTTGGATACAACAAGTAAGGCATTGGCTACAGCATTGCCCGTAACATCGCGCAGAGTATTGGCAGCGGAGGCACCATTGTAATAATTAATTTGTATAGTATCGTTTTTTATACCAGTTGTTGTGGGTAAGAATCTAACAACGATATCGCAAGAAGCTCCCGCGGCAAGGGAAGATGTACAATTTCCCCCGCCCACGCCTGGGAAAGAACCACCAGCAAAAGTGAAAGGAGCTGCGAGTCCAGATCCACCTAAACTTGTAGCTGAAACTGCACCTGTATTTTGCAGAGTAAATAAATGATCTCGTGGAGAATTCAATGGTACGGTTCCATAATTGTAAGGATCGGACTCAGTAATAGTGATATTAGCAGCAGTTGCACCGGTTCCAGAAATATTTCGTGCAGCGGTTTGTCCGGTGACTCCATCGTTGTATGTCATTTGTAGTGTGTCTGAGCTCAACACTGTTGCCACAGGTGAATAAGTTACGATAACAGTACAAGCTGTTGAAGCACTTAGTGTAGAACCGCAAGATCCACCGCCAGGATAGGATCCACCTTTAAAATTGAAAACTCCTGTACCAAAAGCTTGTGGAGTGAGGGCCGTGGCTTGTACGGCACCAGTATTAGAAATGGTAAAAGTGTGGTCAGTGTTAGAGCCTACAGCTAAAGTTCCATAATTGAAATCGGGTGAATCTGAAATTTCAAGAGTGGCCGCGGCTCCACCATTACCTGTCATGGGTCGAGTCACGGATTGGTTGTTAGCACCGTCATAATAGTTGAGTTGAAGAGTGTCACCAAAAGAGCCAACAGAAGTAGGTTTGAACGACACTACAATAGTACAAGTGTTACTAGTTACAGCTGGTAGTGTAGCTGTGCAAGTTCCGCCCGTACCAGGGAAGGAGCCATCTAGATATTCGAAAGGCAAACTTAAACCTTGTTCAGCTATACTAGTTACAGAGGTTTGACCTGTATTAGTGATGGTAAAAGTGTGTGGTGTTGAGGATAAAACAGCGAATGTACCAAAATTATAAGTCGCACCATCACTGATGATCAATACACCTGGAGTGGTTGCTGTTCCTTGTATGTCGCGAGTTGCAGATTGGTTAGAGGCACCATTGTAATAATCTAATTGAATGGTCGAAGAAGGTGTGCCTGACGCTGTAGGTGCAAATTCAACAATGAGTGTGCAAGTGTTACCAACGGTAGCAGGCAGTGTTCCAGAGCAAGTGCCACCTGTTCCAGGATAAATACCATTTTTGTAGCGGAAGGGCAGAGCTATAGGTTGAGCAACTATGCTGTCTGCGGCAACGCCACCACTGTTAGTTACAATAAAGGTATGTTCAGTCACTGAGCCCACGGCGTGAGAGCCAAAGTTATAAGGATTGGCTTCCGAAATAGTTAGTACAGCCGAAGATGCGCCAGTACCACTGACAGCGCGAGTGCTCGTTTGTGCATTCACACTGTCGTTGTAATCGACTTGGATAGTGTCGGCGAAAGGACCTTGACTGATAGGAGCAAATTCAACAACCATTGTGCAACTACTTGATGCATTGAGAGTCGCAAGACAATCTCCACCAATACCAGGGAAACTACCACCTTTAAATCTAAATGGAGTGGCTAAACCTGAGCCGGTTATACCCGAAGCGGCCACACCACCCACGTTATCAATATTAAATGTATGTTCAGTAACTGAACTTACAGCTTTAGTGCCAAAGTCAAAAGTGGTAGCATCAGAAATAACTAAACTAGCAAGTGGTGCACCCGTACCACTCACATTGCCGGTAATGTTTTGGCTAGTAGCTCCATCATTATAGCTAAGATCAATAGTGTCACTAAATGGACCTGTTGCACTGGGTGAGAAACTCACAACAAATGTACAGCTACTGCCAGCAGGAATCGAAGTGCCGCAGTTTCCGCCAATTCCGGGCCAAGTTATGTTCTTAATAGAAAATGGTGAGTTTAATCCCACTTCACTAACAGTTGTTGCTGGCACACCACCTGTGTTTTGCAAAGTAAAAGATTGATCATTAACAGAAGTCACACCTTTTGTTCCAAAATTATGAGGTGTTCCTGTAATAGAAAGAACAGCAGGAAGAGCGGCGTCACCGGTGACATTGCGAGAGGAGGATTGAGGTAGGGCACCATCATTAAACTGAATGATTATGCTATCCACATCACCAGTGTTTACCACTGTCGGCGCATAAGTCACAACTATTGTACAAGTCAGTCCGGCGGCTAAATCGGTGTTGCAAGTTCCACCAATACCAGGGTACGGACCACCTTTGAAACTGAAGGGTGCGGCCAGTCCAGTTCCAACCATTGAACTCGCATTGATAGATCCAATATTTTCAACAATAAAAGTGTGATCGGTACTAGATCCCGTCGCTTGCAAGTTATAATTGTAAATTGGACCATCAGTAATAGTTAACTGTGCAGCTCCTACCCCTGTTCCAGTGACAGTTCTTAATGTTTGTTGTACAGAGCCGCCATCATTATAACTAATAATAATTTGATCACTCTTCACTCCCATAGAATTGGGAGTGAATGTAACAATGATTGTACAAGCTGTAGAAGTATTTAATGTGGGTCCACAAGTTCCACCCCCAGGGTAGGCTCCCCCTTTAAAGGCAAAGGGCGAGGCCAATCCACCACCACTCATAACTGTGGCTTGTGTGCCCCCAGTGTTGGTTAAAGTAAAAGTGTGTTCTGTAGTAGATCCTACAGCTTGGTCGCCATAGTTATAGGGATCAATTTCAGAGATAGTAATAAAAGCAGGGTTCATTCCTGTACCAGTTATATCTCTAGTCGAATTTACTGCAGAAAGACCATCGTTATAGTTAATAACCATTGTATCGTTTCGCACGCCTGTAGCTAGTGGTGCGAACTCGACAATAACTGTACATGTTGCCGACGCATTTATGGACACTCCACAAGTTCCACCACCGGGATAAGAGCCACCCTTGAATGTGTAAGGATTAGCTAAGCCAGAGCCAAAAATTCCAGTAGCCGGGACGCCACCATTATTAGTAATACTAAAAGTATGTTCAGCGACGGCACTAACAACCACAGAATTAAAATTATAAGTAGGTCCGTCAGTAATATCGAGAAGTGCAGGGTCGGCAGCTATACCTTGCACATTGCGTGTAGCGATGGCCGCGCCACTACCATCGTTATAATTTAAAGTTACATTTTCTGAATGAACTCCATTGGCTGTTGGGTTGTATTTTACTACGATGTTACAAGATCCTCCAATGCCAAGACTTGCACCACAATTGCCACCGATTCCAGGATATGGTCCACCCTTGAAACTAAAAGGTGCAGGGATCACTCCACCGGTAATCGCTGAAGCGGCGGCTCCTCCGGTATTAGTAACGACAAACAAGTGATCTGTGGAAGAATTTCGTGCGACAGTTCCGAAGTCAAAGGTGGGTCCATCGGCGATTTCTAAGAAAGCCGCTACTACGCCAGTACCAGTAATATCTCTTGTGCTCTGTTGAGAGCCGGCACCATCAAAATAATCTATCAGTACAGTGTCATTATGTGTGGCCACTGTGGATGGTGAATAGGTAATGATCACTGTGCAATTTAAACCCACGCCGAGAGAAGTTCCACAAGTTCCCCCTCCAGGGTATGTACCCCCTTTAAAAATAAAAGGTGCAGCCAAGCCAGAACCTGCCATTCCAGAAGCGGCATAACCGCCATTGTTAGTTAAGGTTAAAGTGGCATCCACGGAGGATCCTGTTGCTTGATTGCCAAAGTTGTAAGTTGGAGAGTTAGAAATATCAATTACGGCTGGGTTTACACCATTGCCTGTGATATTCACTGAGGCAGTGGCCAATACAGCTCCATTGTTGTAATCGATATTTAGTGTATCGTTGTGTACACCTGTGCTAGTTGGTAGGTATTCAACAATGATAGTACAAGCGTTCGAAGCAACTAAAGATGTATTGCAAGTTCCACCCGTACCAGGGTATAAACCATTTTTAAATCTATAGGGGAGGGCTAAGCCGTAAGCGGAAAGGGCTGTTGCCGTGAGAGATCCTGTATTAGTAATAGTGAAAGTGTGTTCAACTAAAGCACCTAGGGGTTGTGATGCAAAATCCCAAGTGGGTGTGTCGGAGATAGTTAAGAAAGCTGTGGGGCTGCCTGTTCCTTTTACATTGCGTGTAGATTGAGTCAGAGCCGCACCATTGTTATAATTAATTTCAATCATATCGTTGTGAGTTGCGACTGTGGATGGAGAGTAAGTTACAATAATAGTACAACTATTGCCACTGGCCAAAGTAGGTGAGCATGTGGCTCCTAATCCAGGATAAGATCCACCTTTGAATTCAAATGGAGCAGCTAATCCACCACCCGCCATAGCTGTAGCTTGAGCGCCCCCATTATTTGTTAAAGTCAAAGTGTACTCAGTTGTTGAACCAAGGGCTTTGGAGCCAAAATCGTATTCAGGTCCATCGGAAATATCAATCAAGGCTGGAGTGGTGGCCGTACCAGCAATTGCGCGAGTGACTTGAGCGGGGACAATGGTGCCATCGTTGTAATTCAATTTTATATTGTCTGAGTGTGAACCCGTAGCCACTGGTGAATAGGTAACAACAATGGTACAAGTGAGACCGGCATTGAGTGATCCTCCACAATCTCCACCCGTACCTGGATAAGGTCCATCTTTGAAAGTGAAAGGCCCGGAGAAAGCGACATTAGCTAACAAAGTGGCTTGAACTCCACCTGTATTTTCAACAGTAAAAGTTTTATCTGTATTAGAGCCAACGGCTTTAATGCCATAGTTGTAAGTAGGACCGTCGGTGATAGTTAAGAATGCAGGGGCAGCACCCACACCAGTTACATTTCGCAGAACAGAAGTGACAGTGTCACCATCATTGTAATCTATTTGGATGCTATCATTAAAAGTTCCATCAGCCACCGGTGAGAAAGTTACAACAATGGTACAAGTTGCAGATGTTGCAAGTGTTGCATTACAATTTCCACCAATACCAGGATAAGATCCGCCTTTGAAAGAATAGGGCACTGCTAAACCACTGCCAGCCATTGCTGTGGCCGCGACGCCACCAGTATTTTGTACTGTAAATGTTTTGTCAGTGTTTGAACCATGAGCTTGAGTTCCAAAGTTAAAAGTGGGTCCATCAGTGATCGTCAAGAAGGCTAAGTTAGCGCCTGTACCTTGAATTTGTCTTTGTGTGTTCACAGCGGCAGCGCCATTATTATAATTAATTTGAATGGTATTGGAGTGGAAGCCTGTTGCCGTAGGAGCATAAGTTACAACCATAGTGCAAACGGCAGAAGCGGCCAAAGACACCCCACAATTTCCACCAATACCAGGATAAGGTCCGCCTTTGAAACTAAATGGGGCAACTAAACCCACATTGGCCATAGCTGTGGCCGGAACTTCACCATTGTTTGTTATTGTAAATGTGTAATCGTTAACAGATCCCACACCTTTAGTTCCATAATCAAAGGGATCAATTTCTGAAATTACTAAGTCAGCCGGATTCACTCCTGTACCTTGGATATTTCTTTGTAATTGTTGAGCAACCAAACCATCGTTGTAATCAATTAAAATTGCATCGCCGTGGAAGCCAACAATCGTGGGAGCATATCTTACAACAATGGTACATGTGCCCGAGGGAGCTAGAGCTGAAGAACAAGTGCCACCAGTTCCAGGGTAGCCAGGACCTTTGAAGCTGTAAGGAGCCGCTAAACCCGAACCGGCCATTGCCGATGTAGAAAGAGCCCCAGTATTTGTAATCACAAATGTATATTCGTTTATAGAACCTATAGCTTTTGTACCAAAATCATAAAATGGGCTATCAGAAATAGTTAAGAATCCGGCATTGGCGCCCTCACCATTAACATCCCTTAAAGCCGACTTCACAATCAAACCATCGTTATAATCTAATTGTATAGTATCACTAACCACACCAGCAGCAGTGGGCGAAAAGCTTACAATCACAGTGCAATTATCGCCATTGTTGATAGTCGTTCCGCAAGATCCACCGGTACCAGGATAAGTACCATCTTTATAAGCAAAAGGCGCCGCTAAACCCACACCGGCAATGGATGTGGCTGGTGATCCACCATTGTTAGTAACTGTGAATGAGAAATCATTAACTGAACCCAGAGGTTTTATGCCAAAGTTATAGCTAGGAGAGTTGGAAATATCTAGTATAGCGGGAGTCGAAGCTATAGCTGTTAAGTCGCGCGTGGCTTGTTGAACGGCAGCTCCATCATTATAACCTACAATCACTGTGTCATTAAATGTTCCAGTGATAGAAGGATTAAAATTAACTTCAATTTGGCAAGTGGCACCAGCAGCCAGTGACACTCCACAATTGCCACCCGCACCAGGATAACCACCACTAAATAAATAGGGAGCAACTAAACCCGAACCACTCATTACTGTTGCGGGAACACCACCTTGGTTTTCCACCACAAAAATATGGTTTACACTAGCTCCTACTGTGATTGTGCCAAAATTATAAGTGGGTCCTTGATCCACAACAAGTAATGCGGGATCCGCACCTGTACCTTCCATATCTCTTTGAGCTAAAACTGCACCGGAACCATTGTTGTAATTTAAATCTAAGGAATCTGTAAATAGTCCATTGGCTGTGGGACTAAAGCGCACAACTATGTTACAGGTAGCTCCAATACCCAGAGTTGCGCTACAATCACCACCCACTCCAGGATAAGGTCCACCATTAAAAGTAAAAGGTGCAGCTAGGGCTGAAGCAAGAGCAATAGATGTAGCGGCGGCACCACCAGTGTTTGTTACAACAAAAGTGTGAGTAGAAACAGAGCCACGAGCTTTTACGCCAAAATTATAAGATGTGGCATCAGAAATATCTAAGAAAGCAGCGATTACACCTGAGCCTAAGAGATCGCGCGTGGCTTGTTGTAGAGCCACACCATCATTGTAATCAATAACTATAGTGTCACTATGTGCACCGGTGGCTAATGGAGAATAAGTGACAATAATAGTACAATTGCCACCGGCAGATAAACCTGCGCCACAAGTTCCACCAAAACCAGGGTAAGATCCACCTTTAAATGCAAAAGGTGAGGCTAAACCAGAGCCAGTAATTCCAGAAGCCGCAAAGCCACCTGTGTTGTCTATAGTTAAAGTGAATTCATTTACAGAGCCCACTGCGCGATTGCCCCAATTATAATTGGGCGAATTTGAAATCGCAAGGAAAGCAGGATTTACACCCAAGCCTTGGATGTTTCTGAAAGCATGCTGAGTGCTAGCTCCATTACTGTAAGAAATATCAATAGTGTTAACATGTGCACCTGATGCCGTAGGAGCATATTCAACAACAAAATCACAAGTTCCCGCAGCTGCCAAAGTAGCGCCGCAATTTCCACCAATACCAGGGAAACTTCCTCCCTTATATCTAAATGGCAAAGTCAATCCACCACCACTAATAGCCGTAGCTGTAACAGATCCGGTATTGTTAATTGAAAAAGTTTTTTCAGTTACAGAACCCACAGCGCGATCTTGATAATCATAAGTGGGGCTATCTGAAATTTCTAAGTAGGCAGAGGAAGTGCCTGTACCCGTAATATTGCGAGTCGCTTGTGCTACTGCGGCCCCGTCATTGTAATTGATTTCAATAGTGTCATTGTGAACTGCGGCTGTTGCTGGTGTGTAAGTGACAATTATAGTACAGTTGCCACCATTGTTCACAGTCAAGCCACAAGATCCACCGGTACCAGGATAAGAACCATCTTTGTATTCAAATGGTGAGGCTAAGCCAGCACCCGCCATAGCTGTTGCGGGCACTCCACCTGTATTACTAATAGTGAAGGTGTATTCCGTAGTCGAACCTAAAGCCTTATTGCCAAAGTTATAAGGATCTGTTTCTGAAAGTATTAATAGAGCTGGATTAGTGGCTGTACCCTGAATATTTCTTTGTACATTGGTACTTGTAACTCCGTTATTGTAATTTAACTGAATAGCATCACTGTGTGAACCCGTTGCCGTCGGAGTGTAGGTAACAATGATGGTACATTGTAGGCCATTATTTAAACTGGAGCCGCAAGACCCTCCTGTACCGGGGTAAGATCCATCTTTATAATTAAAGGGAGCGGCTAAGGCACCCGCATCGGCTAAGCCAGTAGCTGTCACACCACCGATGTTGTTTATAGTAAATGTGTGATCAACACTGGAGCCAACGGCATTCACTCCATAATCAAAAGTGGGTCCATCAGAAATCGTCAATAAGGCAGAATTGGCACCAGCACCAGTCACATCACCTAAAGCAGAACTAGCTATGCTACCATCGTTATAATCAATTTGAATGGTATCGTTATGTACACCAGAAGCCGTAGGAGTATAAGTTACAACTATAGTACAAGTGCCACTGGCGGCCAGTGTGGAATTACAATTTCCACCTGCACCTGGGTATGTGCCACTTTTAAATTGGTAGGGAGCAATCAAACCCGTGCCAGCCATGGCTGTAGAGGCTACTCCACCTGTATTAGTAATAGTAAAAGTGTGTTCAGCGGTGAAGCCAATCGCGACAGTTCCATAATCAAAGCTGGGTCCATCGGATATAGTTAAGAATGCTAAATTAGCCCCTGTGCCTTGTAGGTTAATATTTACTTGTTGAGTGCTAATACCATTGTGGTAATCCACTATTAAGGTATCACTGTGAAGTCCAGTAGCTACAGGTGCATAGGTGAGGACTATAGTGCAAGAGCCCGCAGCAGGAATCGTCACTCCACAATTTCCACCAAAACCAGGATAAGTTCCGCCTTTATAATTAAATGGAGCCGCCAAACCACCGGCATCCGCCATAAGTGTGGATGGAACTCCTCCGGAATTTTGAATTGTAAAAGTATGATCTGTAGTAGATCCTACACCTTTAGTTCCATAGTCATACAAAGGAGCTTCGGTAAAAGCCAGAACCGCAGGATTGGCTCCAGTACCTTGAACAATGCGGTCAGATTGTGCAGCAATCAAACCATTGTTGTAAGTAATTTCAATAGTATCATTATGGGCACCTGTCGTTACAGGAGCATATGTCACAACAATAGTGCAAGAGGCCGTGGGTGCAAGACCAGAAGCGCAAGTTCCACCTGTACCAGGGTACCCTGGACCTTTATAACTAAATGGAGCGGCTAAACCAGTGCCCGTCATTACTGAAGAAGCTAAGCTTCCTGTATTGGTTAAAGTAAAAATTTTATCTGTGCTAGAGCCAGTGGCTTGAACACCATAATCATAAGGGTCAACTTCGGAGATGCTAATATATGCTGCCGAAGCCCCTGTACCTTTCACATCGCGATTGGCTGTTTGGGCAGCAACGCCATCGTTATAATTTAAATCAATAGTGTCTGTGTGAAGAGCCGATGTTGATGGAGAGTATGTAACCACAATGGTACAAGTGGAAGAGGCAGTAATAGTAGCCGTACACGTACCACCTATTCCAGGGTAAGATCCCCCTTTGAAATTAAATGGGGCCGCCAAGCCAGCTCCCGCAACGGAATTGGCATCACTACCGCCGGTGTTATCTACACTAAAAGTATGATCATTTGTAGAACCTAAAGCTTTTGTACCAAAATCATATTCGGGGGCGTTACCAATTTCAAGAATGGCGGGAGTTCCAGATGCTCCTGTAATGTCTCGCGCCGACAGTTGAGGGGCTAGGCCATCATTGTAATTAACATTTAAAGTATCATTGTGTGTGCCAGAGATGGTCGGATTAAAAGAAACAATAATACTGCAAGTGGCTGAAGCGGCTAATGTACCAGTGCAAGTTCCACCTGTGCCAGGATAAGTTCCACCTTTAAAAGTATAGGGAGCAGCTAAACCGGAAGCCACAATTGAAGACGCGGCAATACCCCCATTATTAGTTAAAGTAAAAGAGTGTTCAGCAGAGCCACCTACAGTGATGGTGCCATAGTTATAAGTGGGTGAATCTGAAATATCAATCACAGCTGGGGAATCTGCACTTCCTTGAATATCACGAAAGGCATTAGTTGCACCCAAACCGTTGTTATAATCCATTTGAATGCTGTCACTAAATACGTTAATTGCTAAGGGAGCAAATCTTACTACAATTGTACAACTGGCTCCCGAATTGAGTGTGGCACTACAAGTACCACCAGTTCCAGGATAACCAGGACCTTTAAAAGCAAAAGGTGCAGCCAATCCTGTGCCATTCATAGCTGTTGCTTGCAATCCACCAGTATTTTGCACAGTAAAAGTTTTTTCAGCGGAACTGCCAACAGCTAATATACCAAAATCATAAGTGGGACCATCAGAAATAGCTAGGAAGGCAGAAAGTAAACCATCACCATCAATGTCGCGAGAGGCTTGTTGTACAGCCACCCCATCGTTGTAATCAATTAAAATGCTATCTGTAAAATTACCAGCAGCTGTAGGTAAAAAAGCGACAACTACATTACAACTAGCGCCACTGGCAAGAGTGGCTCCACAGTCACCACCGGTTCCAGGGTAACCACCACCTTTAAATCTAAACGGCAGTGCTAAACCCGAACCCGCCATGGATGTGGCAGGAACGCCACCGTTATTAGTTAAAGTAAATATTTTATCTTTATTACCACCGATAGCTACATTGCCATAGCTATATGAGGGTCCATCAGAAATGCTGATGGAAGCGGGATCAGCACCGACACCTTGTAGATCTCTAGATGTATTTTTTGTAATCACACCGTCAAAATAACTAATAACAACAGAGTCGCTGTGATTGCCCGAAGTCACAGGAGAATAAGTCAGAACTATAGTACAAGTAGCTAATGAATTTATAAAATTGCTACAAGTTCCACCAATACCAGGATAGCTTCCACCCTTGTAGGCAAAAGGTGCGGCCAGTGCAGCGGTGTCTACAATAGCAGTAGCAGAAACATCACCTGTGTTTTGCACAGTGAATGTATATTCAGCTACACTACCCAGGGCATTCACACCAAAATCGTAAGTGGGTCCATCGGAAACAACTAATAAGGCAGAACTACTGGCCGTGCCCTCGACATCGCGAGTGACCATTTGCATGCCGACACCATTGTTATAGTTAATTTCTAACGTGTCGTTTTGTAGTCCCGGAACCGAAGGAGAAAAATTTAACACAACTGTACAAGCACCGCTATTTGCTAAAGTCGAAGTGCAAGTTCCGCCAACACCAGGAAAGCTTCCTCCAGCAAAACTAAAAGGTAAAGCTAAGCCAGAGCCACTCAGTGAAGTGGCAATAACACCGCCAATATTTGTAATGGTAAAAGAGTGAGTTGTATTCGAGCCAATAGCGCGGGACCCAAAGCTGTAAGGATCTGTTTCGGAAATAGTAAGAATTGCCGGAGAAGTCGATGTACCTTGAAGATTTCTTGTGGCACTTTTGTTAATTACTCCATCGTTGTAATCAACAAGAAGAATATCACTTTGCAAACCCGTAACTGTAGGTGCATAAGTCACGACAACGGTACAAGAGGTCGCTGGAGCTAGAGCCGCACTACAAGTTCCACCCGTTCCAGGATAATTACCATCTTTAAAATCAAATGGAGCGGCTAAACCAGATCCCGCCATTCCAGAGGAGCTCACTCCACCCGAGTTTTGAACAATGAAAGTATGATCTACAGCAGAGCCATTAGCTGCCACACCATAATTAAATGTAGGTCCATCAGAAATAGTAAGATTAGCAGGGCTAGCGGATTGACCTGTAAGGGCACGAGTGGTGCTTTTGGCATTAGAGCCGTCATTATAATCTAAGCGTAAAGTATCGTTGTGAGTGCCATCAATGGCGGGGGCAAAGACCACAACTATATTACAAGTTGCCGCAGCACTCAGTGTTGTATTGCAATCACCACCGGCACCAGGATAACTTCCCCCTTTGTACCTATAGGATGGCGTGAGGGCCACGGGATTAATTGCAGTGGCCCCTATACCACCAGTATTTGAAACAGTAAAAATATGATCTGTTGCCGAGCCCGTCGCTTGTAAACCATAATCAAAGGTGGGTCCATCAGAGATTTCTAAGTTAGCTAGTGTGGCCCCTTCACCTGTAATATCCCGAGAAGAAACTTGAATAGTCACACCATCATAATAATTCAAATCAAAAGTGATGTTGTGAGTTCCAATGACAACAGGAGCATAAGTCACAACCACAGAACAAGATAAGCCATTGTTTAATACCGATCCACAAGTACCACCCGTTCCTGGAAATGAACCCCCTTTATAATTATAAGGATTCAGCATAGCCGAGGGCAATATTGTAGAGGCGGGTACGCCACCCGTATTAGTGATTGTAAAGCTATGATCCGTGGATGAACCTGTAGATTGAGTTCCAAAATTGTAAATTGGACCATCAGAAATAGATAAAACTGCCGGATTAGCACCGGTACCTTGGACATTTCGCAAAGAGGACTGTCCTGAAACACCGTTGTTGTAATTGATTTGAATTGTATCCGTGTGATTTCCCGTGCTGGTGGGATTGAATGTCACTACTATATCGCATGCAGTGCTAGCATTCAAACTGGCGGCACAAGTTCCACCTATACCGGGATAAGTTCCACCTTTGTAATTAAAAGGAAGAGTTAAAGCTTGGGCGACCATACTAGAGGCCGAAGTGTTACCAGAGTTAGTGATGGTAAATTTGTGTTCGCCCACACCAGTTATTGCAACAGGTCCGTAGTCATAAAGTGGACCATCGGAAATAGTTAAAAAGGCAGCGCTGACTCCAGTTCCTTGTATATCGCGCATAGAACTCTGTAATCCCGAGCCATTGTCATAATCAATTTGTATAGAGTCTTGGTGTAAGCCAATAAGTGTGGGTGAGTATTTAACAATAATAGTACAAGAGGCAGAGGCCGCTAAATTCGAACTGCAAGTTCCACCTGCACCGGGATAACTCCCACCTTTAAAATTAAAGGGCGCGGCTAAACCTGTACCCGCAAGGGAGGTAGCATTTATTCCCCCATTGTTGGTAACACTAAAAGTGTATTCCGCACTTTGACCAATAGGCAAGTTGCCAAAATCATAAAGGGGAGCTTCAGAAATTTCTAAGAGTGCCACTGAAGTGCCTAAACCGGTAACATCCACACTGGATTGGGCGGCGGCGATACCATCATTGTAATCTATTAAAAGAGTGTCATTGTGAGTGCCTGTGGTCACCGGTGAGAACTTTACAACCACAGTACAACTAGCAGAGGCATTGAGTGATCCTGCGCAAGTTCCACCAGTACCGGGATAAGTTCCATCTTTAAATGTATAAGGTGCAGCTAAACCAGAGGCCACCATCGCCGAAGCGGTCACGCCTCCTGAATTAGTGAGAGTGAAAACATGATCGGCATTGGAACTAATAGCTAAAGTGCCATAATTATAAGTGGGAGCATCGCTAATAGTAATCAAAGCTGCATTAGCGCCAGTACCTTGGACATCGCGATAGCTAGTGTCTGTTGTTATCCCATTATCATAGTCTAATTGAATGCTGTCAGAGTGAGGTCCCGTAGTTGTAGGCGAATAAGTTACAACTATAGTACAACTTCCCGCGGTAGCTAAGTTCACTCCACAATTTCCACCAGTACCAGGATAAGCTCCTCCTTTAAAACTAAAAGGTGCTGTTAAACCCAAGCCGGTAATAGTTGTGGCTGTTAATCCGCCGGTATTGTTAACATTAAAAATTTGGTCTGTGTTTGAACTTAAAGCTTTCGTTCCAAAATCAAAAATAGGACCATTGGAAATCGCTAAGAAGGCAGCGTTAGCTCCCGTACCTTGAATATTTCGCGTAGCTTGTTGCAGCCCTGTGCCGTCGTCATAGTCCACTGTTAAAATATCAGAATGAAGTCCAATAGTAACAGGAGAGTACTTAACAACAATAGTACAAGTCGCAGTAGCCGCTAAAGTTACACCACAAGTTCCAGCTGTTCCAGGATATGTTCCACCAGCATAATTAAATGGTGTGGTTAGAATTCCACCATCCATCAAAGTGGCACTCACTCCACCATTGTTTTGCACCGTAAAAGTTTTGTCTGTATTTGAACCTACGGCTTTAATACCATAATCAAATGTGGGTCCGTCTGAAATGGCTAAAAGTGCAGCTGTAGAGGCCGTACCTACTAAGTCTCTAGTGGCGCTGGTGGCGGCGACACCATCATTGTAATCCATTATCAATGTGTCTGATTTTGCACCAGAGGTGAGAGGGCTAAAATTAATAACCACAGTACAAGAAGCAGCAGCGTTTAATGTGCTTCCGCAATTTCCCCCAGAACCTGGGTAAGAACCACCTTTAAAATTAAATGGAACAGCTAAACCGTTTCCATTGATAGCCGTTGCTGTAATAGAACCTGTGTTTTGAATAGTAAAAGTTTTTTCTGTTGTGGAGCCAACAGCTTTGTTGCCATAGTCATAGGTGGGACCATCAGAAATCGCTAAAAATGCAGAGTTGGCAGCCAAACCTTGGACATCGCGAGTGACAGTTTTTACAATCAAACCATCATTGTAACTGATTTCAATGGCATCCGAATGGCTACCACCCACAGTCGGAGAATATCTCACAACAATCGAACATGTCGCTGTGGAAGCTAAGCTAGCACCGCAAGTACCACCTGTTCCAGGATACCCCCCACCTTTAAAACTAAAAGGAGCGGCAATACCTAAATCTGTCATCACTGTGGCAGTTAAACCACCGGTGTTTTGAACAGTAAAAGTTTTATCTGTATTGGAACCTATGGCTTGAGATCCATAGTCATAAAGTGGGCCATCGGAAATAGTTAAAAGGGCCGCTGTAGCGCCTGTACCCGTGACATCACGAGTGGCCACTTGTGCCGTGCTGCCATCATTGTAACTGATTTGAATGGTAGAGTTATGTATGCCAGTAGTTGCCGGAGCATAAGTGATAACTATAGTGCAAGTGTTGCTAGAAGCTAATGTTGCGGTACAATTTCCACCGGTACCAGGAAAACTTCCACCTTTAAAACCAAAGGGGGCCGATATTGGTAAACCTGTTAAAACAGTGGCATCCACACCACCAATATTATCGATGGTAAAAATTTGATCCGTTTGAGTGCTTACCGCTTTAGTACCAAAATCAAAAGTGGGTCCGTCAGAAATTATTAAATTGGCGGAGGTAGCCCCAGAACCTTGAATGATGCGTGTGGATGTTTGTGCCGTACTGCCATCATTGTAATTGATTTCGATGGAATCGCTTTGAACACCAGTGCTCACTGGGGAGTAAGTGACAACCACAGTACAAGATGCAGCAGAAGCCAAAGTGGCTAAACAATTTCCACCTATTCCTGGATAAGAGCCGCCTTTAAAACTAAAAGGTGAAGCTAAACCTGTGCCTGTCATTCCTGTGGCGGTTAATCCCCCAGAGTTGTTTAAAGTAAAAACTTGATCGTTTACAGAACCTATAGCCTTAGTTCCATAATCAAAGAGTGGACCTTCACTAATATTTATCACAGCTTGATTAGTGCCTGTACCCTGGATATTGCGAGTGGTGTTTAAAACCGAAACCCCATCATTGTAATCGATCTGAATGCTGTCAGAAAAAATACCAGTGGCTGTTGGGTTAAAAGAAACCACAATAGTACAAGTGCCAGCAGCAATTAAACTCGCACTACAGGTTCCACCAGTACCTGGATAACTTCCACCTTTAAAAAGAAAAGGTGCTGCCAATCCCGATCCTGCCATAGCCGAAGCGGAGATTCCTCCTGTGTTAGACACTGTAAAAGTATAATCTGTAACTGTACTTAAAGCCTGTGTTCCATAGTCGTACAATGGAGCATTAGAGATTTCCAAACTTGCAGCGGCAATACCTGTACCTTTGATATCACGCAAAGAATTTTGTGGGTTCGAACCATCATTATAATCTAATTGGATTGTATCAAAAAAGACACCGGCAACTGTAGGAGAAAAATTAACAACAATACTGCAAGCCTGTGAAGGAGTGAATGTCGCACCACAATTTCCGCCAACACCAGGATAGCTTCCGCCTTTAAATCTAAAAGGAGCCAAGAGGCCGGTTCCAGTAACTCCCGTAGCCGAACCGGTTCCTGTGTTAGTGACTGTAAAGACGAAATCTATAGACGAGCCAATGGGGTGAGTCGTAAAATCATAAAGTGGATTTTGTGAGATATCTAAATAACCTAAGTCCATCCCCGTGGCAAGCTCTTGTGGTAGCTCAAAGGCTTGCCATTATTATATGTGACTTGGACATTTGCCAGTTTTAAACCCGCCGAGATGGTGAAAAAAATAACTACGATAGTACAACTTTGACCGTTATTTAATGTTCCTGTACAAGAAGTTCCACCGGTCCCAGGATACAAACTATTTTTAAAACCAAAGGCGCTAAAATTGTACCACCACCCAAAAGTGGCAGGACTGTTTCCATTATTGAGAATTACAGTAAACACATGTTCGCTAATAGAGCTTACAGCTTTGGTTCCATAGTCATAAAATTAGGACTATCCGAAATATCAACATGGCAGGGAGTTACCCGTACCTCGAATGTTTCGCTCGCGCGGTCACTGGCAGCACCATTAAAATAAGAGGTCAATTTTAGAAACATGTAATCCTGCAGCAGGAGGAGAAAGGTCAAAAACAGGAGCTACAGTTGTCACCAGCAGTGATTGTATTTAAACATGTTCCACCGGTTCAGGGAAGGCTCCACCTTTGTAGCTAAAGCTGAACTTCTTAAACTGTTAGCAGTAAGACTAGAAACTTATAGGGTTTCACATGTTTTCTACTAACAAATATTATTACTCAGCAGTACCACCTATGGCCAAGAGCCGAAGTCGTATTCAGGATCTTCGAAACCACTAATTTTGCTAAGTGGCCCTGTCCTTGAGTGAGCGAGTGGCAACGCGTTCAATGGAATTATCCTTATAATGAATCTCAACTTCACTGGCAAAAAACCCAACTTCAGTGGGTGCAAAGGATACGACAAACTTACAGTCTTCTCCGCCATTGAGTTCCAGTCCGCAAGTGCCACCTGTTCCTGGGAAAGCACCCCCTTTAAATTTAAAGGGAAGATCTTCAATAAAACCTGAAATGTTAGTCGCTTTACTGGTGCCCGTATTATCTAATATAAAGGCAAAAGAGCGTACAGCTCCCACGGCCTCAGATTCAAAATCATAGGTGGGTCCATCAGAGATCACCAATAATTGTTCTGGGAATGTGGCTAAATTGAATGGAATTTGAATCTGACCTTTGGGCAGTTTGGCATAAACAACAAATTTTTTGTCCAGTTTGTTGGGAGCTAAAATATTGGTGGCCACATTGCCCGTGCGATCTGAAATTGTACTGGCCGTCAGTATACTTGCGCCATTAGACTCTTCAGTACTGAACTCAACAGTCACTCCAGGAATGGGATCACCCAGGGGGTCTACCACTTTGGCAACTATAGGGTAGTTGAATTTTTGTCCAGGATCCGCAAACTGTCCATCACCACTAGCGACAACTAAATTTATTCCTAAACTACCTTGTTCGGTGATTTGTTTATTACCAATACCTTCAGTACAGGCAATAAAAGAAGAGGATAATAACAGCAGTTGAAAAGTTTTAAGACTTTTCAAAAAATAACGTGATAATACATTATTAGCTGTATGTACTTTCATTAATTTTCCTCAAACGCTCCGCTATAAATTACACACTCTAAATAATAAGTTTATCAAAGGTGCAGAGCTTGTGTTGTACTTGTCGGCCTAACTCCTTGATAAGTTGAAACTTAGTTCTATAATATGTGCTCCCTAAAATTCTAACACCAAGGTCCAGAACCAACTAAAAATTTAAACAAAGTGACTCACATTAACACAAGGTTCCCGGTTAAATTTCCGATAAGCACCAAGTCAAATCTCAAAACAACACGATTTTTAAAAACAGACATTTTAAAAATGTATTTTTAATCCTGTTGATAAGTTAACATTTGAAATCACTTAATTCGAAAATTTTGCACTGCTCGAAGCCCACACAATTATACACATATCTGTATTTAAAATAAATTGCCCGGAATGATCAGTATGCATACCTAAGCAATTCCGCTTTAGTATTTACTATATATATTCTGAAGAAATAGCTTTAAAAACAAAAGTCGCTGCTGTCACTTTATTCTGGGCCATCTTAAGTCTGCGTCGAGTTCCAAATTCAACATTATCATCAAAATCAATTGTACTTTTGCGTGCCGATTTTAACCGGGAACTTATTGTTTTAATTACATTGGCTGTCAATTAAATGTGCAAAACTCTAAACCCTAAGTTAGCTTAAACATTGAAGAACACTTGTTTAATTGGCATTTTAAATGCACTTCACTTGTGTATGAGTACTCAAATAGGTGTTTCCAGACTTTTGCAAAGTAAATTTATTTCTGGAAAGCAAAAAAACGATAAATTTTCTCTACGAGCCTTTGCGCAAAAATTAAAATTAAGCCCAGGTACTCTATCGCAAATACTCAATGGTAAAAGAAAGATTTCTCATAAAAAAGCCAGAGAAATTTGTGAATTGTTAGAGCTTTCTCCCATCGAAAGAGAGCAGTTTCTTAAAGATTTTAATGTAAAGGCTGCTCCAGAAGTTAAAACAGTATTTCTTTCAGATGATAAATTCCAAGTAATTGCAGAATGGTACTATCTTGCAATTTTAGCACTGTCAGAGACTATTGATTTTAAATTTAATACAGACTGGATATCCAGTCGTTTAAACTTAGAAAAAAACATTGTAATAGAAGCAATTAAAAAACTTTTAGAGTTAAAATTACTAGCTTTTGATGAGGATGG